>NZ_JBKHKI010000001.1:0-1008544 GCF_046546455.1 Rhizobium sp. YIM 134829
TCCGGCTCGGCAGCGACGATAGCGTCGGCAGCCTGGGCGCCGGAGACTGCTGCGAGTGCAGCAGCGGAGCCGAGAAGAAGGCTCTTGATGTTCATTTCTGACCTCCAGTCAAAAGTTTCAAACGGGTCTGGGTATTTTGCTGAAGGACAGCGTTCCCTGCCCCATCCCCAACACTTGAGAAGTCGGACGATCAACCGCCCTTGCTTCCGGAGTTGAAAATACAAGACGCGGTCGGCGGCGCAATCACCAACTTGCAAGTCCGATGGCTTTCGCCGACCCTTCCCCATGCGCTGTTGCTGAAACGACACAAAATTGCCCTGCGCGGGCCGAACTCTTAACAAGCGGTTAAGAAAATCCTTTGCGAGCAAGGCGTTAGCGAGGCCGAACCTTGCGCCAGGCTGGCCGGGAAAGCGGCAAAACCGTGGCCTGCGGCTGCCGGCTGCGCCTGCTTCGGCCCTCCAGGAGCCTCGTCCGGTTTCCGCCGGGGCGGTGCGTGAGGCCGTTCGGGCCAGCCTCCAGCCCTGCGACTCGCTTCCGCGATGCTGCCGATTCTGTCTCCCGGGCTGCATCGCGTCCGCTCCATGGGTGAGCTCGATGAGAACAACAGGCAGGGGCGGTTCGCCGCGCGGGTGCCTTGCCGCGGCGTTTGCCGAGGCAGCGCGGAAATCCATGTTCGCTGGGACTTTCGTAAGTGCCGCCTCATTTCTGACTGGAGGTCAGAAATGAACATCAAGAGCCTTCTTCTCGGCTCCGCTGCTGCACTGGCAGCAGTTTCCGGCGCACAGGCAGCCGACGCGATCGTCGCTGCCGAGCCGGAAGCAGTTGAATACGTCAAGGTCTGCGACGCATTCGGCAAGGGCTACTTCTACATCCCCGGCACCGAGACCTGCCTGAAGATCGGCGGCTACATCCGCACGCAGATCAACTTCAAGGAAAACGGCTACGGCAACGGCAAGGGTGACTATGATCCTTTCGGGCGTGGCTACCTGACGTTCGAAGCAAAGTCCGACACCGAGTACGGCGCGCTGACGGGCTATATCAACCTGGAGTTCGACGACGCGGATAATGCGGGCGCGGGGAAGATTCTCGATGGCGCCTGGATCAACATCGCCGGCTTCGACATCGGTTACTTCTACAACTGGTGGGACGATGGCATCGCCGGTGAAACCGACGGCCTCGGCTCGAACCTGACGAACGCTATTCGCTACACCTATGAGGGCGGCGGCTTCATCGCTGGCGCCGCTATCGAAGAGATCGAAAACGGCACTGACTCGGACAGCAACAACAATATCGGCGTCGATGGCAAGATCGGCTACACGGTTGGTGGCGTGAGCGCCTACGGTCTCGCCGCCTACGACTTCGACGCAGAAGAGTCTGCCTATCGTGTTGTCGCCACGGCAGCCATCGGCCCCGGCACCTTTGCCATCGCCGGCCTCTATGCCACGGGCAAGAGCTTCTACTACAGCGATTCCAAGTGGGTGGTTGCCACCTCCTACGACCTGAAGGCTACTGACAAGCTCACGATCACGCCCGGCTTCCAGTACAGCGGCGATGTCGACTTCGTCGACGGCAAGGATGCCTGGAAGGCGGGTGTAGCCGCTGCCTACAAGATCACCGATGGGCTGAAGACGGTTGTTTCCGTTCAGTACAAGGACGTCGACGGCCCGAACGACAATCACTGGAGCGGCTACCTCCGCCTGCAGCGCGACTTCTAAGTCACGCTTGTCCGAGTCACGTCCTCGCTGCGCCGGTAGCGGGGACATTCGAAAAAATCAAGCCTGCAGTTCTAGCGAGCTGCGGGCCTTGTGGTTTTGGATTTTCGTGATTAAGAACTTGCTTCATGAGTTGTATATGAGATAACGTAATCGTGAACTTACCGATTTAGCTCGCTGCCAACAATCGGAGCTGTCGGCTCCCCGACCACCAGTCGCCTCGGATTCTCATCGGTCCGAGATCGCTGAACTGCGTCCTGCGTCCAGGGTGGTCGCGGCATGGGACGCGCAAGCATGATGGTCGGAACCGCATCCGCGTTCCGGCGATCGAAGACAGACGGACGACCAATTCCCCAAGGGGCTCGCTCCCGGAGGGGCCAGAAGACGGCGCGGAGACGTGCTAGACTGGAGAAAGCGCAATGACTTTAATGGAACCGAGATCGGCCGTTTCGCTGCCCTATGGCAGCCCACCGGGCTTTTCCTACCGTCTGCATGCCGGCGGCACCGAAGCCCCACGAACCCATACCCTCGTCACCCTTTTGGACCGCTATGGCGACACGCTCTGGGAAGCCGGCCGCCACAAGGACAATGTCATCGCCTTCATCCATGATCTCTATGCCATGATGCCGAAGAAGGAGTTTTCCCGCTTCGGCCAGGCGGAGCTCGACCAGCTGGTCTCCGCCCTGCGGCTGAAGGGCAACAGCAATGCGACGATCAACCGCAAGATCTCGGCCTTGAGCAAGCTTTTGCGCAAGGCGCAGAAGATGGGCGACATTCCGGGCCTGCCGGATTTCTCGCGGCAGAAGGAGCGCGCCGGCCGCATTCGCTTCCTGGAGCTCGAGGAGGAGGATCGGCTGTTTGCGGCAATCGGCGCCCGCTCGGAACTCTATCGGAGGCTCTGCATCTTCCTGGTCGATACCGGGGCGCGGCTTGGCGAGGCGCTGGGTCTGCGCTGGAACGATGTCCAGGGGGCGCTCGCCACCTTCTGGATCACCAAATCCGGCCGCAGCCGCTCCGTGCCGCTGACACGCCGGGCGCTGGAGGCGATCGGCCAGACGCGTGGACGCGGCCTCGGCCCTTTTGCCGGCATCGACCAGCAGCAGTTTCGCGCTGTCTGGAAACAGGCCAAGGAAGAGGCAGGCTTCTTCGACGACAAGGATCTCGTGCCGCATGTGCTGCGCCACACCTGCGCCTCGCGCCTCGTGCGCGGCGGCATCGATATCCGCCGCGTTCAGATGTGGCTCGGCCATCAGACGCTGCAGATGACCATGCGCTACGCCCACCTCGCCTCGGCCGATCTGGCGCTCTGCGTGCCGGTCCTCGAGCGCGCGCAGCCGGCGGCGACGCCGAAACCCAAAAGCCGGCGCCGCTGAGAGGCGCCGGCTTCTGCCGGAGAGACGAAGGCTCGCCCGGATGCGCCCGCCTGAGGGGTCCGCCCCAGCACCGGCGAGCGGGGCTCGCTGGCGCCGGTGGCCGGCTTGGGAGGATGGCGGACGATGGAAAGGCCCTATCGAGCGCGGGTCTGTGGCTGCCCTTGCGCCTGCGGATCAGCATAGGCGGGGGCGGCATGAGACCGAGGCCAGCCGACACCGGGACGGATGCAATCCTTCGGTCGGCGACCCGGCTTAGACCTTGGCGGTGGCGCCCGCTTCCCTCAAGGCCGCAAAGCGCATGGTCACCGTGCGCAGATTGTCGTTGAGCCAGGCAGCCATCGCCCGTTCCTCGTCCAGATTGGCCGTCAGCGGCGCAACCGCGGCGGGGAAGCCGCCGAGTTCCGCGACGGTAATGAGTGAACGATAGGCGGCGATCTCGAAATTCTCGAAGGCGTAGTTGGCGAAGGAGTTCTTGAGAATCTCATCGCCCGCCACCGTATGGCCGAGCGCGGCCAGGGAGCCCGTCAGCGACAGAGCCATGTCCTTCAGCGTGGAGTGATCTTCTGACAGGCTGTCGAGCACGCCCTCGATGCGGGTAATCTGGCCCTCGGTTTCGCGAATATGCTGCTCCAGCTTGGCCGCCACCTCGGGATAGTTCTCGATCCGCGCGACCTGCGGCTTCATGATCGAGAGCGCCTGGTTCTCCATGGCATGGGCGTTCTTCAGTCCGGTTACAAAAATCTCTCTTACATCAGTCGCCATGCGGCCTCTCCTCGGTCTTCAAACATGTCAGGGTTCCAACATCGAGCCCACCCAACCGAGCCTCCGCCGATTGGTTCCCGGCAGACGCGGTCCCGCGACCGGCCGCGCGCCATCTCCCTCCCCATGAACCGAAGTCGCTACTGGGCGTAGAAGAGAATGGGTCGCACAGCAGCAAGACGCCTCGCCGCCTCCGCCCCCGGCCTGATTGGCGGTGGCAGATCATCTTCGACGGCGCATCGGCGCATCTCGGGCCGTCATTTCTCGAAGCATAAGGACGACCGATGGCGAGATCAGCCGCCAAACCAGCGCAAAGCGGCGACCACCCCGTGTCGCGGCGGATCCTCGCGCTCTTCTATGGGCTGGCCGGCATCGGCCATTTCATGTTCGCCGCTCCGCTTCTGACGATCGTGCCCGCCTGGGTCCCCTTCCCGGCCTTTTTGGTGGCGGCAACAGGGGGCTTCGAAGTCATCGCGGCAGCCCTGCTGCTGGTTCCACATCCGCCGCTGCGGCGGATCGCGGCTGTCGGTCTGGCGCTCTATGCCATTGCTGTCTATCCCGCCAATATCCAGCACATGATCAATGATCTGGGGCGCGCCAGCGGCGGAATCGGCCTCTGGTACCATATTCCCCGCCTGCTCCTGCAGCCGCTCCTCGTCCTCTGGCCACTGCAAGCCTGCGGCCTTCTCCGCCGCTCCATGCCAAACAAAAACCCTCCCGCACGGTGAGGCGCAGGAGGGTTGGGCAGGTCGATCGTGGAGAGCCGGGCGAGTGATCGGATCTCGACCGCGTCTTGGCGCTGCTTGGCACAGCCGGCAATGGAACGCTCTGACCACGGTCCGCCTCAGGCACCCGATCGAGAGAACCGGTCCTGCGAGTGGTCGGGACAGCGTTGCCGCAAAGACAGGCGCAGCCGGCTCGCAGCCGCCTGCACTCTCCACCTGCTTGATCAACGCTTAGCGGGTGCGGCCGAAGAGCCAGGCCGCCGCAGCCACGATGGCGGCCGCTGCCAGCGGGCGCTCGCGTACGCTGCGGGCGAGATCGGTGACATAGGCGTCCAGCGTCGCGCCGGCATCGGCCGCGCTGCGGGGCCGCGTATGACCGCGCATCTCGCCGGACCAGCGCGATCCGCTGCGATCCGCCGTATGGCGCGAGGGCATGGTGGTGCCGCTGGCTGAGATCGGGTCCGAGGCCGGGAAGGTGTCCTTCAGCGCATCGTCGAGATCACCCGCCGCGCCGTTGACCGCCTGCCGTTCCTTTTCGCGCCGGATCGATTGCACGGCCGGCGAAATATTGCCCGGATTACTCATGGTCATTCTCCCTGTTGCTTCCGCCGCACAACACGCAGGCCGGACGGAAGGTTCCGAAAGGGGTGAGAGTGGCGCGCTGACGAGGGTCGGGGCGGCTCAGCATGGCCCTGGACGCGAGGGCCGGGAGGTTCGACCATGAGAGGATCGAGCAGCCCTTGAATTTGCCACCATCTATATCATCTTGAATGATAGTGGCAGCCATGAAGCGGGCGCTGTCATTTTCAGGGCGACACGCACCCTGGCCCCAACCAGGAGGACGTCATGTCTTCCAATCTCAGGCATCATTGCTTTCGCCAAAACGCCCGTCCGTCGATGGCTCAGAAGATGAGCGGTCGAGAAGCAGCGGCAGCGTTTCCACGCTCTGGAACGGGGTGTCTCCCCATTGTCCAAGGCGAACTCGCGCTCATCTCGAGTGGGGGGCCATACTGACATGCCTCTCAGCTTCATTAACCCGTCCCGCAGCTTCGACCCTCGGCGTTCGTCCATACGCTTCGTTGGCCATGACGGCCTGAAACAGATCCTATTTCTTCTGCCAGTCGCCCTCTTTCACCAGGAAGGCGTCTCCCCGAACCGTTTAGAGCGCGACTATCTGCTGGCGTTCGATCGGTTCAAAGGCAGAATCTTCGAAACGGCGATCGCAGCTTACAAGAGAAAACGTGAGACGATGATCGAGCTGGACCGTAAGGCGCTTGGCTCGAGCTTGACCTTATCTGCTTGATCGCAAGCCTCCGAGTATAGGAAAAATCATGCCGTATCCGTTGGAACTCTGCATACCGACTATTGTCATTTCGGGATTGGCGTCACTCGCCATGCCAATCTGAATGGCAACCGCCCCCCATGATCAGAAATTGTTGCGAACGCTCCTGAAGCGAGCCGGGTATGAGACGTCGGAGCTCGCCTCTGCAAGCGGACCCGACGCGGCAAGGGAACAACGGCTGATCCTGCGCATCCAAGACGGCATGGTCATGCGTGACTCGTACCTGTCGGGTGACCGGGATGATCACCCGCAGAGCGCAGCGGCATTATCGCGCTGGGAGAATGAGGGCGGCACGGCATCGGTCGTCCGTCCGGCCGCGGCGGAAGCCGAGGTTGACGATGAAGAAGCCCAGTGAAGTCATTGTCCTGGCTGACGTGCGCGCTCGGTCCGCTGCGGCCGGGAAAATGACACTGACTGTCGTCGGAGAACGCCCGCAGGGAACCGATCAAGCTTGCTGCACTGTGCATCCGTTTCAAAAGGCGGAGCTTGTAGACCCCAAAAAGGCGGACTGACGCAAACGCCTGTTTCAGCGTCGTCACTCGCTCAAACAGGCCCAACACCTCTCAAGGAGAGAGCCAATGTTCACGCGAACAACCTCGAGGACGGTCCATTTCAACAGTCCTTTCACACTCCCTGGGGTGACCGGAAACTATCCGCCGGGCGACTACCGAATCTATGACGACGAGGAGCAGATCACCGGCATCTCCTGGCTGGCATACCGACGCATTTCCACAACGATGGAAGTGGTCGGACGTCAGAAGACCAGCCGCATCGACATAGATCCGCTGGATCTCGACGCAGCCCTTCATGAGGACACGCTGCGCACCCCGGTCAAGACAAGTCTGGCTGACCACACATAATCCAGGTTTTGCGCAGAAAACATCACAGGTTGGGGCCTTCCAACATCACGGAGATCCGGGGTCTCATCATTTCTCAACAGGAGCCCGAAAATGAATGTCGTGAGATGAGTAGAGCAGAATGCGCCGTCTTCTTGCGCGAACATGAAGTCGGTTCCTTGGGCTGCATCTACAACGGTAAGCCCTACGTGGTGCCAATCCGTTTCGTTTTCGATGAGGACAGGATTTACAGTTTCTCGCTGCCGGGAGAAAAAATCGAGAGCATGCGGCAGGATCCTCAGGTCTGCATTCAAGTTTATGCAGAAGAGACAGCGCAGTCTTGGAAGAGCGTTCTCGTTCGAGGCACGTATCATGAACTCCCAGACGATGAGGACGGGCATAGCTCGCATATGCGGGCTTGGTCCCTCCTGCAAAAGAGGGGCAATTGGTGGGAGCCGGGCGCTTACAAGCCGGACAGCTTAGCCCCTTCCGGCACTTCCCTTGCACCCATCTTCTACCAAATCCAGGTTGAACAGATCTCGGGCCGTATCGCGGCCGCCTCAGACTAGAGGGATCAGCGCGGCGCGCGGTGCATGGTCAAGGTTGAGCCGGGGCGTCTTGTCGCTGATCCGGCAGAAGAGCGAACAAAGTTCTTTGGCACAGCAAGGCGACGGCTGATGTCCCGCGCCAAGGATCAGCCTGCGCCTGCAGGCACCCCGTAAAACCCTCGTCAGTTCTCGAGTTCGGCCGGCTGAAGTGCAACTCAGGCAAATCGGTCATGCCTTTCGAAGCGCCTTACCACCTCAAGACGCGTCGCGCTGCGACATGAAGCCAGTCGACGAGCGTTTCCGAAAAGCACGGAGAACTCGCGACACCGCGGCAGTTGCACCAGGCGGGGATGCCGGGTTTGCTGACGAGACTGCAGTCAGGCTGATGGTTCTCGATCATTGCGCTTCTTCCAGTTCTAGCCGTGGACAGCTGTCGGGCTCCACGAGTGAATAAGCGGTTGATGAGTGGAAAGGTCCGTTCCGCTCGAAGTTTGACCGGCGAAAGCTTGAACAGTCTCTTCCGTAGGCTGCCCGTCGACCGATGCCGCCGCACGGCTTTGCATGGTGGCAGTTCTGCTGACAGGGAGTGCGGGGCCCGGATCAACTGACCAATGCGCATTCGCATATCGGAAGGCGCTGATACGGAGGCGGCACAAAGGCGAAGCTGCGCTTTTCCACATCGTTCGGGGAATCATGAACGGCAGGACATCAGACCGAGACAAGCTCGAAACCTTTTAGCCCGCAAGGACCGATCGGCCCCGCAAGCTGTTCATTCAACGCGAAGAAGCAGCTTCGAATCTCAGGCCCGTCTCGAGCCCCGCCGCAACCCGCAGTCCGCTGCCAATCGTCCAATGCCGCCCGGCATCCAGAGGGAAATGGCAAATGAACCGGGGACGCCAAAAGGCTGCACCCAGATCGAAGTGCGGAAACAAGGAATTGAACCGGGTAAATGGCGGAGAAGATGGGATTCGAACCCACGATACCGTTTCCGGTATACTCCCTTAGCAGGGGAGCGCCTTCGACCACTCGGCCACCTCTCCGTCACGCGCTTGACTAGAGAGAGGCGCCCGGCTTTGCAAGGGTTTTTTGCGGAAGATCTGCAAAGAGCCTTGCTGGTCTCAGTCTTCGTCGTCGATGCGGTTGCGGCGCAGCAGCTTGAGCGAGCGGTCCGGCTCGACGCGGTAGACCTCTTCGGCGCGGTGGCCATATTCGTCGGTCAGTTGACTGGTAAAGGTGCTGCCGATCGGCGCCTTGCTGAGGCGGCTTTTCGGCTGGCCGCCATAGGTGATGCTGCCGGGGATGGGTTCCGGACCGGCATCGGCGGTGGACGAGCACCCGGCAAGCAGGGTCAGGGCGGCAAGGGCATGGAGGATCGGTTTCATCGCGCGTTCCCGGATCGGTGGCCGCGGGCCAATGCCCGCCTCACGCTTCATATGGCGCAGCCGCGCCCGCCGTCACCCCGCCGGTCAGCCCTCACGCCCGTCACTTCGGCGTGAGCAACGGTGCCCGGACAGAGCAGGAACAACAAGCGTCCCGATAGCCGATTGCCGACTGTCGATTGCCGATCCCTGGCAATACCGCCTTACCAATTCAAGCCAACTCAAGCACCTGGCCGCCTCTATGCGTCAGTGCTTGCTTTACCTTTTCTTGAAAGACTCGGGCAAGGCTTGGAGGGCATAGTAGGGCGGTAGGTGACGTGCGAGTGACGGAGTTTCCAGAATGTCGATGATCATGCACAGAGCGGAACCGCGGCCCGGCGCTGTGGCGACGACCTACAGGCATTTCTACATCGAGCGTCCCTGCCGCATCCTCGTCGTCGCCGACCGGCTGAAGCCGAAGACCAAATATCAGGGCCTGATTCGCCATATTTCGATCGGCGGCGTGATGATCGATTTCAATGCTGCCATTCCGCTCCCGCCGCATTTTTTCGTCGAGATCGTCGGCTTCGAGGGCGAGCACGGCGCGACGCGGGTGCACAGGGTCGGCACCGAGCTCGGCGCCCGGTTCAACATGCCGTTGCCGAGCGATTATGTGAGCCGCATCATCCGCGCCGAATTCGCAACCGGCGGCCTCCCCTCGCGCTGAGCCCAAGCGTTTCCCTCCCCTTCGCCTCTCCTGCTTGATCCAGTGGCCGGCCCACAGCGTAGCGGGAGAAACTGGGAGACGCTTGATGAAAACCTTTCTTGTGGCCTATGCCGGAACGCTCGCTTCGTTTCTCGCGCTCGATGCCGTCTGGCTCGGCATCGTGGCACGCAGCTTCTATCGCAATCAGCTGGGCGAGCTGATGCTCCCGCAGCCGAATTTCGTTTTCGCGGCCGTCTTCTATCTGTTCTTCGCCGCCGCCATCGTCATTCTCGCCGTGCTGCCGGGGTTGAAAGCAGGGTCGCTCTCCACCGCCCTCCTCTACGGCGCCGTGCTCGGCCTTGCCGCCTATGGCACCTATGACATGACCAATCTTTCCACCTTGAAGGGCTGGCCGATGGCGATGAGCTTCGTCGACATGAGCTGGGGCACTGTGCTGACCGGCGTCTCCGCCGTCTGTGGCCTGCTGGCCGCTCGCCTCGTCTCGGCAGGCTGAAACAGGTCGGGGCATCCCGAGACGGATCGGACCGGGTGGCGGCAGCGGGCGCGCATGCTATAGCTGGCGCCCCCCAGCTATCCCGGAATCGCCTTCATGACCGGCTTTGCCCGCTTCACGCCCCTCGTCCAGTCCCTTCCCGCCACCGTGCCCTTCGTCGGGCCGGAGGCGATCGAGCGGCAGAAGAGGCGCGCCGTCGCCGCCCGCATCGGCGCCAATGAGAGCGGCTTCGGCCCCTCGCCCTCCGTGATCGACGCCATGCGTGCCGCGGCCGCCACGGTTTGGATGTATAATGATCCCGAGAATTTCGCTTTGAAGCAGGCGCTTGCCGCCCACCTCGGCATCTCGCCCGCGCATTTGGCGATCGGTGAAGGCATCGATGGGCTACTCGGCCAGATCGTGCGGCTGGTGATCGAGCCCGGCCAGCCGGTCGTCACCTCGCTCGGCGGCTATCCCACCTTCAGTTTCCATGTGGCGGGCCATGGCGGCAGGCTGGTCACCGTGCCCTATCACGAAGATCGGGAGGATCTGGATGGGCTCCTCGACGCGGTCCGGCGCGAAGCGGCGCCACTCGTCTATCTCGCCAATCCCGACAATCCGATGGGCAGCTGGTGGCCGGCCGATCGTGTGGTCGAGTTTGCCCTCGCGCTCCCCGAGACCACGCTGCTGGTGCTCGACGAAGCCTATGGCGAGACGGCGCCGGCGGGAACGATCCCGCCGATCGCCGCACTCCTCGACCGGCCGAACGTCATGCGCACCCGCACCTTTTCCAAGGCCTATGGCCTGGCCGGCGCGCGGATCGGAGCGGTGGTTACCGCGCCCGACAATGCTCGCGCCTTCGACAAGATCCGCAACCATTTCGGCATGAACAGGCTCGGCACCGCCGCCGCGCTGGCCGCGCTCGCAGACCAAGCCTACCTCGGCGATGTCGTGACCCGCATTGCCGACTCGCGCGCACGGATCGGCGAGATCGCGCGCGGCTGCGGGCTCTCACCCCTGCCTTCGGCCACCAATTTCGTTGCGGTCGATTGCGGCCGCGACCAGCTCTATGCCCGCGCGATCGTCGACCGGCTGATGGACGATCACGGCGTCTTCATCCGCATGCCGGGCGTGGCCCCGCTCAATCGCTGCATCCGCATTTCCGCCGGGCCCGAGCCGGAGATGGCGCGGCTGGCCGAGGCTCTGCCCGCCGTGGTTGCCGCGCTCGGCTGATCGACCGGGACGTGAAAAAGGCGCCGGCCGGGGCCGACGCCTTTCCGAGATGCTTTGTCGTATGGCTCAGTTGACCGAGGTCAGCGTCATCGAGGTGCCGGTGGCGGCCACGTTGAGGCCGACCTGGCCCTGCAGGCTCAGAAGCTGCAGGTGGATGGAGCCGGAGGTGCCGCCGGTCAGCACATTGGCACCGACGCCGACTCCTAGAGTGGCTTCGGCGGTCGCGCCCTGGTAGAGGCCGGCCAGCGAGCCATGGTGATAGCCGGCGGTCGGCGCCATGACGAGCCAGACCATGCGGGCCTGAGTGGTGAAGCCGAGGTCGATGCCGAGCTTGCGCACCGCACCCGAATAGCTATCCACCGGCTCACCATCGATCGAGGACTTGAAGTCGCAATCGACTTCCTTGGCGGAGCCGAGAATATAGCCGGCGCCGCCGGCGATGCGGCAATCGAGATAGCCGATCTTCACGCCGTTGCGGGCGCCGCCATCGCGATAGACCGGGGCGGCCTCGACGGGATCGGCAGCCAGGCTCGGAAGGGCGCTGAAGGACAGCGCGGCAGCGCAGACGGTGCTGGCGAGGGAAAGTTTCATGAAAGTCTCCTGTCAGAACGAGATACGCAACGTTCACCCCATGAGGGAGGCCACTGGAACAGGGCCAAAATGCGTTCAGCGCTTTCTAACGCACGAAACTCCGTTTCGATCCATTCGCGCATGTTGCAATGCGGTGACAGGGAGGAAAATGCCGCCGGCACCGCAGCGAAGCAAACGCAGCGGCGCCACTGGCAGCTCGGTCCGACGGGCCGCCGCGGCGGCCCTCGTCAGTCATCAGCGGCAGATCAGGGATGGCAAGATCAGTGGATGGTCATCCATTCCCGCGCGGCACGCAGGGCCGCAGCCAGTTCGCTCTTCGACATGGTGGTGGAGAGATCGGCCCTTAGCGCCGCGGCGCGGTCCGAGCCCTTGATGGCGGCAATGTTCAGCCATTTATGCGCAGCGACGAGATCCACGGCGCAGCCGCGGCCGGTTGCATACATGAGGCCCATCTCGCAGAACGCTTCGGCGCGGTTCTCGCCGCCGAAATTGACTTCGGATGGGGTATGGAATTCGAAGCGTGCCATGGTCGTGTCCCTGTTTCGATCTGTTGGTCTTGCCGTTTTCAGTCCCTGTTTTCGCCGTCCGGCCCGGCCCTCTTTTCGGGGCCCGTGGCTCTGTCCGGCGTCTTGGCGAGGCTTCATGCTCCCCGCTCGTTTTGATGGACCTACTCTAGCCCGGGCCCTTCAATAGGCGCTTAAAATGCATGATTAATTTGAGCCGAACAAAGTTCAAACAGTTGGTAAACTTGGATTTTCGTTAAACATCGGAGGCGCTGTGCTGCCGGGCTTGGCGTTTCAACTTTACCTTTCCTTCACCGCTGGTTTTCAACGCTTCCCTAACCATGGCGCCGAAAGCCAGAGCGCCCAAGGAGCGTTGGGATCCAGCCGCTGCGGGCAATCTCGACATTCCGTTTACCTGCGCGTAAAGGCGGATGCGGCATGGGAGATGCCTGGAGGAGATCATGATGACCCATATGTACTGGGCCGCGCGCCTTCTGGCCGGCGGGCTTCTGGCCGCAGTTCTCGTCGCGACGCCTTCTTTTGCGGCCGAACCGATCCTCGGGACATGGAAGACGGCGAGTGGAGAGACGGCGGCGATCGCCCCCTGCGGCGGCGCCTTCTGCATCACGCTCAAGACCGGCAAGCATGCGGGGAAGCGCATCGGCGAACTGAGCGGCAGCGCACCGCGCTATACGGGTGAGATCACCGATCCGGCCAATGACAAGACCTATAGCGGCTCGGCCGCTCTGTCCGGCGACCAGTTGAAGCTGCAGGGCTGCGTCTTGAAGGTGCTCTGCCGCTCGCAGAGCTGGTCACGGCTATAGGAGCAACCGAGACCCTCTGTCGAAGCGTTCGAGTTCTTGGGCTCGCTGTCCGCCACATGTCGCGGCGGGATCGCAGCAGCCCTGCGGCGACGCGGGGGGCGAGCGGCAATCACTGGTTCTGGGGAGCCGCCTCCAACATTCCCTTAACTTTTAACTCCGAGACTGAGGGAGCTGTAACCGTTCCCTCCGACAATGGATCGTCGAGACTCAGTGGCAGAAGCGACCGAGGTCGGCACGCAGGCCGCTGAGCGTCGCCGTCCATTCCCGGACTGCCGTCCTGTTTCAGTCTTAGAGGTTGCAAGCGATGAATTGGTCATCCGAGCTTGTTGATGCCGCCGAATCCTCCCGAGCTCTCATCGGGCTCTATGACCATGACAACCGACTGCAATATGCCAATGCCGCCTTCCGGCAGGCCTATTTTGTTGCGCCGGGCGAGAAGATCCTCTGGACGGATCTGATGCGCCGCAACTACCAGAACGGTCGCGGCACGCGTATCGAGACGGCGGAGATCGAGGCCTGGTTGGCGGGCGTGCTCTCCAGGCGTGGCAAGGACCAGCATCGGTCCTATGAAAGCGACCTGATGGATGGCCGCTGGATCTACATCACCCTCAGCTATCTTCCGAACGGCTGGTCGCTTTTCGTCGGCGTCGATGTGACGCAAATGAATGTCGATCATCGCGCACTGCGCATCAGCCAGGAACATGCGCAGCTCAGTGCCAATACCGACGAGCTGACCGGCATTTCGAACCGCCGCCACATCATGGAGCTGCTCACGAACTTCCTGAACGGCGCGCATTTCAGCGGCAAGACCGATGGCAGCGTCTGCCTGTTCGACCTGGATCACTTCAAGCGGATCAATGATGTCTACGGCCATCCCGCCGGCGACCAGGTGCTGGTGCATTTCGCCCGCACCGTGCGCGCCAATATCCGGGTCGAGGATTGTTTCGGGCGGCTCGGCGGGGAGGAGTTTCTGCTGTTCTTCCCCGGCCTGGCCTTCTGCCATACGGAACTCATCGTCAACCGCATCCTGGCCGAAGTCAGACGGTCCCTCCCCATCGCCGATACGCCGGCGCTGCGCTACACCTGCTCGGTCGGAATGACCGACGTGCGGGCGGGGGATACGCCGCGCATCATCTATGCGCGGGCCGACGAAGCGCTTTATTCGGCGAAAAGCGCGGGCCGCGACCGGGTGACGTTCGCGGCCTGAGCGATGTCATCGCGCCCGCTGGCCGAAGAGGATGGCTTGGGCGTCCTTGTCCTCGGAGAGATGTTTCTGCCGCTCGCGCTCTTCGCGCCCCACCTCGAAGCCGCGAATCACGGCGGGCCTGGCGGAGAGCGTCTCGAACCAACGCTTGAGATCGGGGAAGTCGTTCAGGTCCTGGCCATTGCCCTCGTGCTGGCGCACCCAGCCGACGCAGGCCATGTCGGCGATCGAATAGTCGCCTGCCAGGAAGTCGCGGTCGGCAAGCCGGCGGTTCATCACGCCATAGAGACGGTTGACCTCGTTGGTATAGCGATCGATGCCATAGGCGATCTTCTCCGGCGCGTAGTTGCGGAAGTGATTGGCCTGGCCGGCCATGGGGCCGAGCCCGCCCATCTGCCAGAACAGCCATTGCTCGACTTCGACCCGCGCACGCTCCTCGCTCGGGTAGAACCGCCCGAACTTGCGGCCGAGATATTGCAGGATCGCCCCGGATTCGAACACCGAGATGGGCTGGCCATCGGCCCCATCGGGGTCGACGATCGCCGGCATGCGGTTGTTGGGCGCGATCTTCAGGAAGTCCGGCTCGAACTGCTCGCCGCGGCCGATATTGACATATTTGACCGTATAGGGAGCGCCGAGCTCCTCCAGCATGATGGTGATCTTCCAGCCATTGGGGGTCGGCCAGTAGTAAAGCTCGATCGGGCTTGCCATGCGTCGTCTCCTCGTCAAGATTTTGCCAAACTAGGACGGAAGAACACAAAAGGAAACCGGTGGACCCGTGCGGATCCGTCGCCAGCCTCGGTGCCGGCATGCGCCGGGCAAAGCGCGCCCATTGCTGGAAAAAGAGCGAACGCGTGCAATGCACCATCTGACCTGAATGGCAGATGAACCAATGGCTCAGCAAGAGTTCAGTTAGCCTGTGCGATAAGCATCTCAACGCTCGAAAAAGAGCCCGATGCTTCTCCAACTGGACACAGGGACCATGGACATTCTCGCCCGCCGCCTCACCATCATCAGCCTGCTCATGGTCGTTTTCGCAATGAGCCTCGCTGCGGCCGTCAGCGCGGACACCGAGCGCCGCCGCCAGCACAACTATGCCACCACGCTCGCCGACTGCACCGCCCATACGGTCCAGTTCTGCAGGACCAAGCTCTGACGGCGGCCGTATTTCGCGCTGAGGATCGCTCCATGCGCCGCCTGTCCCACTCGCCGCTCTCAACCGCGTTGCGCATGCTGGTTCTCACCGCCATGCTGATGGCCCCGGTCGGGCTGTTTGCCTGGAGCCGGGTGAACGAGATCGCCACCCAGGGCCACGGCGCCGGCCTCGTCCTGCTGGTCACCCTGCAGCGCCAGGCGCTGACCTGATCCGCCGTTTCGGTGGCCGAGACGTTCTCCCGGCTGCCGATTGGCTGATCCTGTAATCTTCCATGGCCCGCCAGTCCCCTTCCCCGGTTTACGCCCAGTCGGCCGCCGCCCCCTGCCATCAAGATCCCCTCTGCCCCGTTCAAAAAACTGACTCAGAGCTTCCGGCTTCCTCCTACGGCAAACCCTTCCTTAGGCTGCCGGCCTCCTCGTGCGACATGACCCCTCCAGGCTGCCGCCCCGAGCCTGACGGCAAGACCCCCTCTGGGCTGCCGCCCATGTCCCCCACAAGGGGGGGAGAGCCCGGGGGCTGGGGCGCCGCTCCCAATCTTTCGTGTCGGGGATGTTAGGCTGCTAGCGTCTTTCGATCCTGAAAGGTGCTGCGCTTCCAATGGGCATTGAGCTGTTCAAGAGCGATGCAGTCACGCGGCTCCCCTCGATGCGGGCAAAGCGGCGCGGCCGGGTCTCTCCCCCCTTGTGGGGAAGATGGGCGGCAGCTTAGAGAGCGTCTTCCCTCCTATGCCGGCAACGCCAGAAAGGGTTGGCCGCCTTTGGCCGGCAGGCCAGAGGGGGTCTTCCCTCCTGCGCCGACAGCGCCATACGGAATCGTCTGTCCGCTCTCTCACCGCCAGCTCCACCACACGCTCCCCCTTGCCTTCCGCCGCCGCCTCGCCTCCACTGGCCGGATGCCAAACCCACCCCTCCTCCTCGTCTATCCGCTCGCCGCCCTGTGCGAGATCGCCGGCTGCTTTGCCTTCTGGGCCTGGCTGCGGCTCGATCGCTCGCCGCTCTGGCTCGTTCCGGGCTGCGCGGCGCTCGTCGCCTTTGCCCTTCTGCTGACGCTGGTGGAACAGCCCGCCGCCGGGCGCACCTTTGCGGCCTATGGCGGCATCTATATCGCCGCCTCGGTGATCTGGATGCGCCTTGTCGAGGGTATGTCGCCCGATCGTTATGATCTGGCCGGCGGCGCGCTGGCACTGGCGGGGGCCGCGCTGATCCTGGCAGCGCCGCGCTGATGTCGACTGTCCGTAAACCGACCGTGACTTGTCGTTTGCTTGTCAAGCGCGTCGACTTATAATGCCGCATGAACACACGAATCCCCTCGCCCGCCGCCCTCTCCGTCGCCACGCCGGCTCCCTTCGCGCCGCAGACCTTCACCGATCCCGTGGCGGCCGTGGATGCGCTTTCGGCGCTCTATGAGCGCAACACCGGCTTCCTGGTCGATGCCTTCAGCGCGCTTGCCACTGACCGGCCGCTGACCCGCTACCGCGCCTGCTATCCGCAGGTCTCGATCGAGACGAGCAGCTTCGGCCACATCGATTCGCGCCTTTCCTATGGCCATGTCACGGCACCGGGCGTCTATACGACGACGATCACCCGCCCGCGGCTCTTCCGCCATTATCTCAAGGAGCAGCTGGGGCTGCTGGTGCGCAATCACGGCGTCGGCATCACCGTCTCGGAATCAAGCGTGCCGATCCCGCTGCATTTCGCCTTCGAGGAAGGCGCCCATGTCGAAGCCTCGATGGCAGAGGCGATCGAGCTGCCGTTGCGTGACCTCTTCGACACGCCCGATCTTTCGACCACCGACGACGAGATCGCCAACGGCGCCTATGAGCCGGGCCCCGGCGAGCCCTTCCCGCTCGCGCCCTTCACCGCCCAGCGCATCGACTATTCGCTGGCTCGCCTCAGCCACTACACAGCGACCAGCGCTCGGCATTTCCAAAACTTCGTGCTGTTTTCCAACTACCAGTTCTATATCGACGAATTCTGCCTCTGGGCCCGCAAGCAAATGGCCGAGGGCGGCAACGGCTATACGGAATTCGTCGAGCCCGGCAACATCACCACCAAGGCTGGATCCGACCAGCCGGACAGTGACCTGTCGCTCGCCCGCCTACCGCAGATGCCGGCCTATCACATCAAGAAGAAGGGCCATGGCGGCATCACCGTCGTCAATATCGGCGTCGGGCCATCGAACGCCAAGACGATTACCGACCATATCGCCGTGCTCCGCCCTCATGCCTGGCTGATGCTCGGCCACTGCGCGGGGCTTCGCAACAGCCAGCGGCTGGGCGACTATGTTCTCGCCCATGCCTATGTGCGCGAGGACCATGTGCTCGACGACGACCTGCCCGTCTGGGTGCCGATCCCGGCGCTGGCCGAGGTGCAGCTGGCGCTCGAAGGCGCGGTGGCGGAGATGACCGGCTTCGAGGGCTATGACCTCAAGCGCATCATGCGCACCGGCACGGTCGCCACCATCGACAACCGCAACTGGGAACTGCGCGACCAGCGCGGCCCGGTCAAGCGCCTGTCACAGTCGCGCGCCATCGCGCTCGACATGGAATCGGCCACCATCGCCGCCAATGGCTTCCGCTTCCGCGTGCCCTATGGAACGCTGCTCTGCGTTTCCGACAAGCCGCTGCATGGCGAACTCAAACTGCCCGGCATGGCCACCGCCTTCTACAAGACCCAAGTCAGCCAGCATCTGCAGATCGGCATCCGCGCGCTCGAAAAGCTTGCCGCCATGCCGCCGGAAAAACTGCACTCTCGCAAGCTGCGCAGCTTCTTCGAAACGGCGTTTCAGTGACGGTCGAAAGCAGACGAACGCGATATCGCTGCTTTCTTCCACTCCTCTCTTGATAAGAATATGCTTTACTTCTCCTGCAGCATGAGGCTGCTCTGGAGGGGTAATGCCATGCCGAAATACTCTCTGACGACCCCGCTCGGCCCGGACCGGGCCAGGTTGAATGGCGGGCTGTCGGGGGCGCGCAACAAGACCATGCTGACGCTGATCGGCAATCCACGCGGCAATTACTCGGCCGACTGCCGCTGGCCGACCAACAAGAAGGTACTGGACCTGATTGTCCAGAAGAATGTCGGGCCGTTCAAGGTTTCAGGACTGAAGCCGGCGGTCGAGACGCTCGAAGTGATCTTCGCCGAGATCCGCACGCATGAGCCGGAGATCTACGCCGTTCTCGGCACGGCGGGCATGCTCTGCTGCCGCTATGTGCGCGGCAGCACGACATCGATCAGCAACCATTCCTGGGGAACGGCCATCGACCTGACGCTCGAAGGGGTGCTGGACAAGCGCGGCGACGAGCGCGCGCAGGTCGGCCTGCTCGCGATCTACAAATACTTCAATACCCATTCCTTCTTTTGGGGCGCGGCCTTTCCCACGGAGGATGCCATGCATTTCGAGGCCTCGGAGCAGCTGATCCAGCAATGGTCGGCGCAGGGCCTGTTCGGGGATCGTCAGCCGCCTCTTTCGGACGAGATCTTCGAGCTTGGTGACCGCGGGCCGACCGTCAAGGAGCTGCAGGAACTCTTGAACCACAAGCTCGGCCTCGACCTGGATGCCGATGGCATCTTCGGCCCTGCGACCCGCGCAGCGGTGATGGAATTCCAGCGCGAACGGGGCCTGCCGATCACCGGCGCGCTGCTGCCGGCGCAACTGGATACGCTTGCCGCATAATCGCTCTTGCCCTCGCGGCTTACGGCGAGGGTTGCATCTCCTGGGGGCCGACCAAGAGCTTCAGCTCGCCGGCATGGACGCGCAGATCGACATCGCCGCGCAGCGGCAAGAGCTCGCCGTCCATTACGCAGTTGATCTTGTGATTGGCCTCCGGGAAATGCAGCACCACATGGGTGACGCTCTGCTCGGTGATGAGCGCGCTCTCGCGGAACTTGCCGCGCAGAATGTCGAAGGTCAGCCGCGCCACGCCGGCCGAGGTGAGCGGCGGCGCGGTGTAGAAGCCCAGATGCCCGCCATTGACGCTATCGGCATACATGAGCGAATTCGAGCCGAAATGATTGTTGGAAACAGAGAGCGCCGAGACCTTGCGCCGCTCGCGGACACCATCCACCTCGAAATCGATCTTGAACTTCGGCGGGTTCATGATCACGCCGATCGCCGCCCTCGTGCTGGCCGAGATCTTTCCGAGCCGTGAGGCGAAGCTGTAGGATTCGCGGTAGCGCACCATGCGGGCATGCAGACCCATGGAGAATTGGTGCACGAAGGCGCGGCCATTGGCGCTGCCGATATCGGCGTCGATCACATGCCCCTTGGCGAGCACTTCCAGAACCGCGGTGATATCGAGCGGCAGCTTCAGCGAGCGGGCGAAGAGGTTCATCGTGCCGGCCGGCACGATGCCGAGGGGAAGGCCCGACTTCCAGGCGACCGCCGCCGCGCCCGAGATCGTGCCGTCGCCCCCACCGGCAATCATCGCATCGAGATCGTCGCGCCGCGCCGTCTTTTCCAGCGCGTCCTCCATCTCCTTGCCGGCGACCACGGCCACCTCGATCTCATGGCCGGCCTCGTGGAAGATCTGCTCGACCTTCTGCGTGTAGGCCTCCATGTCGGTCGTTCGGAAGGTGCCGCCGTCGCGGTTGAAAATGGCTTTCAGCTTCATCGGGGGCGGCTCTCGGCTTTCAAGGGTCGCGGGTCTCGCCCGCCGGGTGCGTATATGCGGCGGGGTCAGACCCTCTTCAAGGCGAGGCGGCCATGACATTTCAGCAAAGCATGAGACGAGCGACAACCGTCTGTTCCGGACGCAGCACCCGGAGACCACCGCCGCTCGCCCCTGTTCCCCGCGGAACGCCGGGCTGGCCGCGGCTCTGGCAGAACGGGGGTAGGGACGGCCGCGACGCTCCAGGACCGTGGTCCCCTTTCGGCCCCGCCCCTTTCACGGCGGCGGTGGCTGTGTCAAAATCGTTCACTGTCTCGGAAAGAAAGAACCCCCATGTCTTCCCTGATTACCTCCCTCATCACCGCGCGCTGGTTCGGCCTCGTGGCGCGGATCGCGCTCACCTTCATGTTCTGGGCGAGCGGCATTGCCAAGCTCGTCGATTTTGATAACGCCATGGCCGAGATGGCGCATTTCGGCCTGTTCCCGGCTGCGCCCTTCGCACTCGCCGTGGCGCTGACGCAGCTGATCGGCGCGGCGCTGATCATCACCAACCGCTGGACCTGGCTCGGCGCCGGCATGCTTGGCGTGTTCACCGCGCTCACCATCCCGATCGCCCATCCCTTCTGGACGATGGACGAGCCGATGCGCACGCTGGAGTTCTACGTGGTGATGGAGCATTTGACGGTGATCGGTGCGCTGATGGTCGTCGCCTGGAAGTCCGCGCCGGATCACCGGGCTGCCACGGCCGGTGAGGCGGGCCTCGCCGGCGCCTGAGCCACGAAGAGCCTGGGCCGGCCATGGCGGCCGGCCTTGCCCCTGCCCGGCTCAGGCCTGCAGAACGACCACCCGGCCGCCGGGCGTCACGCGCTCATAGAGGTCGATGACGTCGTGATTGAGCATGCGCACGCAGCCGCTCGACATGGCGAGCCCGATCGATTGCGGCTGGTTGGTGCCGTGGATGCGGAACATCGTGTCGCGCCCGTCGCGATAGAGATAGATGGCCCGCGCGCCGAGCGGATTGTTGAGCCCACCCGGCAGGCCGCCGGCATAGCGCAGGTTTCTGTCGGGGTCGCGGCGGATCATGTTGGGCGTCGGCGTCCAGCTCGGCCATTCCGCCTTGCGGCCGATGTAAGCGCTGCCGGCCAACGCATAGCCTTCGCGCCCGACCCCGATGCCGTATCGCATAGCCCGCCCGTCGCCGAGCACATAATAGAGCCGGCGCATCGGCGTATCGACGACGATCGTCCCGGCCGGATGCGCCGTCTCATAGGCCACCTCCTGGCGCCGCAGCTCAGGCTTGACCCGCTCCAGCGGCATGGCCGGCAGCGGGAACTTCTCCTCCGGCCGGGCTGCATAGAGCAGCCGAAAGTTCGGCCCGGTCTCCGCGCAGCCGGCAAGCAGAGCGGAGAAGCCGACGAGAAGCCCGCGGCGGGAAATGGACATGACGATGGCCTCAGCGTGATGATTCTGTGGAGGCCAGAGTGAGGAATTTATGGTTAACGGCAGGTTAAACTGGCGTTCATGAGCGATTGTTGAAATATGGTCGTGATCGTGCTATTGCCACACGAAGGGAGAAAGCAAATGCGGACGACTGTCACGATAGATGACGATTTGCTTGAACGTGCAAAGGAATACTCGGGGATTGATCACACGGGCGAACTCATCCGTGCGGCGCTGACCGAACTTGTTCAGCGCGGGGCTCAAAAGCGACTTGCTGAGCTTGGCGGAAGCGCGCCGGATCTTGTCGCTCCCCCTCGGCGTCGTTTCGGCGTGGAATGATCCTAGCCGACACGTCGATCTGGATCGACTATCTGACGGGAGTAACAAACGGACTCAGGTCTAGACTCGAAAGGGGCGAGGTGCTTATGCACCCCTTCGTCATCGGCGAAATCAGCCTCGGAAACCTGCCGAGCTACGACCGAACGATGCAGAGCTTATGGGATTTTCCACAAGCGATGAGAGCCGCGGACAACGATGTCCTCCGCATGATCCGCGACCACAGGCTCTATGGCCGGGGCATTGGCTATGTCGACGCCCATCTTCTCGCCTCGACGCGGCTGATGAAGGGTGCGCAGCTGTGGACGCGCGACCGGCGACTGGCCGTCCTCGCCGAAGGGTTCGGGGTCGGCTACGTCCCCTAAACCCATTCTACATATTCGGATAAACCGGCCCCTCGCCGCCCTGAGGCGGGACCCAGGTGATATTGCCGTTCGGGTCCTTGATGTCGCAGGTTTTGCAGTGCACGCAGTTCTGCGCGTTGATGACGAAGCTCGGCTCGCCTTCCTTCTCCACCCATTCATAGACGCCGGCGGGACAGTAGCGAGCCGAGGGGCCGGCATAGACATCGTGCTCGGAGCGCTTCTGGAGCTCCCAATCCTTGACCTTGAGATGAACCGGCTGGTCCTCCTCGTGGTTGGTGTTGGACAGGAACACGGAGGACAGGCGATCGAAGGTGAGTACGCCATCCGGCTTCGGATAGGCGATCGGCTTGTGCTTGGCCGCCGGCTCCAGGCTCTGCGCATCGGTCTTGCCGTGCTTGAGCGTGAAGGGCGAGGCGCCGAAGATCTGGTTGATCCACATGTCGAGGCCGCCCAGTGCCACGCCGAGCGCGGTGCCGAACCTCGACCAGAGCGGTTTGACGTTGCGCACGCGCTTCAAATCGCGGCCGATCGGCCCCGAGCGCCATTCGGTCTCGATCTCGCGCACCTCGTCATTCTGCCGGCCGGCGGCGATCGCGGCGGCGATCTTCTCGGCGGCCAGCATGCCGGAGAGCACGGCATTGTGGCTGCCCTTGATGCGCGGCACATTGACGAAACCCGCCGAGCAGCCGATCAGCGCGCCGCCGGGGAAGGTGAGCTTGGGCACCGACTGGTAGCCGCCTTCGGTGATCGCGCGCGCGCCATAGGAGATGCGCTTCCCGCCTTCGAACACGCCGCGGATGCTCGGATGCGTCTTGAAGCGCTGGAACTCCTCGAAGGGCGAGAGATAGGGGTTCTTGTAGTTCAGATGGACGACGAAGCCGACGACCACCTGATTGTCCTCCATGTGATAGAGGAAGGAGCCGCCGCCGGTGGCGAGGTTGAGCGGCCAGCCGAAGGAATGTTGGACGAGGCCCTGGCGATGATGCTCGGGCTTGACCTGCCAGAGCTCCTTGATGCCGATGCCGAATTTCTGCGGCTCGCGACCTTTCGCCAGGTCGAAGCGGGCGATCAACTGCTTGGCGAGCGAGCCGCGCACGCCTTCGCCGATCAGCACATATTTGCCGAGCAGCGCCATGCCGCGGGCGAAATTCGGCCCCGGCTCGCCGCTCTTCTCGATGCCCATGTCGCCGGTCGCGACGCCGATCACGGCGCCGGCGTCGTCATAGAGCAGCTCCGTGGCCGCGAAGCCCGGATAGATCTCGACGCCGAGCGCCTCGGCCTTGGTTGCGAGCCAGCGACAGACATTGCCGAGCGAGACGATGTAATTGCCGTGATTGCCCATCAGCGGCGGCATGAGCGCGTTCGGCAGGCGGATCGAGCCGGCGGGGCCGAGAACGAGGAAATGGTCGGCCGTTACTTCCGTCTTGAACGGGTGATCCGCCTCCTCCCGCCAGCCGGGGAGCAGCGCATCCATGCCGGCCGGATCGACGACGGCGCCGGAGAGGATATGCGCGCCGACTTCCGCGCCCTTTTCAAGCACGACCACGGAGAGATCGGGATTGACCTGCTTGAGCCGGATGGCGGCGGAAAGGCCGGCCGGCCCCGCGCCGACGATGACGACGTCGAACTCCATGCTCTCGCGTTCGGGCAGATCCACCTCAACCATATGCGCCATCCTCGAAGGCTCGGCGGCCTGCGCCGCATGCTGATCCATGGCCCTCATGGCAAATAGCACCCAGCTTGTCGAGCCAAACTGCGACGCAAGCGGACGTGTTCAAGGGAGGGTGATCGGTTTTGGCGGGCGGAAAGGCGACGAGGCCGCCTGGCGGGCGCGAGGTCCTTCCGCTGCCCGCTCAGATCGCCTGCCGCGGCGTGCGTGTTTCCAGCCAGGCAAAGACATCGTCCGGCGTCATGGCGGAGGCGAAGAGATAGCCCTGCGCGACATTGCAACCAAGCGCGGCGATGACCTGGAGTTGGGCAAGGCTTTCGATCCCTTCCGCCAAAAGCTCGATCTTCAGGCTGCGCCCCATGGCGGCGATCGCACTGAACAGCATGCGCGCGGACTCGGATCGTTCGATATCGATCACAAAACGCCGGTCGATCTTCAGGCGTTTGATCTTCAAATCCTGGAGCCGGGCGATCGAGGCATGGCCGATGCCGAAATCGTCGACGGCCAGCGGCACGCCGAGACGCTCCAGGCGTTCGAGTTGCGGCTCCGCCCGCTCGACATCGAGGATCGCATCCTCAGTGATTTCGATTTCCAGCCGCCAGGCGGCGACGACATGGCGCCGCAGGGCGGCTTCCACCAGCGAGGCCACGTCGCATAGTTCGAAGTCCCTCGGGCTGACGTTGACGGCGACGCGGACGTCGCTCATGCCGTGCGCATCGAGCCGCCGCAACATGAGGCAGGCATCCTGAAGCGCGCAGCCGAGCAGAGCCTCGACCTGGTTGGAGCGCTGCGCGGCCTCGACGATGTCGGCCGGCGCGATCAGCCCACGCGTCGGATGGTTCCAGCGAAGCAGCGCTTCGAGCCCGATCACCCGATGATCGGAAACGGCCACCTGCGGCTGGTAGCAATAGCTGATCTGGCCATCGCGAAGGGCTGCGCGCAGCTCGGTCTCGATCTCCTGCTCCTTGCTCGCCCGGGCGGCCAATCCGTCATGGAACATCACCCAGCGATGGCGGCCGGCCCGTTTGGCGGCGTAAAGCGCGATATCGGCGTGCGACATCAGGATATCGGCCGTCTGCCCATGCTGCGGACACAGGGCGACGCCCATGCTGAGGCCGATCTGAGTCCACCGGCTATCGAGCGCGATGGGCACGGTCATCGCACGGATCAAAGCCTGCCCCAGCGCCTCCGCGCCGCCCTCATCCCCATCGAAGACGATGATGAATTCGTCGCCGCCGAGCCGGCCGATCAGGTCGCTGCAACTGGTGACCGAAGAAATGCGCTTGGCAACCTCGATCAGCAGGGCATCGCCCACCGGATGGCCGAACAGATCGTTGATCTGCTTGAAATGGTCAAGATCGAGCAACATCAGGCCGACATGCCGCCCTTTGTTCTCCGAGTCGCCAAGCCGCGCCTGGAGGCGATCGGCAATGGCCGAGCGGTTGAGCAGGCCCGTCAGCGGATCGTGCATGGCGAGGAACTCGAACTGCTGGACGGCCGCCTGGGCGCGATCATTGGCGAGCTCGAGCGACTGGACCAGCTGGCTGCGTTCATGCACCAGCCGCAGGCTGCGAATGAGAAAGGCCTGCTGGCGAAAGGCATTGGCGGACACGAAGAGCGCGAAGATCGTCGTGTTCAAGGCTAGAAAATAGCCGTCTTCCGTTCCGTGCGCGATGAAGAAGGTCACTGAGCCGATCAGCGCGGGAATGGCGTTGAGCAGCGCATAGATCGCGCGAGACGAATAGAGCATGACGGCGCCGGCGGCGGCACCGGCAACGGAGATGGTGGCGGTTGCCCCTGCCCAGACACCGCCAACTTTCCAGCTGAGCAGCGGGATCGCCATCCAGCACAAACCGGCGATGAAACTGCCCACCGCACCATAATTCATGAACAGGTCCGGTCGCCGCTCGACGAGCCCGGCCCGATCGGCAAGGACGATATAGAGCCAGCGGAGGAGCTGGACCGTGGTAAAGATCGCACAGAAGATCCAGATACGCATGTCGTGGCTGTGGACCCAGGCCGTGAGCGCGATCATGGTCAGCGAAAATTCCGCGCTGAGAAATGCGGCGGGGCCACTGTCGCGGATCAACCGCGCCCGGTCCCGTAGCACGAGCGCGTCGATCTCCCGCTCCATCTCCTTGTCTGTATCCATCGAATCCGCCCACCCCAAAACACCCGCACGCCACATTATACAAAAATCTTCTAATAAAGAATCACCTTGCGTCCGCTGATTGTCTTGATTTCGGCCACTCAAATTGTTTCCCAGATGGCTAACCATCTTGACCGGCACCATGCCATCGGAATAGATAGCCATATGGCTAACCTTGATTCGATCTTCCATGGCCTCGCCGATCCCACCCGCCGCGCGGTCATCGCCCGCCTGGCGCGGGGCCCGGCTCCGGTGTCCGAGCTCGCCCAGCCCCATGACATGGCGCTGCCGAGCTTCCTCAAGCATTTGAAGGTGCTGGAGGCCGGTGGGTGGATCCAATCCGACAAGACGGGCCGCATCCGCATCTGCCGTCTCAGACCGGAAACGGCCGCGCTTGCCGAAGACTGGCTCGGCCGGCAGCGCTCGCTCTGGGAGGCGCGTCTCGACCGCCTCGATGCCTTGCTTGCGACAATGAACAGTGGAGGAGAATCCGATGACGCCTGACCCCAAACTCGATCTCGTGCTGGAACGCACCGTCGCCGCCACCCCCGCCCAGCTCTGGCGGGCCTGGACGGAGCCGGAGCTCATGAAGCAATGGTTCGCGCCCAAGCCCTGGAGCGTGGCGCGGGTGGCGATCGAGCCGCGCGCCGGTGGCATCTTCTCCGTGGTCATGGCCTCGCCGGAGGGCACGGAAATGTCGGAGGCGGCCGGCTGCGTGCTTCTCGCCGAACCCGAGCGGCGCCTGGTCTGGACCGACGCCGTCGGGCCGGAGTTCCGCCCCAATGCCGAAAGTTTCATGACCGCAGACATCACGATGGAGGCCGTTAAAGGCGGGACGCACTACCGCGCGCTCGTGCGCCACAAATCGGATGCGGACCGGCAGAAACATGCCGACATGGGCTTCTTCGAGGGCTGGGGCACATGCCTCACCCAGCTCGAAGCCCTGGCCGGCATGCTTTGACGCGGATCCACATGCCCTCACGCCATGGCCGACCGGGCGGACCTGGTCGGTCCTGCGTCATCTCGGCAAACAACGACTTGAGCCATCGGCAGGACGCACCCATACGGATCCTTCTGCCGATGGTGCTTTGGGCCTGCATGCGAAACGCCTGATCGCTTTCTCCGTCGCCCTCTCCTCAACTCTGCGCGTCCTTCACGATCTGCCGCCGCTGGCCGCTTTACTCTGGACGGGAACCACCGAACCATGCTTTGAGGCCCGCGACGGCACGGCGCCTGAGCGCGTGGGGCCGGTCAGGTCGCGCAGACGCCTCCGGGCGTTAGCGGCCCTTCACCCGCAATCGACAGTGACTTCAAGGGAGCACGGGATGCGCCAGGCCCTCGGCTTTGACTTCGGCACCACCAATTCCGTTCTCGCCCGCGTCGAGGGCGGCGAGACGCAGGCCGTCCTCTTCGACAGCCCGGCCGGGCGCTTCGACACGATGCGCACCGCGCTCTCCTTCATGAAGCATGAGGAGCTGGGCGCGGCCGCCTTGCAGGTCGAGGCCGGCCAGGCGGCGATCCGCCGCTTCATCGACAATCCCGGCGAAGCCCGCTTCCTGCAGTCGATCAAGACCTTCGCCGCGAGCCCCCTCTTCCAGGGAACCCTGATCTTTGCCCGAAGGCACGGATTCGAGGATCTGATGCGCGCCTTTGTGGCGCGGCTTGCGGACTATGCCGGCGGCACGCTTGCCGCGCCCGGCACGCGGCTCGTCGTCGGCCGGCCCGTGCGCTATGCCGGCGCCAATGCGGATGAGGCGCTGGCGCTCTCGCGCTATCAGGGCGCCCTGTCGACGTTCGGTTTTGCCGAGATCCATTATGTCTATGAGCCGGTAGCCGCCGCCTTCTATTTCGCCCAAGGGCTGACGCGCGACGCCACCGTCCTCGTTGCCGACTTCGGCGGCGGCACAACCGACTATTCGCTCATCCGCTTCGAAAGCCAGGCCGGGCGCCTCAGTGCCATTCCCGTCGGCCATTCGGGCGTCGGCGTTGCCGGCGATCATTTCGACTTCCGCATCATCGACAATCTCGTCTCGCCGCTGATCGGCAAGGGCAGTCGCTTCCGCTCCTTCGACAAGGTGCTGGATGTGCCCTCCGGCTACTACGCGAATTTCGGCCGCTGGAATCAGCTGTCGATCTTCAAGACGCTGAAGGACTTCGCCGACCTCAAGCAACTGGTGCGCTCGTCGCTCGAGCCGGAAAAGCTCGAAGCCTTCGTGGACCTCATCGAGCATGACGGAGGCTATCCGCTCTACCAGGCGGTGTCCGCTACCAAGATGCGGCTGTCGGCGGAGGAGGAAACCGAATTCTTCTTCGCCCCCCTCGGTGAGCGCAGCCGCCAGACCGTGCGGCGCAGCGATTTCGAGGCCTGGATCGCCCCCGATCTCGCCCGCATCGAGGCGGCGCTCGACGAGGTGCTGGCAAAGACCGAGACCGCGGCCGGCACGGTCGACAAGATCTTCCTCACCGGCGGCACCTCCTTCGTGCCCGCCATCCGCCGTCTCTTCGAGCAACGTTTCGCAGCGGACCGGATCGAGAGCGGCGGCGAGCTGCTGTCGATCGCCCATGGCCTGGCGCTGATCGGCGAGCGCGACGATCTGGAGCGCTGGACGGCCGGTGCGCCCTGAGCGCCCTTTTGCCCCTTCGCCCCCAGCCGCCCTTCTGGTAACCTCCGATCCATGACCGACATCGCGACGATGAGCCCGGCGGAACTGGCCGCCCTCCTGTTCTTCCATGCCGATGCTGGCGTGGACTGGCTCGTCGAGGATGATCCGATCGACCGCATCGCCGCCTTCGCCGCGGCCCGCGCCGCGCCGCCGACCATGCGGGACGCGCAACCCTCTCCTCCGCCCTTGCCGCAAAAAGAGGCAGCCGCGCCAGCCGCGCGCAGAGGCGGCGGCGAAGACGCAAAGCTCGCCGGCGCCCGCCGCATGGCCGTCGCCGTGCCGGATGAGCAGGCAATCGCCGACGCGCGCTTCGCGGCGCAAGCCGCTCAGACCCTGCCCGAACTGCGCGAGGCGATGGAGGCCTTTACCGGCTGCAATCTCAAGAACAGCGCCCGCAGCCTGGTCTTTGCCGAAGGCGACCCGGCGCTCGGCTTGATGATCGTCGGCCCGGCACCGACCGGCGAGGACGATCGCGAGGGACGGCCCTTCACCGGCAAGCATGGCGAAATGCTGGAACGCATGCTGGCGGCGATCGGACTCGGCCGAGAAGCGGTGCTTCTGACCCATATCATTCCCTGGCGGCCGCCAGGCAATCGCGTCCCTTCCGCCCGCGAGATGGAGATCTGCCGGCCCTTCATCGAGCGCCAGATCGCGCTGGCCCGCCCGCGTTTCATCCTGGCCATGGGCAATTTCGCCGCCCGCTTCTTCTTCGGCGGTCAGGACACGATCCACGAGACACGCGGCCATTGGCGCCGCGTGGCAGCGGGCGGCCACGAGACACAGACCCTTGCCACCCTTCACCCGCAGGACCTCCTCTCTGCCCCTATCTGCAAGCGGCTGGCCTGGGAGGATCTGTGCATGGTGAAGGCGGCGCTGTCCGGCGCCGAAGTGATGGACCGAACACCGACGGCCTGAAGCCTCCTGGTTCGAAATTCGCGACGAACGTTATGATGAAGGAAGAATGAACGAAGCCATGCGCCGCCAGCATGGCAGGACCGCGTCGCGCGTCCTTGTGAAAGACCTGCTGCAGCGCAATATGAAGCTACGGGAGGAATGGAATCACTAGGACGACAACCATGACCGCCCGTTACCGCCCTCTGCATAGCGGATTTGAAACGCTCCGCACCGCCAGCCCGGCCCGGCGCGCACCGCATGCGGGCTTCGGCTCCGCCGCCAACGAGCAGATGACCGCCACCGGCTACGCCCGCATCGCGCGCCCCAACACACTCTTCGCGGAATTGATCCAGCGCTAAGCCGCCCCGCCCCGGGCTCGCTCTTTCGGCGGGCCTTGGGCGCTCCAGCCGCGGGCGAACGGTTGCAGTCGAACAAGACGGCACCTTCACCTCTCGAGCCTGCGAACCCTGCCAGCAATGGGCAGAATGCTTCAAGCCTTGGGAAAGAACCCGGATCCGTTCCATCGAGCAACGGTCCTTCATCTCGACACAGAGAACCGGCCATCGAGAAGATGCGGTCGAGCAAATCTCCGGCCCTCAAGATATTCGTATATCATCATTCACTATTGAACCTTTTCGGCCTCGGTCTAGGGTCTCGGTCGATCCACCCTTGCTTCGTGCTGAACCGGCGCTCGGGCGTGCCAGTCGTCGTCCTTGCGGACAAGCAGCCGCTCACTGTGTGGAGGATCGTCGATCATCCGCAAGCGTGCCTTTGACAGGTGCGAAGGAGAGCTCATGCCAACGAAGACGGGGACGAGAGGCAGCGATACGATCGATCTGCGCAACGAGCTGGAGACGCCGCCGGACGGATGGCCCGCGCACCAGGCCTGGTGGATCATCGATGCCAAGCGCGGCGCGGATGTGGTCTATGGCAGCGGCTATAATGACCAGATCTCCGGCGGGGCCGGCAACGATACGCTGAACGGCTTTGCCGGCAACGACTCGCTGGACGGCGGCGCCGGACTCGACCAACTCTTCGGCGGGACGGGCGACGACACGCTCCACGGCGGCGGCGGTGATGATGTGCTGTCCGGCGAGGCGGGCGACGACTGGATAACCGGCGACAATGGCAAGGACAAACTGTCGGGCGGCGATGGCGATGACGGCCTGTTCGGCGGCGCCGGCCGCGATGTCCTCTCCGGCGATGCCGGCAATGACACGCTCTTCGGCGAAACGGGTGCCGACACGATCAGCGGTGGCGCCGGCAGTGACATCCTCATCGGCGAGGCCGGCAACGATATCTACACCTTCGACAGCCTCGGCTTCGACATCATCAACGAAGGCGTGGGCGCTTCCGGCGGAGCACGGACCGGCACCGCCTATGACCGGGCAGACCGGCTCGTCGTCGCCTACACGGCGGCGGATGTCGAGGAGAAGCGTCAGGGCGACGATCTGGTTATCTCCTCGAAAAGCGACCTCGCCGCGGACGGCCACATCGATCACTCCGTCACCATCAAGAATTTCTTCCTCGGCGGCCACTATGTCATCGAAAAGCTCATCACCAGCGACCATGTGACCATCGATCTGACGGGGCTGCTGGTCGTTTGAAGGGCGAGGCAGGGCCGCTTGTTGCCGCCGCTCCCCTTCGGCGGTTCCTCTGCTCCTTGAGCGGAACCCCAACTATGCCGATGCGCGATACACGGGCGGCCTTCTTGACTGGCGAATCTCATCCGGCGTTCATCGGGTTCCCTTCATCTTCGAGGGTGCCGTTCCCGCAATTATGCATCTGGCGGCATAGAAGATCGACCGGAGATTCGGTCCACCGACACCCGTTCGCATTCTGCCTCATAGTCGGCTGAGGTTCGGGGCTCCTTAACCCCGAGATCCGGATGCCAGTCCATATTGGACAACCCGACACTATAGATTTACAACCTTGAGAATAAATTGGCTTGTATTCGCCTACAACCAGGCTCTACTTGCAATTTCAAGACAATATCAGCTCGCTTTTTAATGAAAATTGACAAATAAATGTTGATTATTAAATGTTAATCAATTAGTGTTTATTGACATCAGTTCTAGCTCGCCCCTTTAATAACTTGGCGGACCTGACACCGTTCTTGTGCGCTTTGTGCACAAGGCTTCGCGTGCCGATCTGGCGAGCGTCATCGATGTTCGAATTGATTGACGAGAATCTCGAGATTGAGGAGGACTGCACATGCCGACTGCAAATGGGACAAATAACGCTGATACAATTGATTTAAGAAGCCAGACCTATGCCCCGCCCGCTGGATGGCCAAGCGGTCAAGCCTGGTGGCAGGTCTATGCCCTTAGCGGCAACGACACCGTCTACGGAAGCACCTACAATGACTATGTCGACGGCGGAGACGGGAACGATACGATCCTTGGCTACGCAGGCAACGACAATCTCGACGGCGGAAATGGCGTCGACACCATCTCCGGCGGAAGCGGGAATGACACACTTCGCGGAGGCTCTGACGGAGATACGCTCTTCGGCGATGACGGAAACGACTGGCTCTGGGGGGACGACGGTAACGACACAGCCTATGGAGGCCTCGGAGACGACGTCTTGATCGGCGGGACGGGAGGCGACGTCCTTAAAGGTGGCTCCGGCGATGACGATGTCTATGGCGATGCCGGGAGTGACAGCCTCTACGGCGAAGCAGGAAACGATTGGCTTTTCGGAAACTCAGGAAATGACCAGTACGTCTTCAACGGCAGCGGCCATGATCTTGTCAACGATGGCGTTGAGAATACCGGCTCTGCGCGGACTGGCACCGTCTATGACACACAAGATACGCTTCTCGTGAGCTATACTGCAAATGACTGGCGATGGGCAAAGAGTGGCAACGACCTCCTGATCGTTTCACAGGCTGACTATAATGCCGACGGGGACTTCGACCACAGCGTGACGATCAAGAATTTCTATCTTGGGGGCCACTATGTGATCGAATTCCTAAAACCGTCGGATGGTCCTGCATTTGACCTCACGAGCTTACTGCTCGTTTAATACCGGAGGCTCAAGCACGGGAGGCGGGATCGTCTGGAGTTCCGCCTTTCGCTCAGGAATGCTTAACGGCCGTTTGCTGCCTGAGATACTCCGCTCTCTTCTGCTTGAGGTCTTGTGCTTGCGCCTGGAGTCGTTCCTGCTCCTCCCGGAGCCCCGCCCAGTCGATTGTTGATTGTGGCGGCGTCAAAGGGGGCAGGCTTTCGAAAGCTCTCTGGCTGATTGCCGTCGCGCTTTTGTTCAGACGGCCCCCTGTCAGCTTCGCAATAGCATCAGCTCTTGCCTGTGCCAGATCTGGTCCATTGGTGCCGTTTATGCTGTCGGGAAGCAGACCTCTCAGACGCGCGCTGACGACATCGTCGTCAGTCGTGACAACGCCCTGATTGTCGATCGTCGCGACGATCTGTCCGGCAATGGTGATCGTTGCATAGGTCATCAACGCCGGACTTTTTCGGTTTTCTTCGAGGGACCGCGCGAACTCGGCCTCCGAAGGCGGCACCAGATATCTCCGCTTCAGGCTTTCGATATCCGGCTCCAAGAAAGACAACGCCGTTTGATAATCCTCTTCTGCCATTTCCCAAAACTTGACAGGTTTGGCTGTCAGGTGACCGACATGAAATGTTATCTCTTGGCCGCCGGCCCGGATCTTGTAGCTTGGCTGAACAGCGGAAGGGTTTCCGTCGACGAGCTCAATCGGGCCACAAAAAAGGGGATCAATGCGCCTCCCATTCTCCGCCGGCGCTCCACTGGGCGCCGCGGGTGCTGATCCCGAAGCAGAAGGACGCGGCAGCGACTGCATTCCCGTGTGATAGTTTGGTGATTGCACCGTTATCATGACATCTCTCCTTTCGCTTTTTAAAGATTAGCTGATCTAACTTGCGTCAATCTTAAGCTGTTTTTGCGGAAATTAATTTAAGCTGACGATTGCATCGCTTTTCTCTATGCTGCAGAAAACGTGCCCCCTTTCACCGACTATCGTTCCTCCTTTCACCAGGGTCAGGCAGGTGTGGAACGGACCCAGCGATTCCGCGTTGATCCACGGTCAGGGGAGTGTCGGATGACCGAAGTCGAAGCTGGGTGTCTGTGTGGGCGGGTGCGGCTTGTCGTGTCGGGTGAGCCCTTTCGGGTCGGCCTCTGCCATTGTCTCGATTGCCGCAAGCACCACGGCACGCTGTTTCATGCCAGCGCGATCTTCCCCGAGGCGGCGGTCCGCATCAGCGGCGAGACGAAGGCCTATCGAGATCGCCATTTCTGCCCGACCTGCGGCTCCTCGGTCTTCTCCCGCTCAGGCGACGAGATCGAGGTCGGGCTCGGTTCGCTGGACGTGACGGATCAGTTCGTGCCGACCTATGAGCTCTGGACCATCCGCCGCGAATCCATTCTGCCGCCCCTGCCGCTCGCCCACCACTATCCGCACGACCGCGAGACCGAAGGGCGGCGCGAAGAGTAAGCGCTGCCTCACCCCTGCGGCGTCACATGCCGTCTCGCGCCCTTGCGCTCGAGGCCCAGGCGGTGCTCGCGGACGATGATGAAGATGCCGGCGCCGATGACGATCAGGGTGCCGGCCAGCATCTCGATGGTCGGCACGTCGCCGAAGACGAGATAGCCGATCGCCAGCCCGAGAACAATCGAGGTATATTCGAAGGGCGCGATCACCGACATGTCGGCATGGCGGTAGCTCTCGGTCATCAGAAGCTGCGCCACCCCGCCGCAAAAGCCGGCCAGCATCAAAAACACAAAGGCCCGGCCGGTCAGCGGCTCCCAGCCGAAGGGGAGCGAGAGCAGCGAGAAGCAAGAGGCCGACAGCGAGAAATAGAGGACGATCGTGTGCGTGCGCTCATGATCGACCAGCTTGCGCACCAGCACCATGGCGGTGGCGCCGAGGCTGGCAGAGGCGAGCACGGCGATTGCCCCCATCGCCGCGCCGGTATCGGCCCCTTCCGCGCCGAACAGTGTCAGCCGCGGCCAGGTGATGATGGCGACGCCGATGAGTCCGATCGCCACCGCCGACCAGCGATAGGCCCTAACGACCTCCTTGAGGAACACCGCCGCGAAGATGACGGCGATCAGCGGCATGGCATAGCCGATGGCGATCGCCTCGGGCAGCGGCAGATGGGTCAGCCCGTAGAAGCCGCAGCTCATCGCCAGGATGCCGATGAAGCCGCGCGAGAGATGGCCGGGGAGGTTCTGGGTCTGGAAGGCCTGCCGCAGGGCGCCGCGCAAAGCGAGGTAGGCGAGGATCGGGATCATCGCGAAGGCCGAGCGGTAGAAGGTGATCTGCCCGGTCGGAATGCCGGTGCCGGCCGCCTTGATCAACGTCGACATGGCGACGAAGATGACGACGGAGGCAACCTTCAGGCCGATGCCGACAAGCGGGTTTCTCTCGGATCGATCCATCGCAGGCATGGCCCCCTCACCAAAGGGCGGGGCCCCCTGTCTTCCCGCCCGCTATAGAGACCGGCCTTCCCGTTTTCCAGCCTTCAGGCTAGAAAGAGGGGGTGCACCCGGCAGAGGATCGGCTCTCAAGTCCTCTCCGCGGTTTCACTTCGGCTCACATGGTTTTGCTTGATGGGGCCGGTGTCGGACGAGTGGGAATCGCCTAAACCTTTATCTATTGTTAGCCTGAAGGGCTTAAGCCTTGACGGCAACAGAACCGGCGCCCCTTGCGCCGGGTCCAAGACGCTGCGCCGGAGGCAACGGGACAGACCATGCGGACAGACACGGGCGAGATCATCCATCTCGAGGATTATCGCGAAACGGATTTCGTCCTCGAGCGGGTCGATCTTACCTTCGAGCTGGATCCGACCGATACCAAGGTCGAGGCCCGGCTGATCTTCCACCGGCGCGCGGGTGTCCCGGCCGATGCGCCGCTGGTGCTCGATGGCGACGAACTGACCATGACCGGCCTGCTGCTCGACCAGGAGCCGATCGCTGCCAGCGATTACGAGGCCGGCGCGACCGCGCTCATCATCCGCAACCTGCCGGAAAGCGTCCCCTTCGAGATCTGCATTACCACCGCGCTCTCGCCGCAGACCAACACGCAGCTGATGGGTCTCTACCGCACCAACAATGTCTATTGCACACAGTGCGAGGCGGAAGGCTTCCGGCGGATCACCTATTTCCCCGATCGGCCGGATGTGCTGGCCGTCTATACGGTCAACATCATCGCCGACAAGGCGACCGCGCCGCTCTTGCTTTCCAACGGCAATTTCCTCGGCGGCGCAGGCATGGGCGATGGCCGCCACTTCGCCGCCTGGTTCGATCCGCATCCGAAGCCCAGCTATCTCTTCGCGCTGGTCGCCGGCGATCTCGGTGTCGTGGAAGACACGTTCACCACCGCGTCTGGCCGCGAGGTGGCGCTGAAGATCTATGTCGAGCATGGCAACGAGCCGCGCGCGACCTACGCCATGGATGCGCTCAAGCGCTCCATGCGCTGGGACGAGGAGGTCTTCGGCCGCGAATACGACCTCGACATCTTCATGATCGTCGCCGTCTCCGACTTCAACATGGGCGCCATGGAGAACAAGGGGCTCAATGTCTTCAACGACAAATATGTGCTCGCCGATCCGGAGACCGCCACCGACCAGGACTATGCCAATATCGAGGCGATCATCGCGCACGAATATTTCCATAACTGGACCGGAAACCGGATTACCTGCCGCGACTGGTTCCAGCTCTGCCTCAAGGAAGGTCTGACGGTCTATCGCGACCACGAATTCTCGGCCGACCAGCGCTCGCGCGCCGTCAAGCGCATCGCCGAGGTGCGCATGCTGAAAGCCGAGCAATTTCCGGAGGATGGCGGTCCACTCGCCCACCCCGTTCGGCCGACCCGCTATCGCGAGATCAACAATTTCTACACGACGACCGTCTATGAAAAGGGTTCGGAAGTCACCCGGATGATTGCCACCCTGCTTGGGCGCGATCTCTTCAAGGCCGGCATGGACCTCTATTTCGAGCGCCATGACGGCCAGGCGGTGACGATCGAGGATTTTGTCGCCTGTTTCGAGGCGGTCAGCGGCCGCGACCTTACCCAGTTCGCGCTCTGGTATCATCAGGCCGGCACGCCGCTGGTCAGCGCCTCCGGCACCTACGACGCTGCGCGCCAGCGCTTCACGCTCGCGCTCGAGCAGATGGTGCCGCCGACGCCCGGCCAGCCGACCAAGGAGCCGATGCATATTCCGCTGCGCCTGGCGCTGGTGCTCGAGGATGGCTCGATCGCAACACCCTCCGCCGTTACCGGCGGCGAGCTGACCGGCGACGTTTTGCACCTGACCGAGCGAAGCCAGACGGTGCATTTCGACGGCATATCCAGCCGCCCGGTGATCTCGCTCAACCGCGATTTCTCCGCACCGGTCAATCTGCACCTGGAACGCAGCGCCGCCGAGCGCGCCCATCTCGCCCGCTACGAAACCGATCTCTTCGCCCGCTGGCAGGCGCTGAACGACATGGCGCTCCTGGCGCTGGTCGAAGGCACGGCCTCCGTGCGCACGGGTGAGCCGCTGACGATCGAACCGGCGCTGATCGAAGCGCTGCTCGTGGCCGCCGGCGACGAGACGCTGGAACCCGCCTTCCGCGCCCAGGCGCTGGCCTTGCCGAGCGAATCCGACATCGCCCGCGAGATCGGCCGCCAAGTCGATCCGGATGCGATCTTTTCCGCCCGCCAGCAGATCATGGCGGCCATCGCCGAGGCAGGGAGAGAGCAATTTGCCGCTCTCTTCGAGCAGCTGGCTCCGAGCGGCCCCTTCACGCCGGATGCGGCCAGCGCTGGGCGACGGGCGCTGCGCAATAGCGCCCTGACCTATCTCGTCGTGGCGGAAAACAGCCCGGCCCGCGCCGCCAAGGCCTTTGCCGCGGCCGACAACATGACCGACCGGATTCACGCACTGACCACGCTGGCCCACCGTTTCCACGATGCCCCGGAAACGACCCAGGCGCTGGACGATTTCAAGACGCGCTTTGCCGACAATGCGCTGGTGATCGACAAGTGGTTTGCCGCCCAGGCGACCATTCCGGGCAACGGGGCACTGGCAAGGGTCAAGGCCCTGTTGGCCGATCCCTTGTTCAACCCGCTCAATCCGAACCGCGTCCGGTCGCTGATCGGCACCTTCGCCTTCTCCAACCCGACCGGCTTCAACCGGCCGGACGGCGAGGCCTATCGCTTCCTGGCCGCCGAGATCCTCGACATCGACCGCCGCAATCCGCAGCTCGCCGCGCGGTTGCTCACCTCCATGCGCTCCTGGCGCTCGCTGGAGGATGGCCGGGCCGAGCGGGCGAAGCTCGCGCTCAAGGAGATCGCAGCTGGCGCGAAGCTGTCGGCGGACGTTTCTGACATCGTCGAACGAACGCTGAAGTCGTAAGTTATTCCTGTATTACTTACGTTCCAAGCCATTATAAAGGCTGCATTTTCTCAAGAAAATGCGGCCTTTTTCGTCAAGCCTGTGAAATTGCATGGGTGAGAATTGGTTAACGGTTCTTTAGTCTTGGCTCTGGACAAGCGGAATCCGAGTTGATTCATTAGCGCAGATTCGGGCGAGCGGCGCGCCGAATCAGCGAGGTCTAAAGAATTGACGAAGATGGCGGAAGCGCAGCCCCTGCGCGCGGCCGGTGAGCGGCTGCGTCCCCGATTCGAGGCTCTGAAGAGCCTGGAAGAGGAACTGATCCAGCACGCCCGGATCTTCACCGAGCCGGCAGCCTTGAAGCTGACGAAGGCCGAGCCGCTGCTTAAGCGCTCGATCCCGATCCTCATCATCGCCTTTCTCTGCATCGTGGCGATCGCCCGCATCAGCGGCATCATCGTCGAATACTCCCGCATGGAGACCCACGCCCGGCAGACGACGCAGCTGGCCGCCATGGCCGGCGAGGCGGTGCTGCGGCGGGATGCCACGCTCATCTTCGACACGGCCGGCCGGGCCGCGGTGGAAGCCCGCCTCGCCGATCTTCTCGATGCCGACCTGCTGCAGAGCGGCGCCTTCGCGCTCGCCGTCCGCTATGACGGTCGCATTTTCGGCGCCACCGGCGACGGTACCCCCTTTGCCGGCCGCACTCTGTCGGCAATCGCGCCCGATGTAGCGGCGTTTCAATATTTCGGCGACCACTCGACCGTGATGAAGACGGCGATTGCCGGCGAGCATTATATCGTGGCGCTGATCCAGGTGGCGGCAGCCGACGCCGGCGCCGCGCCGGGCACCCTCCTCATCGCCACGCCGCTCTCGGAGATGGAGCGGCTGTGGCGGGACGAGATCTCGCTCAATGTCACGCTCTTTGCCGGCATCTCCGCCATCCTCCTCGTCATCCTCTATGCCTATTACATCCAGTCGAAGCGCGCCCGCGATGCTGACGAGATCTTTGCCGAGTCGAACCTGCGCGTCGAGTCGGCGCTCTCGCGCGGGCGCTGCGGCCTGTGGGACTTCGACCTTCCGAACCGGCGGCTGATCTGGTCGCGGTCCATGTATGAAATGCTTGGCATGACGCCGCAGACCAGCGTGCTCTCCTTCGGCGATGCCGCGCGACTCATGCATCCGGAAGACAATGGCATCTACCAGGTCGCCCGCGCCATCGCCCGGGGCGATGCCCCGCAGATCGACCATGTCTTCCGCATGCGTCATGCCGATGGCCATTATGTCTGGCTCAGAGCCCGCGCTCAGGTGATCCGCACCGGCAGCGACCGGGTGCATCTGATCGGCATTGCCATGGATGTCACCGAGCAGCACCGTCTTGCCCAGCGCTATGCCGAGGCCGATCAGCGGTTGGCCGACGCCATCGCCTGTACCTCGGAAGCCTTCGTGCTGTGGGACAAGAACGACCGCCTGGTCATGTGCAACAAGCATTACCAGGAAGCCTATCAGCTGCCGGACCGGGTGCTGGTGCCCGGCACCGAGCGCGCCGTCGTCTATGCCGCCTCGGCGCGTCCGATGATCGAGCGGCGCCTGACCGACCCGGACCGCGAGGCGCATTCCTCGACCTCCGAGGTCCAGCTCGCCGACCAGCGCTGGCTGCAGATCAACGAGCGGCGCACCCGCGACGGCGGCCTCGTTTCGGTCGGCACCGACATCACGCTCCTGAAACGCCACCAGGTGCGCCTGCGCGAATCCGAACGGCGGCTGATGGCGACGATCGGCGATCTCTCCACCTCCCAGTCGACGCTGGAGCGCCAGAAGGCGGAGCTCTCTGTCGCCAACGCCAACTACCAGGCCGAGAAGGAACGGGCGGAGGCCGCCAACCGCGCCAAGTCCGAATTCCTCGCCAATATGAGCCACGAGCTGCGCACGCCGCTCAACGCCATTCTCGGCTTCTCCGAGATCCTCAAGAGCCGGCTGTTCGGCCCGCTCGGCTCGGAGAAATACGACGAATACGCCCATGACATTCACGAAAGCGGCAAGCATCTCCTGAACGTCATCAACGACATTCTCGACATGTCGAAGATCGAGGCCGGGCAGATGCAGATCGACCGCGAAACGATCGATCTGGCGCCCCTGATCGAGGAAACGCTGCGGCTCACCACCATTCCGGCTGAGCAGAAGAACATCCGCATCGTCCAGACGATCTCCTCGGGCCTTACCATGCATGCCGATCGCCGGGCGATGAAGCAGGTGCTGCTCAATCTGCTTTCCAATGCCGTCAAGTTCACCAATGAGGGCGGTCAGGTATCGCTCCGTGCCCGCAAGGTCTCCGGTGCCGTCATGCTCACCATTGCCGATAGCGGCATCGGCATTCCGCGCGCGGCACTCGCCAAGATCGGCCAGCCCTTCGAGCAGGTGCAGAGCCAATATGCCAAGAGCAAGGGCGGCTCGGGCCTTGGGCTTGCCATCTCCCGCTCACTCACCATCCTGCATGGCGGGCGCATGCGCATTCATTCCGAAGAGAGCAAGGGCACGATCATCTCCGTGCGCATCCCCGACTTCGCCTGAGACGAGCGTGGGACCGCGGCGCGGCCCCGCTCATGGGCTGGCGAGCGCCGTGAAGATCCGGCGGACGGATTTGCCGAGGCCGCGCAGCTCCGCCTCCAGCACCTTCATGTCCGGCGCATCGCCCGCCCGGCAGAGGAGATCGATCAGCCCGGCCGGTGCCTCCTCCGGTTCGAAAGGATCGTCCAGGCAGAGCCGAAGCACCTGCGAAAGCGCCGTCATCAGGTGCAGCGCATGGGTGAGCGTCTCGGCATCCTCGGGACTCAGAAACTGGGGGCCGAGTTGCGCCAGCACGGCGCGGGTTGGCGTGCCGCTTGGCGGCGCCGCGATCCCCCGCCCGGCCGCCATCAACATCATGAACTGCGCCGAAAACTCCAGGTCGACCAGCCCGCCCGGAATGAGCTTCAGGTCCCACGCGCCGTCCGGAGCCTTCTCCTTGTCGATCAGCGCCCGCATCTCGGCCACGTCCTTGGCCGTCTGGCGCGGATCGCGCGGCGCGGAAAGGATCGCGGCGAAGACTGCGGTCGCCTCGGCCATCAGCCCCGCATCGCCGGCGATCGCGCGGGCCCGCGTCAGCGCCAGATGTTCCCAGGTCCAGGCCTCCTCCTGTTGGTAGCGGGCAAAGGCCGGCATCCGCGTCGCCACCGGGCCCTTGTTGCCCGAGGGACGTAGCCGCATGTCCACCGCATAGAGCACGCCCTCGGCGGTCGGCGCCGAAAGCGCGGCGATCAGCCTCTGCGTCAGCCGCGCATAATAGCGGGTCGGGTCGAGCGGACGGGGCCCATCGGACTCCACCTGCTCGTCGTCATGGTCGTAGATCAGGATGAGGTCGATATCCGAACCGGCGGTCAGCTCGCGGCTGCCGGCCTTGCCCATGGCGATCAGCGCCAGCCGCCCGCCGGGGATCACCCCATGCGCGGCAACCATCTCCGCCTCGACGGCTTCGAGGGCGGCGGCGATGACAAGATCGGCCAGATCCGTCAGTGCCTCGCCGCTCGCCTCGCCGTCCAGCACGCCGGTGAGCAGGCGAATGCCGAGCAGGAAGCGCTGTTCGGCGGCAAAGATGCGCAGCCGGTCGAGCCGGTCCTCGTAGTGGCGCGCCGGCGCCAGGAAATCGACGAGACGCGCGGCGAGTGCCGCCCGCTCCGGTCGCTCGGCCAGGAGCCGGCGGTCGAGCAGCCCGTCGAAGACATGCGGGCGCGCCGCGACGATCTCCGCCAGCCTCGGCGCCGAAGACATGATGGTGACGAGCAGCGAAAGCAGGCCGGGATTGTTGCCGAGCAGCGAGAAGAGCTGGATGCCGGCCGGCAGCTGGCGCAGGAAGCCATCGAAGCGGAGCAGCGCCTCATCGGCCCGCCGGCTCTCGCCGAACACTTTGAGCAGCGCCGGCGTCAGCTCCGTCAGCCTTTCCCGCGCCTCCACCGATTGCGTCGCCCGGTAGCGGCCATTGTGCCAGGTGCGCAGTACGCGGGAGATATCCTCGGGCCGCTCATAGCCGAGCCGGCGCAGGGTTTCGAGCGTGTCGGGGTCGTCGCTCTGGCCGGTGAAGACCAGGTTGCCGCTCTCGGTCGTCAGGGACGCTTCGCGCTCGAAGAGCTGCGCATAGCGCCGCTCGACCCTGCGAAGCACCTTCGAAAGCGCCTCGGAGAAGCTGCGGGCATCGGCAAAGCCCATCATCAGCGCGATGCGCTTCAGCTCCGCCTCGCTGGTCGGCAGCACATGGCTCTGCTCGTCATGCACCATCTGGATCCGGTGCTCGACATCGCGCAGGAACCAGTAGGCTGCCGTCAGCTCGTCGCGCGTCTGCCCGTCGATCCAGCCCTCGCGGGCGAGCTCGGCCAGCATGGCCTCGGTCTCGCGGCCGCGCAGGCTCGGCGTCCGCCCGCCGGCGATCAGCTGCTGGGTCTGCACGAAGAACTCGATCTCGCGAATCCCGCCGCGGCCGAGCTTCACATTGTGGCCCTTCACCGCGATCTCGCCATGCCCCTTGTGCGCATGGATCTGCCGCTTGATCGAATGGATGTCGGCGATCGCCGCATAGTCGAGATATTTGCGGAAGACGAAGGGCCGCAGCTCGCGGAGAAAACCGGCGCCGGCCTCCAGATCGCCCGCCACCGGCTGGGCCTTGATGAAGGCGGCCCGCTCCCAGTTCTGCCCGCGGCCTTCATAATAGATCAGCGCCGCCTCGACGGGGATGGCGAGCGGCGTTGCGCCCGGATCGGGCCGAAGGCGCAGGTCGGTGCGGAAGACATAGCCGTCGCCGGTCCGTTCCTGCAGGATGCGGATCAGCCTCCTCAGCAGCCGGGCGAAAATTTCCGGCGCATCGCTGGGATCGGCAAAACCCGCCGCCTGCGGCTCGTAGAAGACGACGAGATCGATGTCGGAGGAAAAGTTGAGCTCGCCCGCGCCGAGCTTGCCCATGCCGAGCACGATGACGCCCGATCCGGCGGAGGGTCGCCGCTCGTCGGCAAGGTGGATCTGCCCGGCTTTGTGCGCGCCGAGCAGCAGATGGTCGACCACCGCCGAAACGGCGGCGCCGGCAAAGCGGCTGAGATCGCGGGCGCTTGCCTTCGCATCGCTGAGCCGCGCAAGATCGGCGAGCGCCAAAGCCAGCGCCATCTCCCGTTTCGCTCTCCGCAACCGCGTCATGATCTCGCCATCGCTCACCCCCTCGCCCTGCCAGGCGTTTCGGGCGGACGCGATTCGGGCCTCGAGAAAGACATTGAGCGGTGTCGCCAAAAGCTCCGCCAGCACGGCCGGGCGCAGCGCCGCCGCATCGCGCAGATAGGGGGAGAGCGAGAAGGCCGCGACCAGGAAGTCGCGTACCGCGGCCGCGTCCTCGAGGAATGGCGCCAAGGCCGGCGCCTCGCGGGCCAACGCGCGCAGATCGGCAAGGCCGGCCTTCGCCTCGGCCTTGCTCATCGGCATGATCGGGTTTCGCGCGAGGGCGCCCAGCCGGGCAGCCTCGTCATGCGGCGGCCGGCTCTCCGGCGCAGGCCTCTCCTTGTCCGCCATCCTGTCCTCCCGTGGCAGGCTCAGGCTAAACCATTCCAGGCGAAAGCGGAATCGCCTTTGCAACCACCGCCGCGAATGAAGCCGATCCCGACGTCTTTCGCCGTCCGGCCAACCGGCCGATCGTCACCCACGCGCGCCTGGAAAAACCATCTCCGCCGTCAGTCCGACAGCACCCTCCGCCTCTGGGCTGGTCGCGAAGAAGCTCAAGGTCCCCTTGTGGATCTCCATCACCGCCTCGACCAGCGACAGGCCGAGCCCGGTTCCGGGCTTGGAGCGGCTTTCGTCGAGCCGCACGAAGCGCTGCACGACGGCCTCGCGCTTGTCGGCCGGAATGCCTGGTCCGTGATCGGCGACGCGGATCACCGCATTGCCCTCACGCAGCGCAAGCGACACGGCGATCTCGGGATTGACCGCGCCGTCAGCATATTTGATCGCATTGTCGATGAGATTGCCGAGCGCCTGGCCGATCAGCTCGCGATTGCCGGTCAGGTGGATGCCGGGGGCGACATCCGCCGTCAGCCGCAGCCCCTGGTCCTCGGCAAGCGGCTCGTAGAGCTCGACGCAATCGGCAACGCTGGCGCTCAAATCCACCTCGCTCAGCTCCGCCACAGAGGATCCGGCCTCTACGCGCGAAATCATCAGCAGCGCGTTGAAGGTGCGGATCAATTGGTCTGATTCGGCGATAATCTCTTCGAGCGACGCCCGGTGGCCCTCATGCGCGCCGCTGCGCGAGAGTGCGGCTTCCGCCTTGTTGCGCAGGCGCGTCAGCGGCGTCTTGAGGTCATGGGCGATATTGTCGGAGACCTGCCGCAGCCCCTCGTTCAGCTTCTCGATCCGGCCGAGCATGGCGTTCAGCGAGACCGACAGCCGGTCGAACTCGTCGCCGGAGCCGTTGACCGGCAGGCGCTGCGAGAGGTCGCCGGCCATGATCCGCGTGCTCGCATCCGACATGCGGTCGATGCGGCGCAGCGCATTGCGGCCGATGCCGAACCAGATGATCAGCGCGCCGACGCCCATGACGCCGAGCGCCACCATCAGCGCCTGGCGCACCAACCCGCGGAACTTCTCCGGCTCCTGCAGGTCGCGGCCGACCAGAACGCGCAGACCATTGTCGAGGAAGAGCACCTGTGCCAGCGCCACGTTCCAGTGCCGCCGCGCCTCTTCCGTGTAGCGCTGATAGCGGAAGCTGTCCTCCGTCCAGCCCTCCTTGTCGAGCAGGCCCGGCTGCAGCGAAGCGACATTGCCGGCGAGAATCTCGCCGGTCGACCCGGCAATGACATAGAGATTGGCACCCGGCTGGCGGGCGCGCCGCTCCAGCGTGCGCAACAACGCATTGACGCCGCCGCGATTGTAGATGGTCTCGATCTGCGAGACTTCCTCGCTCACTGCATCGCGCGTCTGCTGTTCGAGGAGCCGCTGCGACATGGCGGTGACATAGATGACGAGAAAGGCGGCGCAGAGCGAGAAGAGAAGCAGATAGAGTGCCGAGAGGCGCACCGCCGTGGTGCGCCAGAGACTGGCGATCCGCCTCATGCCTCGACGCGTCCGTCATCCTTGATCATATAGCCGGAGCCGCGCACGGTGCGCAGCAGCGGCTGGTCGAAATCCTTCTCGATCTTGGCCCGCAGCCGCGAGACATGGACGTCGATCACATTGGTCTGCGGGTCGAAGTGATAGTCCCAGACATTTTCGAGCAGCATGGTGCGGGTCACCACCTGGCCGGCATTCTTCATCAGATATTCGAGCAGACGGAATTCGCGCGGCTGCAGCAGGATCTCGCGGCCTTGGCGCTTGACGGAATGCGAGAGCCGATCGAGCTCCAGATCGCCGACGCGATAGACCATGTCCTGCTCCGGCGTGCCCTTGCGCCGGCCGAGCACCTCGACGCGGGCGAGCAGCTCGTTGAAGGCATAGGGCTTCGGCAGGTAATCGTCGCCACCGGCCCGCAGGCCGGTCACCCGGTCGTCGACCTGGCCGAGCGCCGAGAGGATCAGCACCGGCGTGTGAATGCCCTTCTGGCGCAGTTCCGAGATCAGCGACAGTCCGTCGCGCCGCGGCAGCATCCGATCGACGATCAGCACGTCATAGCTGTTCTCGCAGGCCATGAAGAGGCCGCTCTCACCGTCGCTGGCGTGGTCGCAGACGATACCGGCCTCGCGAAACGCCTTGGCGAGATAGGCGGCCGCCTCCAGGTCGTCCTCGACAATCAAGATCTTCATGTGGCTGACCATAATCCCGGTCCTCATCGTCCTGCAATGGTGACGCGCGTCGAGCGGTGTGATCCGGCCGATGGCCGGTGAGCAAACGCCGCGGGAAATCCCGCGGCGCCGTCAGTTTGGAGAGGCCTCAGGCTCAGCCCTGATCGATCGGCAGCGCCACGAAGCGGCTCGCATTCTCGGCCTGGATCTGGAACAGCGCCTTGGAGCGCCCGTCCTTCTTGGCGGCACTGATCACACGGAGGATATCGTCGGCCGACTTGACCTCCTGATTGTTGACCGAGACGATCTTCTCGCCTTCCTTGACGCCGCGATCGCTCGCATCGGAGTCGGGGTCGACGCTGGAGATCGTCACGCCCTGGCCGTCCTCGGCGGGAGAGACGGAGATGCCGAGATTGGCGAGCGCCTTCTCGCTGGCAGGCTCGTTCTCACCCTGCTGTTCGGAGGGCTCGGCCGAGGCCTGCTGCGGATCGTCGGGCAGCTGGCCGATCTTCAGATCGACGCTGATCGACTTGCCACCGCGCCAGAGCGAGACGTCCACCGTGCTGCCCGGCTTCATCGCGCCGATCTTGCGGGCGAGTTCGCGCGGGCCCTTGATCGGCTCGCCGTCGACGGCGGTGACGACGTCACCCTTCTTGATGCCGGCCTTCTCGCCCGGCGAACCCGGCTGGGGCTCGACGACAAGGGCGCCGCTCGCTTCCGCGAGACCCAGGCTGTCGGCGATATCCTTCGACACCGGCTGGATCTGCACGCCGAGCCAGCCGCGGGAGACCGAGCCGTCCTTCATCAGATCCGCCACGACATCCTTGGCGACGGACGCCGGAATGGCGAAGGCGATGCCGACATTGCCGCCCGACGGCGAGAAGATGGCGGTGTTGATACCGACGACTTCACCCGCGAGGTTGAAGGTCGGGCCGCCGGAATTGCCGCGGTTCACCGCCGCATCCACCTGCAGATAGTCGTCATAGGGGCCGGAGCCGATGTCGCGGCCACGGGCCGAGACGATGCCGGCTGTCACCGTGCCGCCGAGACCGAAGGGATTGCCGACGGCCACGACCCAGTCGCCGACGCGCACCTTGCTGTCATCGGCAAAGGAGACATAGGTGAACTTGCGCTTGGCATCGACCTTCAGCACGGCGAGGTCGGTGCGGCTGTCCTTGCCGATCAGCTTGGCATCGAGCTCCGTGCCGTCGTTCAACACGACCGTGAAGGCCGCGCCATCGCTGACGACGTGATTGTTGGTCACCAGATAGCCGTCTTCGCTGATGAAGAAGCCCGAACCCTGCGAGGTCGGGTGCAGGCGGCCGGGCTTGCCCTTATCGCCACGCTCGGCGCGCGGGCCGTTGGGGCCACCATTCGGGCCACCGCCATTGGGACCGCCGAACTCGCGGAAAAAGCGCTTCAGCGGATGATCGTCCGGCAGCTCATCGAAGCCGCGGCCGCCGAAATCGAAGGAGAAGCCGTTCGTGGCATCATCCGAAACCGGATTGGCACGGGTGGAGACCCGCACGGAGACGACGGCCGGAGAGACGGCATCGACCACATTGGCAAAGCCCGGCACGGCTTCGGGGGTCGCGATCTTCACGGGCTCGGCGAAGGACTGGCTGATGGCGGGAATGCCGGTCGCCAGCATCACGGCGGCGAGACCCGCCACGGTCGAGGCCTTCAGCGTGGTTTTCAGGGTAGAACGGGGGGTTTGGGTCATGCTCATCCGAGTCACCTTCTTGTCCTCAACTCCTGGCCTCACACCCCTTCGGGTATCGGCCGATGGCAAAGAGATAGGGCTTTCGACCTTACGGCGCAGTGACCGGGGAATGAAAACTTCGTAATGTTGTTCCGACCTTACACCGGCAGGGCAGAACGCCGGTTGAGGCTGGGGCCCAAGCCTCCTGCACTCTCCGCCCTTCCACCGTAGACGCCCCGCCGTCTTGTCAGCGCTCGGGCGCGATCCCGGGCGCTGCGTCCGCGGCCGGCTGTCGTTCCAGAAGCCGGGCGAGCGCCTCCTGCTCCTCGGGCGAAAGCGGCGTGCCACGCGTGGCCGTGCCGCGTCGTCTCCGCGCCGCAAGGAAGAGCGCCGTCGCGCCCGCGAGCAGCAGTACGGCGGGTGCCGCCCAGAGGATCAGCGTCTTGCCTTCCACCCGCGGCTTCAGCAGCACGAATTCGCCATAGCGGGAGACGACATAGTCGATCACAGCCTCGTCGCTCTCTCCCTTCTGCAGCCGCTCGCGCACCAGCCGGCGCAGATCCTTGGCAAGCTCGGCATTGGAATCGTCGATCGACTGGTTCTGGCAGACCATGCAGCGCAATTGCGCCGACAACCCCCGCGCCCGCCCCTCCAGCACCGGATCCGCCAGCACCTCATCCGGATTGACGGCGAAGGCGGGGACGGTGGAGAGAGCGAGAAACAGGGCAAGGATGAAGGCGCGCATTGCGCGTGGAAAGACAGACCCCCTCTGGCCTGCAGGCCATCTCCCCAACAAGGGGGGAGAGACCCGGCCGCGACCGCTCGGCTCCTCAAGACACAATCTGCAAGAAGCGGTGCCCTCGATGCCGAGGGGGGAAAGGGACTGCCGGTCGTACCCCCTGGTCTCTCCCCCCTTGTGGGGGAGATGGGAGGCAGCCCAGAGGGGGTCTTGCGGCAAAGCACCACGCGCCCCGTCGCCGCTCCGAAGCGCGTCCATGCCCGACAAGTCCGCCACGCCGCTCACTCCGCTGCCACCGCGCGCGGCCGGGCCGTGCGCTTGGCCGGCGCGCCGATGCGGAGGCGGCGGTCGCTCAAGGAGACGGCGCCGCCGATCATCATCAGCACCGCCCCGCCCCAGATCGCCAGAATCATCGGCTTCCACCACAGCCGGACGACAATGCCGCCATCGGGCAGGTCGTCGCCGAGCGAGACATAGAGTTGGCTGAGCCCGAAGGTGAGGATGCCGGCCTCGGTCGTCGGCATGCGGCGAGCCGTATAGACGCGCTTGGCCGAATAGACATCCGCCACGACGACGCCCGCCCGGCGAATGGTGAAATGGCCCCGCTCCTCGGTAAAGTTGGGTCCCTGGCCGGGCCGCACGCCGTCGAAGGTCACCTGGTAGCCGCCGGCCTCCAGCGCCATGCCGGTCTTCATCTCGGCAATGTGCTCGGTTGAAAAGGCCGTGGCCGCGACGATGCCGACGACGGTGACGCCGAGACCGGCATGGGCGAGCGTCGTGCCGAAGACCGAGCGCGGCAGGCCCTTCAGCCGCCGGAGCGCGACCGCCGCAGGGACACGGCCAAGATTGGCGCGCAGCGCCAGATCCGTCACTGCGCCGGCAATCATGAAGGCGCCGAGCGCCAGGCCGAAGGCGGCGAGGATTGGCCCGCCGCCCCTGGCATAGGCAACCCCCGCGGCGACGACGAGGCCGATCGCAGCGGCGGCGATCAGCCGTTGGCCGGCGCCCATCAGGTCGCCGCGCTTCCAGGCGATCAGCGGGCCGAAGGGTACCGCAAACAGCAGCGGCAGCATCAACAGGCCGAAGGTGAGGTTGAAGAAGGGCGCGCCGACGGAGATCTTGTCGCCGGTCAGCGCTTCGAGCGCCAACGGATAGAGCGTTCCGATCAGCACCGTCGCCGTCGCCGTCGTCAAAATCAGATTGTTGAGCACCAGCGCACCCTCGCGCGAGATCGGCGCGAAGATCCCGCCCGCCTTCAGCCGTGTCGCACGCAGCGCGAAGAGACCGAGCGCCCCGCCGATGAACAGGATGAGGATGACCAGGATGAAGATGCCGCGCTGCGGATCGGTGGCGAAGGCATGAACCGAGGTGAGCACGCCCGAGCGCACCAGGAAGGTACCGAGCAGCGAGAGCGAGAAGGTGAGGATTGCCAGCAGCACGGTCCAGATCTTCAGTGCCTCGCGCTTTTCCATGACGAGCGCCGAATGAAGGAGCGCGGTGCCGGCGAGCCAGGGCATGAAGGAGGCGTTCTCGACCGGATCCCAGAACCACCAGCCGCCCCAGCCAAGCTCGTAATAGGCCCAATAGGACCCCATGGCGATGCCGGCGGTGAGGAAGGACCAGGCGGCAAGCGTCCAGGGCCTGACCCAGCGCGCCCAGGCCGCATCGAGCCGCCCTTCGATCAGCGCCGCGACGGCGAAGGAGAAGCTGACGGAAAAGCCGACATAGCCGAGATAGAGGAGCGGCGGATGGATGGCGAGGCCGACATCCTGCAGAACCGGGTTCAGATCCTCCCCCTCGCCCGGAGCCGGAATCAACCGGGCGAAGGGGTTGGAGGTCAGCAGGATGAAAAGCGCGAAGGCGGTGGCGATCAGCCCCTGCACGGATAGGACATGCGCCTTGAGGCTCGCCGGCAGGTTGCGGCCGAAGAGCGCGACGAGGGCGGAGAAGAAGGCGAGGATCAGCAGCCAAAGCAGCATCGAGCCTTCATGATTCCCCCAGACGCCGGAGAACTTGTAGACGAGCGGCATCATCGAATGCGAATTGGCCCAGACGTTCTCGACCGAGAAATCCGACGTCACATGTGCATAGGTGAGTGCGGCGAAGGCAATCGTGACCAAGGTAAAGCTCGCATAAGCGGCGGCCGTGCCGCTCTCCATCAGCGCCGCATCGCGCCGCCAGGCACCGAGCGCCGGCAGCAGCGCCTGGATGAGGCTGGTCGCCAGCGCCAGCACCAGCGCATAATGGCCGAGCTCGACGATCATCGAATGGTCTCCTTGCCGCCGAGCGAGACGCCCTGCGCCTTCAGCCGGTCGGCGACGTCCTTCGGCATATAGGTCTCGTCATGCTTGGCGAGCACCGTGTCGGCGAGAAAGGTCCCTTGCTCGCTCATCACGCCCTCGGCCACGACGCCCTGCCCCTCGCGGAAGAGATCGGGGAGGATGCCGGTATAGCGGACCGGAACCGTCACCCGCGTGTCGGTCACATCGAAGCTGACCGTCAGGCCGGCGCCGCGCTCGACCGAGCCGTTCGCCACCAGGCCGCCGAGGCGAATACGCGTGCCCGGCGCCACATGCGCGGCCTGCAGATCACCGGGCACGTAAAAATAGGCAACCGCCTGTCCGAAGGCGAAGAGTACCAGCAGCACCGCCGCCGCCACGAAGCCGACGCCGCCGGCAATCAGGCTCAGCCGCTTCTGCTTGCGGTTCATTGCGTGCCTCCTCGCGCGTTGAGGCCCAGCTCGCCGGCAAGCGCCAGCAATTGCCGCCCCTCGGTGCGGTCGCCGGGGAAAGTCGTCAGACCCTCGGCCAGCGCCGCTTCGGCCTTGTCGCGCTCGCCAAGCACGGCATAGGAGCGGATGATGCGCAGCCAGCCCTCGAGATTGTTCGGATCGTCCTTCAGCCTGACGGCCAAGCTCTCGACCATGCCGGCGATCATCTGCCGCCGGTCTTCGCCCGAGAGCTTTGCCGCCTTGGCGACCTCTTCCGCGCTCGGATCGCCCGGCGCTGCCGCGGCCGACGCGGCGTCGCGCGCTGACAGACGCGCGAGGTTGCTTTCAAGCAGCGGGCGCCAGGGGGCATCGGCAGGTGCCGCCGCGAGCAGGGTGGAATAGGCGGCCTGCGCCTCGGCCGTTTTCCCCTCCTGCTCCAGCGCCAGCGCCAGATAATAGCGGGCCCGCGGCTCGTCGGGATGGAGCGCCAGCATCTGCCGGAGTACGGTCTGCGCGGCCTCGGTCACCTGTCCGCCGGCCTTGGCGATGCGGCTTTCGGCGAGACCGCCCAGCCGCTCGGGCGTCGGTCCAAGCAGGCGCACGGCTTCTGCGAAGGCCTGCTCCGCCTTGTCGAGCTGGCCGGTGCGGTAGTAGATCGGCCCCAGCACATCCCAGCCCTGACCATCCTCCGGGTTCGCGGCAAGCCTCTGCTCGGCTCGGGCGATCAACAGCTCGATGTCGTCGCCGGGATTGGCCAGCCGCGCGGAAAGCGGCGCATCCGGCAGGCTTGGACTTCCCGTCGTCAGATAGACGCAGAGCCCCACCGCCGGCAGAAGCAGGATGACCAGCGCCTGCGCCAGTCGGTTGACGCCGTGGCCGGCCGATCTCTGGATCTCCCGCGACGCCGTTTCGGCCGCGATCAGCCGCCGCGCCACCTCGGCCCGGGCGAGCTCCGCCTCATCAGTCGAAATCAACCCTTGCGCCAGATCGCGCTCGATTTCGTCCAGCTGGTCGCGATAGACCGCCGCATCCTGCCGACCTGCGGGGATCGGCGCCGCCCCGCCGCGCAGCAGCGGCTTCAGCAGGAAGACCGCGACGGCGGCCGTCATCAAGGCAACAAGGATCCAGAACAGCATGCTGGCTGATTACACCGCGGGTTTGCCGCTTCCAATCGCTATTTCGAGGCTGACGGAGAAGTGAGGCCTTTCGCCGCGCGGCAATCCCGGCTGCGATGCCGGAGAAAGACGACGGGGACCGAGACTGCTGCCGGCTCAGGTCAGCGGCGTCCAGCTGCCGTCGCTGTTGCGGCAGGCGACGCCGCGGGCCACGGTTTCGCTGCCGCTCATCGTCACCGTGTGGCTGTATTGCCGGCAGTTCTGCGAGCCGACCTGATAGGGCGCCGTTGCCACCACCGAGCCGCGCACCTTCGACCCCTGCCAGATCACTGGCTGCCCGCCGGGCGCGGCTTCCAGCGCGCGATATTCCGCCTCCAGCGCGCGCTGACGGTCGGCGGAGCTTAAGCTCTGACCGGCGCCCTTGGCGATGATCCCGCCCTGCAACGCAGCGATATAGGTCGCGGAATTGGCAAGACGGCCGGTGGAGGCCAGCGCTGCCGTCGGGCCGGTGCCGCTGCGCGTGCCGCAGCCGGCAAGCATCGTCGCCGCCAGGCCGAGGCTCAGGAGAGCGAACAGGCGAAGACGGGTGGAAGGCTGGCGATCGATCATTCGGGGTTCCGTATCGGCGCGGGTCGAGAGACGTCCGCCCTCTTCTGACACTCCCGGCCGGGCGAGGCAACAGCCGATCGCAGACGGTCCGCCTCGCGATTACCTTTCCAATGGCCCGCGCTGCGCGCCGCAGCACCCAGGCCCTCAGGCGGCTCAGGAGGCTGCGGGCAGCACCAGCCGTGCCTTCAGGCCGCCGAGTGCGCCGCGGGTCAAGCCCAGCGTGCCGTGATATTCCCCGGCGATCTCGCGCACGATCGAGAGGCCGAGGCCGGTGCCGGGCTTGCTCTCGTCGAGCCGCCGCCCGCGCTTGATCGCGACCGCGATCTCGTCGGGCTCGAGGCCGGGTCCGTCATCCTCGACATCGATGATGACCCAGTGGCGCCGGCCGGGGTCGCGGCCGACCACGTCCTCGCCGGCAAGCTCGGCCGTCAGCCGCACCTGGCCGGTCGCGTATCGGGCGGCATTGTCGAGCAGGTTGCCGACCGTCTCCTCCACGTCCTGCTGCTCCATGGCGAGCACCAGGCCCGGCGGCGTGATGGAGAGCACGAAGGCCTTGTCGGCATGCAGCCGGCGCATCACCCGCACCAGCCGTTCCAGCACCACCTCCACCTCCGTGCGCGCCAGCACCGATTCGCGCTGCGCCGCGATCCGGGCGCGGTTCAAGTAGGACTGGACCTGCATCTGCATCGCATCCGCCTGGTTGCGCACCAGCTCGCCATGCGGCGCTTCCAGCACGCGCGCCTCGTTGATCAGCACGGCAAGCGGGGTTTTCAGCGAATGGGCGAGATTGCCGACCTGCATGCGGGCCCGCTCGATGATGCGGCGGTTGCTTTCGATCAGTGCATTCACCTCGCTCGCCAAAGGCTGGATCTCGCGGGGAAATTCGCCGTCCAGCCGCTCGCTTTCGCCGGCGCGGATCTTTTCCAGCGAGCGGCGCGCCTGGTCGAGCGGCCGCAGGCCGAAGAGGATGGTCAGCGCATTCATCCCCAGCCCGCCAAAGCCGAAGATGGCCAGCGAGACATAGAGATTGCGGTTGAAGTCGTTGATGTCGGATTCGAGCACGTCGCGATTGCCCGACAGGCGGAAGCGTGCGGCACGGCCCTGGAGATCGAGGATCACCTCGGTCTCGGCCACCTCCACCTCGTTGCCGAAGGAATCGCGCGTCGTGTAGAAGCGCTCGTAGCGAATGTCGAAGGGTACCTGGTCGACGCTGACGATCGGGAGCTTGCCGGAGCCGAGCGAGGTGGAGACCAGCGGCGGCGTGTTGAACTCGCCGATCGGCTCGACGATCCAGTACCAGCCGGTCTGCGGCTGCGAAAAACGCAGATCGCCCAGTTGCGGGCTGCCCGCCAGCACCTGCTTGTCGTTGACGGATGTGGAGTTGATGACGTTGTACAGCTGCGCGCGCAGAAGGTCCTGGAAGCCGCGCTCGGAGCCCTGGCGGTAGAGGGTCGAGATGACCACGCCGATGACGACCAGTGCCGCGACCGCCCAGATCGTCGAGACGAGCAGCACGCGGGCCGTGAGCGATTGGAGCCGCAGCATGGTCCTATCGCCCTCCCCGGTCGCGTTGGCTCAAGGTTTGGCATCCTTGTCGACGAGGCCCGGCGCCTGCATGCGATAGCCAAGCCCACGCACCGTCTCGATCAGGTCGTTGCCGATCTTCTTGCGCAGCCGGCCGACGAAGACCTCGATCGTGTTCGAATCCCGGTCGAAATCCTGGTCGTACATATGCTCGACCAGCTCTGTGCGCGACACCACCTGGCCCATGTGGTGCATGAGATAGGAGAGCAGCCGGAACTCGTGCGAGGTCAATTTTAGCGCCACGCCGTTGACGGTCGCCTTCGAGCCCTTGGTGTCGAGACGCACCGGGCCGCAGACGATCTCCGAGGTCGCGTGGCCGGCAGCGCGGCGGATCAGCGCGCGGATGCGCGCCAGCACCTCTTCCACATGGAAGGGCTTGGTCACGTAATCATCGGCGCCGGCATCGATGCCCGCCACCTTGTCGCTCCAGCGATCGCGGGCAGTCAGGATCAGCACCGGCATGCGCCGCTCGGCCGCCCGCCATTTCTCCAGCACCGTGATGCCGTCCATCTCGGGAAGGCCGATATCGAGAATGATCGCATCATAGGGCTCGGATTCGCCCAGATAATGCCCTTCCTCGCCGTCGAAGGCCTGGTCGACGACATAACCCGCCTCTTTCAGCGTGTCCGTCAGCTGCCGGTTCAGGTTGACGTCGTCTTCGACCACCAGAATGCGCATGGATGCCGTTTCACCTTCCGCTCGCCGGCCTTGACAGGCGGCACGCTTCCTTCGAGCAACTCCGGCCATCACGGGATCACCGCAGATGCTCCATGCTCTCGCCTTTACCGCAATCTTCAACGCCGAAGCGATCCCGCTCCGGCCAAGAATGCTCTAGCCCGTTCGCCGCAAGGGCGCAAACGGTGCCTCCACCTACATCGGCACGCGCACCGTCAGCTTCTTCGGACGACCGCCATTGCCGGGAACGAGAACGGTGATGACGCACTCGCCGTCCCCCGTCGGCTGCACGGAGAGCAGCTCGCCCCCGGTCTCGCTCACCACCTGCTGCGCCGCCGCGCCGCAATCGTCGCTCACCCTCACCACCGAAGGCGTCTCGTCGACGCTCGATGGCGCTGCGCCGAAAAGGCCGGCGACCAGCGTCGTGACAAGGAGGGGTGAGGACATGAGGACACTCTTGGCTTCCGGCCGGCATCCGCCGCGTGTGGCCAATCTCTTAGACGACCCCGTCTGAATGGCAAATGAATGTCTGCTGCAGCGCGCCATGGCGTGCACTGTCGGTGATTTGCAGCGGCGACGCAACGCGCCGATTTTTCCCGAGGCGTTGCCGTTCCAGTCGATGTCCTGTCTCATACCGGAAGGACACCCGAAGCCGGCAGACCGAGCGACACCACGCGGCCGCGCTGGCGGACACGGAGGCTCAGCGTTGCCTGTCGTGTGCCGAAGTCGGCGAGTTCGTCGGCGCTTGCGTAGAGATAGCGCGGCGCCGTGGTCTCCGCCCGCCGGACGATGGACGCGCCGGAGAGGATCTCCAGCCGATAGGCCTCCTCCGGCTCGTCGAGCGCCACCTCGCCATCGTCCCAGGCATCGCCGTTCTGCCGCGTGCAGCGGATCCAGCTGATCGACACGGCGCCATTTGCTTGCCTCAGCGCGCGCAGATGCACCGGGGCGAAGGGTGTCTCGGCCCGACGCCCGCCGGCAAAGCGGATCACCTCGGGCGGTCCGGCCAAGCCGCCCTTCGGCTCGGCAATCCAGTTCAGCGCCCGCCCTGCCTCGCCCACTGCGAGACCAAGGCTCTTCACCGCGCCGTCGAGCACCACCACCTCGGCCCCGATCGGCGCGCCGGCCGAAAGTGCGTCGGTGGTCCCGGCAAGCCCCCTCAGCAGTGCGGTCAGCCGCCAGCGTCCGGCCGCCACCTCCTCCGCCTCGGCAAAGCCGATGATCTCGATCGCCCCATTGGCGGCGAAGACCGCGAGCCGGTTGGCTCCGTTCAGAACCGCGATGCGGCTCGCCGAGGCGAGCGCCCCGGCCGGCAGGTCGAGGATGAGCGCCTGGCTCGTGTCGAACCGGCCGCGCACCCCCGGCGCGAGCGGCGCGCCGAGGACGCCGATCTTTGCCGGCCGCTCGAGGCTCAAGCGCGACTGATAGCCCTCGCGGGTCGGCGAGGCGGAAAGCACCACCGGCTTCCACGGCCTCGAAAACGCAGCGGCTTTGGCAAAGTCGGTGGCCGGCCCGTCTCGATAGGCGGGCAGGTCGAGCAGACGCACCACCGGGTCGAACCCCGCCGAGGCCCGGCGCGGCGCCTGACCGGCGAGACGGCGCGGCTTGAGCCTGCTCGAGCCGCCGAGCACGAGAGCCCGTGCCTCGGCCCGCCGGGCGGCGCCATCCTCGATCCGCTCGATGAGGTAGCGGCCCGCCGGTCCGACAAGCGCCGCACCTCCCAGGGTCACGACATCGCCGGGCGCCAGGTCGAGCCGGGTCGGCGGCAGGGAGAAACGCAGCCTGTCGCGGCTCGCCTGATGGTCGCGCAGCGCTGAGGCGACGGCATCGAGCGCCGCCGTTTCGTGAAGGGCAGCCGGCAGCGACAGGCGCAGAAGCCGGTCATTGCCCGGCGCCACCCGACGCGAGCGCGCCGTCGCCCGGCCATAATCGGCGTCCGGATCCAGATGGTCGAGCACCGCTTCGCTCGCAAAATCGCTCTCATGGCCACGCTCGGTCTCGAACAGCGCGCCCTCCTCCTCGGCCAGCACATCCAGGGCAAGCGGCGGCGAGGCGCGCTGTAGGCGCGAGGCGAAGACGAGCTTGTCCCCCTCTTCCGTCGCGTCGATCGACAGCGCCTGCATCAGCGGCTCCAGGAGATCGCGGGCCGAGGCCACCTCGCTCTGGACGAACCCGCCGAGATCGCCGCAGACCAGCGCCGTGTCCACCGCATCAATGCCGTGATCCTTGAGGATCGCGGTGATGGCATCGGCCGCGCTCGCCGTACCGAGCCGGCCGTTCAGCCAATGGCCTGTCGTCCAGTTGGCGCTGTCGGCAAAGACCGTCCCATCGCCGGGAAAGGCCGGAACGGGCCGCGCATCCCAGGTCCAGACGAACAGATGGTCCGCATCGACCCCGCTGGCGCCGGCTTCGGCGCGCCAATGATCATGCTGGGCCTCCAGCACCCGGCGCTGCAACGCATCGGCCCGGCCACCGCGCGAGAAATAGGGGGCGAAGCTTTCGGAAGATTTCGGGTCCAGGAAGACGTTCGGCTGGTTGCCGCCCTTGTCGATCGCGGGGCAGCCGGTTTCCGTCAGCCAGATCGGCTTTGCGCGCGGGACGAAGGCGGTCGGCAGCGACTTCTCCACCCCGCCCACCCGCTCGTAATGGCGGTTGGTCCACCAGGAGGCGAGGTCCTTGTAGCGGAAAACCCACGGCTTGCCCGCAAGCCCGTCGGTGATCGTTGTCCGTGTGCGCGACCGGCGGGCCGCGTCGCTGTTATAGTACCAGTCGAAGCCCTCGCCCGCAGCCATCATCGCGCGGAAGGCGGCCTTGTCCTCGGGGGTGCGCATCCCATCCGGATTGCCGTCGTTCAGGTCCTCGTCCCGCCAGTCGGAAAGCGGCATGTAGCTGTCGATGCCGATCGCGTCGATGGCGCTCGCGGCCCAGAGCGGATCGAGATGGAAGTAGACATTGCCCGTTCCATCCTGCGGCTGATAGCCGAAATATTCGCTCCAGTCGGCGCCATAGGTGAGCTTGGTCGCGGGGCCGAGCAGCGACCGCACGTCGCCGGCAAGGTCGATCAGCGCCGAGACGAAGGGGAAGGCGTCGGTCTCGTCGCGCAGCGTCGTCAGCCCGCGCAGTTCCGAGCCGATGATGAAGCCCTCCACCCCACCGGCGAGCTTGGCGAGCTGGGCATGATGCAGCACGAAACGGCGATAGCCCTCGTCGCTGGCATGGGAAATGACCCGCCCGTCGTCGATCTCGAAATCGGAGGCCTGCGCCTGGCCGCAGAAGCTGGCGATCTCGGCGCGGGCCGCCGCCGTGCGGTCGGAGCTTCCCGGCCGGCCCGGCGCCTTGACCCCGGTGATCCGCCCGCGCCAGGGATAGGCCGCCTGCTGCGCACCGCCATAGGGGTCGGGCAGCGAATTGTCCGGCGGAACATCCATCATCAGGAAGGGGTAAAGATAGACCTTCAGCCCGCGCGCCTTGAGGTCAGCGATGGCCGAGAGCACGCTCTCATCCGAGGGCGTCCCGCCATAGGCCGGCGCGCCGTCGACATGGCTGACGGAATGGGCGCTGCCGCGGTCGATGCCGCTGACGCGCCATGCCTTGCTCTCGTCGCGGCGTGTCCGTGTCTCGACACCGGGCCGGATGGCGCAGCGACCGGCGCGCGAATCCGTGCCGAACCAGGCAACCACCAGCGCCACCCGCTCCAGGTTGGGGCAGACCGCCTGCAGCTCGTCGAGCGAGGCCTGCCAGTCGGTCTCGGCATGGAAGACGTTGCGGTTGATCAGCCGCTTCTCGCCCGCGCCGGTCTTGTCGCTCACCACCACCGTCTCATAGCCGTGTTCGGTGGAGCCCGGGATCAGCGTCACCGCCTTGATCAGCCGCTCCAGCCGCCCGACCGGCCGGATCGCCTCGAACTGGATCAACGGAATACGGTTGCCATAGGGCGCGAGCGGCAGGCGTTCGAAGACGGCATAGGCAAGGCCGCGATAGGCGGGCGCCCGGCCCGCCCCCTGCTTGGCCTCGATCAGCGGATCGGGCGCCTGGGTCTCGCTGCCGGTGTAAAGCCGCATCTCCACCGTCGTCAGGTCGAGCTCCCGACCATCCGCCCAGACGCGGCGCACGCCGGCGATCTTGCCCTCGCAGATGCCGATTGCCAGATTGGCGGCATAGCGAAAGGTCTCGACGCGCTGTCCGCTCGCCTTGCCGCCGTCTCGCTCCTCATGGACACTCTCCTCGAAGCGCGTCGCCCAGATCAGCGTGCCGCCGATGCGCATCGTGCCGTAGAGCCGGGTGATCGCCGTGCCCTCCTCGGCGCCGGGGATGCGCGCATCCGCAAGCCTGGAACCGGATACCACGGCGCCACTGGAAAAGAGCGCATGATCGACCGCGGCACCGGCCAGAGCGCCCACCGCCCGGCCGAGCACGGTGCCGATCGGGCCGAAGACGCTGCCGAGCGCCGCACCGGCGGTCTGGAGGACGATGGTCGCCATCGCGCAAGCCTCTCGTGTCTCAGAGATCGGGAAAGGAATAGGCGCGCACGATGCGCCGGCGCCAGCAGGGGACGAGCGCCGAGTCGATCACCGCCGCCTGTTCATAGGCATGGATGAAACGGCCGGGGCTCGAGAGGATGCCAGCATGTTTGGCGGGCATCCCGATCCGCCAGGCGAAGAGCAGCAGGTCGCCGGGCTGCATCGCGCCCGGCCCATGGCCCGGACCGAGCGCTCGCTCCGCCGCGGCCCGCAGCCGGTCTTCACCGCTCCGCTCGGCCCAATCGGGACTGTAGGGCGGCGGCACTTCCGGCTCCTCGCCATAGAGCTCGCGCCAGATGCCGCGTATGAGCCCCAGACAATCGCAGCCGACGCCTTTGAGGCTCGCCTGGTGACGATAGGGCGTGCCGAGCCAGCCGCGGGCTGCGGCGATGACCCGCTCGCCTGTCGGCCGCTTCAGGTCGGTCTCAGTCGAAGAGGGGTCGCCCGTCATGCACCGTGTCCTCGTCGGCGTAGCCATAGGAGAAATCGCTTCCCGGCAGATGCGGGAAGCCGCGAAAATTGACGGCATTGTCATAGAGGTCCCGGCAGGTGCGGAAGCTCTTGTCACAGCCGAAGGTCACCCTCACCCGGTCGCCCGGCGCCGGCGGAACGGCGGGCGGCAGAAAGAGGCTCAGCAGCGCGACGGTGCCGAGGCGATCCTCGTCATCGAGATCGGCGACGAACCCGGCCGCCGGACCATCGAGCAACTCGATCACGCCGAAACGATAGCTGCCCTCGGGCGCGTTCAGCCCTCCGACCTTCAGCGCCGTCGGGCCCGCCACCGAGAGGATCGTCCCGACCTCCTGCCGCACGGAAAGCGACAGGCCGCAGCGCGCGTCGCCGAAATTCGCATCGCAGCGCCGGCCATAGACACGGCCGCGCGGCTCGTTCAGCCGATGCGTCAGGCCGCGCAGCTCGGCACGGAAGCTCATCCCCGCCCGCCGGACCTCGCCGATCTCCTGCACCCGCAGCAGGGTGGCCTGATCGGGCGCGGCCCAATTGACCAGCCAGACCTCGACTCGGGCGCCATCGAAGCGGCCGGCCGCCACATCTGCCTCGCTGATCGCCTCGCTGGAAAAGGCGCCGGCTACCTCGCCAGCGTCGATCGCCAAGCCCAGCGCCGCTTCCGCCTCGCTGGCGCGAAAGCCGCTTGCCGCGCGGAACAGCGTACCATCCACCGTCAGGTCGCGGTCATGCTCGGTAAAGCCGATCACCACGCCGTCGCGCCGGGTCACCCGCCAGCATTGGCAGAGCGTCGTCGCATCGCCAGCGAGATGGGCGGCAAGGGACGTGGGCAGGCGTCTCATGGCTTGATCTCCACCAGTGGGATGGTCGGGATGCGCCCGGCGCGGAAGGCGGCGAGATCGACCTCGATCCGGTCGGTGTCGAAGCGCACCGGCACGTCGAACTCATAGCCCGCCGTCACCACGGCACCCGCCGCCGGTTTGAAGGCCGGCAGGAACTCGACGGCGCCGGCCACCGTATCGACCGTATAGCGGGCGGGTGGCACCGGCGTTCCATCGACGGCAAGGAGGACCGTGCCGGCCACTGGCTTGGCGATCTCGCGCTGGCTGGCGCCGCCGGCATCGGCATAGGTCTTGATGAGGGTAAAGCGCGCCTGGCTACCCGTGCCGGTGCCGAGCACCTGGTCTGTGGCAAGGGGCGCCCGGCCCGGCGGTCCGGATCGGAAGTCGAGCGGATCGCGGAAGCGGAAGCCATAGAGCGCGCCGGCCCGCGCCTCGAAAAAAGCGAGCACTGCATAGAGATCGTCGAGAGATTTCAGTCCCGAGCCCGCATCGAAGCGCCGCCGCGCGTCGCGCCAGCGGCGGTTGCGCGCCTCTCGTCCGTTGGAGAGGTTGACGATCTCGGTCCGCCGCTCCGGCCCGCCGCTGGTGCCGAGCGACAGCCGCAGCGGAAAACGCACCTCGTGAAACCCTGCCGGCATCCGCAACCCCTTTCCTGCCATGGTGATCGGACGAGCGCCCGGCGCCGAGACTGTCGAGACCGAGGGCGGTTTACACCCCGCGGCGCCCCCGCCCGACGGCGCGGGTCAGCATGGCGGCGATCTGGCCCTCGGACTTGCGAAAGCTGTCCGCATCCGGCGTCGTCACATGAAAGGTGATTGACGGGCCGGCCGCGAGCGCGGCGCTTGCCGGGTCGCTCGCCTGTCCCGCACGGCTCTCCGCGCGGGACGGCGTGGCCAGTTCTGTCGCCTGCGCGGAAAGCGCCGCGCTCAGTCGCTGCGGCGCAGCCAGTCCGCCGGGTGCGAAGAGGGCCGTGCTCGCCGCGGATGAAAGCGGGGTTGCGCCCGCCTTGGCGCCTGTCCCGCCTGTCAGGGCGGACAGCGCCGTCGAGATCGTGTTGCCGATCAGCGCATCGAGCGGCTTCAGGGCGGCGTTGAGCGCCATGCCGCTCAGGCGTTCGCCGGCGCGGCGGAGCACGTCCTCCAGCCCACGTCCCTCCTGCGCCGCGCCTTTGAGCGCGCCGGTCAGTGCGGCGCCGAAGGCGGTCGAGCGTTTCTCGAGATCGGCCAGCACCCCATCCAGCCCGTCTCCCCCCTTCCTCTCGCTGTCGAGGCCGTTGCGTTCAGCCATGGATCAACCCCCCTCATCATCCATACCGGTCATTGTCGGGAAAGGCCGCCATCAGCGCGGCGAGATCGCCGCGCCGCAGGGCGGAACTCGTGCAGGGCGGCGTCAGCGCGGCGGTGAGCTCGCGCGGCGTCATCGCCCAGAACTGATCGGGAGACAGCCGCAGCCGCCCGAGGCCCGCATGGAGCACGGCTTCCCATGGGAAGGGCTCGGCAGTCCTCGTGGCGGCTGCGGCCGTCAAGGGTCCGCGGCATCCCCCGCCCCGCGCGCGGCCCCTGTTCTGTCCGCTATCCTGTTTGTTGACTCCTGCGGCATGTCGAAGGTGGCGGACAGCAGCGCCCCCGTCAGCCGCGCCAGTTCCGCAAGCCCGCCTTCGGCGCGCATGGCCGCCACCTCGCCTTCGTCAAGGGACGCGCCGCCGCCCCTGAGGCCGGCGGCGAGAATGGTGATCATGTCTTGCGCCTTCAGCCGGCCCTGCGAAAACCGCGTGGCGAGCGCGGTGAGATCCTCGGCCTGAAAGGCGGTCTCGAGCTCGGCCAGGCTGGCGAGCGTCAGGCAGAGGATGCGCCGCTTGCCGTCGAGCACCGCCTCGATCTCGCCGCGCCGCGCATTGGCGCGCCTGATTTCCTTGCGCTTGGCCATGGCTCAAATCGCCGTAAAGGTCAGCGGGCCCGCGGAGTCGAGCGTGATCTCGAACAGGACCTCGCCATCGAACTGCCCGCTATAATCGAGCGCCGTCACCTGGAACCGCCCGGAGATCGAGCCGAAATCGGGGATCACGATCTGCCAGTTCGGCGTCGTCGCGTCGAAGAAGGCGGCGCGCACCAGAAGGTCGGAGGCCGCATCCTTGAAGAGTCCGGAGCCCGAGACGGCGGCCCGCTGCACGCCGGCGCCGGAGAGCAGCTCGCGCCAGCGCCCGGTCGATTCGCCGTCGGTCACATCGACGGTCTCGGCATTGAAGGAGAGCCGCTTGGAGCGCAGACCCGCCACCGTGACGAAGCTCGTGCCATTGTCGATTTTGATGAGAAGATCCCTGCCCCTCTGCGCCGTCATCGGCCGCCTCCTTTGCTTGATCGCCCCGTGATATGGTCCGTGCTCATTTCGGCTCCGTCACCGCACGGAAGGTGAGCTCGGCCCGGTGGCCGCGCACCTCGCCGTCGCGCCGGGTGCGCGTGCGCTCATGACGCAGGTTCACCAGCGTCTGCGTGACGAGGGTGAGCGGCTGGGCGTGCAGCAGGGTGCGCAGCCTTGCCGCCACTGCCTGAACGCTCCTGTGGCCACCCTCCTCGCCACGCACCTCGATCGTCAGCCGATGCTCCTCGCCGGTCTCGGTCGATGTCGAATAGTCGGCACTCTCCACCGGTCCGAAACGGAGGGACGGACGCGGCCCCGGCGTCGTCAGCCGGTCGGTGATCCCGCCCGGGCCGATCAGGCCGGTCAGCGTCGCATCGCCGGAGAGTTTCGCGAAGATCGCCGCCTGCAGTTCGTTGGCGGCGCTCACGGCAGCAGCTCCCGACAGCGGCAGCTTGAGAGCCGCCCAGTCTCGTCGGGATCATGGACTGCGAGGATCTCGAAGATCCGCGTCCCTTTGCGCAGCCGCATGCCTGCGCGCAGATCGGTTCGGTAGCGCAGGTCGATCCGGTGGCTCGCTTCGCTCAGCCGCTCGTCCTGCCGCTCCCCCGTGGCGACCATGAGCGGCTCGATGCGCGCCCAAAGGGTCGCGACGAGGACCGCGCTGCGGGTTACGCCGCCCTGCCCGTCGGCTGTTTCGGTGAAGGTCTCGAGATCGAGCCGCGCCGTCATCAAACCGGGATCGAGAACGCCGCTCATCACGCGATCCTCCTCAGGCGGAAGGGCGCGATCAGCCGGTCGTAGCCGGCCGGCACCGCGGCCGGCTGGTCCTCGACCGCCACCGCACCGCGAAAGGCGAAGAGCTGGGTGAGGTGCAGGAGCATGGCCCGGCGCAGGGTCTCGGGCGCATCCGTGCCGGTGTCGCCGAAGCCGGCGGTCAGGTCGATCTCGATGCCGTTGATCGCCTTCTCGGTCGCGGGCACCGCCGGCAGGAAGAGCCGGGCCGGACGGGCGCGGCCATCCAGCGTGAAGCCGGTCAGGTTGACCGCCGCCGGCAGGCCATCGGCCTTGTAGACAGTCATCGCCTCGATGCTGCGGACGGGGCCTCGGGCGATCTCCAGCACCCGTCCTTGCGGCCAGGCATCGAGATAGAGCCGGAACGGCCGGCTGATGAGCGCAAGGCCGGTCTCGCGCTCCAGATGCAGGCGCACGGCCCGGATCAGGCTGGCCACCAGCCCATCCTCCGCGGTCTGGTCGAGGCGAAGATGCGCCCGCGCCTCGGCGAGCGTCAGCGGCTCGGCCGGCGGTGGCGCCAGTTCGACGATGGTCATGGATCACCTTGAAGAAGAGGAAAGGGTCGACGCGCAGGGACGGCCGGCGCGCAGTCCGCAACCGGCGTCCCGCGGCTCGCCTTAAGAGGGCGCGGCAAACTTCATCAGCTTGATCGCTTCGAAATTCTGGACGCCACCGCCCACCCGCTTGGTCGTATAGAAAAGCACATAGGGCTTGGCGGAATAGGGGTCGCGCAGCACCCGCGTGCCGGTGCGATCGACGATCAGGTAGCCCGACTGGAAGTCGCCGAAGGCGATCGACAGGCTGTTGGCGGCGATATCCGGCATCTCCTCCGATTCGGCGATCGGGAACCCCATCAGCGAGGCCGGCTGGCCGACGGCGGCCGGCGGCTTCCAGAGGTAGTTGCCGTCCGCATCCTTGAACTTGCGCACCTCGGCCTGGGTGCGCCGGCTCATGACGAAACTCGCCTTTTGCCGGTAGCCGGCGCGCAGCGAATAGATGAGATCGACCAGCGTGTCCGAGGGGCTGGTTGCCCGGAAGGCGCCGGCCGCGCCGCTGAGCACGATGCCGAGGTTGCCCCAGCTCCAGCTGGCATCGGCCACCGTCGGATAGGTGAGGAAGCCGCGCGGCTTGTTCACCCCGTCGCCATTGACGAAGGCCTGCCCCTCCTGTTCGCCGAAGGCAATATCGACCTCGGAGGCGATCCAGCTCTCGACATCGACCGCCGCATCGTCGAGCAGGGCCGCGGTTGCCGCCGGCATGGCGTAGAGCTCCATGGTGGGGAAGGTCAGTTCGGCCAGCTGCGGCGTGTTGGTCTGCGGCCGCGCCGCGGTTTCCGCTACCCATCCGGCGCTGAACCCCGCCAGCGAGAAGGGCTTCTTCAGCAGCGCCGCCGAGACCTGGCGCACGGTTGCCAAGCCGCGGATCGGCGAGATGACCGCGACCCGCCGGCCGATCTCGCTGTCCACCTGGGCCGGAACCAGGAAGCCGCCATCCGCACCGCTGCCGATCGACATGGCCTTTTCCTCCAGCGCGCGCAGGCTTCCCTCCTCGCCGCGGCGCAGATAGGCTTCGAAGGCGGCCTTGTGCTCGGCCGCGTCATGGCTCAGCACATCGCCGCGCGAGAGCGCCGGCCGCGCCTTGCGCAACAGCATCTGATCGAGCGCCTGCTTCTGCTCGTCCATGGCGCGGGCGATGCGGTCCACCTTCTCGCGTGTCACCACATCCGAGCCGAACTTGCTCTCAAGCTCGTCGAGGCGCCGGTCGTTGCTTTCCTTGAAGGCCTCGAAGGTGTGGAGAAACTCGTCGAGCGCTGCCGTCATGCTGTCGGCCGCGCCCTTGATCTCGGGGGCCCGGCCGGCCGCGTCGTGCGGCATGCTTGCCCCTTGCGGCGCCATCGCGCCCTCTTGCCCGTCCATCCGCTGTGCATGGTTCATCATCGGGTTCCTTTCAGGTTGAAAGCCATCATCCGCGCGGCCCGGCGCAGCGTGCGCACGAGCTCCGTATCCCCGTCGCGGAAGTACCGGGCCTGCTTGACATCGGAGACGCGGGCCGAGGGGAGCATGGGGAAGGTCACGATCGAGATCTCCCACAGATCCGCCTCCAGCACGCGCCGCACGCCGCTCTTGGCATCCGTGCGGGCGCGCACGGTCCGAAAGCCGATCGAGAGCCCGTCCAGCGCGCCATTCTTCATCAGCTGGTGCACCTCGCGGGCTCTGGCGACGCCGGGGCTCAGCTGCCCTTCGACATAGAGCCCGCGGCCATCCTCCCGGATCACGGTCCAGGTCCCGATCGGCTGGTTCGGGTCGTGCTGGAAGAGCATGCGCACGCCGGACGCCCCGCGCCGGGTGAGCGAATGTTCGAAAGCCCCGCGCTCGATCCGGTCCTTGCCGAGATCCACCTCGTCGAACACGCTCGCATAACCGGAAAAGCGGCCCTCGCCGCTCAACCCCTTGAGTGTCCATTCGGCATAGGCCTTCGTCCGCCGGACCGGGTGCCGGTCTGTCGCCATGATCCTCTCCTTGTCGATGTGCTCGTCTGTTTCGCAGCCGCCCCGCCCGCGACACCCACACCGCGCCGCCGCGGCTCTGGCGCTGCACCGCCCATGTGACGACGCTGCTGGCTTGACCCTACCGCCCGCGCTGCCCGTAGCGGGCCGCCATGCGCACCGCGGCACCCAGCACCCACCAGGCGGCAAGGCTCGCCACCGCCGATCCTCCGAGGAGGAGCTCGCTGCGGGAAATCTGTCCTTCGAGACCCAGTTGAGCGGCGAGAAGCAGGCCGGTCGGCCCGCCGAAGACCAGGCCGCACAGCAGCCCGGTCACGAAACGCGACGCCGCCTCCTGCCGCCCCTTGGGCAGCATATAGATGAGCGACACCGCCGCTCCCGCCACCGCGCCGAGCCCGCGCACCGCCCAGAGTCCCGGTTCGTTGCCAAACTCCGCCATGATCTTCATCCTCTTCCTCATCTTCAACCGGAGGCGAATTCCCGAGTCGGCCGAATCCCTTAGCGCCCCAGCTTCACCCAGCCCCGCAGCGCGCTCATCCACGACGTGAACGCGCAGAGCCCGACGAGCCCGAACCCCTCCACTCGGCCGTATCCCGATCCCTGCCGACATGTTGGCCCGAAGCGCTCCAAGGGGGGAGATGGGCGGCAGCCCGGAGGGGGTCTTGCCCGCCACACGCTCCGATCCCCCCTCAATAGCCGACGGCCGTCCGCTTCTCCTCTTCGGTGAGGAAGCTCGCCTTGCCGATGCGGTCCCAGAGCTCGCTGACTTCGGCGGCAAGCCCCGTCACGCGGTCGAGGTCCGGAACGAGGCGCAAGGGTTCGCCGTAGAGGTCGGAGAACCAGGCCGACAGCGCGGCAGCGCTGCGGGTGGCCATGGGCAGGACGGTCAGCCGGTAAAAGGCGCGGTTGGCCTCCTGGTAATTGGCATAGGTGTTGTCGCCGGGGATGCCGAGCAGCATCGGCGGCACACCGAGGGCCAAGGCGATGTCGCGCGCCGCGCCGTTCTTGGCCTCGATGAAATCCATCTCCTGCGGGGAAAGCCCCATCGCCTTCCAGTCGAGCCCGCCTTCGAGAAGAAGCGGACGGCCGGCACGCAAAGGTCCGCCATAGCCCTCGTCGAGCTCGCTGCGCAGCCGGTCATATTGGTCCGCGGTCAAGTTACCGCCCTCCTTCGGCTGGTAGACAAGCGCGCCGGAGGGGCGGGCCGCATTGTCGAGCAGCGCCTTGTTCCAGCGCGACGCCGCATTGGAAAGATCGAGCGCGGCGCGGGCGGCAGCGAGCGGCGAGAAGCCGAGCCGCTCGTCGAGCGGGTGGAAGAGCCGCAGATGCAGGAGCTGCCCTTCGGCCGCCGCATAGCGGGTGACGCTGGTCCCGGCGCGGTATTCATAGGTTTCCGGCCAGCCGTCGCGTCCCTCGACGATGCGGACCTGATCCGGCCGGAGCAGATGCAGCTCGCGCGGCGGACCGCCGAGCGACAGGGCTGTCAGGAACGCATTGCCCGACAGAAGCAGATGGCCATAGAGCGCCTCCAGGAAATCCGGTCCGGCTCGATGCGGATTGGGCTGCGCGAGCAGCGCCAGTGCCGGATGGTCCGGCCGTTCCTGCTCGCCATGATAGAGAAGCAGCGGCAGCGCGGCAGCGGCTTCCGCGACCATCCGCACCGTGCGATAGGCGACGGGGTTGCGTAAGAAACCGGCCTCGGAGAGCGCGGCATAGCTGCGCCCGCTTGGGCCCAGGCTCTCCTCTTGGCGCAGCGCCACCATGCCGACCGCCTTGGCCTCGGTGGCGGCGCGCGGGCGCGACCATGGCAACCGCAGGGGGGTTTTCCGCAAGGGCGTCTTCATGCTTTGATCCTCCAGCTGCCGGCGGGCGCGACGGGCCCGATCAGTCTCAGGTTGCAGGTTCGGTTCATTCGATGCCGTCGAGCACAGCCGCTCGGTCGCGGGTCGGTCTGTCGAACGCGGCCGCCAGGCGGCCGCCAAGCCCTTTGCCGGCGAAGGGCGAAACCCGTGGACGGTAGGGCCGCTGACCCTTCTTCTTCCTCGCTGCCAGCGCCACCTGTGCCATTTCGGCACGTCCTGCGATCGCCGCAATGCTGCACTGCAAAAACGCGCGACCCCTAAATCGATTGAAATAAACTAAACCGTTTTAGCTGCTTAAGGCATGGATTTACTTTGTGTTTACGCTGTGAGACCGTCGCTTCCGTCGAACTGAACCCGCCATTCCCCGAGGGAGTCCCGCATGTCGAATGTCGAGAAGTCGCCTGCCTCCGCTCCGCGCGAGATCATCCCGCAGCATCTCCTCAACCGCATCGAAAGCGAATGGAGCCAGATGCGCGCGCAGGCCCCCTCGCCGCGTTTCGATCTGCGTCCGGAGACGCTCCGCAAGGATTGAACCGTCACGCCGGCAATTTTTTCAGACCGCCGTGGAACCATCCCGTCCCAATTCCGTTTCTGGCCCGCTCAACCCAGCGTTAAGCATGATTTCATTGGAGGCAGCGGTTCATGACGAGCAAGACAATTCCCCAGAGCCTGTTCGAACGGTTCGAAAGCGAGTGGCGCCAGGTCCGCGACGGCGTTCGCACCCCGTCCAAGCCGACCGCCACGCCCGCTGCGAAATAGATCGAGGCGTCCGCCTCAGAGGTACCCAGACCGGCGCCCCAGCGGCGCCGGTTTTGGTTTGGACAGTTAAGGCCTAGACCGACCGCAGCCGCGGCTCGCCGGAGCGGTCGAGCAGCAAGGCGGTCAGCGCCCAGACGAGCGCATCGAGCCGGTCCGGCGACCGCCCGGAGGAGAGGCCCTCGGGCCCGAAATCGCACATCTGGTCCTCGAGTGCGGGAAAAGATCCCGCATGAAGGACGCGGCCCTGCTCGTAGAGTGCTGCCACCGGCTCGGCGCGCGACCACTTGCCCCGCGTCGCCCGCACCATGCGGAGCGGCAGTCCGGCCTCGATGCCGTTCAGCACCGCCGCCACCATCTCGCCGCCCTGGTTGACCTCGGCCACCACCCGGTCGGCATCATAGCGATGGAAGGCGCGCACCACGGCGCCCGCCCAGCCGGCCGGGCTCAGCCCTTCCACCGAGCAATCGGCCAGCACCACGCCGCGTCCCGCCTCGTCGAGCCCGGCCACCACGATGCCGCAGCAGCTTTCGCTTCCCGAGGCCGCCGGCGGGTCGACCGCCACGACGATCCGGCCGAGCGGCCCGCTCTTTCGCCGGGTGGCACTGGCGATCAGGCTGCGCGCCCAGAGCGCATCCTCCCGATCGGCGATCAGCTCGCCCTCCAGCTCCTGGCGGCCGAGCCGCGATCCGCCATAGCGCGCGGTGATCGCAGTCAGAAAGCCGGGCGCGAGGTTGGCCGCGTTGTCCTGCGTGCGGATGCGCCGCACTTCAGTGCCCGGATCGGCGACGAGAGCCATGATCAGCGGGGTCGGCCGCGGCGTGGTGGTCACCAGCACCTGCGGCGCCGCCCCCAGCCGCAGGCCGAACTGCAGCATGTCGTAGGTTGCCTGCGCATGTTTCCATTTGCCGAGCTCGTCGCACCAGGCATAGTCGAATTGCGGGCCGCGCAGGCTTTCCGGATCTTCCGAGGAGAAGATCTGCGCCACCGTGCCATTCGGCCAGACGAGCCTTTTGCGGCTCGCTTCGAACTTCGGCCGCCGGCCGGGCGGCGCAATCTGGCCAATGCCGGAGACGCCGTCGATCATCACCTCCCGAGCGTCGCCCAGCGTTTCGGCGACCAGCGCGATTCTGAGCCCCGGCCTCGCCTGAGGACCGGCGGCCAGGGTCTGCACCCATTCCGCCCCCGCTCGCGTCTTGCCCGAACCGCGGCCGCCCATCATCAGGAAGACCCGCCAATCGCCTTTCGGCACCCGCTGCTCCGGCCGGCCGCAGAGCCGCCAGTCGGAGGCAAGCCGCACCAGCATCGACGCCGGCACGTGCAACCCCGCCACGGGGAAGGCCCGTTGCGATGCCTCCGCACGTGAACGATTCAAAGCAGGCTGCACCCCGGCGAACTCGGTCACCCCGTCCGCCGCACTGTCAGGAGACCGCCCCCCCGGGGCCGGCATCGGTGTCTGCTCCGGCGCCAGCCTTCGCCTTTTCCTGACAGCCAGGGTCTGCGTCCCCGCTTGCGCCAGCCCCTGCGTTACCGTTTGCGTCTCCGCCGGCGCCGGCGACGCCGTCTCCCCCTGCCCCAGAGCCTCGAGGCTTCGGGTTACCCGCTTCACCTGCGCCGCGATCACCGCCAGACTCGTCTCCGTCTTCCCGAGAACCTTCTGCGCCCTGCGTTCGATCGCCTTCGCCTTCCGACGGTCCGTCCGGCTCGGCATGGAGACCGCCGCAGAAGGAGCAGCGCCGGGCAGCGGCCGCGATGCGCTCGGCAAGGATGCGCTCGATGCCTTCGACCAGCGCTTCATATCCCGCATCGTCCGGCTCGGCGGCGGCTCCCTGCTCATCGGCAAGCGTCCTCTGCAGGCTGTCGATCTTTTCGAGCGTGCGAACGATCAGCGAGATCGCATCGATCGAGGCCTTCGCCTCGGCCTGCGCGGCCTTGCGCGCCGCCTCGCCCTCCGGCGCGCCGCCCTCATCTGTGCGCCGGGCTCGAAAGGCCTCCAGCGCCCCCTTGAGCTCGCTCACCGTGCCCGCCAGCATCTCCTCCAGCGCGCCGATCGCGCTCGCATCCCGCCGCCCCTTGCGCTCCAGCCCACCGCCCTGCTCCGCAGATCCGGCGTCCAGCGCTAAGGGCTCCGCCTCATCCTCCAGCATCGCCCACCCTCCGAGTTCGGCCGAAACGCATTCGGCCAAAATGCAATCGGGCGGAACCGCATCCCTGCCGTTCCGCCCGACCCACTTCTCCGACGATGACCAAACCCTACCAAAGGACCGTCACGCCGTCAAGGACTATTTTCCTATTTTTTGAAATCTTATTTAGCGGGATTGAGCTGCAGCTCCTGCAGGTTTCGCTTCAGCTGTTCAACTTCCTGCAAACGCTGGACGTTCAGCTCCACAGCCTTGTCGTTGTTCTTCTGCAGCCGATCGAAAATCGACGGGTCAAAGGTCGGCAGCGGATTCGGAGCGGAAGTCGGGTTCGTACCCGCCAGTTCGAGCGCGGAGATACGCTTGGAGTTGTTTTCGGCCGCAGCCACCAAGCTTCCCAAGTCCTCACGAGTCTTTGCATAGTCCTCACGAAGTTTCGCAATCTGATCCGTGAGTTTTTCTCCCACCTGCCGGGTCTCGAATTTGAAACCCTTCTCGGTCCATTCGAAGCTGGTCACGAACGGGAGACTCGACAAGGCCGCAGCGATGCCCACGATCAAGGCGTGACCCGTGGTTACTGGGAACCGGCCGAATATCAATATTACCCCGACCACGAAGACTAGCAGACCTGCTGCAAAAAAGAAGTAGACCGCAGTATCGGATGCAAGCTCAGCGAATGACATCTTCGATCCTCCATTTTTGCGGAGTATCATCGAGACATGACTAATTTGTCTAGGTCTAAATTTGACGAAGTCTGACTATCGGGTATTTGGCTCCACGGGCCAATCCACCAGATACTCCTCGAAATCCTCGACATCGACCACATCCTCGCTCACCGTCCGCCCGCGTGCCGAGATGCCGGCGGCATGCACCGTGTCGGGGTCGCCGGAGACCAGTGGGTGCCACCAGTAGAGGTCTTCGCCGTCGCGCACGAGGCGGTAGCCGCAGGTGGGGGGCAGCCAGGTGAGGCTGCGCACTTCCTCCGGGGTGAGCTGGATGCAGTCCGGCACGGTCGCCTGACGGTTCGGATAGTCGCGGCAGCGGCACGTCTCGCCGTCGAGCAGCGTGCAGCGGATCGATGTCCAGGCGATCTCGCCCGTGTCCCAATCCTCGAGCTTGTTGAGACAGCACAGGCCGCAGCCATCGCACAGGCTTTCCCATTCGCCCGCGTCCATCGTCTCCAAGGTCTTCGTCTTCCAGAAGGGCAAATCGCCCATGCTCGTCCCTGTCCCGCAACTCTACGATGATTGGATTTCGGCAACAGCTATCTCGGAATTGCCGGTTTTTTAAGGCTGATTACCGATATGGACATGGAAGCGGAAGGCGCATCATGCAAATATGTCAGCCGCGACCGAAATTGGCAGGACGGTCCGTGCCGCGCTTCGGCGTGCGGTCGTACTCGGACCCGAACCAGGATGCGGACAAGCCTTGGCAGACCAGAACGGCGATCAAAACCGTAAGCCAGAAACCTCCGGTGAGGCGCCGCTGAAGCGCCACATCCTGCTGCGCATCGATGCCTGGATCGATTCGACTGTCTGGAATACCGGCTTCCGTCTCGCCGACTGGTGGGAGGATGTCACCATCTTCTTCCGCCGGTTCCGCGTGCGCGGCTGGAAGCGCTGGCTGTTCGAGATCCTCGGCGAGGGCATGACATGGGGCACCGTCGGCGCCGTCGCCATGCTGGTTCTGGCGCTGCCCGCCTTCGAGGAAACCAAGGGAAACTGGCGCGCCCAGGGGGATTTTGCCGTTACCTTCCTCGATCGCTACGGCAATGAGATCGGCCATCGCGGCATTATTCACGAGGATTCCGTCCCCGTCGACGAACTGCCGGATACGCTGGTCAAGGCGGTGCTGGCGACGGAAGATCGGCGGTTCTTCGATCACTATGGCATCGACTTCCTCGGCCTCGCCCGCGCCATTTCCGAGAATGCCCGGGCCGGCGGCGTCGTCCAGGGCGGCTCGACGCTGACGCAGCAGCTCGCCAAGAACCTGTTCCTCTCCAACGAGCGGACGATCGAGCGCAAGATCAAGGAAGCTTTCCTGGCCGTCTGGCTGGAATGCAACCTGACGAAGAAGGAGATCCTGCGCCTGTATCTCGACCGCGCCTATATGGGCGGCGGTACCTTCGGAGCGGCCGCCGCTGCGCAGTTTTATTTCGGCAAGGCGATCACCGATATCAATCTCGCCGAAAGCGCCATGCTCGCCGGCCTCTTCAAGGCGCCGGCCCGCTATGCGCCGCATGTCAACCTGCCGGCCGCCCGCGCGCGGGCGAACGAGGTGCTGACGAACCTCGTCCAGGGCGGGCTGATGACCGAGGGCCAGGTGGTCGCCGCGCGGCTGAACCCGGCAAGTGTCGTCGATCGCGCCGAGGTCAGCGCCCCCGATTTCTTCCTCGACTGGGCCTTCGACGAGGTGCAGCGCATCGCCAAGCCCTTCGCCCAGCATTCGCTGATCGTGCGCACCACGATCGACACCGGCCTGCAGCATGCGGCCGAGGAGGCGATCGAATCGAGCCTGCGCCAATATGGCGAGAGCTACCGCGTCAAGCAGGGCGCACTTGTCATGATCGAGAATGGCGGCGCCGTGCGCGCGATGGTCGGCGGGCGGGACTATGGCGAGAGCCAGTTCAACCGCGCCACCAAGGCGCTCCGCCAGCCGGGCTCCTCCTTCAAGGCCTATACCTATGCCGCGGCCATGGAGAAGGGCCTGACACCGCAGACCGTGGTGGCGGATGCGCCGATCACCTGGAACGGCTGGTCGCCGCAAAATTACGGCCGCAAGTTCTCCGGCCGCATCACCCTGCTCGACGCCATTGCCCGGTCGATCAACAGCGTCCCCGTTCGCCTGGCGAAGGAGACCTTGGGCATCCCTCGCATCGTCGAGCTCGCCAAGGCAATGGGCGTCGAAACGCCGATCCGGAGCGACAAGACCATTCCGCTCGGCACATCGGAACTGACCGTCATGGACCAGGCGACCGGCTATGCCGTCTTCCCGGCCGGAGGGGTCGAAGCGCGCCGCCACGGGATCAGCCAGATCCTGAATTATGACGGCGATATTCTCTACGACTTCAATCGCGATGCCCCGCCGGCCAAGCGGGTCTTGAGCGAGAAGGCGACCGCCGAAATGAATTACATGCTGACCCAGATCCCGATCATCGGCACCGCCCGCAAGGCAGCGCTTGCCAATGGCGTCGTCGCGGGCGGCAAGACCGGAACCACCCAGTCCTATCGCGATGCCTGGTTCGTCGGCTTCACCGGCGATTACACCACCGCCGTCTGGTACGGGAATGACGACTATACCTCGACCAATGAGATGACCGGCGGCTCCCTGCCCGCCATAACCTTCAAGCGACTGATGGACTATGCCGAACAGGGCATTGAGCGCCGCGCGATTCCCGGCATCACCCCGCCGGAGCCGGCGAAAGCAAAGCCTGTGGAGACTGCGGCGAAGGACAGCGATCCGAATGCGCTGCCGCCGCTGGTCCGCCCGCGCATGCTCTCAGTCGATGTCACCGGGCTGTTGAAGGCGATGAGCGAGAGCTTTGCCAAAGCGAGACCGCTCGGGGCTGCGAAGACCGGCAGCGGCAAGGTCGCGCAGAACAGCGAGCCCGAGAGCAATGCCGTCAGCAATTGATCAGCATCGCCCGGTGTGCCACATCGAGCAGCCGGCCCTTCGCGGCCGCCCGGCGACGCGTCCCTTAAGCGTTCTTCGTCTCCGGCTCGCCCGCTGAAAGCCGCCGCCGCCATGTTTCGCGTCCCGATCCTCGTTGCCCTCGTTCTTGCCATCGCCTTCGGTGGCGGCATCGGCGGCACGATCATGGCCCTGCAGGCGACGATCGGCTTCGGTGCCGTCCGCCTCGGCCCCTGGACGGCCTTTCCGGATGCGCAGACGGCCGAGACCGACCCTTACGCCAAGGCGCATCGTGCCCGCGCCGGACGCCTGCTCTATGGCCGCGCCGAAGGCATGCGATTCGTTGCGGCGACGGATGGCGAGGGCAAGCTTCTGCAGGGCGGCTGCACCTATGTGATTGCCGGCCGCACCCCGCCCGCTCGCTTCTGGACGCTGTTTGCGACCGATTCGAGGGATACGCCGCTGTCCGATGCGCCGGGCCGCCCCACCGCTCTCAATGCCTGGACCGTCCTCAGGGCGAGCGACAGCAGCTTCACCATCACCGTCTCCCCTGAAGCGCAGCCGGGCAACTGGATGGCGGTTGCCCATCGCGGGCCGGTCCGGCTCGTCCTCACCCTCCTCGACGCGCCGACCGCCAATTCCTCCGGCGCCACGGAGCTCGTCATGCCGACGATCACGCGCGGGGACTGTGTCGATGGCTAAGCAGCGGATCTCTCCGTTTCGCCTTCTGCGCACCGGGCTCTTCGTTATCGGCCTGGGGCTGATCGGCGCCCTTCTCCTCCATATCGTCATCATCCTGGCACTGCCGCGCTTCACCGGCGGCGATGCCTATAGCCGCGTGCTCGGCCTTTATGAAATGGACAGTTTCTTCCCGCTCGCCGCAGAGCCGGGGCCGACGGGGCTCGCGAATGACGATCCCTATCTGCGCGTCGCCGTCTGCGGCTTCTCCGTCATGGGCGGCCCGGTGCGATTCACCGCGGCGGGCAGCGTGCCCTTCTGGTCGCTCGCCCTGTATGACGCCGACTCCAACGAAGTCTTCAGCATGAACAATGCGACCGCCGTCAACGGCCAGGTCGATGTGGTCGCGGCAACGCCGCTGCAGCTCGTCGACCTGCGCAAGAGGCCCGTGGAGACGCTGTCTCAGTCGATCATGGTGGAAATGCCGGAGGAGGAAGGCTACGCGGTTCTCCGCGCGCTCGCGCCGACGAACAGCTTCGAGGAAGCGGCGCGGAGCTTCCTGCAGGGTGCGGGCTGCGAGCCGATCGGACGATAAGTCCGCTGAGGTCAGGATGGAGACGGCATGCGGGAGGAATGCGGCGTCGGTCTCTGCCAGGCAAAGCCGACAGCAGATCCGTGCCTGCAGTCGAAGCAGGCTGTCAGTGTTTCTGGTTAGCGCCGGGTAGCGGGGACGAAGGGGGCGCGTCGGCCCGCCGGTCGTCCATCCGCTCGTAGCGGATGCCGGTAAACATCAGGATCGCCGCCTTGCGATCGGCCGGAAGCTCGCCGCTTCTTTGTCTCGATCGCGAAAGGTGATCCTTCAGCATGATCACATTCGTCATTCTCGTCTCCATCGACATGGTCGAGACGGATGAACTTGACACCCATTTCATCCTGCCCTCTTCGGGCTCGCGCCATGCTTGGATCGATCGATCGAAAATCGGCGCTCTTCTCGGTTCTCCTTTTCCCGGACGCATCCGGACCTCGTCATGGCGCTCGGTGCCGGAGGGTTCGGCCGGCTGCTGAGTGCGTCTTGCAAAAACATTTCGCCACAGGCCCGTTAACAGGGTCTTAATTTTGGACTTACGAACCTTAGCGATAGAAGACATCGTCGAAAACCTGCCGCTGATCCCGGTCATAGCTTCGCCCGGCAAGCGGCGCCGGGCGAATAATCGTCTGCGAGGACTGTGCGGAGCTGGATCGACACACTCCAGCGTGCAGGTCCGGCCGCTTTTTAGCGGCGGGCGAGAAGGCCGAGGACGAAGGAGACGCCGGCGATCGTCAGCAGCGTCGTCACCGGCTCGTCGCGGACGCGGTCGCGCAGGCGCTCGGTCAGCACCTCGGCTTCCGACTGGACGACGGCCTTGGCGCCGCTGCCGATATTGGTGACCGTTTCCGTCAGTCGTGCGATCTCGGCACGCAGATCGGCTACCTGCCGATCGAGGTCGGCCTTGGCGATCGAGGCTTCAACCTCGGACTCGGCACCGCCAATTGTCGCAAAATTCTTGTCGGCCATAGCGTGAAGCTCCTAGACGCTTTCGTGGACACCGGCTCTTTAACGCGCCGCACCTGCTTTAGTTCCCTCTTGCAAGCGGTCGACCTGCTGCTGAAGCGCTCGAAATCGTGCTCATGAACATGTTATGTCGCCCGGAGGAACGAACCGACCATCCACACGTTTCGTGCGCTGGTGAAAGACTAATCGTTGCCTGTGCCCATCCCTCGGACGCGATCCTAGAAATGACACAAAAACGACGATTGCTGATCGCCAGCCGGCCGCTCGAACCCAGTCTCCGCATCCCGCGGCAGACACCGGCCGCCGTATCAATGCGTCCTGAGATGGCCCGATAAGGCCACCAGTGTTTGAAGGGAGTGATCGACGTGAAAGCCATCCTGTCGGGCGCTGCGCTTGCCGCAGCCCTCTTCCTGCCGGTCGTCGCCGAGGCCGCGGAAGGCTATTCGACGGCCAATGTGAATATGCGTTCGGGCCCCAGCACGGCCTATCCGGCGGTCGTCGTCATTCCGGCGGGCACGTCGGTCGAGATCCATGGCTGCCTGTCGACCGCCAATTGGTGCGACGTGTCCTTCTACAGCGGCCGGGGCTGGGTCTCAGCCTCCTATCTCCAGACCGTCTATCGCACCAACCGCGTCGTGCTGGCGCCGCAATATTACCAGCCGCTCGGCATCCCGACCGTCACCTTCGAGATCGACAATTACTGGGACCGCCACTATCGCAATCGGACCTTCTACCGGGATCGCGACGTCTGGCGCCGCGACGTCTATCGTCGGGATAGCTATCGCGACGATCGCGCACCCGGCCGCTACATCCGGGAGCGCGAGGATCGCCGTGATCGCTTCGAGGATGATCGCGACCGTCTGCGCGACCAGGCCGAGCGCGACCGCCAGCGCCAGGAGGCAATCCGCGAGCGCCGCCGTGACATTCAGGCCGAAGAGCGCCAGCGGATCGACGAACTGCGCGACCGCCGCCGCGACCGCGAGGAGCGCATTGAGAACCGCCGGGAAGAGCGCATCGATAACCGACGCGAAGAGCGCCAGGATCGTCGCGAGCGCATCGAACGGCGCGAGAACACAGACGCGCTTCAGGATAGGCCGCGTCGGCGCGCGGTCTGCGGCCCGAATGACGAAAACTGCAGCAACAGCCGCTGAACCCGTCTCCATTCCCTCGGCCGGCGGGCACATCCGCCGGCCGGCAATCGATACCCATCTTGCGGCGTGACGCGGCCTCCAGACGCGTGACGCCGCCTTCTTTTTCCAAGCCCAGCGCCCGCCTCTCCCGCCCCGCTCCGCCCCTTTTTCGTCTCGTCGCGACACGACTCGACCTGACGGCTTAAGTCCCCATTAACCACGCCCTGCTACGTTGAAGTTGTGTCGCAGTCTGCGTCAGTGCGCGGTGCGAAATCGGTGTCCTGCCGGTTCTTCGTAGCCAGCTTCCTCCCCTTCCCGGGACCTTGCCGCACCGCTCCAGCCGGATTGAGCACCGATGGCCCCGGCCTGGATCAGTCTCATGTTGTGCGTTGAGAGGGATGGATCACGTGGCGGACCGTTTTCGCGAGCTGGAAAGTCCGGAGTCGGGCCGGGTCAAGGACACGGTGCTCATGGCCACGGTCACGAGTTTCGAGAGCCTTCGCCGGCCGCGGCTTTCCGATCTGCATCTCTTCGCCGAGCTCTTCGAGCCGCTTTTTCTCGCCGCCAGCGACGAGGCCCGTCGCCAGGCCGCCGCCGCCCTCTCCCGTTGCCCGAATGTGCCCGATCGCGTGGCGCGCCAGCTCGCCAGCGCCCCGATCGCCATCGCCGCGATCTTTCTGACCCGGGCCGCCGCGATCAGCGACCGCGTGCTGCTCTCTGTGATCCGTCAGTCGAGCCCTGCCCACGCCGCCGCCATTGCGCGCCGGGAGGATCTCTCGGTCGCGGTGGTGGATGCGCTGGTCGAGCGTCGCCAGACGGGCGCACAGCTGGAACCCGGTCCGGCCCGTGAGTCCCGTCCGCTTCCCTCCCGCCTTCCCGAAACGCCGCCCGAGATCGCCGCTGCTCCCGCTGCCAGGCGGAAGACGACCGCACCGGAGGCGATGCCCCGGCTCGACGCGGCCGCTGCATCGGCGAGGATAGATCACGGACGTTCCGCCATCGACCGCGACGAGGCGCTGCGCCGCGAACTCAAGGCGCTTGTCCGGGCGCCGGGCGCACCCCGCTCGCCGCAGGCGATGCCCGAAAGCGTTGCGCCCACCACCGCCGCCGTTCTCGTTCGCTTCGCCCGGCTGGGCGAGGTCAATATGCTGGTCAACGCGCTCGCCGCCGCGCTTGGCTGCCCCCCCTCGCTCAGCGAGCGGCTGGTGCTTGATTCCTCCGGCCAGCAGCTGGCACTCGCGCTGGCCGCCCTGCAGGTTCCGCCGCGGGACGCGACCGTCATCCTCTCCGCGCTCTATCCCGCCCTTGCCGCCCAGCAGATGGCCGCAGCGCGCTGCGCCGCCCTGCTCGCCGCCATCGATCCGCAGGATGCACGCGCCCGTCTCATGGAGTGGATCGCCGCGGAGATGCGCGTTGCGCCTGTTCATCGCCCCTTCGAAGGCCCGGTTCGGCCGAGCGACCCGCGCCGGCCTGCAGAGCGCCAGCATGGCGACGTCCTCCAGCCCCGCCGTCTGGTGCAACGCAAGCTGCGCTGAGGCGATCTGCCACGCCGGTCTGGGAGCAATCAGCGACGGAAGACGTCGTCCGAGCCTTGATGCGGTAGTTCCGGCGAAACAAGTGCGAAGAGGTCGCCCCGCTCGGCAATGTCGAGTTCGAGGATCCAGCAATCCGGGTCGAAGCGCAGTTCGCGGTCGAGCACCGCGTCCACCGCGCCCGGCTCGGCCTCGGAGAGCCTGAGCTCGAACAACCGGTCCGGACGCGGCCCCTCGTCGAGAAGGCTCTGTGGCGCAGGTGCATAGAGGGTTTCGCCGCCGAGACGTCCGCGCTGGCGGATGAAGATGGCCCCCGCCTCCTCTGCCCCCTTATGCAGCACCGCCGCAAAGCCACCTTGCGCGAAGACGCGGCGAAGAAGCGCTGAGACGAAAATATCGGTGCGCAGGCGCATGGTGAAACTCCGGATCTCGCCGAGCGCGAAGGCCGTCCGGCAGGGTTTCTGCTGCAAGGGATGCAGCCGCTGCAGGCTCTAGCCCGCGCGCGCGCCTCGGTAAAGACACGGCCTTCCACCAAGACCCTGCTCTCAGAGCGCGCCGATCTCTTTCATCTTCTTCAGAACGGCCGGGTTCGGCTCGCCGGTTTCCGGCAGGCGGTAATGCTTTTCGAAATGGCGGATAGCGGCGCGGGTCTGTTCGCCGGCCATGCCATCGACGCGCACTTCCGTATAGGCGAGGTTCTTCAAGCCGCGCTGGATCGCCATGACAGTCGCATCGGAGGCCGGGACGTCCGCCTTGGGAACAGCAAGAGAAGCGCCGTCGGCCGCGCGGATCGCTGCAGCCACCGGGTCGAGCTCGCCACGGCTCGGCTTCGGCACGCTCGGGCGCTCGGCCGGAGTCACGGCGGCCATCTGCCGCTGCGGTGCCGCCTGGGCAAGGGCAACGCGCAGTGCCGGTGTCGGAGCTCCGGTCTCCGGCAGGCCTGAGGCGCGTTCATAGGCGCGGATGGCGGCACTGGTCTTTGGACCCGGCCGGCCGTCGGCCGGACCATCGTAGAAGCCGCGGGCGATCAGCGAAATCTGCACCGCGCGGACGAGATCCTCCTCGTCGAGCGGTGATTCCTGCGGCATCGTCGGGGCCGCCAGCCGCGCCGGCGGCAGGGCGGCGGGAGCGCGGGACGCCGGCTGTAGGCTGGCAGTCTGCTCGCCGGTCGCGGCCGGCGCAGCGGGTTCGTCCAGCCCATCGGCGGCGATCACCGACTCGATCGACGTCTCCGGCGCCTTCGCCACATCCGCCTCGCGCTCGATGACGAAGGTCGTCACCTTGCCGGTCTGCGGCTCCTTGGTCGAGGGGTTCAGGCTTGCGGGGTTGGGGTGGGTGAAGGGCAGCCGCGTGCGCATCAGCGGCGACGGATGAGCGCCCGGCTGGTACCAGAGCGCATTGGCAGCCACGAAGCCGAAGATGATCGCAAAGGCTGCCGATCCGCCGAACACAGCCGGATTGCGCGCCGCCAGCCCGAAGAGCGCAGCGCAGGCGCGCAGCAGCATCGAGCGCCGTGTGCGCAGCACGCCTTGCTTCTTGCCGGACGCCGCGCGAGACGTCTTTTTGGCCGCGCCTGCTTTGCGGGCTGGTTCAGGCGGTTTTCGCGTGCGTGGCGCCAAGCGCGAGCCCTCCCTCTTCGCTCTCGCCGCTGATCATCCCCGCCTTCAGCGTCAGCCGCGGCGGGAACTCGGTCAGCACCGTCGCTTCCTCGTTGGCCGGGCAGACGATGCCGGAACCGTCCATTGGCAGGGTGATGGTGATCACCGTGCCCTCGCCTTCGCGGCTGGCAATGTCGAACAGGCCGCCATGCAGGCCGACGAGGCCCTTGACCAGCGAAAGCCCGAGGCCTGTGCCCTCATAGCGGCGGGTATAGGCGTTCTGGACCTGCATGAAGGGCTCGCCGAGCATGGCCAGCTTGTCGGCCGGAATGCCGATGCCGGTATCGGCGACGACAAGGCGCAGGCTGGTCCCCACCTGATCGGCATCGATGGTGACCACGCCGCCGGCTTCGGTGAACTTCAGCGCATTGCCGACGAGATTGATCAGAACCTGTTGCACGGCACGGCGATCGGCATGGATCTCGCCGAGGCCGCGCGAGGCGCGGGCGATGAGCGTGATGCCGCGCTTTTCCGCCTGCAGTGCCAGCATCTGCTCGCAGGTCTTGACCGCTTCGGCGATCGGGAAGGGCTCGGCCATCAGCTCGTAACGGCCGGCGTCGATCTTGCTCATATCGAGCATCGTGTTGACGACCGAAAGCAGATGCGCGCCAGACTGGTTGATCAGCGCCACATATTCCCGCTGGCGGTCATTCTCGAGCTTGCCGAAATATTCGCCGGACAGGATGTCGGAAAAGCCGAGGATGGCGTTGAGCGGCGTGCGCAGCTCATGGCTGACGGCAGCGAGGAAGCGCGTCTTCGCCTCGTTGGCGCGCTCGGCCTCGCCGGTCTTGCGCGCCGCTTCCGCCCGCAACGCCACTTCCGCGGAAATGTCGCGCGACTGGACGAGGATGCCGAGCAGGAGATCACCCTCCCACTGGCCGGCGAGCTCGCAGCGCAAGTGCAGGAACTGCGCCGTCTCGGGAGTAAGACTGCCGCGCTCCATGCGCAGATCGACCGTCGCGGCGGGCGCGCCCTGCCGGATCTGGTCGAGCGCGCTCAAGAAAGCGATCCGGTCGAGAACATGAATCTGTTCGACGAAGCCGCGCCCCATCGGGTCGCGCATCATAAGGCGCAGGGCTTCGCGGTCGCGACCATGGACCGCCGTGACCAGGCCACGAGGATCATGCAGCGTGACGAGACCGGCAAAGCAATCGTAAACGGGTGCCTGGCGGGGGAGTGCGGGCGGCATATCAGCCGGTTCGCGCTGCATGGTCCCGCGCAGGCCGACAAGACCGCCCGCCAGCGTCAGCGCGCCGGCAAGACCGGCGCCGACCGGCAGGGCCAGCGAGGCAGGAAGAATGGCGGACAGCGCCAAAGGGGCGACCGGAAAGGCAATGAGGGCGATGGCGCCGGCAAGGCGGGCGAAGGAGGAACCCGGCTGCGCGAGCGACCCTGTCGTCGCCTCGCCAACCAGGCCTGGCGCTCCGCAAGAGGCGATCTGCCCGGCTGCGCCGTCTGGGGCCTTTCGCGCGCTCATGGCAAACCTGTTCCGCAATACGCTCACGCCTGACCCTGCATTTTTCATTCTTCCAGCCGCATCCTGCTGCCGGTGCTTATGAGGGGTCGGAAAGCGTGTCCACCACCCTGTCCGGCCCGCTCCGACTGTCGCACCGGCGGCTTAACGAAGCTCTAAATCGAGGCTTCCGGCAGGGGGTCGAGTGCCCCGAAATGGTCAATCCGTGCCATTTCGACGAAGCATCGGCCGACGTGGTTAACGAGGCGTAAGCATCGGAAATGTGGTTGTTTTTTGGTTGACGTTAAGGAGTGTGTCGGGCGTTGCCCGGCATGAATCCCGCCATTCCGGGCCCTGGCGCGCGCGGCTTTGCCACGAGCCTTAACGGGCAATGCTCAAATGCAACTCAAATGGGAGTCAAAAGCCGGCATTCGGCATTTGAGCGAAATTCGTGGAAAACTCGGCGGGATCTTTAAGGGCCGTGTTTTCGCCCTCTCTCTAGTGTCCATAGGGCGAGCAATGATCCGCGTTCCTCACCTTGAAGCTGAGCCGGGCATTCGACGGGAGCAGTGCATTATGTGGTTTCTGATCAAGGGAACGTTCTGGTTTGCAGTCGTGCTGCTGGTGCTGCCCTTCTTCGTCGGCGAGGAGGCGCCGGAATCGGAGGCCACCGCGGCGAAGGTTGACGTCGCCGATACGGTGACCGCTGCAACCGAAGCGCTCGGCTATCTGAGCGGCCTGTGTTCGGAAAAGCCGGATGTCTGCGTCAAGGGCGCCGAGACCTTCACGGCACTTGGCCACCGTGCCCGGGAAGGCGCGCGCATCGCCTACGAGCTGCTCGACGCCCAGTTCGGTTCGAAGGGCGATCCGGTGATGACCGGAACGATCGCCGAGCCGAAGCCCACGACGACCGAGCGCCAGGATCCTGAGGCCGACGCCGCCTTGGCCACGGTTGGAGCGTCCGATCACGGCGCCGAAGCCGCCGAGGCTCTGCCGCTCCGCCGCATTCCCGTTCCGGAATGGCGCCTGGATCCCGCAGCCGGACGCCACTGAGGGGGTCGGCTCTCGGAAGACAGGCGCGAAAGCCTGTCGTCTCTCGAGCCGATCTGCGCTATAGAGCGCGCATGACCGATACCGCGACCTTCACGCCCCCGCCCCTCTCCGAAATCCTCGAGAACTGCGCCTATCTCGACGACTGGCAGGACCGCATGAGCTATGTGATCGAGCTCGGCAAAAGCCTGCCGGAATTGCCGGAGGAGAAGCGCACCCCGGAGACCAAGGTGCGCGGCTGCGCCAGCCAGGTCTGGCTCGTCACCCATGCCGGAGAGGGTGCCGATCCCGTTTTGACCTTCGAGGGTGAATCCGACGCCCATATCGTGCGCGGGCTGGTGGCGATCGTGCTCTCGATCTTTTCCGGCAAGCGGGCATCAGAGATCGCGGCCACCGATGCGCTCGACCTGTTCGGCCAGATGGGCCTCATCGAGTTCCTGACCGCCCAGCGCGCCAACGGCCTGCGCTCCATGGTCAAGCGGATTCAGGACGACGCGGTGTCCCGGCTCCGCTGAGGCGCGGGCAGCCAGTCCATTCCTAATCCTGCGTTCCTGGCCTTTACCCGCGCGGACCGATCGGCCGCCCGCCCTCGGCCGCCCAGGCATGGGTGCTTCGCCGCGCGCGCGGGGCCGGTTCGTAGTGGCGCGCGAGTGCCATCAGTGCTGCGCGCAGCAAGAGCTTGGCGGAACGGGCCGGCCATTGCCGCTCGCGCTCGACCGTTTCCAGCCCCTTTTCAAAGCAGCAAATATCGAGCGCGACGCTGCTCAGTTCCGGCCCCAGCGCCAGGACCGCCGCGGTCACGCGGTCACGTGCGGAGAGCGCGCTGTCGCTCAGCGCCTGGGCTTGTGCACCGGCGGTCGGCGTTTCAAGCCGCGTGGCATAGGCCATGATCAGCCGCGGCTGCATCTGTCCGCGCGTGAAATCGCGATGCAGCCGCTCGCCGGCGGAAAGAGCCGCCTCGCTGAGGAAGGGCGCACCCGACTTCTCCTTCAGCCGTGCGAGGCCGGCCAGCGGCGACTCGCCGAGATTGACCCGCACCATGCGCACCTCACCGCCCTCGACAAGCGGTCGCTCGGCCATTGCCCGGTGCTGCGCGGCAAAGCCGCCTGGGTCATCGGGGTCTGAGGATGGGCTTGCGGCGGGCACGCGACTGCTTCCTTTCAGCGCGCTTCCCCTCACCCCGCCGCCCAGTTGGCCTGCCGAGCCTTCTGCGCCGCCGCCTTCGCCGCGGGCAAGCGGGTGGGAAAGCCCTTTTGCCGCCAGGTGCCGGCGCAGCGCGGCGCGGCCAGGGCTGGTAAGAGCGACCTCTTCCCCCTCTTCGATGACAAGCCCGCGCGAAACAGCCTCGGTGAGGAGCGACGATGCGATCATCCGTGCTGTCCCGTCGGCGCGTTCGAGGCGGATCCCGGCACCTGTCTCGGACCGCTGGCTGCGGGCGGGACCCGCCGCGAGATGGCGCAGCAGGGCGGCAAGGGTCGTCCCGGCCCCGCCCTCACGCATCCTCGCCTCCAGCGCCCGCACCGAACACCGCGGAAACGACCCGCTCGACCGCCGAGACGAAATCGTCGAAGGCGGGATCGTCGCGCCGGTCTTCAACCACGTTGCAGGCATGGCCGGCCGTGGTGCGATCACGACCGAACGCGGCGCCGATCTCCGTCAGTGACAGCTGCAGGACGACGTGGCAGAGATACATGGCGATCTGCCGGATATGGGTGGAGGCGCGCCGACGGTCACGCCGATGGGTCAGCCGGTCCTCGACGAGCATCACCATCTCGGTCGTGATCTGCCGCACGATACGGCAACGGATCCGGACCGGCAGGCTGCTCAACGGGTATGCGCCTGGAAGCCTCTGCTGGTCTGCGGCAGGCTCCGCCGCGGCGGGGAGGACCCCCTGCCCCGCGAGGCGGCTGAGCAAGGGGGCCGATCCGGGGGACGCGGCGCGGGGAATGGCGGCGAAAGCGCGGGAGAGGGACATGAACAACTCCTTCCAGATTAGGAATTAATTCATATATCCTAGTCAGGAACCGGGGAAGTTGACTACCGCCAATCTACAATTTTGTGTTGAGAACAGCCGCTACACCCGCGATGGCCTTGTTTGAAATAGGCTTTTTTTCCTCATCCAGCGAGGCTTTCGAGACCTTGTTGCTGGAGGAGCAGCCGCGCTCAAGGCGCGGCCATAATCACCGCATCGTTCGAGAGCACGGAGGACCCCTTCCGGCCGAGGGTCCTCTGCGTTTCTGATTGATCGTCCACACTTCCAGCGTTCGGAGGAGAATCGAAAAAAAGCCGGGCGGAAGGGTCCGTCCCGGCTTACGTTCAAGTCTCGCGGTGACAAGAGGCAGGCTCGATCTTCTGAGCCCGGCGCCTCTCCTGAGCGCTGCCTTCTTCCTTACTTGGCGCCGGCGGTCGAGCGGCGCTTGCGGCGTTGGCCGAGGCCCATTTCCTTGGCGAGACGCGAGCGTGCCTCGGCATAGGCCGGCGCCACCATCGGATAGTCCGACGGCAGATCCCACTTCTCGCGATATTCCTCCGGAGTCGCCGAATGATGCGTCATCAAGTGGCGCTTGAGCGACTTGAAGCCGCCGCCGCATTCCAGGCATGTGATCTGATCATCCTGCACCGACTTGCGGACCGAGACGGCCGGCTTCGGCTTCTCAACGGCCACCGGAACCGGAGCCGGATTGCCGGTGCCGCTCAGCGCGGTATGGACGTCCCCGATCAGGGTTCCCAGTTCCGAAACCGGGACGACATGGTTGCTGACATAGGCCGCGACGATTTCAGCGGTCAGTTCCACCAGCAATTCATTTGCCCCTTCGGACGGTGCATCACTCATTCTATGGTTCTCCTTCGGACCAGTACAATTCAACAACGCCGCGCAGTTGCGCGGCGGAAGGTGCGGAAGCGCCATGGAACCGCCTGCCAGAGACAGGCAAGCAACGACCCTCATCCTCAAGGGAAGAAGAAGCCGAACGGTAGCAGACAACCTCATTCACACGCGAAAGATGTCTCACCTGTCTCTTATGGACAATGTCAGTTCATCGCCGTCACGTCATGTCGCAATCGAGGCTGCCGCCAATAGTATTCTCCAGACGGACACTTTGCCGATACTGATCTAACACTCCAGAAGAGAACCACCAAATAAATTTTTCACTCTTTGGCGTTCCTTCAACTTAATCTCTGACGATCCATGTCCGCCGATGTCTCAGCGATATCGCACAGACGCAACTATCCGTTACATCGACAAGCCATGCGGACCAATCCTGCCCTTCAGGTTGAAATTCAAGCACATTTAGGCCTCATTTCGAAAGGAGAGGCTTTCGAAGAGCGAATCAAGAAAAAGATTGCCTCGACGACAGCGAGTCCGCGCGATGTAAGATTAAAGTTTCTCAAATGTCGATGATCTGAAGGTTGCCAACTCTTGGGTTCGGCAGAGCGATGCCTATATGATGGAGCGAGTATCGGAACCCGGATCCGGATCTGTGAAGAGGAGATCATGATGAGCGAACAATCACTGAAGACCGGGACTACAGAGCCGAAGGTTCAGAAAAGCGATGCGGAATGGCGTGCACAGCTTACGCCTGAGCAATATCGCATCACCCGTCAGCACGGCACCGAGCGCGCCTTCTCCAGTCCCGACTTCGAACTGGGCAAGCCCGGCATCTATCACTGCGTCTGCTGCGGCAATGCGCTTTATGATGCACGGACCAAGTTCAATTCCGGGACGGGCTGGCCGAGTTTCACCGCGCCGATCGGCGAGGATGCGGTCACCGAACATGTCGATCGGTCCTATGGCATGACCCGCACGGAGATCCGCTGCGCCGACTGCGACGCCCATCTCGGTCACGTCTTCCCGGACGGTCCGCCGCCGACCGGCCTTCGCTACTGCATGAATGGCGTCGCCCTGACCTTCGACCCGGCCTGATCCCGATTCGATGTCGTGACGACAGGAGAGCCCGGCGCAGCCTGCTGCCGCCGGGTTTTTCTTTGGGCGAATGTTTCAGGCCGATTGGCCGAGGACGGAGAGTACGGCGGAGAAATGGATGGCCGCGGCGGTCACGACGAAGCCGTGCCAGATCGCATTTTGAAAGCGCAGTCGCTCCCAGACATGGAAGATCACCCCGGCCGAATAGACGATCCCGCCGATCAGGATCAGGAGCAGCGTCCCCTCCGGCAGGCGCGTTACCAGGGGCTCGGCGGCCAGCACGCCGCTCCAGCCCATGGCGAGGTAGAGCAGGATCGCCAGGCGATCGAACCGGCCGGGAAAGGCGCATTTGATGAAGACGCCGAAGGCGGCGATGCCCCAGAGCGCCAGAAGCATTGAGAAGAGGAAGGGATCGCTCCAGCCGTTCTGCAGGAAAGGCGTATAGGTGCCGGCGATCAGGATGAAGATCGAAGAATGATCGAAGCGCCGGAGCACGGCCTTGGTGCGGGAAATCGGCCAGAGATTATAGGCGAAGGAAATGCCGAGCGTGGCGATCAGCCCGGCGCCATAGATCGCCGCCGCGGCGATCTGCCCGGCATTGTTATGCGTGCTCGCCAGCACGAGCAGCACCGAGACGCCGATGATGGCGGCGAGAAGCCCGACCCCATGCACGATCCCGTCGGCGATGAGTTCCGAGCGGTCATAGTCCCATTTGACGCCTTCGATCTGCAACATTCGCTCCTGATGGTCACCGCGTCCGAGGCCCGCGCCACCGCACGCAAGGATGATGGGCAGGCGTCAAGGCGAAGATATGGCAGGCAAGCCGCTCACTCTGCCGCCGCGCCCCCCCTTTCGGCGAACCCTGCACGCTTCGGCGTTTTGATCGTCCAACACCTCATTTGTAACTATACGCTGACAGAGGAAGCCGACGCCCGTCAAGCCGATAAGGGATCGTCAATGCCGAGCGAACGCAGCATCCTCGTTCCCCCGCCTAGTATGGGCGGCGAGGATGGAGGACAGTAACTGGCGAAAGCTGATCCCTGCAGGCTGGCTGGCCCCTATCGCCGTCTGTACTGCTCGGATCCAAGGAGGTTTGAAATGGTTGAACCGACCCTCGCCGGTCTCACGGCCCTCGACATGCCCACCCATGTCGACCATGCGCATCTGAGCGTCGCCGATCTGACGATGGTGTCCAGCTGGTATCGGGAGATCCTGGGCCTCCGGCTGATCGAAACAAGCCAACACGGCCACACGCTCGGCGTCGCCGGCCTGCCGCTTCTCACCTTGACCGAGGCGAAGGATGCGGTTCCGCAGCCCCGCAACGCGCCCGGCCTGTTCCACACCGCCTTTCTCGTTCCCGACCGGGCAGCCCTTGCCGCCTGGCTCGCCCATGCTGTCCAGGCCGGCGTTCCGCTGCAGGGCGCGTCCGATCACCTCGTGTCGGAAGCGATCTATCTCGCCGACCCCGAAGGCAATGGTATCGAGGTCTATCGCGATCGTCCCCGGACGGACTGGACCTATCTGCAGGATGGCATGGTCAAGATGGCAACGGAGCGGCTCGATCTGCAGGCGCTCTATGACGAGGCGGACAAGGGGCCCTGGGGCGGCATGCAGCCGGGCACCGCCATCGGCCATATCCATCTGCAGGTTTCGGATATTCCGGGCGCCAACCACTTCTTCCGCGATGTGCTCGGGCTCGATCTGATGGCCACCTATCCGGGCGCCAGCTTCTTCGCCTCCGGCCGCTACCATCATCACGTCGCCGCCAATATCTGGAACTCCCGTCACGCCAGCCCGCGTCCGGCCGGCATGGCCGGGCTTGCCGATTATACGCTGCATGTCTCCTCACCCGATCGGCTCGACCAGGCGCTGGCCGGACTCGAGCGGCTGGAGATCCCCGTGACCCGCATCGGCCAGAGCGTGAGCCTCACCGACCCCTGGGGCATCGGCCTCAGGCTCTCCGCCTGAAGCCTCCTTCCGCGAGGCTGCGGCGCCATCATCCCGCGACCTCCCGCCGCTGCGCGCTTGAACCGAACAGTCCCGACCTTTATCTCTCGGCCGAACCCTTCAGCCGGAGCGCTCCGCCCTTGTCCCCTTTCAAGTCTCTGCCCAACGCCCCCGTGGCGGCCCGCAAGCCCTTTGCCGACACCCGGCATGGCATTACCCGCACGGATGACTATGCCTGGCTGAGGGCTGACAATTGGCAGGCCATGTTCAAGGACACCACGATCCTCGATCCTGAGATCCGCAGCCATCTCGAGGCGGAGAACGCCTATATGACGTCGGCCATGGCCGATACGGAAACCCTTCAGAAGGTGCTGTTTTCCGAGATGCGCGGCCGCATCAAGGAGGACGATTCCTCCGTTCCGGTGAAGGACGGGCCCTTTGCCTATGGCACGGCCTTCGTGACCGGCGGCGAGCAGCCGCGCTACTTTCGCGAGCCTCGTGAGGGCGGCGATCGCGCGGTGCTGCTCGATGGTGACAAGGAGGCCGAGGGCAAGGACTATTTCCGCCTCGCCGGGCTCGACCACTCAACCGACCATGCCCGGGGTATCTGGGGCTATGACGACAAGGGATCGGAATATTTCACTTTGCGCATCCGCGATCTCGACACGCTCTCCGACCTCGCGGACGAGATCGAGAACACCGGCGGCGGCGGGGTCTGGGCGCCGGACGGCAAGAGCTTCTTCTACACCTTGCTCGACGATAACCATCGTCCCTCGCGCATCTACCATCACATCCTCGGCACGCCGCAGTCGGCCGATCGGCTCGTCTATGAGGAGGAGGATCCGGGCTTCTTCATGGGCGTCGGCGGCTCGCTGCTCGACGATGTCATCTTCATCGATATTCACGACCACGAGACCAGCGAGTACCGCCTCATCCCGACCTCCGACCTGACGGCCGAGCCGAAGGTGGTCGCACCCCGCGAGACCGGGCTCGAATATTCAATGGTCGAAGGCGGCGATGTCTTCTACATCCTGACGAATGCCGATGGCGCCAAGGACTTCAAGATCGTCGAGGCGCCTTTCGCGACGCCGGAGCGGGCGCAGTGGCGCGAGGTCGTGCCGCATACGCCGGGCCGGCTGATCCTCAGCCACATGGCCTTTGCCGGCCATCTCGTCTGGCTCGAGCGCGAGAACGGCCTGCCGCAGATCAAGATCCGCGATCGCAAGAGCGGCGAGGAACATGCGATCGCCTTTGCCGAGGAAGCTTTCTCGCTCGGCCTGCACGGCGCGGCAGAATATGACACGACCGTCATCCGCTTTTCCTATTCCTCGATGACCACGCCGGCCCAGCTCTTCGACTATGACATGGTCACGCGCGAGCGCCGCCTGTTGAAGACGCAGGACGTGCCGTCCGGCCACCGGATCGAGGACTACGTGACGCGCCGCGTCATGGCCAAGGCGCCGGACGGCGAAGAGGTGCCGGTCTCGCTGCTTTATCGCAAGGATACCCCGCTCGATGGCTCGGCCCCGTGCCTGCTCTATGGCTATGGCGCCTATGGCATGGCGATCCCGGCGAGCTTCAACACCAATTGCCTGTCGCTGGTCGATCGCGGCTTCGTCTATGCCATCGCCCATATCCGCGGCGGCAAGGACAAGGGCTTTGCCTGGTACGAAGACGGCAAGATGGAGAAGAAGACCAACAGCTTCACCGACTTCATCGCCGCCGCCGATCACCTGGTCGCCGCGCGCTTCACGGCCTATGACAAGCTGGTCGCCCAGGGTGGCTCGGCCGGCGGCATGCTGATGGGGGCGGTCGCCAATCTGGCGCCGGAGAAATTCGCCGGCATCATCGCCGCCGTTCCCTTCGTCGACGTGCTCTCCACCATGCTCGACGACACCTTGCCCCTGACCCCGCCGGAATGGCCGGAATGGGGCAATCCGATCGAGGACGAGGCGGCCTATCATCATATCGCCAGCTACTCGCCCTATGACAATGTCGGCGCCAAGCCCTATCCGCCGATCCTGATTCTCAGCGGCCTCACTGATCCGCGCGTCACCTATTGGGAGCCGACCAAATGGGCCGCAAAGCTGCGCGCCCACACGACGGGCACCGGCCCGATCCTGCTCAAGACCAATATGGGCGCGGGCCATGGCGGCGCCTCCGGCCGCTTCCAGCGATTGGAGGAAGTCGCTTTTGAATATGCCTTCGCGCTGAAGGTCGCCGGGATCGAAGCCTGACCTGAAAGGGCGGGAAAGGGCGGGAAAGGGCGATCCCCATTCCCGCTCATTCGATGACTGAAAGGTCGCAGGCTTCGCACAACATTCATCGCTAAAATACGGCCCAGTTCCCTCTGGAGGCTCTGCGATGCATGTGACAGCAACGGGCTGGCCCCGCTCCCCCTTCGACAAGCGAAATGGCTCCGCCAACGGCGGCGGTGACGATCGTTTCTCTGTTCTGGCCGAGGCTGGCCTTAGTCAGAGCGCCACGCAGCAGGGCGGCGCCGCGCCCGGCAGCTGGACGCCGGCTCCGGCCCAGAGCCCATCGATCAAGCTCTCCTCCGTCCTGGCCGGTTCGACGTTTGGCACCAGCTCTGCTTCAGCGTCGAAGGCCGAGTCTCCCGCGGACGAGTTCCTGACCTGGTCCCGCATGACACCAGCCGAGCGCATCCGCGCCCAATACCTCAAGGATCACAACCTGACTGAGGAGTCACTGAAGGCGGCCAAGCCGGAAGAGCGCGAGGCCATCGAAAAGGAAATCGCCGAGCGCATCAAACGCGAGCTCGGCGGCAAGGAGGCCGAGGACAAGCACGAGAGCGAGCTTGCGAAGCGGGCGTGATGAAAGTCCAGTTGTGGTTTGGATCTTGCGGCTCCTCCGCCCTGCCCAGCCTGAGGATGGCGAGAACAGCATAGTCCCGCCTACCGGAAGGACGGATACGACTTCAACCTGAGACTCGAGCACGACATAGAGCGTCACAAGGCTCCGCTCGAACACGACCATCCGCATGCCAAAACGGAGGTCGTCGCGATGTCGCCCAGCGAAAGGAGCGATGCTGATCCTTTCGCAGCGTGCCAGCACCCGTTCAATATAGCGCTCGGCCGTCGTCAGAATGCCAGTCTGTTCGGCGATGTAGTCACGAAGGTGAGCCAGATCATCCATGGCCTGCTCTCGCAGGACAACGGCTCGGCGCTTCACGTCACGCGGGTCCGGATCAATCGCCTCCGCGCTTCGTCGAGGCTGACAGGCGGCCGGGGATCGGCGAGCGAGGCGGCGACCTTGGCGCGGATGGCGTCGAGAACCGCTTGGTGATCCTGCTCCTCGGCAAAGAGGCGGAGCGCGGCGCTGACGACCTCGCTCTCGGAGGCATAGGCGCCGGAGCGCACCTCGGAGCGGATCGTGTCCAGCACATCATCCGGCAGGTTGAGGGTGATGTCTTCCACGCAGAAGGCTCCGGGCAAATGGCGCTCAGCTTGCGACTGGCGACTGGCGACTGGCGACTGGCGACTGGCGATAAAATACCGGCCCGGCGGCGCCTGAGCAAGGCCGACCTTCAAGGGTTGTCTGCGCCCAGCGCATCCCTACCTTATCCCAATGACCGAGACCGTGATTCCCTTCGACAACAGCTATGCGCGCCTGCCTGCGCCCTTCTTCACCCGCGTGGAACCGACCGCGGTGGAGGCGCCGGTGCTGATCGCCTTCAACCGCCCGCTGGCCGAGGAACTCGGCCTCGACGCGGCCATGCTGGAGCGCGAGGGTGCGGCCTATTTCTCGGGCAACCGCCTGCTGCCGGGCGCCGAGCCACTGGCCATGGCCTATGCCGGCCACCAGTTCGGCCATTTCGTCCCGCTGCTCGGCGATGGTCGAGCGATCCTGCTTGGCGAGGTGATCGACCGGCTGGGACGCCGACGCGATATCCAGCTTAAGGGCGGTGGCCCGACTCCCTATTCACGGCGCGGCGATGGGCGGGCGGCGCTCGGGCCGGTCCTGCGCGAGTATCTGGTGAGCGAAGCCATGCATGCGCTGGGTCTTCCCACCACCCGGGCGCTCGCTGCGGTCGTCACGGGCGAGCCGGTCTATCGCGAAGAAGTGCTGCCGGGCGCGGTCCTCACCCGTGTCGCCGCCAGCCATCTGCGCGTCGGCACCTTCCAGCACTTCGCAGCGCGTGGCGACGAGGCGGCTCTCCGCCAACTGACCGACTATGCCATCGCCCGCCATTATCCCGAGCTCCAGGACGACCCAGTCCCCGCGCTTGCCCTCCTGAAGGCCGTGGCCGAGCGCCAGGCCTTCCTGATTGCCCGCTGGCTGTCGATCGGCTTTATCCATGGAGTCATGAACACCGACAATTTCTCGATTTCCGGCGAGACCATCGATTTCGGCCCCTGCGCCTTCCTCGATGCCTATGATCCGGAAAAGGTCTTTTCCTCGATCGATCGCGGTGGGCGCTATGCCTACCAGAACCAGCCGGCAATCGGTCAGTGGAACCTCGCGCGGCTGGCCGAGGCGTTGCTGCCCCTGCTCGGGCCCGACGAATCGAGCGCCGTCGATGCTGCCAATGCGGTGATCGCCGACTATGGCCACCGCTTCCAGCATCACTGGTCGGCCGCCATGCGCGCCAAGATCGGGCTCGACGGTGCGGACAATCCCGAGGATCTCGAGCTGGTGCGCGACCTCCTCGGCCTGATGCAGGCACAGGCCGCCGACTTCACGCTTACCTTCCGCAGCCTCGCCAAGGCCATCGGGGAAAGCGGCGAGCACGACATGCTGACCTTGTTCAAGGATGCCGAGCCGGTCACCGCCTGGCTCGCCCGCTGGCGGGCGCGACTGGGGCGCGACGGGCGTGCTGCAGCCGACCGCGCGGCGGCCATGCAGGCGGTCAATCCTGCCTTCATCCCGCGCAACCACCGGATCGAGCAGGCGATCGCAGCCGCCCAGGCGGAAGCGGACTTCTCGCTGTTCGAGGCGCTCCGCACCGTGCTTGCCCATCCTTACGAGGACCAGCCGGCGCTCGCCCGCTTCGCCGAGCCGCCGGGCGCCGGCGAGGAAGTGCTGCGCACCTTCTGCGGCACCTGATCACGGATGCGCCGCATCCATCAGATGTTTTGATCGACCCATCGTGCCCGCGCGGGCAAATCTTCGCTAAGGAGGGGCCGGCAGAAGCAAGGAGAAGACCATGGCCGTCGATACAGCGCCCCGCAGTCAAACCTGGACCTTCGTGGAGGGCGACTGGATCGAAGGCAACCCGCCGCTGATCGGCCCCACCTCGCATGCCATGTGGCTCGGCTCGACCGTGTTCGATGGCGCCCGCTGGTTCGAGGGGATCGCGCCGGATCTCGACCTGCATTGCCAGCGCGTCAACCGCTCGGCCGTCAATCTGGGCCTGAACGCAGTGATGGCCGCGGACGAGATCGAGGCGCTCGCCTGGGATGGCATCAAGCGGTTCGACGGACAGACCGCGATCTATATCAAGCCCATGTACTGGGCCGAACATGGCCAGGCGGCCTCCGTCGTCGCCGCCGATCCGGAGTCGACCCGTTTCGCGCTCTGCCTGTTCGAAGCGCCGATGCACACGGCCAAACCCTCCTCCATCACCCTCTCACCCTTCCGCCGGCCGAGCCCGGAGGTGGCGATGACCATGGCCAAGACCGGTAGCCTTTATCCCAATTCGGGCCGCATGCTGATCGAGGCGCGCGCCCGCGGCTTCGACAATGCGCTCGCCCGCGATATGAACGGCAATGTGGCAGAGACCGCCTCCTCCAACATCTTCATGGTCAAGGACGGCGTCGTCTTCACCCCCGTCGCCAACGGCACCTTCCTCGCCGGCATCACCCGCTCGCGCGTCATCGCTCTGCTGCGCGCCGGCGGCTTCGAGGTGGTGGAAGCGACGCTGACCGTCGAGGATTTCCTGGCGGCCGACGAGATCTTCACCTCCGGCAACTACTCCAAGATCGTCCCCATCATCCGCCTCGACGACCGCGAGCTCCAGCAAGGTCCTGTCGCGCGCAAGACGCTGGAACTCTACATGGACTGGGCGCATGGCAAGGGGTCGGATCTTTGACGAGGCCGCTCAGCCGCTCAGCCGCTCGTCGCGCATCTCGAATTAGACGGATTACGTCGCGGGATCGATCGCGCTGAGGACGCGGTCGATGATCGCGTCCATCGTCGCGCTATCCAAGGTTTCCTGATAGCGCGCGCGCTTCTGCTGAACCCTGGCCGGTATGTCGAAAGAGCGAACCTGATTGCAAAGCGCAACGCCGTTAATCGCGTGGCCGGTCACGGCGACAGCCAGACCGGCGCGTCTTGTGAAATCACCGTCGGTGGTGATCGGCACCGTCATGGAGACGCCAAGCATATTGATCGGCTGGGGCGTGATGACCACGAAGCAATGCCAGTCTTTCATTTCCCGCCCGGCAGCGGGATTGGGGTCGATCCAGTAAACGTCGCCGCGCTTCGGAACCGCACTGCGGATCATCAGGCTTCGTTTCCGATGGGATCACCGTCCATCGCCTCATTGACAGAGGCATTCATCGCGGCCATATCCTCCGCTCCCTCCAGCAATTCGCTGAGCGTGTAGCGGCGACGCGGCGCATTGACTCGTTTCACAAGCAGTCCGTCGTCGATGACGGTCAGAGCAAGATCGTCGCCGATCTCGCTGCGGATCGACTTCAAAACGGCTGCCGGCAGCGTGATAATCGCAGCACCGCCCTGCCTCCTGATCTTCGTCGTCACCGTCATCGGCCTCACCCCTGACCTCATGTTCTACAACAGTAGCACATCAGAATGACGGAATACAGAACGGCATCACTTCGCCCGTGCCGCCTTCGTCCCCTCCGTCGTCAGCCCCACCTCGCGCAGCGTCTTGGCGTCGAGATAGGCGAGGCGGTCGGGTGGGGTTTCCATGGCCTTTTGCCAGAGGCTGGGCTTGATGCCCATCGCGTCGAGATGACGGGTCACCTCGGCGGTGGTGTGCTGGGCTTCCGACATGGCGCGCTCCGGCGAGAGCTGCTCGCGCGAGCCGTTGAAGACCTGGTGGACGCCGATCACGGCGTCCTCGGCCGCGCGCCGCTCCACGCCGCCTGCCATGACGATCGGGCAGGAGGAAGCGCAGAGCGCGCCGGCGGCGACTTCGGTGTTCAGCTGTCGGTCGCGGATCAGCTTCGACATGGCGAGCGCATCGGCCACCGAGCCGCCGGGGGAGTCGAGGCTGACGACCTTCACATATTCGCCGCGCGCCTCGATCTCGGTCTTGAAGCGCTCGGCCGCGCCCGGATCGATGGCGCCACGTGCGATGAGCACGCCGCCCGGCTGGAGGTCGAAACGAATCGCCTGTTTCAGCATGTCGGGACTGGTGGTCACATCGCCCGGTGCATTCTCCGGCTCGCCGGTCGTCAACGCGGGCGGCAGGATCGGCTGCACAGCCGGATCGGCGGGATCGAAGGGTGCGGCTGCATTCTGGGCAACGATCTCGCGGAAATCGATGACGACAAAGATGAGCGCTGCGGCAAGCAGAAGATGGAAGAAGGCGCGCATCAGCATGCCATCGTCGACCCGCGCCGAAAATGCCTTCAGCCCCGACATCATCCCGCCATCGACCGTTCTCATGGCTGCGGACCCTTGCGCGGGCCCTTGGCCGGCAGGTCGAGGCTGGTGATGTTGGACGGCTCCTCCGCCGTCGGGCTCTCGCCGTCCGTCCTCCCCGGCTCGTTCTCGCGGCGCGTCAGGGCGTCGAGATCGACACCATTGGCGGCGAGCGCCCGCTGCACGCGCATGGCCTCCATCAGCTCGGCCGCGGTGATCCGCTCGGCAAAGGCCATGCCCTCCTCCTGCTTGCGCAGCGAGGCATGGGCAATCGCCAGCATGAAGACCAGCACGGCCGGCAGGAGATCGATCGAGATCGCGCCCGCCCAGCTGGGGATAAAGTCCGACGCATAGAGCAGCACCGCCTCGGCGCCGGAAAGCGGTACGAAGCGGCGCTCCGGCACAGGCTCGCGGGTGAGGATCTGATTGGCGGCGTCGGACAGCACCTTGGACTGCGCGGCAACGGAGGTCCGGATGGTAGCGATCACCGTATCCTGGCGGTTGACGAGATCGGCCTCCAGGCCACTTGCCACCGGTGCGATGAAGCCGAGCGAGAGATCCTCCGCCGCGCGCTTGACCGAGCCGGCAATCGAGGTCTGTTCCAGCGCCGCGATCGTCCCCGTCAGCGCCACCGCCTCCTCGGAGAACTTGTCCGCCCGCGGCTCGATCGCGCCCGGCGAGGAGAGCAGCGTGCGCATGGCAGAGATGCGCGCCTGACCCTCGGCAAAGAGCGTCGTCACCTGGTCGCGGGACGCGTTGATGCCGGCCTCCAGCTCGCGCAGCTGCGCGGCCATTTGGGCGAGAAGCTGCACCACGCTGCCTGCCCCGGTCGTGCCGGTCAGCGCACCACTCTGTTTTTCCTGGTCGGACAACCGCTGGAAGCGTTCGGACGCGCGCTGGATATCAGGCAGCAGGCTCTGGGCGGCGAGCGCATTTTCATGCGCGCGGTCGAGATCGGCGGTGTAGTCCTGGATCGATTCGGCCAGATGCTGCTCGACCGCGGCCGAGCCGGCGAGCGCCGCCGCATTCAGCCAGCTCGCCATGGCGATGATCATCGCGCAGCCGAGCGCCATGATGCCGAGCATGGCGGTGCGGCCTGAGCGGCTGGTGATATGCGGGAAGAAGCGGGCCATATAGGTCCAGAAGGCATAGATCGCCACCGAGACAGCGCAGGAATAGATCATCGCCGCGAAGAAGACGGCGGTGGCCGATCCGTCGAGGATCGAGCGCACGCCGAGATAGGTATAGACGCCGGAGGCGAGTGCCAGCACGGCCAGCGCAAAGCGCGTCATAGTTTCGACGGCTTCGACGCCATCGGCCAATCGGTGGGAAGCGCCCAGCGCCATTCGGTTCTCTCCGGAAAACTGTTTGGTAAACAGAGGATGAAGAACGGGGCGGTTTCAAGGCTGGGGAGAGGCATCGGCGGAGTTGTAGGCCGACAAGAGTTGCAGTGGACGGATGGCGGCGGCGCGCAGGAGAGACTCGAATTCCAAGGGTCCCTAAGTCTGCGCGAGAAACTCCAGCCACTGAGCGCGAAGCGCGCCCTGCTGTTGTCGATTCAGTCGTGTGCCGAACAGCTTGCCGCTCTTATCGGGCTCGGAATAGGATTTAGTCCAGGCGAGCTTCAAGGCTCTGTCGAGCGGAAATACGGTCTCATGGATCAGCCCCAGCTGACGCTTCTCGTCTTCCCGATGAATGTGAAAGCCTCTTGGTGGGGAACTTGTCGATCTGCTTCGTGCCGTAGACGGTGTCGATCAGGCCGATCAATCGCCGCCGGCCGTTGATCTCGACTTCGGCGGTGTAGGAGGCGCGGACCAGGCAGGGCCTCAATGTTCTGCTTGGCTCGTCCGGACGCTCCTCATAGGGAAAACGGCACCAGACATTTGAAAAAGCGGCCGGAATTCCGACCGCTTCGACATCATAGTCGTCGTCGTCGAGGCTCTACGCCACTTACCAGCCGGCCTTACCCGCGGGCGACCAGGTGGACTGGTCGATCACGGCCTGATGCCGCTGTCGATTGTCCGCCTCCATCTGACGCTCGAAGTCCTCGGCCCCGATGCCACCATAATCATCGCCATCGGTGACGGGACCGGATGGCGCCAAGTGCTTGGCCTTCTGTACAGTCTTCGGCCGGAGCTTCGCGGTGTAGACGGTCGCCATTCTGCACCTCCACGTGACATGGGGCGCGGACCGCGCCGTTCTTTCGGATAGAACTGATATAGGCGATACCGGAGCGAATGGGAATCTCCGGGCGCATTCGCTGGTTCCAAAGCGACGATTCGTCTGTCTTCCGTCGCGGGACCGCCCGACAGGCCGTCAATCCGCCCCCCGAACCATCCCCTCGCCCTGGAATGATTTTCCGCCGTCAGCCGCTGAAAGGGTTCCTGCGCCGGTTGCCTCGGACCCTCCCGGTGCTATGTTCCCCGCCAACGGCTCGGGCTCACACCCGTCTTGCCCGATCGGTACCGCCAAGAGGAGATCTATCATGGCTTTCGAACTTCCGCCGCTTCCCTACGACTATGATGCCCTGTCGCCCTTCATGTCGCGCGAGACGCTGGAATATCACCACGACAAGCATCACCAGGCCTATGTGACGACCGGCAACAAGCTGGCCGAAGAGGCGGGGCTTGCCGATCTGCCGCTCGAAGAAATCGTCAAGAAGTCCTACGGCACCAACCAGCCGCTCTTCAACAATGCCGGCCAGCACTACAACCACCTGCATTTCTGGAAGTGGCTGAAGAAGGGCGGCGGCGGCACGTCGCTGCCCGGCAAGCTCGATGCGGCAATCAAGTCGGATCTCGGCGGCTACGACAAGTTCAAGGCCGATTTCATCCAGGCCGGCGTCAGCCAGTTCGGCTCCGGCTGGGCCTGGCTCGCCGTCAAGAACGGCAAGATCGAGATCGCCAAGACCCCGAACGGCGAGAGCCCGCTCGTCCATGGCGCCACCCCGATCCTCGGCGTCGATGTCTGGGAGCACTCCTATTACATCGACTACCGCAATGCCCGCCCGAAGTACCTCGAAGCCTTCGTCGACAATCTCATCAACTGGGATTACGTGCTCGAACTTTACGAAAAGGCCGCCTGAGACTTTCGCCCGTTCGCCAGACGAGAAGGGCGGAGCGAAAGGCTCCGCCCTTTTTGATTTCGCCCACCGGCCGGAGTGACGGTCGTCATGGTAACGTCATGGAGGCCCGTTAGGCGAAAGGGCCATGACCGAGACCCCGCTCCTTCGCTTCGGCGTCATCGCCGACCCGCAATATGTCGATGCCGACCCAAATCCGGGCCTCGACCGCCATTACCGTGAAAGCCTGACGCGCCTGACGCAGGCGATCGAGACCTTCAACGGTCGCGAGCTCGACTTCGTCATCACGCTCGGCGACCTCATCGACCGGGACTGGGCGAGCTTCGATGCCGTGCTGCCGCTTTACCGGTCGCTGCGCCATCGCGCGCTGTTCCTGGCCGGCAACCACGACTTTTCCATCGATTCCTCCCATCTCGGCGCCGTTCACAAGCGGCTCGGCATGCCGGCGCCCTACCACGATCTGCTGATCCGCGGACATCGCATCGTGCTGCTCGACGGGAGCGAGGTCAGCACCTTCGCCCTGCCGCCCGGCCATCCCCGCTACGAGGTGGCGGCCGCCCGCCTTGCCACCCTGAAGGCTGCCGGCGCCCACAATGCCGAAAGCTGGAACGGGACGCTGAGCGAGGCGCAGTTTGCCTGGCTGGAGCAGGTGCTCGACGATGCTGTGGCCGATGGCGAGCCCGTGATCGTTTTCTGCCACTACCCCGTCTGGCCGCGTAACGTTCACGATCTCTGGGATGCCCCGCGCGTGCTGGCCCTTCTGGAGCGCTACCCGACCGTTCGCGCCTATCTCAACGGTCACAACCATGCCGGCAACGAGGCCACACGCGGCGCGACACACTTCGTCACGTTCAAGGGCATGGTCGATACGCCCGACAGCACCGCCTTCGCCGTCGTCAGCCTCTACGAGACCCGACTGGAGATCGAGGGCTTCGGGCGCGAGCTGAGCCGGACGCTGACAGCCTCGTGAGACCGGCGGTCAGGATGTGGCCGATTGCGTCCAGCCGTCCATCCAAGCCTGGCGCAACCGGTCCCCTTCGCCCCTGAAGGTCTCCTCGCTTTCCGTGCAGAGCTCCACCCTGTCAGCACGAAAATTTCGGATAGCGTCGCGCATGTCGCACCAGGCCACCATGACGGCGGTTTCGGAATAGTAGATCAGAGCAAGGGGCCGAACGGTTCGCTCGCTCGCCTGGCCCAGCGCGTCGCGATAGTCGAGCACGAGCTTGCGCTCGTCGCGGATCGCGCGGCGCACCACAGCCAGATCCAGGCCCTGTGGCGAAGGCGCAATGGTGCCCCAGGCATGCAGGGCCCCTCGGGTAATCGAACGGCGCAGGGGCACGGGCACGGCAGCCGCGATCTTGTCGCTCACCTTGCGTGCGGCCTGCCGCAGTTCCAGATCGCCCGATCGTTCCAGAAGAGCCAGCCCGACGACCAGTGCCTCTGTCTCCTCGATGGAGAACATCAAAGGCGGCAGGTCGAAACCCGGACGCAAGACATAGCCGATCCCGCGCCCGCCTTCGATCGGCACGCGCTGCGCCTGCAGCGCAGCAATGTCGCGGTAGATCGAGCGCACGGTCACCTCCAGGCGGCTGGCGATCGATGCCGCCGTCACCGGCCCCCGTGCCAGCCGCAGGATCTGGATGATCTCGAAGAGCCGCGACGCCTTGCGCATTCTGCCTCCAGTTTCGCTGTTCCGCGCGATCGCTCCTGACATCACCCTGTCAGTTGCCCAACGCTATAGCGCGCTCATGATCAACGCAATCGGGAGGCGGGAGACCAACCGAGCGCAATGGACGCCCTCTTCGCTGTCCGGAGTTTTCGCTTTTCATGCAATCGCTTGCTGCCCCACTTCGGCCTGCACGGCAAAACGGGTGGAGCCCGGGCTCATTCCCGTGGCAGGCCTTGCCTCCCGCAATCACCGCTTTTGCAGCAAACTTTTAAGGGGCCCTCCTGACATGTCATACGCCGAAAATTTGTGGCTCTTCCTTACTCTTCTGATCGGCATCATCATCGTGCCCGGCATGGACATGATCTTCGTCATGGCCAATGCGCTGACGGGTGGACGACGGGCCGGCTTCATGGCCCTCGGCGGCATCGTGGCCGGCGGCGTCGTGCACACGCTTTATGCCGCGCTCGGAGTCGGGGCGCTCGTGCATTTCGCGCCCGGCCTGTTCAACGGCCTTCTGGCGGCCGGTGCGGCTTATATCGCCTGGATCGGCCTGTCGCTTCTGCGCAGCCATGTGCAGCTCGGAGCGGTTGAGGGACTGCCGCCCCTGTCGGACGCGGCCCGGTTCCGCCGCGGCGTCATCACCTGCCTGCTCAATCCCAAGGCCTATCTCTTCATGCTCGCCGTCTATCCGCAATTCGTAAAGCCGGAGTTCGGTTCGCTCTGGTCGCAGGCGGCGACGCTGGCATTGATGATCGCGGCGGTCCAGATCGCGATCTACGGTACGATCGCGCTCGCCGCCGGACGCAGCCGCGCCCTTCTCACCCGCAATCCCAAAGCCACCGCCCTCTTGGGCAGGGCGGTCGGCGCGCTGCTGATCGCCGTCGCGGTGACGACCGCTTTCGAGGCGTGGCGAATGGCTTGATGCAGCGCCGGAAGGGTATCGACAGGTAGCGGACAGCATCGCCACAACAGGATCGACAGGCGGCACGAGTTTCAAGAAAATTTTACTTTGAACGCTCTGGCGACGTGACAAGATGCCGCCGTCGGCCAGCCGGTCCCATTGGCGACCGTGCCGACTGAGCTGAAGCCGATCAGAGAGGGAAATCCATGACATTGAAGAAGATTCTGCTGGCGGCGACGCTTGTTGCCTTGGTAGCCGGCGGCGTCACCGCGGCGGAGCAGCCGATCGAGGCGCGCGAGACGATGATGAAGAACATCGCCCGCTCCATGGGCGCGCTGGGTGCGATCGCCAAGGGGGAGAAGCCCTATGATGCGGAGGTGGTGAAGACCTCGCTCTCGACCATCAGCACCAACATCAAGAGCTTCCCCGGCCAGTTCCCCGAAGGCTCGCAGGAAGGCTCTGAAGCCAGCCCCAAGATCTGGGAGAACAAGGCGGACTTCGAGGCCAAGGCCGCCTCGCTCGGCGCCGATGCCGATGCTCTGCTTGCCTCGGTGCCGGCCGATCAGGCTGCCGTCGGCGCGGCGCTCGGCAAGCTGGGCCCCCATTGTGGCGACTGTCACCAGGCCTATCGCCTGAAGAAGTGAGCGAGGCCGCGCGGGCTGCCGGCCATGGCGGCCTGCCTGCCTTCTTGCGGTCGGCTGCGGAGCCTGCGGCCGGCCATTGCCTCGATCAGCCTTTCCTGAACCGCCCGCGCCTCTAGATGATGAAGCGGGCCGGTGCGTACCGGCCACCAGCCCATCCGACCGTCCAGGAGCACCCGCATGGCTCGTCGCGCCCGCAAGGCCCTTACCACCCTCGTCCTCCTGGCGGCCTTTGGCGCAGGCGTCGCCTGGTTCGTGACCAAGCCCGAACCGCTGCCGGCGGCTACGTGGGACGGCCTCGGCGCGCCCGATCTTGCCAATGGCGAACAGGTTTTCTGGGCGGGCGGCTGCGTCAGCTGTCATGCCGCTCCCGGCGCCGAGGGCGATGCCAGGCTGGTTCTCTCCGGTAGCCTGGCGCTGAAAAGCCCGTTCGGCACCTTCCACGTCCCCAATATTTCGTCCGACGAGACGGCCGGCATCGGCAACTGGACGCTCCCGCAATTCGGCAACGCCATGATCCGCGGCGTCTCCCCGGAAGGAGAGCATCTCTATCCCTCCTTTCCCTACGGCTCCTATGCGCGGCTGACGCCGAAGGATGTCAACGATCTCTACGGCTACCTGAAGACTCTGCCGAAGAGCGCCACTGTCGCCCCACCGCACGAGCTGCCCTTCCCCTACGACCAGCGCATTCTGCTTGGCGGCTGGAAGCTGCTCTTCTACTCCGACAAGCCGCGCGTCACCGTCGACACGGCCGATTCGAAGATCGCCCGCGGTCAATATCTGGTGGAAGGTCCGGGCCACTGCGGCGAATGCCACACGCCGCGCAATGCGCTGGGCGGCTTCGAGCGGGATCGTTGGCTCGCCGGCGCACCCAATCCGGAAGGCGAAGGCACGGTGCCGAACATCACGCCCGGCTCGAAAGAGATCGGCAGCTGGAGCGCCGGCGATATCGCCAATTACCTCGAGACCGGCTTCACGCCCGAGTTCGACAGCGTCGGCGGCACGATGGTCGAGGTCCAGAAAAACATCGCCCGCCTCCCTGCCGCCGACCGCGAAGCCATCGCCGCCTACCTGAAGGCCGTGCCTGCCCGCGAATGACACTCATAAGCATGAGCACGCTGGCCAACCGCACGCCAGCGTCCTCGAGTCTCTGCGGTTCACGTCAACCGGGCTAGGTAGCGCATGCCGGTGACCGGGCGGGGGACGAAGCGTTCGGATTCGTAGAAGCGGTGGGCGCGGACATTGCCGGTGGCGGCGCCGACGGAGAGGTAGGCGCAGCCGGAGCGGACCGCTTCCTCGCGGGCGCGCGCGACCAGATGCCGGCCGATGCCGGTGCCGCGATGGTTGGGCTCGACATAGAGCTGATGCAGATCCATGCCCCGCGCGGTCTCGTTCGCCCTGTAGAGTGGCGTCAGCATGGCGTAGCCGATCAGCCGGCCGCCGGCTTCCGCGACCAAGGCCGTCACCCAGGGCCGGGCGCTGAACAGATCGTTGGAGAGAGCGGCGACCGTGGGCGTCGCCACATCGCCGTGATGGACGGCCAGTTCGGTGATCATCGCGCAGAGCGCTTCGAGATCGCTCTGGCGGGCGGCGCGGATGGTGACGACCGGCGGACGCGCGTCAGGCGCTGAATGATCCGCAGTCGGCGGGGAGACTGAGAGGGCTGTGGCAGGCATGGCGAACTCCTGAACGGGTCTTTGCCCCCAGGCGTTCTTGACAAACAAAAGCCGCCTGGCGGCGGCTTGTTTGAACGTGATCAGACAGCCGCACCTATCGGTGAGCCGTAAAATACCAGGAAAGGCTGAGCGCGGTCGTGATCATGGCGGCTTTCATGCGCGCTTTTGCGCGGCCTGTCAACCGGCTGCCCGCACGAGTGAGGCGTTGCCGAGCGCGGCGCCGTCATGCTCGCCGTCGCACAGCCCATGGTCCGACAGTGCCCGCAGCACGGAGCAGTCCCCGGCCGTGTGGCCGGCATCGCAGGCCGCGACGATCCGGGCAAGCTCGCCTTCCAGCCGCTTCAGCTGAGCGATCTTTTGGCGGACATGCGCGAGATGCTCGGCGGCGATCGCATCGGCGCGGGCGCAGGGGCTTTCCGGGTGATCGCTCAAGGCGATCAGATCGCGGATCGCCTCGATCGACAGGCCGAGATCGCGGCCATGGCGGATGAAGGCCAAGCGCTCGAGTGCCGCCGGCTCGTAGCGTCGCTGATTGCCCTCGGTCCGGTCGGCCGGCGCCAGCAGCCCGACATCCTCGTAATAGCGGATCGTCGGCACCTTGACCCCGGTGCGCCGTGCGAGATCGCCGATCGAATACATTCTCATGACTCCCGTGCCGTTCCTCCGAGCATGTCGGGATCCGGGCGCGGATTTCAAGTCACGGCTCAGTCCTCGTGGATATGGCTGTGGTGCTTGGTGTCGCGCATGCGGACATAGACGATCAGCGAGAGGGCCATCATGCCGGTCACATACCAGAAGAACCCGCTCTCATGGCCCAGTTGCTTGAACTTCAGCGCCACCCACTTCGCCGTGCCGCCAAAGAGAGTGTTGGCAAGCGCATAGGGGAGCGCGACCCCGAGCGCGCGGATATGGGCGGGAAAGAGTTCGGCCTTCACCACCGCGTTGATGGAGGTATAGCCGGTCACGATCGGCAGGCCGACGAGCACCAGCAGGAACGCCGTCATCGCGTCGGTGGTGGCCGAAAGGGCGGAGAAGATCGGTGGCCTTTCGGCATCGTCTTCTGCGGTCACGCGGGGCGGCTCACCTGTGAAAGGCAGGTCAGGCCGGCAACGGCGAAGCCCGGCACGTGGGGGCGCCGGGCTTCGCAAGAGTGGCCTAAGGTCTCACTTCGGCAGGCGGTAGGCGATGATATAGTCGCCGGGCTTGGTGCCGATCGAGCCATGGCCGCCGGCGACGATCAGCACGTATTGGCTGCCGTCGTCGGCCGTATAGGTCATTGGCGTCGACTGGCCGCCGGCCGGCAGCCGGCCCTTCCAAAGCTCGCGGCCCGTTGTCAGATCATAGGCGCGCAGATAGTTGTCGACCGCCGCACCCAGGAAGGCGACGCCGCCCTTGGTGATGATCGGGCCGCCGATGCCGGGCACGCCGACCTTGAAGGGCAGCGGCAGAGGCGTCATGTCGCGCACCGTGCCGTTGCGATGCTTGTAGGCGATCGCGCCGGTCTTCAGGTCGACGCCGGCGACATAGCCCCAGGGGGGCGCCTGGCAGGGGATCTGCAGCGGCCCGAGGAAGGGGCCCATATAGACGCCATAGGGCGCGCCGTCATTGCGGTTCAGCCCCTGCTCGCTGCCCTTCTCGTCCTGGCCCTTCGGCGGGATCTGATCGCGCGGCACGAGCTGCGAGGTGAAGGCGAGATAGGTCGGCATGCCGAACATCACCTGGCGCTCCGGATCGACCGCCACCGAACCCCAGTTGAACACGCCGAAATTGCCGGGATAGACAAGCGTACCTTCGAGCGAAGGCGGCGTGTAGCGCCCTTCATATTTCAGCCGCTTGAACTTGATGCGGCAGGCCAGCTGGTCGAACATGGTGATGCCCCACATGTTCTTGTCGGTCAGCGGCGGCGGGTTGAAGCTCAAATCCGAGAGCGGCTGGGTGGGCGAGGAGAAATCCTCCGGGATCGCGCCGCTGGGAGCCGGAACCTCCTTGACCGGGATGATCGGCTCGCCGGTTGCCCGGTCGAGCACGTAAAGGTCGCCCTGCTTGGTCGGGCCGACGAGCGCCGGCCGGCCATCGATATCCAGCAGCACCGGCTGAGCGGGCACGTCCATGTCCCAAAGATCGTGGTGGACGGTCTGGCGCACCCAGCGCACCTGGCCGGTGCCCATGTCGAGCGCGACGATCGAGGAGGAGTATTTCTCCACCGCCTCGCTGCGGTTCATGCCGAGCTGGTCGGGCACCTGGTTGCCGAGCGGGATATAGACGAGGTTCAGCGCCTCGTCATAGGAGAAGACCGACCAGGAATTGGGCGAATTGGTCGTATAGGTTTGGCCCTCGGGCAGCGGCGTCGTCACGTCGGGATTGCCGGAATCCCAGTTCCAGAGCAGTTGCCCGGAATTGACGTCGAAGGCGCGGATGACGCCCGACTGTTCCTGCGTCGAGTAATTGTCGTTGACCGCACCGCCGATGATGATGCGGTTGCCGGAAATGACCGGCGGCGAGGTCGAGTAATAATAGCCGGCCGGGCGGTGCTGCATGCCCTGTTCGAGATGCAGTGTACCCTGGTCGGCAAAGCCGGTGCAGACCTGGCCGTTCTCAGCATCGAGCGCGATCAGCCGCGCATCGGCGGTCGGCAGGTAGACCCGCTCGGCGCAGGCGGCACCGGCCGTGGCTGCGGCGTCGCGGTAATAGGTGACCCCGCGGCAAGTCTGGTGCTGGCGGTCGGGGTTCATGCCGGAATTGGCGTCGAACTTCCACTTTTCCTTGCCCGTCGTCGCATCGATGGCGATCGCCAGATTGTGCGGCGTGCAGACGTAGAGGGAGCTGCCGATCTTCAACGGCGTCACCTGATAGGTCGTCTCGCCGACATCATCCGGCCGCTTCACGTCGCCCGTCTGGTAGCGCCAGGCTTCCTCGAGGCCGGAGACATTGGCGGCGGTGATCTGGTCGAGCGGCGAGTAGCGCTGGCCATATTGCGTCCGGCCATATTGGTGCCACTCACCCGCCGGCACGTCGCCGCCAAGATTGGGGTTGGCATTGGCAACGGCGGTCGGGAGTTCGCCGGCCTGATCCAGCGGATCCTGCGTCATGGAGAAGAGCGCGACGCCGACCGAGACGAGCAGCGCGAGCGCAAGCGGCCAGGCGCTCGCCCGGTAGACATGGCCGGTCGGGCTCGTGAAGCCGAGCGGCTTGCGAATGGCGGGCAGAAGCAGCCAGAAGCCGAGCAGGATGATCACCCCGCCGCGCGGGCCGAGCTGCCACCAGTCGAAGCCCACCTCCCACAGCGCCCAGATCAGCGTCAGCACGGTGAAGGCCGCATAAAGCGTCAAGGCCAGCGAGCGGCGCTGGACGAGCAGGATGGCGGTGACGAGAAATGCGAGGCCGGCAAAGATGTAATACCAGCTGCCGCCGAGCACGGCGAGCCAGATCCCGCCGGCGCCGAGCGCCAGGCCGATCACGGCAAAGAGGAGAGCGGTGAAGATGATCATAAGAAACTCCTGCCGCGCCGGACGGCGCCGCGAACTAGGAAGGCCGGCCGCAAGCCGGTGCCGAACGGAGGCAAAATTAGGGCAGGCTCAGGCAAGATCAACGCATCGTCTTGTGCAGTTGCGAAGGCGCTGACGCGAAATCTGGCCTGCCCGCACAGTCCTGGGCCAGACGTCTGCCCGCCAACCGGCAGAGCGCCCGCGAAGTTCCCGGCGGATTCCTGTCAGCGGCCGCACCGTGGGACTGAGGTCCTCGCCCCCTCGCCGGCCAGCGTGTTTCGCGTCGAGCGCCCTTCCCTTCGACAAGCAGCACCTGATAGATTGGAGGCAGGGTGCAAGCGATTCAGGGGTGGATCATGGCGGTCGCAGCCGCGCGGCAGGAGACGGACGTCTTCGTGCCGCTCCTCAATCAAATCCGGAGCACGCCACTGGCTGGCCGCTGCGGCTCGTGGTCAGTTCGCAGACCGAAGCGCGCCATCATCGCGCGCTTTGGGCGCCAACCCATCTGATCTCCATCCGTGCCCCGGGCACCAAGCTTCTGTCGATGATCGAGCTGCCGCCGGAGCGGCATCTGGAGCTGATCTTCGGCGATACGCTCGATCCGGACGACCCGGCCGCGGCACGGGCCGAGCAGATCCGCCAGGCGCTCGACTTCGTGGCAGAGCTACCGAACGATGCGCGGCTGCTCGTTCATTGCCTGCGCGGCATCGGCCGGGCGCCCGCCCTTTCGCTCGGCCTTCTGGCGCGCTACCTCTCGCCGGACGACGCGGCGGCAGCGCTGCACGGGCTGAAACCCGATGCCAAGCCCAACCGCCATGTCGTGACGCTGTGCGATGCCGCTCTGGAACTCAAGGGCAGGCTCGCCAAACAGGCGCTGCGCTTCCCGGCCAAGGTCTGGAAGACCGGCAAGAGCTGACGCCCCGCCCCGACGGGCGCCGTAGCGATGAAGGGAGAATGTGCATGGCCTGGTCGGCGGCGGACTATCTCACCTTCGAGGCGGAACGAACCCGACCCGCGCTCGATCTTGCGGCGCAAATTCCATCGCTGCCGGACGGCACGCTCTACGATCTCGGCTGCGGACCCGGCAATTCGACGGCCGTGCTCGCCGCGCGCTTCCCCGGCCGCCGAATCATCGGCGTCGACAGCGATGCCGACATGCTCGACAATGCGCGGCGACGTCTGCCGCAAACGCCCTTTCTGACCGGCGACCTCGCCGACTGGCAGCCGGAGGAGCCGGCCGCCCTGTTCTTCGCCAATGCCGTCTTCCAATGGCTGCCGGAGCATCCGGCAATCCTGGAACGGCTCTTGGAAACACTCGTGCCGGGTGGCGTGCTGGCGGTGCAGATGCCGGATAATCTGGACGAGCCCTCCCATATCGCCATGCGCGTGCTCGCAGCCGATCCCGCCTTTCGATCGGCCTATCCGAGCGGTCCGCCTGTCCGCACGCCGATCGACCCGCCGAGGGCCTATGTCGAGCGCCTGTCGCCGCTGGCCCAGGCCATCGATGTCTGGCGCACCAGCTATCATCACCGACTGGCCGATGCGGCGGCGATCGTCGAATGGGTGAAGGGCACCGGCCTCAGGCCCTTCCTCGCTCCGCTTTCCCCCGCGGCACGCGAAGCCTATCTTGCCGCCTATCTGGTCCGGATCGCAGCTGCCTATCCGCCGCTTGAGACCGGCGGCATCCTCCTGCCATTTCCCCGGCTCTTCCTGCTCGCGATCCGGCGATAGGGGCCGCGCGACGCCGAAGGATGACGCATTGTCCGGGCCGGCTCTCGACCGGTTGCCGGCAAAATTCCGCCTCGGCTCTTGCCTTCGCGCCGCGGCCCGACATGTTCTCCCCCAGCAGAGGGAATGGCGGATGAACAGGTCAGCGATGTGCACAAGCTCCAGGGTGGGATGCGTCGCCGGATCGAAGACCGCGAGGCACCCGCGCGGCGCGGCGGAGGCTCAGGCCGTGCAATGAGCCATCCGAGTTCCAACGTTCCCGTGGTGCTCGTGGTCGAGGACGAGCCGCTTCTGCGCATGATGGCGGCCGATCTCGTCGAGGAAGCCGGCTGCGTGGCCATCGAGGCGAGCAATGCCGACGAAGCGATCCTGCTCCTCGAAAGCCGCGGCGATATCCGCATCGTCTTCACCGATATCGACATGCCGGGCAGCATGGACGGCCTGAAGCTCGCCGCCGCCATCCGCGATCGCTGGCCGCCGGTGGAAATCATCGTCACCTCCGGCGTCTCGATGAAATCGGCCGACGCCCTGCCCGACCGCGCCGTCTTCTTCCCCAAGCCCTACGACCAGCGCATGATCCTGGCCACCCTGCATCGCATGGCTGACTTGCCGACGCTGCCGGGGCTTTGAAGCCTCCGTCGCCGCCTATTCGGCTGAGATCCGCGTCGGGTACAGCTTGCGGATCTCGTCTGCCACCAGCTTCTGCAAGCGCCAGAGCCTGCGGTCGCGGATGCCGAAGGCGTCGAGGTGGGCAACGGTGTTGAAGAGGTATTCGGCGCCGGAACCCGCATGGCCGCAAGCGCGGGCGAGCATGGCGGCACTTTCTTCCGGTGGCAGATGCAGCGATTCATGGCCGGCCGTCCCGCACCAGAAACACAGCGCGCGCACCCTCCCGGCATCGGTGCGGGTGGTCAGCCAGCGAAAGCTCGAGAGATATTCGATCGACGTCACCTCGCGGCGCAGCAGCCTGTCGATGGCCGCTTCCCGCTCGGCGCCATCGATGCGGAAGACGACGCCGTCGCAGCGGCCGCCGGGCTCCAGCACCATCATCAGGCCCGGATGATCCTCCGATCCGCGAAAGCGGTCGAGCTTCATGGTGAAGGCGCGGTGCCAGCCGAAGGCCGTGGCGCGACGGCGCTCCTGCGAGGTAAACTCCGGCTTCCAGATCAGCGACCCATAGGCAAAGACCCAGAGCGGCGCATCGCCGAGCTCGGCGAGCAGCGTGGCGGTCAGAGCGCTGAAGTCGTCCTCCTGCATCGGCGTTCGGGTCAGGTCCGGACCCGGATCGGGAACCTCGCGGTGGCAGAGCGCCACGAGCTCCGCCGTCAGGGCCATCTCGCCGCCGGCCGCGCTCCGGCGCAGCCGCGTGCGCAGCGTGGCGCCCGGCTTGTCGCCGCGACCGTCCAGGGCGACGGATGCGGCCTGTCTGCTCTGGTTCTGGTCCGGCCGGTCAGGCAGGGTCATCGGGATGTCGGACATGGTCCTGCCATTCCTCTCACGCGCGCCTCCCATCCATAAGCAAGTCATTGCCCGCGCCGTTGTCAAGGTCTGGCAACAACGCATTGGCAGCTCTCGGGTCCAGCCGCTCGACCAGAAAATCGACGAAGGCGCGGATGCGGGCGGCCAGGTGATCATGGCCGACGAAGACGGCATGGATGGTTTCGCCATCCTCCGGCCGGTGCGCCTCCAGGAGGGGCACAAGCCGTCCGGCCTCCACATCCGGCCCGACATGGAAGCGGCCAATGCGGCCGATCCCCTGCCCGTCCAGACAGAGCCGGCGCATGATGAGGCCGGAGGAGACAAGCATGGCCGGGCGGAAGGGGCGATCATAGGTCTGCCCGCTCACCGGGTCGAGGAAGGGCCAGACCTGGCGCATGCCCTCGATGTTGAAGCCGAGACAGGCATGGTTGTTCAGATCCTCCGGCGTCTCGGGCGTGCCATGGCGCGCGAGATAGGCGGGCGAGGCCACCAGCATCCGGCGGCTGTCCATCAGCTTGCGAGCCTTCAGCGCCGAATCGCGCAGAGCGCCGGACGAGCGGATGGCAATGTCGGTGCGGTCCTCCACCAGATCGACCACGCCGTCGGTGAAGGTGAGATCGAGCACCACCTCCGGATAGAGCGCCCGGAAATCGCCGATCAGCGGCAGAATGAAGCGCTCGCCGAAAGCCATCAGCGTATTGACCCGAAGCCGCCCGCGCGGAACGGCGCGCGCGCCGCTCGACACCAGCCGCTCGGTCTCCTCGATCTCGGCGAGGATGGCGCGGGCCCGGGCCAGATAGACTTCGCCCTCCGGCGTCAGCTTCAGCGCCCGCGTCGTACGCACCAGGAGCCGCGTGCCGAGCCGGCGCTCGACCCGTGCCGCCAGCTTGGAAACGGCGGAGGCCGAGAGGCCGAGCCGCCGCCCCGCCGCCGAGAAGCTGCCGGCCTCCACCGCCGCCACGACGATCTCCATCTCCCCTGCCCGATTGTCCATCGCTTGACCTGTGACTGTGTTTCACAGGTGATTGTCGCAGTCTTGCGCTAATTGAACAAGTCCGCTCCGACTATCTCCTCTGCATCCGGCGGATACCTCCCGCTCCGCCCTCCCTGCCAAAGGATGCTCCCATGCCCCTTGCCCTCTTTGCCCTCACGATCGCGGCCTATGCGATCGGCACCACGGAATTTGTCATCGTCGGCCTCCTGCCGACCGTTGCCTCCGACCTCGGCATCACCCTGCCGATGGCCGGCCTGATCGTTTCCATCTATGCGCTCGGCGTCACCTTCGGCGCACCGGTCTTGACCGCGCTCACCGGCCGCATCGGCCGCAAGGCGCTGCTGCTTGGCCTCATGGCGCTCTTCGTCGCCGGCAACGGGCTTGCCGCGCTCGCCCCCGGCTATGGCCTCCTGCTCGTCGCCCGCGTCCTGTCGGCCTTTGCCCATGGCGTGTTCTTCTCGGTCGGCGCAACCATCGCCGCTGGCCTCGTGGCGCCGGACCGGCGCGCCTCGGCGATCGCGCTGATGTTCATGGGCCTGACGGTTGCGATCGTCACCGGCGTTCCGCTCGGCACCATCATCGGCCAAACCTTCGGTTGGCGCGCCACCTTTGCGGCCGTCGCCGGCCTCGGCATCGTCGCCTTTCTCGCCATCGCCCTTCTCCTGCCCTCCAAGCTGCCGCAGAGCGCACCGGCAAGGCTGGTGGACCAGGTCAAGGTGCTCGGCTCCGGCCGGCTGCTGCTGGTCTTCGGCATGACGGCGCTCGGCTATGGCAACACCTTCGTCACCTTCACCTATCTGACGCCGATGCTGGAGCAGGTCACCGGCCTCTCCTCCTCCGCCGTCAGCCTCGTGCTGGTGCTCTATGGCCTGGCGATCGCCGCCGGCAATCTCTCCGGCGGTCGCTTCGCCGATCGCAATCCGGTCCGCGCGCTCATCGCGCTCTTCGCGGCCCAGGCAGCCGTCCTCGTGCTCTTCGCCTTCACGGCCGGCGCCGTGATCCCGGCGCTGGTAACGCTCGCGGCCCTCGGCTTCCTCTCCTTTGCCAGCGTCCCCGGCCTGCAGCTCTATGTGGTCGAGCTCGCCCGCATCCACCGGCCGACGGCGGTCGATGTCGCCTCGGCGCTCAACATCGCCGCCTTCAATCTCGGCATCGCCGTCGGCGCCTGGGTCGGGGGTCTGACGGTCGCTTCCTCGCTCGGCCTCGAAGCCACCCCCTGGGTCGGCGGCCTGATGGTCCTTGGCGCGCTGGGCCTGACGCTGATCAGCCGCCAGCTCGACCAGCGGCGCCCGGCGCTTGCCGCCTGAGCGTGAACCCGAGCGGGCCGGCGCCGCTTGACGCGCCGGGCCGCCGAACCATCTAGAACCTCGCCGGCGGGTTTGCCCGCGGCAGGGCTCGCTTCATATCCGTCATCCCGGCGCTTTCCGCGACGCGGACGGATCATCACCGGCCACCTTTGCGCCCGCTTTGAAGGCCGCACTCGACAGGAGGACAGAATGACCATCACCACCCAGAAGATTGTCAAATGCAACGGCGCGGAGATTCCCGCCCTTGGTTTCGGCACGTTTCGCATGCCGGGCGACGAGGTTCTCGCGATCGTCCCCAAGGCGATCCAGCTCGGCTTCCGCCATGTCGATACCGCGCAGATCTATGGCAACGAGGCCGAGGTCGGCACAGCGATCGAGCGCTCCGGCGTGCCGCGCAACGAGATTTTCCTGACCACCAAGGTCTGGACCGACAAATATGCCCGCGGCAGCTTCATGGCCTCGGTCGAGGAAAGCCTGCGCAAGCTCAAGACCGACTATGTCGACCTGCTGCTCCTGCATTGGCCGGGCAGCCCGGTGCCGATCGCCGAACAGGTGGAGGGGCTGAACAAGGCCGTGCAGTCCGGCAAAGTCCGCCATGTCGGGGTCAGCAATTTCAACACGGCGCAGATGGACGAGGCAGCGCGGCTGAGCGACGTGCCGCTCGTGACCAACCAGGTCGAATACCACCCCTATCTCGATCAGCTGAAGGTGCTGGAGGATGCCGAGCGGCTCGGCATGTCGATCACCGCCTATTACGCCATGGCCGATGGCCGCGTGCCGAAGGATCCGGTGCTGAACGACATCGGAGCCAAGCATGGGAAGACCGCCGCCCAGGTCGTCCTGCGCTGGCTGATCCAGCAGCACGGCGTGATCGCGCTGTCGAAGACCTCGACGGAAGCGCGCATCGCCGAAAATGTCGGCATCTTCGACTTCCAGCTTTCCGCCGAGGAGATGCGGGCGATCCATGCGCTCGCCAAGCCCGATGGCCGCATCGTCAATCCGAAGGGGCTCGCCCCCGAATGGGACAAGGCCGCCTGAGGGCAACGACCCAATCCAGTCGCGGAGGCCGGCCGCCAGCGCGGTCGGCCTCTCTTTTTGTCGTCAGACGAACTGGCTGAGACCCGGCACCGAGGCGACGACTTCGTCTACCGTCTCGTCGCCGGCCTGCTCGCGGGCGTAGCGGATCGTTTCCTTGGCGAGTGCCGTGATCTCGCCCATGGAGAGGCCTTCCGCCATCAGCTGCTGGCCGAGCGCCATGACGCCGCCGCCGCCGACGGCCGAGAACATCTTGCCGAGCAGGCCACCGCCGTCCGAGCCCTCGCCATTGAAGCGGGCGACGAGATCCGTCGCGCCCGGCGTCTGTTCGATCATCCGGGCAACCGGTCCATCCGCGGCTTCGCGCTGGAGGAAGCCCAGCATCATGCCAATCGCCTTTTCGGCAAGCGCCGGCTCAATGCCGACCGTGTCGGCAACGCGCGTAACCAGTTCGTTCATGGCAGTCTCCTCTTGTCCCCGGCGTGAGGCCGGGCTGTCCTCGTCCGCGGCGCGCTGCGCGCCGTCCGGATCGCGCGCGGATCATTTCACGAGCGCTGCGCGAAGACAATGGAACGACGGGCCCGCGGGAGCGCGCGGATCACCCGCCGCAGTTGCCGCTGGCGCGCGGCCCTTCTATAAGCGGGTGGTGACACTGCGGCGCAGCCCGCGGCCCGGGCGTTCTCCGGGTTCACCCGCTGGAGGATTTCGATGCTCGAAGATGGCAAGCTCTTTATCGGCGCCAGCCGCAACCCGGATGAGACGATCAACAAGGGCGAATATCTGGAGCTGAAATTCGGCAATCGCCACGGGCTCGTCACCGGCGCCACGGGGACCGGCAAGACGGTGACGCTGCAGGTTCTGGCAGAAGGCTTCTCCAGGGCGGGCGTGCCGGTCTTCTGCGCCGATGTGAAGGGCGACCTCTCCGGCATCGCCGCGGTCGGCGAGGCGAAGGACTTTCTCCTGAAGCGCGCCGAGCAGATCGGGTTCAGCGACTATGATGTCGAGCAGTTCCCGGTCATCTTCTGGGATCTCTACGGTGAGAAGGGCCACCGCGTCCGCACCACCATGTCGGAGATGGGCCCCCTTCTGCTCTCGCGGCTGATGAATGCGTCCGATGCGCAGGAGGGCGTGCTCAACATTGCCTTCAAGATCGCCGACGAGGGCGGCCTGCCGCTGCTCGACCTGAAGGATCTGCGCGCGCTGCTCACCTATATGGGCGAGAATGCCAGCGCGCTCTCCGCAAAGTTCGGCTTCATCTCCAAGGCCTCGGTCGGCTCCATCCAGCGCGAGCTTCTGATCCTCGAGCAGCAGGGTGCCGAGCATTTCTTCGGCGAGCCGGCGCTCAAAATCTCCGACATCATGCGCGTGACCAATGATGACCGCGGCGTCATCTCGGTGCTGGCCGCCGACAAGCTGATGATGAACCCCCGCCTCTACGGTACCTTCCTGCTCTGGCTGCTGTCGGAGCTCTTCGAGGAGCTGCCGGAAGTGGGCGATCCGGAAAAGCCGCGGCTCGTCTTCTTTTTCGACGAGGCGCATCTGCTCTTCAATGATGCGCCGAAGATGCTGCTGGAGCGCGTGGAACAGGTGGTGCGCCTGATCCGCTCCAAGGGGGTCGGGGTCTATTTCGTCACGCAGAACCCGCTCGACGTGCCGGAAACCGTGCTCGCCCAGCTCGGCAACCGTGTGCAGCATGCGCTGCGCGCCTATACGCCGCGCGAGCAGAAGGCGGTGAAGACCGCGGCCGAAACCTTCCGCGCCAACCCCGCCTTCGACTGCGCCACCGCCATCACCGCGCTCGGCACCGGCGAGGCGCTGGTCTCGACGCTCGAGGGCAAGGGTGCGCCTTCCATGGTCGAGCGCACGCTGATCCGCCCGCCCTCGGCGCGTGTCGGACCGCTGACCGACGAGGAGCGCCGCGCCAACCTGGCAAAGAGCCCCGTCGCCGGCCTCTATGACGAGGACTATGACCGGGAATCGGCCTATGAGATCCTTGCCAAGCGGGCCGAGAAGGCGACCGAGGCCGCCGAGGTGGCTCGCGAGGCGGCATCGGACGATGCGGCCCCTGCTCCCGGCACCGCCTCCACCCGCTGGACGCTGCCCGGCTTCGGCCGCGAGGAAGCGGAGGCTCCAGCCCGCGCCGGCACGGCCGGCCGGCCCCGCAGCAGTGGCTACCAGCGCGAGACGATCGCCGAAGCGGCGATGAAGACCGTCGCCCGCACCGTCGCCTCCTCGCTCGGCCGAGCGCTGGTGCGCGGCATTCTGGGCAGCCTGAAACGCTGATCCCCGCATGCGGTCGCTGGTCGCCGGCCCAGCGGAATTTCCCTGCCGTCGCAACGAGTTGCGGCGGTACGCTCTTCGTGCGGCCTCGGGTTTGGAAATTACGGCCAAGGCTTACAAAAAGAAAAGCGCTTGCAATTGCTGCTCGAAGCGCCTATCTCTAGGCCATCGATCTTGTATTGGAGCTTTGCTCCCGCGCTGCGGCGCCACGTAATCTTCTCTTTCAACGTCGATCTCACTGCTCGTTCTTTTGGACGAGCGAATACTCATCACGACCGAAAGGGTTTCATCGTGGCTACCGGTACCGTCAAGTTCTTCAACACCACCAAGGGCTTCGGCTTCATCGCTCCCGACAACGGCGCTTCCGACGTTTTCGTTCACATCTCGGCCGTTGAGCGCGCCGGCATGCGCACCCTGAACGAAGGCCAGAAGGTTAACTTCGAAGTTGTTCAGGACCGTCGCAGCGGCAAGTCCGCAGCTGACAATCTGAGCGCCGCTTAATCGGCTTTGCGAGCCGCCTCGCCCCTTCGAACACTGTTCGAAGGTCAGGCTGGGGCAAGGCTTCGCTGACAGATTGGTTCCGTCGTTTCCGGACACCTGACCACGGATGTACTGGCAGGCTCCCGTCGAAATGACGTTAGGAAGGTCGGGAATTTCCCGGCCTTTTTTCTTGTATGGATGGCCCGGCGGCCAAGCCCGCCAGTTCGGCTGCGCTCGATCCGATCGAGCGCCCCATCCGCCGCCTGACGCGCGGCAGCTTATCAACACGCGTGCAGCGTCTCCCAGCCCGTCCCCCTCGACGCGCGGCGTTGCCCGAGGAGATCGCCATGACGCCTGCTGAAAAACTCTTTCGCAGCGACACGCCCCGCCGAACGGCCGGCTCGAAATCCATTCAGACTGATTCCGAAGCCCGCGCGATCATCGAGACCGAGGAGCGCCAGCGCCGAAAGAAAACCGAGCGCCTGCGCGAAGCGCGCATCGCCCAACTGGCCCTGACCGCCGAAACCGCCCCGCCCGTGAAGGCGAAGCCGAAGCGCAAGGCTGCCGCCAAGGGCTGAGGGCAAGGGCTGAGGGCACGGGAGTCGTCTAGGCGATATCGGCGCAACTTTTGACATGCGACGCCTAACGGGATCTCGTCGAGCTCCCGTCGAGCCGACAGCAAGTCCCCCTCTAGGCTGCCGCCCATCTCCCCACACGAGGAGAGACCCAGAGACCGCCGCCGTGCGCCAGTCGAACGCAAGACTGATCCGAACATCCTTTCAGCAGGTTGATATTGGCGATGAGCCCGCTCCGCGGTCTCTCTCCCTTTGGGGGAGATGGCCGGCAGGCCAGAGAGGGTCTTTTTCTAGAAACTCCCCGAAGCCAAACGCCGATCAGCGCACCGTTGAAACCAGGTTGAAATGCGCGCCCTGGGGGTCGACGGCGTTCACGATATAGGCGGGGCCGGGTACCTCCTGGGGACCGAAGATCACAGTGCCGCCGTTGAGGCCGATCCGGTCCACGGCTGCATCAAGCGCGGGTACCGCGACATAATAGGCCCAGTGGGGCATGGGCACCTGCGGCAGGCGGGTCATCATGCCGCCGATCGCGCGTCCCTGATGGGCGAAGATGCGGTAGATCCCCATCGGACCCATGTCCATGTCGCTCTCCTTCGTCCAGCCGAACAGATCGGCATAGAAGGCGAAGGCCTCGTCGCAATCGCCGGCGTGCAGCTCCGACCAGCCGAGCTGGCCCGGCGCCATCATCGGCACCGTCGGCGGTGTCGTCTCCATCGGCTTGGGCGTCATGATGCAGATCACGGCCCCGTGCGGATCGGCGATGACGGCGAAGCGGCCGATGCCCGGAATATCCTCCGGCCCCTTGCAGACCGTGCCGCCAAGCTCCTCGGCACGCGCGGCCGTCGCATCGCAATCCGAGACCGCGACATAGCCGGTCCAGTTCGGGGGAACACCTTCCGCGGCGAGCGAGGCCGGCAGCGTCATCAGGCCCGCAACCCCGGCGCTGCACCCCTCGCCCGGCACGCCGGCTTCGAACACCGTGTAATCGATCCCATCAACGGGCTTGGAGGACCAGCCGACGACGTCGCCATAGAAGCGCGCGGCGCCCTCGACGTCCGAGGTCATCAGTTCGATCCAGATGAACGATCCGTGCGTCTCATCCATGGCAATGGTCTCCTCTCCCGGCTTGACATGATAGGTTGATATCAACAGTATTTGGCCATGTCAAACCGCGATCCCGCCGCGATTCGCGTGCCCTATGAGACGACCGCTCTGGTGCGCGACACCTGCCTCTGCCTGCATGTCCAGCGTGCCGCCCGCGCGCTGGCGCGGCTGTTCGACGAGGCGTTGCGGCCGCTGGGGCTGACCAATGGGCAGTTCTCGCTGTTGATGGCGCTGAACCGGCCGGAGCCGGTCGCCATGGGCCCGGTCGCCTCGTTGCTCGCCATGGACCGCACGACGCTGACGGCAGCGCTGAAGGTGCTCGAGCGGCGCGGCCTGCTGACCATCGCCCCGGATCCGAACGACCGGCGCAGCCGAAAGCTCTCGCTCACCGACGCTGGCCACGCCCTGCTGATGACCGCGCTGCCGATCTGGCGGCGGCTGCATGCCGAGCTCGACGATCAGCTGCCGGACGGCGAGCCCGAGCGGCTGCGGCGCGACCTCATTGCGCTCGGACGCAGCGCCTGAACGAGAAAGCCCCGCCCCACCCGAAGGCAGGACGGGGCTCGAACGCGGCGACCGTTCTCGCCGCGCTCTGAACTTTAACCTGGCGGCGCCTCAGGCCAGCGTGACTTCGACCTCGGTCGAGGTGCGCATCGCGTGGCTGTAGGGGCAGAGCTGGTGGGCCTTGGCCAGCAGGCGCTCGGCCGTCTCACGATCGAGACCGGGAACATCGGCGAGCAGCGAGACTTCGATGCGAAAGCCGCCATCGTCGCGGGTGGCGAAGCTGACAGTGGCCGTCACGCTGGCATCATCGGGAATCTTGACCTTTTCCTTGCCGGCCACATTTTTCAACGCACCGAGGAAGCAGGCGGAATAGCCGGCAGCGAAGAGCTGCTCGGGATTGGTGCCGGTGGCACCGTCGCCGCCGAGTTCCTTCGGCACGGTCAGCGTCACGTCGAGAACGCCATTGTCGGATACGGCGCGGCCGGCGCGGCCGCCGCTGGCAGTGGCCTTGGTGGTGTAGAGAATGGGCATGGTCGTCTCCTTGGGCTGGTCGATGGATCGACGGGTCGGCTCTTCCGGTCTTGTCAGCGAGGGCCATGCCCCGCTGCGGCCGGTTCGACGGCGGTCGAACTCCTGAACAAGAGCCACGACCGCCGCGTCGGCATCTTGATAGCGTACAATTTCGTTGCGCGCAATATGATTTTGCAAATTGAATTTTGGGCCAAGATATGAGAGACTGCCTCTCATGACCAAGGCCTCACCCACAGCGAGCGGACGCAAGACGGGCAAGGGCGCCGCCGTATCGGCCGTGCTCGACCAGCATCTGTGCTTCGCCGTCTATTCGCTCGCCCACGCCTTCACACGCGCCTACAAGCCCCTGCTCGAGCGCATGGGGCTCACCTATCCGCAATATCTGGTGATGCTTGCGCTCTGGGAGCATGGCAGCATGACGGTGCGCCAGATCGGCGACGCGTTGGGGCTCGATTCCGGCACGCTGTCGCCGCTGCTGAAGCGGCTGGAGGCGGCCGGCTTCGTCACCCGGCGGCGCGATCCGGCCGATGAGCGGCAGGTGATCGTGGCGCTGACAGAATCCGGCGACGCGTTGCGCGAGGAAGCGGCTCAGGTCTTCCTCGAAATCGGCCGCGCCACCGGCTGCACGCTGGACGAGGCAACAGCGCTACGCGACGCGCTGGTGACGGTCGCCGACCGTCTCGGCGCCGCCGATGCGGTGGAAGACGCCTGATCTCGACTGCGCTGCTTGGCCACCGCGCGGAAAGCCACCGCTGACGAATCAGCGGATTAGCCCGCGTCGATGCCCCGCCTCCTTCCCGATTTGCCCGTGCCACAGGCGCCGCCGGACTTCGCCCAAAGCCGATATTCGCTTCTGCAGCGTCTCGCGGCGGCCTTTCCCGTACCAAAGTCTATGGGACAGCTGCCCGACAGGCGAAATCAGGGAACTTCTCAAGCCGGCACGCCTGCCCTAGGCTCCGGATTCGAGAAAGGCGTGGGCGATGGGGGCAGCACGATTGGCAGGCTTGGATGGCGCGCGGGCGGACTTCATGGGGGCCGATCAGGATCCCTATGATCAGGCCATGCGGGTCAGCGCCGCCCTTGTGGCGCTGGTGGCGCTTTCGATCCTTGTCCTCTGGAGCGCCGGGTCGCCGGAGCTGTTCGAGACCGAGCCGATGCTCTTCGCGATGCCCTTCAATGCGGCACTGGCCTTTCTGCTTGCGGCCGGCGCTGCCTGGTGCCTGGTGTCGAACCAGCCCGGGCTCGCGCGCGGCCTGGCGCTGGCCGGGCTGGCGCTGGCCCTGGTCGCCCTCTTCGAGCACAGCCGCGGCCTCGGCCCTACCGAGCGTTTTCTCGCCAGCCCCTTTGCGAGCCCCACCGGCCAGCGGCGTGGCGGCATGGCCATCAATACGGCTATCTGCTTCGCGCTCTTCACGCTCGCCAGCCTGCGCATCGGCTCGGTGCGGCGTAGCTCGCGCACCGCTTTGTCCCTGCTGGCCACGGTCCTGCTCATCGCCGCCGGCTCGATGCTGGGGACGGTGATGAACATCGCCGCCGGGGAGGACTGGATGCGGCTCGCCCGCATGTCGCCGCAGACCGCCCTTTGCTTCGCGCTTCTGGTGCTGCCCCTCTACTTCCGCCGCCCGGAAACGATCGGGCAGGACCGTGCCTCGCTTGCCGCCTTCCTGACCGCCGCCCTCTATGTGCTCGTCACCGGGCTGACCTTCATCGAGCTCAAGCGGCAGCAGGCCTCTGTAACGCTGCCCAATGGTGCGGCGGATGTGCAGGCGACGCTGATCGCTATCCTGCTCGTCTCCGGCCTCGCCTTCTTCTGCCTGATCGTCTACGCGCTGCGCGTCGTGCGCCGGCAGAAGCAGACCGCGCGCGAACTCGCCGGCACCCATGCCCGTCTGTCGGCGATCTTCGACAATGCCGCCGATGGCATCGTCACCATCGACGAACGCGGGCACATCCTTCTGGTCAATCCCGCCTGCGAGCGCATCTTCGGCTATTCGACCCGCGAGATGGTCGGCCGCGATATCGGCTTCCTGATGCCCGATTCCGATCCAAGCAGCCAGGAAGGCAGCGAGACGCGCGAGGTCATGGGGCGGCGGCGTGATGGGCGGCGGATCGAACTGGAAATCTCCACCGCGCGCTTCCCGCTCGGCCGGCAGATGGTTGCCTCCGCCATCCTGCGCGACGTCAGCCAGCGCAAGCAGCACGAGCGGCAGATTCTTGAGGCCAATGCCGAGCTTGAGGAGTTTTCCTACCGCACCTCGCATGATCTGCGTTCGCCGATCGCCTCATCCCTCGGCCTCATCGCCATCTGTCGCGACATGATTGCCGATGGCGCATCGCTGGCCGACGTCGAGCCGGTTCTCGCCCGCATCGAGAGTGGCTTCCGCCGGCTCGACCAGCTGATCCAGAACATCATCCTCCTCACCCGCACCAAGGTGATGGAGGAGCCGAGCGCCGACGTGCCCGTTCTGGCGACGGTGCGCGACTCGATCGATCGGATGCGGCTGAGCGATGAAGGCCGTCAGATCGCTTTCCTGATCGATATTCCCGAAACGCTGACGATCAAGACCAAGCCCAGCCGGTTCCGCATCATCACCGACACGCTGATCTCCAACGCCGTCCGCTATGCCGATCCGGCCGAAGCCCTGCCGGAGGTGCGCATCCTCGCCCAGTCACGTTTCGGCTGGGTCACGCTCAGTGTTGGGGATAATGGATTGGGCATCGATCCCGCCGACGAGCAGAATCTGTTTCAAATGTTCAAACGCTTTCATCCTTCGCGTGCAGAGGGTAGTGGACTTGGTCTATACATCTTACGCAAGAGCGCAGAACATCTCGGCGGCAGTGTCGCCTATCGCCGCCGCGCGAAGGGCAGCGAGTTTTCGGTGCGCTTGCCGCAGGGAGACAAGGCATGACGTCCATCCGTTCGATCCTCACCGTCGATGACGACGAGAGCGATCTCTTCATCTGCGCCTATACGATCCGCAAGTTCGATCCGGGCATCACCGTGCACAGGGCCGAGAACGGGCTGGCGGCGATCGAGATTCTGCAGCGCATCGAGCGGCCGGACGCGATCATTCTCGACATCAACATGCCTGTCATGAACGGGTTCGAGTTCCTGGAGCGCTATGCGCACGACTTCAACGGGCATGCGCCGGTCGTCGCGATGCTGACCAGCTCGCATCTCAACGCCGACCGCGAAAAGGCGCTGCGCTATGATTTCGTCAAAAGCTATTTCGAAAAGCCGCTGAAGCGCGAGGACCTGGAAGCGCTCGATCGCGTGCTGAGCGGGCGGGCCTGACGTTTCCCCAGGCGAGGGACCGGACGGGGCGCGCGATGCGCGCGGCCCCGCCCTGGGAGAAGCGGGTCAAACGACCAGGATCGGCGCCTTGACGCGCACGCGGTCGTAGAGGTCGATCACGTCCTGGTTGATCAGGCGCACGCAGCCGGAGGAGACCGCCTTGCCGATCGAGTTCCATTCCGGCGTGCCGTGCAGACGGTAGAGCGTGTCCTGCCCGTCCTTGAAGATATACATGGCACGGGCGCCAAGCGGATTCATTAGCCCGGGTTCCATGCCACCATTGGCGATCGAATAGGGTTCCAGATGCGGCTGGCGCGCCACCATCTCGTTCGGTGGCTTCCAGCGCGGCCATTTCTGCTTCCACTGGATCACGCCGCGCCCCGACCAGGCAAATCCCTCACGACCGATGCCGACGCCGTAGCGCATGGCGCGGCCACCGCCCTCGGTCAGGTAGAGGAAGCGATCCTTGGTGTCGACGATGATCGTGCCCGGCGCCTCGCCGAAGGGATCGGCGACCTGCTGGCGGTAGTAGCGCTGGTTGATCTGCTGATAGGGCACCGCGGGGACGATGTAGCCGCCATCGGAGACCGAACCATAGACGCCGGCATAGTAGGAGGAATCGGGCGACAGGCCCGTCTGGTAGACGCCCGGTTCCTCCAGATAGCGATAGCCGCCCTGCGGCGGCGGCGCGAAGCGGTTGTCGAAGGCGGGATTGCGGAAATAGGGCGCCGTCTCCTGGTTGAAGCTCGGCGTATTGGATGTCGAGTTGCAGGCAGCGAGTGTCGCCGAGGCGGCGGCAAGCCCGGTCAGGTTCAAGAAACCGCGGCGGGAGATCGGTTTGTCTATGGTCATCGGCTTCCGGCTCTACGCAGGGACAGGTGGGCACCGCGCCGGATGGCGTGCGCGGCGGCGCAGGAGACAGGGCGGGCCGCTCTGCGTCCCCTTCTCCCCCAAAGGCAACGCCGAGATGGGACCGCCGATCCGGATCCTGCTCAGGGCCTCATCTATGTCACGCGGGCGCTGGAGCGAGACTTGCGCAGACCGAACCAGGAAGGTTGCCAGCGATTGACGGAACGACTGTGGCAAAGCTGCCGCAGTTTGCGGCGCGCGGGGCCGGTCAGGCGGAAAGGAGGGCCGCGAAGGCGGCCGGTTCCAGCGGGCGGGCGACCAGATAGCCCTGAATATCGCGGCAGCCGCAGCTGCGCAGGAACTCGAGCTGTGCCACCGTCTCGACACCCTCGGCGATGACGTCGAGCTCCAGCTTCTGGGCAAGCGAGACGATGGCGGCAGTGATCGCCATATCATCCTCATCGTCGGGAATATCCTTGACGAAGGAGCGATCGATCTTCAGCCGCCGGACTGGAAAGCGCTTGAGCGCGCTCAGACTGGAATAGCCGGTGCCGAAATCGTCGATCGCCATCTCGACGCCAATCTCTTCGAGCGCATGCATGGTGGCGATTGCCTGCGGCACGTCCTGCATGATCAGGCTTTCGGTGATCTCGAGTTCCAGCAGGCGCGGCGGCAGGCCGGTGGCGAGCAGCGTTGCCGCCACACGCTCGACCCAGCCCTTCTCGGCGAACTGGCGGGCGGAGACGTTGACGCTGACGACCACCTCCGGCAGCCCGGCCTCCTGCCAGGCCTTCGCCTGCCGGCAGGCTTGCGCCAGCACCCATTCGCCGATCTCGACGATCAGCCCGGTCTCCTCGGCCAGCGGCACGAAGTCGCCAGGCGACATGAGGCCGTGTTTCGGATGCTCCCAGCGCAACAGGGCCTCGGCAGCGAAGATGCGGCCGGAGGCGATGTTCTGCTGCGGCTGGTAGCGCAGGCAGAATTCATCCCGTTCGAGCGCCAGGCGAAGCTCTTCCACCTGCAGCAGCTTGGCGCGTGCCGTCTCGGCCATTTCGGCCGAGAAGAGCTTCAGATTGTTGCGGCCATGCGCCTTGGCCCGGTACATGGCGGCATCGGCATTGGCGAGCAGCTCGCTCGGCGTCACGCCATGATCGGGGAAGGTGACGACGCCCATGCTGCAGCTGACCTGCAGCATGCGCCCATCGATCTCCATCGGCTGGGAGACGGAGGCGCGGATCGCCTCCAGCCTTGCCAGAACCACGCTCTGATCGGCCGGCAGCGCAGTGAGCAGGATGATGAATTCATCGCCGCCGACCCGCACGATCATGTCGGATTTGCGGACATTCTCGGTCATGCGCCGGGCGACGACGCGCAGGAGATCGTCGCCGGCATGATGGCCGAGGCTGTCATTGATCAGCTTGAAATTGTCGAGATCGATGAAGGCGAGCGCCACCCATTCCTGGCGCGCTGCCGCCTCTTCAATGGCCAGACAGACGCGGGCGTCGAGAAGCGTCCGGTTCGGCAGCCCGGTCAGCGCATCGTGATGCGCCATGAAATGGATGCGCCGCTCGGTTTCGTCGCGCTCAATGGCGATGGCGGCGAGGTTGGTGGCAAAGGTCTGCAGCTCGCGCTCCGCATCGGTGGGCTCGCTATCCGTCTCCGAATAGAGCGCGAAGGTGCCGAGCACCTCGCCTTGATAGGAGCGGATCGGCGTCGACCAGCAGGAGCGGAAGCCGAAGGGCCGGACGAGCTCGATATAGTCCGCCCAGCGCTCGTCGGAATAAATATCGCGCGTGACCACCTGCGCGTTGAGGTAGGCGGCCGTGCCGCAGGAGCCACTCTTTGGTCCGATCGGCACATGATCGAGCAGGCTGGCATAGCGGGGATCGAGATTGGGCGCCGAGCCGACATGCAGATGCTCGCCGTCCGGGCAGACGAGCAGGATCGCGCCCTTGAGCTGTGGCTGATTGGCCTCGACCAGCGTGATCAGTTCGCGGAAGATGGTGGTGAGATCGACGCCCTTGGCGATCATTTCGAGAACGCGTGCCTGGCCGATCAGCAGATGCTCGCCCTTCTTGCGATCGGTGATGTCGCGCGAGACGCCGACAATGCCGATGGTGCGCCCCTGCTGGTCGCGCAGCGGCACCTTGGATGTCATCAGCCAGCGCTCGCCGATCGACGACACTGCGGCGCGCTCGATCAGGCCGATGAGCGGTTCGCCGCTCTCGATCACCCGCCGCTCGTTCTCGGCGATGGCCCGCGCAATTTCCGGGGGATGAAGATCGAAATCGGTGAGCCCGATGATGTCGCGCATGTCGCTGAGGCTATTGTCCCTCACGGTCGCGTGGTTGGCGATCAGGAACCGTCCGGCCGTATCCTTGGCATAAATGTAATCGGGAATGTGGTTGACCATGGTTTCCAGCCAGTAGTGGCGGTCCACCAGATCGGCCGGCGTGCCATAGAGGCGGGCGACTTCGGTCACGAGCTTCTCGCTGGCGGCAATCAGCCGGCGCGTCTCCTCATCGCTTCCGGCCCTGTGCCTGTTTCGCTCACGCGAGCGACTGATCGTCCTGCTCACAGGGTCCCCCTGGCTTCCGGCTTACCGACGCACAATCTGCTTTCTAGCGAACAGAAGTTATTCTTCCCCTAAGGCGCCGGATTGCCGTCTTGCGCGACATGATTTTCTCGCCGATGGCCCTTTGGAGCGTCAGTTCTTACCGAAACAGCACACGACGCTCGTCGCGCGTCTCTCCGCCCAAAGAGACACCCCCTCCCCCGCCGCCGCAGCCAGCAGCCCGCCCGAGGATCGGCCATCACCAGATTTCATGAACGGCATCAACTGAAGCACCTTTCCGAGAGGTCAGCCTCGCCGTAAGGAGAATCGCCCGCGCGGTCCTTGCCGGAAACTTGGTCCGCTCTCTGTTCCTGATGATCCGGAAGAGGAAACCCGATGCTGACAATCTATGGCTGCTACACCTCGCGCGCCTCCCGCAACTACTGGCTGGCGCTGGAACTCGGGCTCGACTTCCGCTCCGTCCCGGTGGTCCAGGCCCGACGCCTGGATGATCCCCACAGTGCCGATGCGCCGATCAACACGCTTTCGCCCGAGTTCGTCGCGATCAACCCGATGGGGCTGATCCCCGCCATCGACGATGACGGCCTGGTGCTGACGGAGTCGCTTGCCAACAATCTCTATCTCGCCCGCAAGCATGGCGGTCCGCTGGCTGCGGCCGATCTGAAGGAAGAAGGGCAGATCGATGGCTGGACGCTGTTTGCCGCCACGGCAATCGAGCCATCGGCCGTGCGCATCGTCCGCACCATCGACGATGGCGCCGGCGAAACCGAAGAAGGCCGCGCCGTGATCGCCGCCGCCATCGACGCGCTCGACAAGGGGTTCGCCGTCCTCGAAGCGCATCTTTCCACGCGCGATTATCTCGTCGGCGACCGCTTCACCGTCGCCGATCTGAACGTGGCGGAAGTGGTCCGCTATACCATGTCCCAAACCGCCTTCTTCGAACGCCACCCCGCCATCGTTGCCTGGATCACCCGCTGCCACGCCCGCCCAGCCTTTGAGGAGATGATGAACCGGCGGCTGGCGGAGCGGTTCTGAAGGCGAACCAATCGGCGCCACGAAAGCAGCGGCGAGAGCTTATGGCTCCGCCGGCAGCCGCGCCGCGCTGAGGCTGTCGTGGATCTCGCGGCGGAGCCAGAGCTTGAAGGCGGTGGTGACGCGGCTGTCGCGGCGCGCGGGAGCGGTGACGAGATAATGGCCGAAGCCGGTCTCGGCGAAGATCGGGAAGGGGATGACCAGGCTTTTGCGCAGGAGAGCGTCGACGGCGAGCGTCTGCCAGGCGAGCATGATGCCCTGACCAGCAATGGCCGCATCGAGGCAGAGCGACGCCTCGTTGAAGACATGACGGGTCGGCATGCTGCGCGTCTCGAGCCCGGCTGCCGCCAGCCAGAGCGACCAGTCGAACATGGCCTGGCCATCGACCACCGCGCCTTCCCGCAACAGGTCCTCAGGCCCGGCAAGCCGGGCGGCGACCGCCGGGCAACAGACCGGAAAGACGCGCTGGGCGAGCAGCGGCTCGGCCTTCACGCCTGGCCAGCCGCCGCTGCCGACGCGGATAGCAAGGTCGACATCGGACCGTTCGAGATCGATGAGCTTCGTCGTCGCCTCGATGCGCAGGCGCAGATCCGGATGGTTCGCGGTAAAGCCATCGAGGCGATGGACCAGCCAGCGTGCGGCAAAGACCGGCGCAACCGAGATCGTCAGGCTCTGCTCGTCGCGCTCGCGGGCCATGGCCACCGCATCGTTCAGTGCCAGGAACCCCTCCTTCAGGCGGGGAGTGAGCCTTTGTCCGAGCGCGGTCAGCTGCAATCCGCGCGGCGTGCGGTCGAAGAGAGGGCGGCCGAGCTGTTTCTCCGTGCGGGCGAGCTGCTGACTGACGGCGCCGATCGTGACGCCGAGCTCCTCGGCCGCCGCCTGGAGCGAGCCGAGCCGCGCCACCGCCTCGACCGCCTTGAGCCCATTCAGATGAACCGCATTCAGATCACGCATAGAGATTATCTATAGCGTCTGCCAGGCAAACTCAATTGATCTCCTGCCGGCTTCATTAGACGATGGCGACAAACCAGGAGTCGCCGCCATGTCGCACTTCCACGTCTCGCCCCCTCGCCCTTCCCTTCCCGCCCCGTTCGGCAGCCGCCTGCTTGCCTGGCTCGGTCTCTCGACGATCGATCCGCAGGGCCCCTGCAGTCTTTCGCACGAGGATCTGCAGACACGGCTGGCCTGGCTCCGCGATCCGCTCGCCCATCCTGATCTCGCCGCCATGAGCCTGCGCCAGCAGGCCGATCTGCCGCCGGCCCGCTTCGTCGATCGCCCCTGACGTGAACCCCCGCCGCTCGGGATCTAGCCGAGCGGCTGGGTTCGCCATGCTTTACTCAGGCTGCAGCCACCGCCGCGCAACCCGGCACGTCCTCCAGCCGATGATAGACGGGAATGCCGCGCTCCAGGGCGATGCGAACGTCGTTGTCGGCCCCTTTGCTCTCGCCGGGAAGACGCAGCACGGCGTCGCACAGAGCGAGAAGACGGCCGGCCACAGGGTGAAAGATCTCCTCGTAAAGCGTATCGCCCACCACCTGCCCACCGCCCGAATGCCAGACCGGCAGCGCCACCCATTCGCCGATCATCGGCACATGGCCGGCCTGAAACAGGCGATAGGCCGGCGCCTCCAGCCGCTTCAAATTCTCCGCCATCAAGGCGGGATCATCCCCTGTTCCGGAGCGGTAGGGGCCGGCGATCAAGATCAGCATCTCGAGTTCCTTTCACAAATCTGCACGAAATTTCTTGATATTTCTCGTTCAAACATGCAATATGCTGAGACGTCAAGAGGGTTTTTCATGCTTACATCCCAGCGCCATGCGCTCATTCTCGACCGCTTAAGCCGCGACGGGCAGATCGTCGCCACGCGCCTCGCGCTCGAGCTCGGGCTCTCCGAGGACACGATCCGCCGCGATCTGCGCGAGCTCGCCGGTGAAGGAAAACTGAAGCGGGTGCATGGCGGCGCGCTGCCGCTCTCGCCCGACCTGCCCGATCTGGCGGAGCGCGAGACGATTGCTGCCGACGTGAAGCAGGCGCTGGGGCGGCGGGCGGCGGAACTGATCGCGCCGGGCATGGTCGTCTTTCTCGACGGGGGCAGCACGAATGCGGCAGTGGTCGCCGCCCTGCCCCGGACGCTCAAGGTAACGATCGCCACCCACAGTCCGACGATCGCCGTCGCGCTGGCGGGACATGATGCCGAGGTCCTTCTGCTCGGCGGCCGGCTTTACAAGCATTCGATGGTGGCGACGGGGGCCGGCGTGGTGGAGGCGCTGGCCGCGCTGCGCGTCGATCTCTTCTTCCTGGGCGCGACCGCACTGCATCCGGTGCATGGCGCAACGACCGGGGATTATGAAGAGGCGCAGGTCAAGCGCGCCATCGCCGCGCGGGCGGATGCGACCTGGCTGCTGGCGGCCGAGCAGAAATTCGACCGCGTCTCGCCGCACCGCATCCTGCCGCTCGTCGCCCTGCAGGGTCTGGTCGTTCCACACGCCATGGCGCAGGCCCGGCTAGCACCCTATGCGGAAGCCGGGCTCGAGATTGTCGCGGCATGAACTGTCGGCGGCTTACTGAAGCGCCTCGGTGACCCGCACCGTGCCGACCGTCATGCCGTTCCAGTTTTTCATGCTGTGCGTTGCCTCCGCCATCAACGCCGCCTGCACGGCCGGATCGTCGGCAAAGAAGCGGGCGAGCGTGGCGGCCACCATGGCTTCGACGGCACGCGTGGTGCCATCCTCGCATTTCAGCGCCATTGCCAGGCCCTGCTCCGGGATTGCCGCGCAGTAGACGCCCTCCGCGCCGATCTTGGCGAAGATGCGGCCGGGTGCGATACGCATCAGCCGGGTGCAGGCTCGGTTCTCGCCCGCCACGTAGAAAGGCTCCGCCATGCAGGCCTCCATCAGCCGCCGGGAGGCCGCGGCCCGGCTGGAGGAGAGGCCATGCCCGGTGGTCATTTTTGCAAAGCCATGGGCAAGGCCTTTCAGCGGTACGGCATAGGTGGGAATGGCGCAGCCATCGATGCCGCAGCTGTCGTGCGAAAGGGCGGCGCCCGTCAGGTCGGTCATGACGGCCCGGATCTCGCGCTGGATTGCGTGGTCGTAGCCGATATAGCCGGCGGGATCCACGCCGGCATGGCAGGCGGTGCAAACAAATCCGGCATGCTTGCCCGAGCAGTTGTTGTGCAGCGCGCTCGGCCGATCGAGGCTGCGGGCCTGCGCGATCAGAACGCCTTGCACAGACGACCAGTGCGCCCCACATTCCAGGGTGTCGACATCGCGGCCGGCGGCGGCGAGCATCGACGCCGCCAGGGCGGCATGGGTTTCGGTGCCATCATGCGAGGCGCAGGCGAGCGCGAGCTCCCGGTCGCCGAATTGATAGGCATCGGCCGCGCCGCCTTCCACCAGCGGCAGGGCCTGCATGGCCTTGCAGGCCGAACGCGGAAAAACGGCCGCCTCGACATCCCCCTGCGAGAAGACCGTGCGGCCCGCGCCATCGACCACCACCACCATGCCGCGATGGCGGCTTTCGACGAGATCGCCGCGCGTTACTTCGACCAGAACCGGATTTGCCATCGCCTGCCCTCAAAGAACCTCAATCCTTCCCGCGATTTGACCGCGGATACCAAGCGCCGTGCTGTCAGCAAGCAGCGCATGGCGCCCGCGTCTTAGACCATCGCGGCGCAAAGGCAAACGGGATCAGCCGGGCTGCAGACGGAAGCGGCCACCGACGGGATATTTCGGGGACAGACCGGCGATCGAGCCGACCTTACCCCTACCGAGGAACCTCATGCTCATTCTACGCCATCTTCTGCTCGCCTTCCTGCTCATCTATCTGCTGCCGACCATCGCCGCCGCAGGTGTGTGGATCGCGCGCGACCGCCCGGCGCGCTGGAGCGAGGCCAACTGGTCGTCCTCCGGCCTGCTGCCGAAGCCACAGAGCGACAAGGAGGCGGCGATCTATGTGCTCTCAGCCGCCACCGGCGGGTTGAAGGGCGCGGTGGCGAGCCACGCCTGGATCGTCACCAAGGGCGCCGGCGACACGGTCTATAACCGCTATGACAAGGTGGGCTGGGGCACGCCGATCCGCCGCAACATGCGCGATGCCGACGGCTTTTGGTATTCGAACCCGCCGCGGCTGGTGGTGGCACTCAAGGGAGCCGAGGCCGAACGGCTGATCCCGAAGGTCGAGGCGGCGATCCAGTCCTACCCCTATGCCATGCCCGGCGCCTATCGGCTGTGGCCGGGGCCGAACTCTAACACCTTCGTCGCCCATGTGCTGCGCTCGGTCCCGGATCTCGGCGCCGTGCTGCCGCCCGATGCGGTCGGCCGCGACTATCTGCCCGAAGGCCGGCTGGTGTCGCTCGATGCCGATGGCCGCGACCTCCACCTCACCCTCTTCGGCCTCGTCGGCCTTTCCGCCGGCATCCGGAGTGGCTTCGAACTCCACATCCTCGGCCTCGTCGCCGGCCTCGACCTCGCCAACCCCGGCATCAAGATCCCCGGCTTCGGGCGGCTGGGGGTGTGAGGGCGTGCGCTGCTCGGCCCCGCTATCGTCGACGCGATTGACGGGGAATGGGCAGATGAGTTCAACTGGGTCTTAGGGTGCTAGACAGCTTTCCTCCTCGAAACGCCGGAGCCATGATCACGCCATGACCGCCCTCCTTGACTACGCCATGGAAACCGCCCGCACCCTGCCGCCGGAGAGGCAGGACGAGATCGCGCGGATGGTGCTGGCCTATGCAAGTGATGAAGACCTGATCCACCTGACACCCGAGGAAGACGCGGACCTCCGCGAGGCTCAGGCCGAGATGCAGCGGGGTGAGTTTGCAACCAATGAGGAGGTGGAAGCCGTCCTCTCCAAGTTCCGAGCTTGAGGCTTCGCTTCCAGAAGAGGGCTTTTGCGCAGATCGACACGGTGCTTTCGCACATTGCGGCCCATTCACCGCAGGGCGCGGCGCAGGTCGAAGCGCGATTGCGCGCGGTTCTGCAACAATTGCAGGCCCACCCCTTCCCGGGGCGCCGCATACCAATCGCGGGGGTGAGACGTGCCTTCCTGACACGCTACCCCTACCACATCGACTACTTCGTTGGAGACGAGGAAATCGTCATTCAGCGTTTCCGCCATGCGGCCCGCAAGCCGCTTTCACAGGGCGTTAGCGGAGAAGGTTGAGCCTGCCTCACGGGGGGCGCTAGACCTGGCTGACTGGATAAGCGAAGCCCGAAGACACAACTCATTCGCCTCTTTCGCGCACGAAAAAGGGCCGCTTTCGCGACCCTTTCCACGAAACCCGGCCTCGTGAGGCCCGGAGCGGCTGCTGGCACGCTCCGCAGAAACGGAAGGCTCAGAGCGAGGGCTGCCTCCGCGAGACGGCGTCTCTCAAACGCCTTGGTATGCTGCATTGACTTGAGCGACCAGACCACTTTGATGCTGGCGGGACAGAATTTGGCTCGTTCCATCGCGGAAGGTGATCGCGAGAGCCGTGTCGTCGGTGAATGTGATCTTGATCGAGTCTGCATCCGTGCCCTTGAAGCGGATGATGGCCTCATCGCCGTTCTGTTCGATGGTTGCGTCCGTGCTGCGAATGTTCCAGAGCGCCAGCGTATTCGACCCGTGCTGCGTCTCGCCGAACTCTTTGTACCCGCTGCCTACGACGATCGTGTCATGTCCATCACCTCGACCGTAAGTCACGACGGAATCGATGGCCTGCGTCAGGTCGATCGAGTCGTCACCCTCGTCGCCGGAAAGCGTGTTCTTTCGCCCGACCGCAGACAAGACATCGTCCTGCTCGCCGCCGTGGATCGTGCCGCCATAGAGCGCGGTCAGAACGTCTGCGCCAGTGCCGCCAAATCCGACGCCGCCAAGGATGGCTCTGATGTGATCCCGGCCCTCGTCTCCGTACCCTTCACTCCCTGTAAGAACGTCAATCCCGTCATCTCCGACGCCTCCATGAAGTTGGGCATAGGAACCGGTCAGTCCGTCATCTCCCTGGCCGCCATAGGCTTCACCACCGTCGATCATGTTGATGGAATCGTTGCCCTTGCCGCCATCGATCATGGAGTCCGCGCCGGCATTGATCCAGTCATCGCCGCTCCCCGCCGCCACAAAACTCTCACGGCCCGTGAAGTAGGCACGACCGTTGTCGCCAATCGCGGCACTCCGGACGACATGGTCGGGAAGCCATAAACCGCCCCCATTCGGCCCTTCACCGAATTCCGCCATGATCGAAGCGACCAGTTTCCTGTTCGTCGACAACACGAGCGAGTCCCGCTCCTCGTGACCCTGTCCGTATCGCAGAAGTTGCAGGGCAGTCGCTTGTGTTGACGAAGCAGATGCTGAGACCGAAAACATCGCTATCCCCTGGAGCGTCGGCTTGTTCGATGCTCCAAAGTCTCATTAGAACGTTATAATTCTCTAAATTTTCGAGCTCGCATCGCGGGTTTTCGCGGATAAGGCGCACGAAAAAGGGCCGCTTGCGCGACCCTTTCCACGAAACCCGGCCTCGTGAGGCCCGGAGCGGCTGCTGGCACGCTCCGCAGAAACGGAAGGCTCAGAGCGAGGGCTGCCTCCCCTGCACCGCCACGCTTCCCAAGTCCGTCACGAGCACCGTAATCTCATTAGACATTGGATCACCTTCCTTTCTTTGCGTTGAACATGATCGAAATATGAGCGCGTCTTTCCCCGAATGCAAGGGCGCGCGCATGGCGAAATGTCACAGGGTCAAAATGATCTTACCGATATGCGCGCCATCCTCCATCAGCCGATGCGCCTCCGCGACATTGGCGAAGGGCAGCACGGCATGGATGACCGGGGCGACCGTCCCCTCCTCCAGAAGCGGCCAGACATCGTCCAGCAGATCGTCGCGGATCGCCTCCTTTTCCACCGCCGTGCGCGGCCGGAGCGCCGAGCCCATGACGCGCAGCCGCTTGGTCATGATCGGCACCAGCGAGACATCGGAGAGCGTCGCGCCGCCCGAAAAGGCGATCAGCGCCAAGCGTCCGTCGCGGGCGAGGCTGTCGAGATTGCGGGCGAAATAGGGGGCGCCGACCATGTCGAGAATGACATCGACGCCGCGCCCCTCGGTCTCCGCCTTCAGCACGGCTGCGAAATCCGCCTCGCGGTAGTTGATCGCCTTGCGGGCGCCGAGCGTTTCGCAGGCCTTGCACTTCTCCGCCGTGCCGGCGGTGGCGAAGACCTGGGCGCCGAAGGCGCTCGCCAGCTGGATCGCCGTCGTGCCGATGCCGCTGGTGCCGCCATGGACGAGAAAGGATTCGCCCTCCACGAGATCGGCCATCTGGAAGACATTGGCCCAGACGGTGAAGAAGGTCTCCGGCAGCGCCGCCGCGCGTGCTGCGTCATAGGCCTTCGGCCAGGGCAGCGCCTGGCTGGCCGGGACGGCGCAGAACTCGGCATAGCCGCCGCCGTTGGCGAGCGCGGTCACCTTCTCGCCGAGCGCAAAGCCTTCCACACCCTCGCCCAGCGCGACCACCTCGCCGGCCACTTCCAGCCCCATGATCGGGCTCGCGCCCTGCGGCGGCGGATATTTGCCCTGGCGCTGCATCACGTCCGGCCGGTTGATGCCGGCCGCTTCGACCCGCAGCAGAAGCTGGCCTGCTTGCAGTTCGGGCAGCGGTCCGCGGGCAAGCACCATCGCCTCAGGACCACCGGGATTGGGCAGATCGACATAGGTCATCTCATGCGGCAGCGTCATTCTCGGTCCTCTCACCTCGCATGATCTTTATCTATCGCCATGGCCGACGAAGGCAACGCGGGCGCGGAACGTGGGGCAGACGGTCGGCGACGGCTGGTCGCCAGATCTTCGCTGCAAACGACATGGGATAGCGCGGCCGGGGAAGCGATTGGGGTTTGATTGAGGCATCAATCAAGAATAACCTCGGTTGCATCGGGAGATGAGACGGTCGATGCCGAAACTTGGAATGGAGCCGCTTCGCCGCAAGGCGCTGGTCGATGCGGCCTTGAGCGCCATTGGCGATCAGGGAACGCTGACGGTGACCATGTCCGATATCGCCCGGCGGGCCGGCGTGTCGCCGGCGCTGGCGCATCATTATTTCGGCAGCAAGGACGAGCTGCTGATCGCCACGATCCGCTCCCTGCTCGCCGATCTCCGCCGCGACACGATTCACGCCTTGAACGCGGCCGCTTCGCCGCGCGCGCGGGTTTCGGCGCTGATCCGCGTCAGCTTCCATGCCGGCCAGTTCGCGCCGGAAACGGTGGCCGCCTGGCTCGCCTTTTATTCGCAGGCCCAGAGCTCGGAGGCGATGCGGCATCTGCTCGTGCTCTATGCGCGGCGCCTGCATTCCAACCTCGTCGTCAATCTCGCAGCGCTGTGCCCGCCGGATCTGGCGCGTGGCATTGCCGAGGGTGCGGCGGCGCTGATCGACGGGCTCTATCTGCGCCGCGCGCTTGCGGCAGCGCCGCTGTCCCGCGAGCGCTCGATCGCGCTCACCGAAGCCTATGTGGATGCCGCGCTCGCCCGCGCCCGCATCGAAATGCCAGCCGAAGGACGACATGCGTGACTGCCGCCAGACCGAATATCCTGATCATCATGGTCGACCAGCTGAACGGGACCCTGTTTCCTGATGGCCCGGCGGATTTCCTGCATGCGCCGCATCTGAAAAGCCTCGCCCGCCGCTCGGCTAGGTTCGTGAACAATTACACCGCCTCGCCGCTCTGCGCGCCGGCGCGGGCCTCCTTCATGGCCGGGCAATTGCCGAGCCGCACCGGCGTCTACGACAATGCCGCCGAATATGTCTCCTCCATCCCGACCTTCGCCCATCATCTGCGCCGCGCCGGCTATTACACGGCGCTGTCGGGCAAGATGCATTTCGTCGGACCGGACCAGCTGCACGGTTTCGAGGAGCGGCTGACGACGGATATTTACCCTGCGGATTTCGGCTGGACGCCGGATTACCGCAAGCCCGGCGAGCGGATCGACTGGTGGTATCACAATCTCGGCTCGGTCACCGGCGCGGGCGTGGCCGAGATCACCAACCAGATGGAATATGACGACGAGGTCGCCTTCCTCGCCGAGCAGAAGCTCTATCAGCTGGCGCGCAAGAGCGAGGATGAGGGCCGCCGCCCCTGGTGCCTCACCGCCTCCTTCACCCATCCGCACGACCCCTATGTGGCACGGCGGAAATATTGGGACCTCTACGAGGACTGTGCCGCGCTTCTTCCGCGCGTCGGCATGCTCGAGGAGCAGGATCCGCATTCGCAGCGCATCATCCACGCCTGCGACTACGGCAATTTCGATGTGCGCGACGAAGACATCCGCCGCTCGCGCCGCGCCTATTTCGCCAATATCAGCTATCTCGACGACAAGGTCGGCAGCCTGATCGACGTGCTCGCCCGCACCCGCATGCTGGACGACACGGTCATCCTCTTCTGCTCCGACCATGGCGACATGCTGGGCGAGCGGGGCCTGTGGTTCAAGATGAACTTCTTCGAGGGCTCGGCGCGCGTGCCGCTGATGATCGCCGGCCCTGGCATCGCTCCCGGCCTGCACAGCGCGCCGGTCTCCAACCTCGACATCTGCCCGACGCTCTGCGACCTCGCCGGCATTTCGATCGAGGACATCATGCCCTGGACCGATGGCGAGAGCCTGCGGCCGGTGATCGATGGCGCGGATCGCGTGGCGCCGGTGCTGATGGAATATGCGGCGGAGGCCTCCTATGCGCCGCTGGTGGCGATCCGCGAGGGCAAGTGGAAATATGTCCATTGCGCGCTCGACCCCGACATGCTCTTCGACCTCTCCGCCGATCCGCTGGAACAGGTGAACCTTGCCGCCAACCCGCCGGATTCCGCCACTGCGGCGACGCTGGAGTCCTTCCGCCTGATGCGCGAGGCGCGCTGGGACATGGCCGCCTTCGACGCCGCCGTGCGCGAAAGCCAGGCGCGACGCTGGATCGTCTACGAGGCCCTGCGCAACGGCGCCTACTACCCCTGGGATCACCAGCCGCTGCGCGACGCCTCCGAGCGCTACATGCGCAACCACATGAACCTCGACACGCTCGAGCAATCCAAACGCTTTCCGCGGGGAGAATGAGACGATGAGAGCGCAACCGAAAGCCTCCCACTTCATCGATGGCGCCTATGTCGAGGACACGGCCGGCACGCCCTTCGACAGCATCTATCCCGCGACCGGCGAGGTGATCGCGAAACTCCATGCCGCGACGCCGGCGATCGTCGAGCAGGCCATTGCCGCCGCCAAGCGGGCGCAGAAGGAATGGGCGGGCTTGAGCCCGACCGCGCGTGGCCGCGTGCTGAAGAAGGCGGCCGAGATCATGCGGGCGCGCAACCGCCAGCTTTCCGAACTGGAAACGCTCGACACCGGCAAGCCGATCCAGGAAACGATCGTCGCCGATCCGACATCCGGCGCCGATAGTTTCGAGTTCTTCGGCGGCGTCATCGCGGCCGGGATGAATGGCAGCCATATCCCGCTCGGGGATGACTTCGCCTATACCAAGCGCGTGCCACTCGGCGTCTGCGTCGGCATCGGCGCCTGGAACTATCCCCAGCAGATTGCCTGCTGGAAGGGCGCGCCGGCGCTCGCTGCCGGCAATGCCATGATCTTTAAGCCTTCGGAAATGACGCCGCTGGGCGCGCTGAAGATTGCCGAGATCTTGATCGAGGCGGGGGCGCCGAAGGGGCTCTACAATGTGATCCAGGGCGACCGGGAGACCGGGCCGCTGCTCGTCAACCATCCCGATGTCGCCAAGGTCTCGCTCACCGGCTCGGTGCCGACGGGGCGCAAGGTGGCGGCCGCCGCCGCCGGGCAGCTCAAGCATGTGACGATGGAGCTCGGCGGCAAGTCGCCGCTGATCGTCTTCGAAGATGCGGATCTCGACGATGCCGTCTCCGGCGCCATGCTCGGCAATTTCTACTCGACCGGCCAGGTCTGTTCGAACGGCACCCGCGTCTTCGTCCAGTCTGCGCTGAAGAGCGCCTTCCTCGCGCGGTTGAAGGCCCGCACCGAGGCGATCCGCATCGGCGATCCCATGGACGAGGCGACGCAGCTCGGGCCGATGGTCTCGAAAGCGCAACGTGACAAGGTGCTCGGCTATATCGAGGCCGGCAAGGCGGAAGGGGCGCGGCTCGTCACCGGCGGCGCCATTCCGAACGACGTTTCCGGCGAGGGCTTCTACATCCAGCCGACCGTCTTTGCCGATGTGACGGACGGCATGACGATCGCGCGCGAGGAGATCTTCGGCCCGGTCATGTGCGTGCTCGATTTCGAGCGGGAGGACGAGGTGATCGCCCGCGCCAATGCGACCGAATTCGGCCTCTCCGCCGGCGTCTTCACCGCCGACATGAAGCGCGCGCACCGCGTCGTCGATCAGCTGGAAGCCGGTACGCTCTGGATCAACACCTATAATCTCTGCCCGGTCGAGATTCCCTTCGGCGGCTCCAAGCAATCCGGCTTCGGGCGGGAGAACTCGCTCGCCGCGCTGGAGCATTACTCCGAGCTCAAGACCGTCTATGTCGGCATGGGCAAGGTCGAGGCACCCTATTGATGGTCCACCTCCGCCATCACGACGAGATCGTCGAGATCAACCCGCAAGGCCTTGGCGATTCGCTGAAGCTCCTCGGTCGATGGGTCTTGCGCGCCTGCTTCCACTCCGGACAGGACTTCCGAGGAAAGACCTGCTTGCTCGGCAAGTTTGTCGATGGTCAAACCGCGATAGGTGCGAAGCGTGCGAATTCGGCTGTCCGTTTCCCAAAGCTCGTAGACAAGCTCCGCAGGCCAGGTTTCCTCGCCGGCCCGAATGCGCGCAAGCGTCTGTTCCGCGGCGATGATGTCCATCAGATCCTCAAATTCCTCTTCAGGCACGAGAACATAAGCCTCACCGTCGATCACCGTTTTGCGAAAATCACCCATCGCTCACTTCCTGTAGATTCCACCACGCGGTCCGACCTCGACGACGAAGACCAGGCCCGTGAGATCATCGAGCACCACGCGATCGTCGCCAACGCGAATACGCAAATACGGGCTGCCTCGCAGTCGCTTGACGTCGACTTTCTCGCCGCGGGCAAACGCGTCCACTTCAGCACGAATGGCGAGGCGCCGCTTCGGCTGCATATGATCAAGTACCTAACTCGCAGACTTGGCATACATCACCCGTTTCATGCCTGCATTTTAGCGATCTCTCACTCGACCATCAATCCGAAGGTGCTGATATGAACCAGGCAGACTTCGTCATCGTCGGCTCCGGTTCCGCCGGTTCGGCGCTTGCTTATCGCCTGTCGGAGGACGGCAAGCATTCGGTGATCGTCATCGAGGCGGGCGGGTCGGATTTCGGGCCGTTCATCCAGATGCCGGCCGCGCTCGCCTGGCCGATGAGCATGAAGCGCTACAATTGGGGCTACCTCTCCGAGCCCGAGCCGAACCTGAACAACCGCCGGATCACCGCGCCGCGCGGCAAGGTGATCGGCGGCTCCTCCTCGATCAACGGGCTGGTCTATGTGCGCGGCCATGCCGAGGACTTTAACCGCTGGGAAGCGCTCGGCGCCCGCGGCTGGGCCTATGCCGACGTGCTGCCCTACTTCAAGCGGATGGAGACCAGCCATGGCGGCGAGGAAGGCTGGCGGGGCACGGACGGACCGCTGCATGTGCGGCGCGGCCCGGTCAAGAACCCGCTTTTCCACGCCTTCATCAAGGCCGGCCAGGAAGCAGGCTTCGAGCTGACGGAGGACTATAACGGCTCCAAGCAGGAAGGCTTCGGCCTGATGGAGCAGACGATCCATCACGGCCGGCGCTGGTCGGCGGCCAATGCCTATCTCCGCCCGGCGATGAAGCGGGGGAACTGCCGCCTCGTTCACGGCTTTGCCCGCAAGGTCGTGATCGAGAACGGGCGCGCGGTCGGTGTCGAGATCGAGCGCAATGGCGCGGTGGAGATCGTGCGGGCGGGCCGCGAGGTCATCATCTCCGCCTCCTCCTTCAACTCGCCCAAGCTGCTGATGCTCTCCGGCATCGGCCCGGCCGAGCACTTGAAGGACATGGGGATCGAGGTGAAGGCGGACAGGCCCGGCGTCGGCGCCAATCTGCAGGACCATATGGAATTCTACTTCCAGCAGGTCTCGACCAAGCCGGTCTCGCTCTATTCCTGGCTGCCCTGGTTCTGGCAGGGGGTGGCGGGCGCGCAGTGGCTGCTGACCCGCACGGGGCTCGGCTCCTCCAACCAGTTCGAGGCCTGCGCCTTCCTGCGCTCGGCGCCCGGCCTCGTCCAGCCGGATATCCAGTATCACTTCCTCCCCGTCGCCATCTCCTATGACGGCAAGGCGGCGGCGAAGAGCCATGGCTTCCAGGTGCATGTCGGCTACAACCTGTCGAAGTCGCGCGGCAGCGTGACGCTGCGCTCACCCGATGCCAAGGCCGACCCGGTGATCCGCTTCAACTATATGAGCCATCCGGAAGACTGGGAGAAATTCCGCCACTGCGTGCGGCTGACGCGCGAGATCTTCAGCCAGACGGCCTTCGACACCTATCGCGGCCCGGAGATCCAGCCGGGCGAGGCCGTGCAGAGCGATGAGGCGATCGACGCCTTCTTGCGCGAGCATCTGGAGAGCGCCTACCACCCCTGCGGCACATGCCGAATGGGCGATGCGACCGACCCGCTGGCCGTGGTGGATCCGCAGACGCGGGTCATCGGGGTCGAGGGCTTGCGGGTCGCCGACAGCTCGATCTTCCCGCATGTCACCTATGGCAACTTGAACGGCCCCTCGATCATGACCGGCGAGAAGGCCGCGGACCACATCCTGAACCGCCAGCCGCTGCCCCGCTCCAACCAGACCCCCTGGGTCAATCCGCGCGCGGCGGTGAGCGATCGCTAGGTGTCGGTCTTCGAAGACGGAGCCGGGCGCGATCGCCCGCCCGTCACGACGTCAGTTGAGAGCTTAAATTCTCTATAAAACCGATAATCTTCCTTCAATTGGCCGCCGTTCCTACGGGCATGCCGAGCTTTTCTGCAGAGGTGCAAGATCGGAGTGATATTTGCTCCGCTTCACCCTGGATTCACAAAGGCTTTTTCTGTCTCTTGTCACAATCTCCTGTCATATTCGCACAACTGCAAAGACAGGATTCGCATCCATGACAGTCCCCACGATCGAGACAGCTGCCGCGGAGCTCGCCCGGCGGCTGGAAGGCCTGACGCTGAAAGAGCGCCTGGCGCTCATCGCCACCCTTCCCGGCCGTGCCGTCTTCACCACCAGCCTCGGCATCGAGGACCAGGTGATTACCTGGGCGATCGCCGGGGGCGCGCCGGCCGGCGCGATCGAGGTGGCGACGCTGGAGACAGGGCGCCTTTTCACCGAGACCGTGGCGCTGATCGACCGCACCGAAGAGACCTATGGCCTGCTCGTCAAGCGCTACCACCCCGAACAGGCCGATCTCGACGCCTATGTGGTGGCCTATGGGCTGAACGGCTTCTATGACAGCATCGAGGCGCGCCATGCCTGCTGCGGCGTGCGCAAGGTGAAGCCGCTTGGCCGGGCGCTTTCCGGCGCGCAATACTGGATCACCGGCCTGCGCCGCGGCCAGTCCGGCAATCGCGCCGAGACGCCGCTGGCCGAGGCCGATCTCGAGCGTGGGCTGATCAAGATCAACCCGCTTGCCGACTGGGACATCGACACGATCCGCGCCACGGTGGCGGCCGAGGCGATCCCGGTCAATCCGCTGCATGCGCGCGGCTATCCCTCGATCGGCTGCGAGCCCTGTACCAGGGCGATCAAGCCCGGCGAGCCGGAGCGGGCCGGCCGCTGGTGGTGGGAGAACGACGAGACGCGCGAATGCGGCCTGCATGTGGCCGACGCGGCCTCCGAGATCCCTACCCGCTCCCCCGTCCCTGCTTCTGGTCGTGACCAGGCCGCCCCCGACCCTGCCGCTTCATCCGCCGAGCGCCAGGCGCTCGCCGACAGCGTCGCCTGACGGCGCACGCAAGACCGATCTTCGGAGATTTGACATCATGCCCCTTTCCCTTCCGGAAACGGAACTCCACAATCCGCAGAGCGCGAAGGCGCCGCTCGACCCGCATCTGAAGGCGCTCGAGAACGAGTCGATCCACATCTTCCGCGAGGTGGCGGCCGAGTTCGAAAAGCCGGTCATGCTCTATTCGGTCGGCAAGGATTCCGCCGTGCTCTTGCATCTGGCGCGTAAGGCCTTCTATCCCGGCCGCGTGCCCTTCCCGCTGTTGCATGTGAACACCGGCTGGAAGTTCGCCGAGATGATCGCCTTCCGCGACAGAATCGTGCGCGACTATGATCTCGACCTGATCTCGCACACCAATCCGCGCGGCGCGGCCGAGAACATCACGCCCTTCACCCATGGCTCGGCGCTCTACACCGACATCATGAAGACGGAAGCGCTGCGCCAGGCACTGGACGCTGGCCAGTTCGACGCGGCCTTCGGCGGCGCGCGGCGCGACGAGGAGGCGAGCCGCGCCAAGGAGCGCATCTATTCCTTCCGCACGCCCGACCACCGCTGGGACCCGCGCAACCAGCGCCCCGAGCTCTGGAACGTCTATAACGGCATGATCCGCAAGGGCGAGAGCGTGCGCGCCTTCCCGCTGTCCAATTGGACCGAGGTCGACATCTGGCGCTACATCCAGGCCGAGGACATCCCGATCGTGCCGCTCTATTTCGCCGCCAAGCGCCCGGTGGTCGAGCGTGACGGCATGCTGATCCTGGCGGAAGATCCGCGCCTCGAGCTTCAGCCCGGCGAAGAGAAGCGCGAGGAGATGATCCGCTTCCGCACGCTCGGTTGCTTCCCGCTGACCGGCGCCATCCGCTCCACCGCCGCGACGCTCGACGACATCATCGCCGAGCTCGAAACCGCGACCGTCTCCGAACGCCAGGGCCGCGCCATCGACCGGGATCAGTCCGGCTCGATGGAGAAGAAGAAACGCGAAGGATATTTCTGATGACTGTTTCCGCACCGCTCGCCGCTTCGCACGACACCGAAACCGCCCGCGAGGGCAAGGGCAGCACGGTCACCAGCTTTCCGGCCGAAGCCGCGCGATCCCCGCGCGATTCGCGGCCGCTGCGCCTCATCACCTGCGGCTCGGTCGATGACGGCAAGTCGACGCTGATCGGCCGGCTGCTCTGGGACACCAAGGCGGTCAAGGACGACCAGGCCGCCACGCTCGCCCGCGACAGCGGCCAGCAGAACGATCTCGGCCTGCCGGATTTCGCCCTGCTGCTCGACGGGCTGCAGGCCGAGCGCGAACAGGGCATCACCATCGATGTCGCCTATCGCTATTTCTCGACCGACAAGCGCTCCTTCATCGTCGCCGATACGCCCGGCCATGAGCAATATACCCGCAACATGGCGACCGGCGCCTCGACCGCCGATCTCGCCGTGCTGCTGGTCGATGCCCGCGCCGGTCTTCTGGAACAGACCCGGCGGCATGCGACCATCGCCACGCTGATGGGCATCAAGCAGTTCGTGCTCGCCGTCAACAAGATCGACCTGACCGGCTACGACCAGGCGCGCTTCGACGCGATCTCGCACGAGTTCAAGGAGCTGGCGCTCTCGCTCGGCGTGCGCCAGGTCACCGCCATCCCGGTCTCCGCACTCAAGGGCGAGAACGTCGTCTTCGACGGCCGCGCCGCCATGCCCTGGTATGACGGCCCGACGCTGGTCGAGGTGCTGGAGCTCGCCACCGCCCGCTCCGGCCAGTCGACCGGCTTCCGCCTGCCCGTCCAGCGCGTCTCGCGCCCCGGCGAAAGCTTCCGCGGCTATCAGGGGACGGTCGCCGGCGGCTCGGTCAAGCCCGGCGACAGCGTCGTGATCCTGCCCTCCGGCATGGTCGCCAATGTCCAGAAGATCGTCACCTTCGATCTCGTCCGCAATGCCGCCGTGACCGGCGATGCCGTAACGCTGGTGCTCGACCGGCAGGTGGATGTGGCGCGCGGCGACATGATCGTCGCGATCGACAACCAGCCGCAGACCGGCACCGCCTTCGACGCCCAGGTGGTGGCGCTGCAGGCCGAAGGCATTCTGCCCGGCAAGCGCTACTGGCTGAAGAGCGGTTCGCGCCGCCAGCGCGTCAGCGTCGAGCCGGTGAGCCAGCTCGACCTCAAGGCCGGCAAGTGGAATGCCGCCGCCTCGCTGCCCATGAATGCGATCGGCAAGGTGCATCTCGTCTTCGACGAACAGGCGGTCTTCGATCCCTATGAGCAGAACCGCACGACCGGCGCCTTCATCCTGATCGACCCGGACACCAACAATACTGTGGCGGGCGGCATGATCACCGCCAAGCGCTCCTCGCTCTCCGGCCTCCACACCGAAGACGCCCGCGTCATCCTCTCCCTGCCCGCCGACCTCGCCGACCGCCTGCTGGCGAGCGACCTCCTCTCCTCCCGCCGCGAGGATGTGGACGTGCGCCGCGTGACGGCGGCCCGGGCGGGGCAGGTGTTGGATTTGCTCGACGAGTGAGAGCGGGCGGGTAAGGCTGCTAGGTGGATTGGGCCCCTCGTCTCCGGAAGGAGGCGGGGGGTTTTGATGTGTGCGGAGGGCTCCAGCAGACGATACTCTCCATTCCAATGCCTCCGACGTAGCGAGTAGTGTTGACCAACTGAGCACACCGATGAAACTACGCTGTAGAGAAAGATCTAAATCGCCTAGTACAAGCTCACCTTTTATCCAAAAGTTTTTTGTGTTAAAATTAGAGACTCCCCAAAACCTAAAGGAAACCTCTCTAAAAACTCAAAAGCTCAAGGGGTCTTGATTGAATTCCACGGCAAAGGGCAACAGTCTAGAAGACGCGCTGGTAGATTATCTGACCGCTCAACAGGAGCGAGGGGATTTAGTCTATGGCGCTCACAGTCCAAGGCACTGCAAAATTCGAAGAAAGCCCAAGTATCCGTGCCCTGAGAGAAATGGGAAACTCGAATTCGATGTTGTCATTGAGTTTTTCCGTGACGGCGCAACAACTCCTTATTTGTATGTTGTGTTTGAATGCAAAAACTACAAAAGAAAAATTCCAGAGGAAAAAGTTCGCGCTTTTTCTGATCAGCTCAGAACTGTATTTGGTCACTCGGCCAAGGGCATCTTGGTGGTTTCCTCGAGACTACAAAGTGGAGCCCTCGCGATTCTCACTGCCCGCTCGATGGGGCTGGTGAAGATCGATGAAGAAGGCGCTGATGTAATACTTCAGCGACACACATATGATTTTGTTGGGCAGAGTTACCTTGAAGCCCAACTTCTAGATGGTGCGCTTAATCACAAGGCTTTAAAGTTCTCCGCCTTTTACGATGGGACATTTTTTAGTAGCCCGAAAGGTCTTTTGGAAAACTTTGAAACCCCTAGTGAAGCGTACCGATCGTCAGTTAATGCAATCCCTTTTCTATCGCAGAGCGACATAAGGGATTTCGCAATCGAAATCCTTGAAGGCGTTCACTACAAGGAGGGCCCCGTTGACCTCGCAGCCGTCTGTGAAGCCATGTCTGTGACGCTGGATTTCGCCGGTGAGAAATTGGTTGATGCAAATGGCGCGCTTGTCTTGGGCTCTGTGAATCTTGAACGAAACCATATTCGAATATATCCACATGACAATGAGTTTCGAAGACGGTTCACGATCAGTCATGAGATAGGGCACATCTGCCTAGGGCACCGAACCTATCTTCGTTCCGAATCTGTGTTTGAGCAGGATCTCATTGGAGATACTGAAGGTTCCAACGCTTCCGCTTTAATGAGATTAGAGTCACAAGCTAATATGTTTGCTTCGGAAATCTTACTTCCGCATAAGGTATTCGACATTGCGGTGAAATTTTTCTGTCGAAAACTTGAAATACGCGACAAAGGCTTCGGCCTTATTTTTGTGGACGATCAGCCATGCAATTATATTCCTTACAACGAATTAATCCATAAACTTTCAATCTACTTCCAGGTTTCGAAAATTGCAATTGAATTTAGACTAAGAAAAATTGGCCTATTACAAGATCATAGAAAGTTTGGGGAAGACTCTAGCGCCCGACAAGTGGGGCAAATTTTTAGAATTTGAGCTGCACGTCTAAGATTACGGTACTAAACTTATGTAGTTGGCGCTGTGCTCTCACTTAGAGAAGCCCATGAGAAGGTCCGCCGAGTTTCCTCGGCGGGCTGAATTTTCGCCTATTTAGCCCTTACCAGAACCGCCGCCGGCGGCTCTCATACTCCTGCTCCGCCGCGCGGTAGCCGGCCACATGGCCGAGCAAAAAGCCGGCGAGGCCGACGAGGGCCAGGAGGGTGGTGGCGGTGTGGGGGTGGTCGATCGCGGCGTCCTTCACGGCGCTGGCTTCGGCCTTGACGGCGTTGAGCGTGCGCTCGGCCGTGCCGGCTTCACGCTCGGTTTCGAAATGGCCGGCGGGGCGGTCGAGAGGGGTCATGGCGGGTCTCCTTGATCCGGGTTGGTCTCGAGGGGTTGAACCCGCAGACCGCCCTTCCTGTTCCCGCCCGGCCCTGCGGCGCCCTCTCCCCCCGCTTCGTCCCGCGCGGCGCGCCGGGCTCCGGCAGAGCTGCAGCCTTAAGCGGCGGCGCGGGAGGGGTCGGCACGCGGTGGCCCCTGTCGACATCAGGCCATGGGAGCCTGTCCAGCCGAAGCGAGAGCGCTTTGGCGTCGGATCATGTGGTCAAGACAAGACCCTGGGGCCTTTCCGGTGAACCGGAGGTCACCGGAAAGGCCCTAGTCGTTCCACTCGAAGAAGGGCCGCGTGCGGCGGCGGCTGAGCAGCTCCAGCGAGCGATCCGGCGCGATGCGGTAGATCTCCTCATATTCCTCGCCATAGCGGCCGCCGCGGAAGCGGTGGGTGAAGGTGCTGCCGACCGGCGCCTTGGTGAGCTTGGTGCGCGGCTGGCCTTGATAGGTGATGCTGCCCGGAATGGGTGCGGGGTTGAAGCCCTCGCCCGTGCCCGTGCTTGCACTGGTGCAGGCGGCAAGCGGCAGAAGCAGGCTGAGGCAGAGAAGGGTCTGGCGCATGGCGTGGCTCCTTGATCGGGGGCGCGCGGGCCGGCTCGCCCTTCGCGCCGCAGCGGCAGGGCTTTGCGCCAGGCCGGCAGGGATTGAACATAGGGCGCGGGCAGTGGTTCCAGAAGAGCCCGGCCCCGGCTCCACCCGCTTGGGCCGCGCCGCCGCCGGCAGCGCGGGCCGCCTCCTCTCCGGCCTTTCCTCTCCGCCCGGCCCCCGTTGTGGCATGCCCCTTGCGGCACGCTCTGTCGCTGTGGGCCGGACTCGGTGGGTCATCCGCTAGGTCCCGTTTCAACGGCTCCCGCGAACCCGGCATCGGAGATGAGGGATGCGCGGCGAACGGTCCTTTCCGTCGAAGCCCTCCCCGGGGGAGCCGCGAGCACCGCCGCGCTCTCGCGCCGGCCGGGAAGATCGCATAGAGAGAGGGGGAAAGCCTGCCCGCCCTGCCATCTCCCTAGGGGCCGGTCTCCGCGTTCCGCCGGGCGGCGCGCCGTCTGGCCCGCGGAGGTCTTTGACCGCCACCCCGGCCACGCCGCCTGTTTCTGTGACGAAAGGATCTGCCATGAAGACCACCCGCCTCGGCCGCACGGGCCTCGAAGTCTCCGCCCTCTGCCTCGGCTGCATGACCTATGGTGTGCCGGAGCGCGGCAATCACAGCTGGACCCTGGGCGAGGAGGAGAGCCGGCCGCTGATCCGCCAGGCGGTCGAGCGCGGCATCACCTTCTTCGACACGGCCAACAGCTATTCCGACGGCACGTCGGAGGAGATCGTCGGCCGGGCGCTGAAGGATTTTGCGCAGCGCGAGGAGATCGTGCTCGCCACCAAAGTGTTCTTCCCGCTCGGGCCCCATGGCGCCAAGCACCGGCCGAACATGGCGGGCCTGTCGCGCAAGGCGATCTTCCAGTCGATCGATGCGAGCCTCAAGCGGCTCGGCACGGATTATGTCGATCTCTACCAGATCCACCGCTGGGATTATCACACCCCCATCGAGGAGACGCTGGAGGCGCTGCACGACGTGGTGAAGGCCGGCAAGGCGCGCTATATCGGCGCCTCCTCCATGTATGCCTGGCAGTTCGCCAAGGCGCTGGCCACCGCCGAGAAACATGGCTGGACGCGCTTCGTCAGCATGCAGAACCATCTGAACCTGCTCTATCGCGAGGAGGAGCGGGAAATGCTGCCGCTCTGCGCGTCGGAGGGCATCGGCGTCATCCCCTGGAGCCCGCTCGCCCGCGGCCGGCTGACCCGCGCGCCGGAGGAAACGACCGCGCGCGGCGAGACGGATACTGTCACCCGCGCGCTCTACGCCGCCACCGCCGAGGCGGACCGGCGGGTGATCGAGGCCGTCGGCGCGGTGGCGGCCGAGCGCGGCGTGCCCCGCGCGCAAGTGGCGCTCGCCTGGCTGCTCTCCAAGCCCGGCATCACCGCCCCCATCATCGGCGCCTCCAAACCCACCCACCTCGACGATGCGATCGCGGCGCTGGAGATCACCCTGACAGAGGACGAACGCCAGCGGCTGGAGGCGCCTTACGTCCCGCACGCAGTGGCGGGGTTCAGCTGAGCGGACACCAGTCGCGACGATCGACGTAGCGCGTGCGGTCGCGGCTGGGTGTCTCCCCCCTTGTGGGGGAGATGGCCGGCAGGCCAGAGGGGGCCTTGGGCGGGGCTGGAACCGGAGCTTACTTGGGAGCGGCCAGCCACAAACCAGCGCCTCCATCAACCCTTACCGCATGTCCCAGAAGGCCCGCTCTCAGCTGCCGCCCATCTCCCCTACAAGGGGGGAGAGACCGTGGGGCGGGAGCGCTGCCATGGGACTGGCTCCGGGGATGCCAACTCAAGCGCGATGCGACTTCGGCGCCGTCTCGATCCATCGCCACCATTCCGCCGCATTGCCGTCGTTCTCGCCACCGTCCACCCCGGCGGCGCGCCCGCCTGTTTCTCGCGTTTCAAGGACCCGACCTTATGGCGCTTTCCGACGGTCTCGACCGCCCGCTGCTGGCTGGCTTTGGCGAACCGGGTCGCGCTGTGCCGGAGGCGGGTGCTCTCCGCCCGGCACCCGACATGTCGGCGCTAGCCGGGGGCACGGGCCGGATCGCGACGCGGCTGGTGGTGCACTGCCCGGGCTTCGAGCCGCTCGATGCCGGCGCCCATCGCGCCCGCTATCAGCGCGCCGCCCGCCAGAGTGCTGCGGTGCATGGGCTGGCCATCGAGGTCGGGCCCCTGGAGAAGATCGGCAGCGCCGGCGCCTTTACCGTCACCTGTCGCAATCCCGAAGGCGCGGGTCCCGCGGGGGAAACGACCTCGAGCCGCATCGTGCTCATCGACCATGCGTCGCTTGTCGCCGCCCTCACCCGGCGGCCGCTTGCAGTGCGGCTGGCAAGCGGAGCGCTGAGCGCGCTGCGCGTGGTCGGCGAAGGCGGGCTCGCCGGCTATCTTCGCCATGGCTGGCGGTTCGCGCTGTTCTTCCTCTTCCCGTTCCTCATGGTCGGGTTGATGCTCGGCGGAGCCGGACTTGGGGCTGCCCTGCCGCTGATCCTCGGCCTCTCGCCGCTGCACCTCATCTGGAGCCTGCCGGCCGCGGTTCTCCTCTTCACCCGCCTGCTGTTGCCGCTCGGCAACCGGTTCCACTGCCTGCTGCTCTTTGCCGATTGGCAGATGGCCGTCGCGATCGCCCGCCAGGACCGGCCGGCGATCAATGAGTGGCTAACGGCAAGCTTGGAGACCATGAGGCAGGCGATCGACGAGGCGGGCGCGGTGGACGAGATCGTCGTCAGCGGCCACAGCATGGGCGCCAGTATCGCCGCAATGCTGCTCGGATCGCTGATCGAACGCGATGCGGCGCTTCTCGAGGGCAGACGCGTGACCATGGTGACGCTCGGCAGCGCCATCCTGCAATGCGCGCTGCTCCGAAGCGCGAGCCTGCTGCGCGCCGATGTCGGCCGCATTGCGCGCTTTCCCGGCCTGCGCTGGATCGACGTCCAATGCCTGACCGACCCCATCCATTTCTACAAGGCGCCGGTCGTGGCGCTCTGCGGCCACCCCGATTCGCCGCCCGCGGCCATCCTCCAGCTGAGGCTGAAGCAGGTGTTGAGCCCCGAGCGCTATCGCCGCATCCGCCTCAGCTTCCTGCGCGTCCACCGGCAATATGTGCTGGGGCCCGATCGGCCGGCCCGCTTCGACTTCACCCTGCTGACGGCCGGCCCCTCCCCCGCCGCCAGCCTGCTGGACCGCTGAGCCCAGGACTAATCTCAGACGCGCCTGCCAGGCCTTAGGCTTGAGCGATCCCAGCCGAAGCGAGATCGCTTCGGCGTCGGATCATGCGGTAAAGACAAGACCCCAGGGCATGTCCGGTGAACCGGCGTTCACCGGAAATGCCCTGGGATCGGATGAGGATCGGACAGGCCCGTCTTCGTCTTCATGACCGAAAGCACAATCGGCCGCGGCCACGCACCACCCTCGTCGCGCCCCTTAAGACTTTCTTCATCTTTTTGCCGCCCGCGCCCTAATTTGGTCCCCATGCTCCCGTTGGTCGGCTGCGACACACGGGATAGGCCGGGATGATGGACATGCTGCCGATATGGAACGAGGTCTCGCCGCGCCGTCGCCGGCGCGCGTCCGGCAAGCGTGTGGCGCGCGTCGCGATGCTGACGCTGTTCATTCTGGCGCCGCTCTCGGCCATCGCGCTGAGCAGCCTGCCCGGCCGGGACCCCGCCCGCCGCCTGCTCGCCCCCCCGGCCACCGAACAGATGGCCACGGCAGACCCCGACATCGTCGCGCAGGACACTGTCGCTCCGGAGATGACCGACCGGAATGAGGCCGCGGAGGATGTGGCCGCCGCAGCAAGCGAGGAACCGCCCGCAACGGAACCGTTGGCCCTAGACGCGACACCGCGCGCCGAGGCCCCGGCGGCTGCGAGCGAGGAACGGGACGCTCCCGCAGCGGCAGATGCATCGATGGAGGCGGAGGCGCAGCCGCGCGGGCTGGCGGAAGCCGAGGAAGCAGCCGGTCCAGCACCCTCACCCGCGCCACTCCGTGAAACCGCCTCGGGCAAGCCCACTGCGAAGGATCAGTCAGCAAGCGCTCCCACCGCCACAGAGGGCGAGACCGCCATCGCTGCCGCCCCACCGGCACCAACGGCCGAAGCCCCTATCCGCGACACCCGCTTGGAGCGCCTCGTGACGGCGGCACCAGCCGAGCAGCCAACTGATCGCATGGCAGCGACGGGCCCGAGAACAGAGCCCTCCACGCCGCGAAATCAGACTGCCGCGGTGGCGCCGCCAACACCCGTGGTCTCTCAAACCACTGCGAGGACCGATGTGGCGAAGCAGGGCGCCGTGGAAGAGGCGGCGCTGGAGCCGGGGGTCGTTCTGCCGCGTCTGGACATCGTTCCTGTCCCGCGTCCCCGCCCGGCTCTGCGTCGGGTGGCGATCGGCGAGCCCGCGCCGGCCCTGCGCCGCCGCCAGGCGATCGATCAGCCCGTCTACCCGCCGCTACCGCCAGAAGTCTTTGCCCGCCAGCGCAGCCTGGATGCGCGTCCGCCTGCACCGATCCCGCCGGCCCCGGTCGGCGTCGTCGATCCGCGCGACGGCCTGATCCTCGAAGGCCGCGTCGCCCCGCCCGGCAGCCGCCTCCTCGACCTCGCCACCGCCCCCTTCCGCGAAGCCGGCCGCCTGATCGACCGCGCGACGGGAACCCCGCCCGAGCGATGGCGGGATGACGGGCGCTATGGGGAGGAGCCGGGCTGGTAAGACGACGAGGGCGCGACAGCGCGGCCGTCAAGACGCCTCAGTTCCATCGCCACTAAATCTATTCCCGACGACCGAGCGCCGCGCGAGGGCGCTCGGTTGCCGTCCAACTAGCGACCCTCAAACCAGGCGACGGCGTCGGCGCCGGCGGGGAGGAGGCGGGGCGTGTTGGGATCGGTCGCCGCTTGGAACACAGCCTCGGCGACATCCTCGGAGGTGGTTACGGGGCCGTTGGCGGCGTCCTGCATGCGGGCGAGGGTCTGTTGCGTGAAGTCGGCATAGGCCTGGTGAAACCCGCCATTCGCCGCGATCTGCGCCCGCGCGTTCGTGCCGAAGCGGGTGCTCGGTGCAGCGCCGGGCAGGACCGCGGCGACGCGGATGCCGAAGGGGGCCAGTTCCAGGGCCGCCGCCTCGGTCAGCGCGTTCACCGCTGCCTTGCTCGCGCGATAAACCGACAGCAAAGGCAGCGGCTTCAGCGTCACGCTCGAGCTCACGTTGACGATGACGCCGGAGCGGCGCTCGCGCATGCCGGGCAGCACCGCCTGCATGGCGGCGATCACGCCGAAGGTATTGGTCTCGAAGATGCGGCGCACGACGTCCATGGAGGTGCCTTCCACGGCATTCAGCCAGCCGATCCCGGCATTGTTGACGAGCACATCCACCGCCCCCGCCTCGGCGACCGCGTTTTGGATGCTGGCGGCCTCCGTGATGTCGAGCGGCAGGACGCGCAGCTGCTCGGATTCGGGCAGCGTATTGGCGGAGGGGTCGCGCATTGTGGCAACTACCCGCCAGCCTTCGGCAAGGAAGCGAACCGCAATTTCGCGGCCGAAGCCGGTCGAGCAACCGGTGATGAGAACAGTTTGCATGGGTCAAGGCTCCTGGTTGGGATGCGCCTGAGGTAGGCTGCGCGCGCCGGATGTGCTACGCTGGATCGTCCGTCCTACGTTGGAGATCGTCCGGCTTTGATTGATCCGCTGACCCAGGTGATCGCGCTGCTGCAGCCGAGTGCCTCGTTTTCGAAGCTGGTGACCGCCACCAGCCCCTTTTCCGTCCGACCACCCAAAAGGGGCCCATTCTATGCAGCGGTGCTGGAGGGGGATCTCGAGCTGCGGCTCTCCGGTCGGCTGCCTTTGCATCTCGGCAAAGGCGACTTCGTCCTGCTTCCCGCCACCGACGACCTCGAAGTGAGGAGCGGCACACATCCCGCCGTCGGGATGCCCGACGAGCCGGTGGAAATCCGTCCGGGCGTGTTCCATCTCGGTGCCGCGGGCGCGGAGGACACGCGCATGATGATCGGCTATTGCGCCTTCCGCTCCGACGACGCCCTGCTTCTGGTCTCGCTCTTGCCCGAACTGGTGGTCGTGCGCGGCGGCCGGCGGTTGACGACGCTGGTAGAGCTTCTCAACGAGGAAGCCCGCGCAGAGCGGCCCGGACGCGATGCGGTGCTCGCCCGCCTGCTCGAGGTGCTGTTGATCGAGGCGTTTCGCTCGGCCGGGGAACTCGGGGCTGCGCCGGGTCTCCTGCGCGGCTTGAGCGACGAGCGGCTGGCTGTGGCACTGCGCCGGATGCATGGCGAGCCGACGAGGGCCTGGACGCTGACTGCGCTGGCGCGCGAGGCAGCCCTGTCACGCACGGTCTTCTGCGACCGGTTTCGCCAGGAGGTCGGGGTCGCGCCGATGACCTACCTGCTGCGCTGGCGCATGGTCCTCGCCATGGACTTCCTGCGGCGCGGCTTGAGCGTCGGCGAGGTTGCGGCGCGCATCGGCTATAGCGCGCAGAGCACCTTCAGCACGGCCTTCGCCCGCCAGGTCGGACTATCGCCGACGGCTTACGCGCGTGGACCCAAGCCTGTCCTGTCGAACGGGGGAACGACAGATCTGCAAGCAGCCGCTCCCTGAAGAGGCGTCACGGCGATGAAGACCACGCCCAGAAAAGCGTTCTGAATGGCTGGAGGTTGTTAGGGTCGGCGGAGAGGACGAGGTTCGCGCGGCGCTGTCCGCGTTCGAGCCCGGTGTTGACCGTGATCGTGACGTCAAAGGTCTGGGGAGGCGTCAGGGTGATCAAGGCAGATTGGACAAGGAGCAGGTTCGCCAGGTCGGCGATCCCGTTTTCCCCCGCACGTCGTGCGGCTGCGATGTCCTTCATGCTTTGTGCGGTCACCCCGGGGAGCTGCGCGAGCAGAGCTTCGGAGGCCAGCAGCGGCGAGATGCGCCCGTTCGGATTGAAGACGGTGACAAAGGGACGAAGCTGCTCGAGGTCTGCCGGCTCGACGCCCAAGACGGATGAAAGATCGGCAAGGCTGCGGAAGTCGCCGTTGCGCGGCCGCGTCGAGGCGCCAGCATCGAGAGAGGCGGATGTCTCCGCTCCGAGACGACGCGGCTCATCGTCCCCGTCGCGCCAATCGATCACCCGGTCGGCAAATTCCTCCGGCACCAGACGGCTTAGCCCTGCCGCACGGTAGGCAGCGGCCAGCAGCGTTTTGCCCGATGCGTTGAGATCCACCTTCCCCTCGGTGCTTTCCACGCGAACCAGGACCTCACCCCCGTCGAGACGCAGCTGTTGACCGTCGACCTCGCGCCAGGGCCGCTTCAGCTGTGTGAGCTCGAAGCCGACAATCGCCGTCGCGGAATCGAGGAGTGCCTTTTCCCGGATCTCCTTTCCCGTGGTTTCGAGACTGTCGATGGAACTGCGGCCGAGCAGCAGGATCGAGGATACGAGCCCCGCCGCCACGGCAATCACAACGAGAACGGAGACGAGGATGTATCCATCGGTCTGCCGGTCGTTTAGCCGCATGCCGCTTTTGCGTCGATCACCCACCAGCCCCCTGCCGATCTGCCCGCGCCTCTTCATCGGCTGAGGTAGCGCAGCCAGCCGCGCGTATCCTCGGGATCCGCTGTCTGCTCTGTATCCGCCGGCCGGTCGGCGTCGTCCTGCTGGTTTCCGCATGTCCCGCCTATGGCACAGCCGATCTCTCCCGTAATGCGGATCGGGATGCGGAGCGCACCGGCGGGCGAACCGTTCGCCGTGAAGAGCGACACACGAATGGCGACAGGCATCTCGTCCGCCCTCTCCCAGCGATCGAGAAGGACCTCCGTCGCTCCGTCACCGCGGCCGAAATAGGCAAAGCGGGCCACGTAGCGCTTCTGAACTTGGGTGGCAGACGCGGCGATCGGCAGTGCCGTCGCATCCGGCGGAAGGGGTCCCCGCTCTTCGCTGAGTGCCGTGCCAGTCGATGTCAGCCTGACGAACTCATTGGGCTCGGCGGGAGATGATGGCTGCCGGGCGAAGATCAGGGAGTCTGGTCGCCCGCGGAAGATGAAACCCGCGCCCGGCCCGGCCCATCGCAGGGGTGCGATCGCTTCCAGATCATGCGAGAGGGTCGCGAACGTGCGCGTCTGCGTCTCGACCTCGAGGTTGGCGGCGGAAAGGCGCGTGGAGGCGCGGGTGACCATCGAGACCAGCGACATGAGCGCAATGAGGACGAATGCGCTGATCGCCATGGAAACCAGCGCTTCTGCGAGAATGAACCCCTCGCGGCCGCTCGTGCTCCGCCGCCTCACGTGCTCGTCTCCCGCAGCAGCCGCACCACCTCGACCCGAAGCGCGCCGCCCGAGGGGAGAGAGACCGCGATCAAGACGCGCACGGGGCGGTATTTCGGACGGGTGCCGTCCATCGCCACGGCCGTTGGGAAGGGAAGATCGAGGCGACGCAGGGCAATCGTCCAGCGCAGCCCATCCAGGGTGCCGGACTGCTCGCCGATGGCCCCTGCCCCCAAAGGGGCGGTCATCAAGCTTTCGGCAACATGCTGTGCCCTCATGCGCTCGTCGACGCGCGCCGACATCTGGACAGACGTGCTGACAGCCTTTTGCAGGGCGATCATGGTGGCTGCCAAGACGAGAAAGGCGACCAGAACCTCGATGAGCGTGAAGCCATCCCGGCCCGCAAGCCGACCACCGGGTTTCGGGGTCATCGGGCTAGAAGGCGACATTGCCGACGGATCCTGCGGTGACGATCGCGGTCTGGCTCTCGACGAGAATGCGGACCTGCCGGTTGTTGGATCGAACGACCAGAACGCCGCCGGTCACTTTGCCGTCGGGCGTGAAGAGGAAGCGGCTGCGTTCCTGCGGCTCGGACTGCACCGTCATGCCGGGAGCGAGACGGAGGGTGGAGGATGACGTGCGGAGAACACCCCTCGCCGGATCGACGACGACCGAGGACGCGGTCCCCGTGCGAAGCGCGGCATTGCGCTCGGCGCGCATTACGGCAACGATCTCGGTCGCCGTGCTGCGAAGCGCCGCATCTCCCGAGCGGGCGCGGAGGAACGGGAGGCCGAGCGAAGCGAGAAGGCCGAAGATGACGAGGCCCAGCACGACCTCGATCATTGAAAATCCCGCATTGGGCGCCGAGCGGACGCGCCTGGCGGCGACCGATGGATGACCCTGAGCCGGCCCGGGGGCGCTAGTTGACGACGATGTCGGCATCGGCACCGCTCCCTCCGGCAACGCCGTCTGCCCCGAACGAGGACAGGGTATAGGCCGACTTGTTGCCGGGCACGGTATATTGGTAGGCATTGCCCCAGGGATCAGCGGGGATGCTCGGCTGCTGGATATAGGGGCCGGCCCAGGCCGTTGCCGAGGCGGGCTTGACGACCAGGGCCTGCAGCCCTTCCGCCTTCGACGGGTAGCGCCCCATATCGAGGAAGAAGAGGTCGAGCGAGGATTTGAAGCTGTTCAGCTGCAGGGCAGCGGCCCGGGTACGGGAGCTGGTCAGGTAATTGAGGACGCGCGGACCGACCAGGGTCATCACCAGGCCGAGGATGACAAGGACCACGAGCAGTTCCACGAGCGTGAAGCCGCCCGACCGGTCGCGCGGCTTCGGTGCCGCAGGCCGTTCGATCGCGATCGAGGCGTTTTGTTTCTTTGTCATCGTCACACCAGCATATCGTTAATGCTCATCAGAGCGCTCATGATCGACAGGATCAGCCAACCGATCAGCATGCTCACGCCCATCATCAAAACCGGGCCGGCGACAGCGGTCAGTCGTCCCAGCGCGGCGTCGAGCTTGTTTTCATAGAAGCCGGCGACGCGCCCGGCGCTGTCGGCCAGGTTGCCCGTCTCCTCCCCGACACGCAGCATCTGCACGACATGCGACGGGAGCAGCTTCTGGACAGCCAGGGCCTGGGAGAGACGCTTGCCGCTTCGGACGTCGGCGATGACGCCATCCATCTTCTCGGCCGCCCGCGGCAGCGTGATCATGCCGCGGATCAGCCGGAGGGTCTGGGAAATATCGACACCGTTGTTCAGCAGGATCTCGAGCGTGCGACAGAAGGTCAGCGTCATATGCGTCGTGACGATGCGGGCTGTGAGCGGCGTGCGGGAAAGGATCGCGATCCACAGCGGCTGCTTCTTCGCAAATTGCTTGATGCCGATGACGGCGAGCAGGAGGAGCACCGCGGCGATGATGATCGTGTCGAGATTGGCGCGGAACGTCTCCGACAGCTCGAAGACGAAGAGCGCCGATGGCGAGATCCGGTCCCGGAAACCGGCGATCGCCCCTTCGAACTGCGGGATGATGTAGAGAAGCACAAAGACGAGGACGGCCAGCGCCGCAACGGCGAGGAAGGCGGGATAGGCGAGCGCCGAGACGAGCCGCTTGCGCAGGCGTTCCGTGCGTTGACGCTCGGTCGCGATGCTGGTGAGCGCTTCCTCGAGCCGGCCGGACACCTCGGCCACCTCGATCATGCTGACATAGAGAGGCGAGAAGAGCCTCGGATGATCGGCCAGAACCTTGGAGAACGGGCGCCCGCTGGACAGACCGAGGTGAAGGGTCTTCACGAGCCGCACCAGCCATCGCCGCGTTTCCATCTGCGTGAGAATGAGCAGCGCATCATTCAGCGTCACGCCGCCTTTCAGGAGCATGGCAAGATCGACCGTGAACCCGGTAATGTCCTCGGATGCCGGCTCGAAGGCCAGATGGTCGCGCCAGGTTCGTTTGCCTTCGCCGTCCGTTTCGCTCAAAGAGATGAGCGTCGCATCGCGACGTTCAAGATGCGCAAGCACCTCGATGCGGCCGGACGCTTCCATCGTTCCGGCGATCATCGCGCCCTCCGCATCGAGCGCCTTGTAGGCGTAAAGGCCCATTCCTCAGTCCTCGACCTTTCCCGACCGCATGACCTACCAGCCGGCCGTCGAGACGATGAACACCGCTGCACAGGCCGGCGCGAGCACGAGCCCGAAGGGGAGCTTGACCATCGACAGATCGCCCCCATTGCGCGGACGCGCGAGCAACAGGACGAGGCCGAAAAGGCTCGCCGCCAGAAGGGCATGCGAGAAGTTGACGGCACCGATCAGGACGCCGCCCGTTGCCGCGAGCTTCACATCCCCGAAGCCGAGGCCGTCATAGCCCCTCATGCGGTAGTAGGCCTCGCGCAGCGCGAAGAGCGCGCCGCCACAGACAAGGAGGTCGATCAGGATGCGCAGACTGGCCTCCGCCGGATCGGCCGAGGCGTTCAGACGCAGCGCCGCGCCGACGATCGCAATGGCCAACAGGGCGCCGTCCGGAATCGTGAAGGTCCGCGCATCCGTCCAGGCAATCCAGGCGGACATGGCGATAACGAACGCAATGCCGGCCTGGATGAAAAGGCCATCGATGCCGGCGACGATCGCCGAGCCGAGCAGCAGGCCGATGAAGGCGACGGCAATGTCTGCCCGGCTTTCCAACAGGATCATTTGAGCGAGCCTCCGCCTCGGCTTCCGATGACGTACATCTGCGATCGCAGGCTCTCGGCAACATTGGCCGCATCCTGCGCATCGCGGATGATGACGGGACGAATGAGGACGATGAGTTCCGTTCGCGACGCCGCCTTCTGCGTGTTGCCGAACAGGCCGCCGAAGACCCGCATGCGGTGGGCACCCGGCACGCCACTCTTGTCCTGGCTCGTCCCGGTGCTAATCAAGCCGCCGAGCAGGACGGTCTGCTGGTCGTTGACGGAGATCTGGCTTTGGATTCGCCGCTTCGAGATCGTCGGCGTCAGCGTATTGGCGCCGCTGGAAACGTTCGAGATTTCCTGCTCGATCTGCATGGTGACCGCATCGTTCTGGCTGATCCGGGGGGTAACATTCAGGATGATGCCGGTGTTCTTGAACTCGACCTGGTTGATAACCGGGGCGACGCCGCTCTCCAGACTCTGCGACTGACGGGTGGTGATCGGAACCTCGTCGCCGACCTGCAGGGTCGCGGTCTGATTTTCGAGAACGACGAGCGAGGGCGACGAGAGCACCTCGACATCGCCGATCACATCGAGCGCCGAGATGATGACGTCCGGGTCGGCATTGGAGCCGATGACGAAGTTGAGGCCGGGGATCTGACGCTTGAGGACGGAGCTGGCCTGATCCACCAGACTGACGGATCCGTTGTCTTTCCCGAGCCCCAGATTCTTGCTGTTGATGAAGTACTGGACACCGTACTTCAGATCCTTCGTCAGCCGCACCTCGGCGATCGTGACATTGATCGCCACCTGCACCGGCGTCGCATCCAGTCTCTGCAGAGTTTGCATGATCTCCGCGGCCCTATCGGAGTCACCGTAGATGACGACGGAATTGTTGGATGGGTCAGCGCTGATGCGGATGGGTGAGGCCTGCGTCGCCGTCTCGCTGGTCGTCAGGTCAACGACATTCGGAATGCCGCTGTTGGCAAAACCATCGCCTTCGACCGGAGAGAATGCCGAGGCAACGCGCGCGTCGGCGGAGCTCGCAAGGCCGGAGCTTGACGGGTCTGTATCCGAAAGCGGGGCATCGACAGGGGGGGCTTCCGGCATCGGCTGATCTCGAACCGCACGTGCGGAGCCACCGCCTCCACCGAACAGATTGGTCATGACGGCTGCCAGCTCGGCCGCCTTGCGATAGCGAGCCTTGTAGACGACGACGTTCTCGCCTGCGCCCCCGTCTTGCTGGTCAAGGCGCCGCACCCAACCTTCCGCACGCTTGAGGAGGCTGCGATTCTGGGAAATCGCCATCACGCCACGCACCCGATTGATCGGGCGGAACTGTATTGCCCCGCCCTCGCCTTTCGCATTGAAGATGCGCTCAAGCTCAGGAACAACCTGCTCCGGCCGGGCCTCGGTAAGCCGGAAGATCGCAACGGACTGATGCTGCATGAAATCGGAATCGAACGACAGGACAGCGTCCACCGCTTCCCTGCGTTGCGTTCCGGATCCGCGTATAATGACGCTGTTGCCGGCCACACCGACGCGTAAGCCATCGGCTTGTGCCACAAAGCCCGAGAGAAGCTGAAGCATGTTCTGCGCCGAAACGAATTTCAGGGGAACAACCGAAACCCCGTATCCAGCACGCGTCTGCGACCCCAGATCCACCGATCCGCTCGAACTTCCGCTTGCAACGATGCGATAGCTGCCGCCTGCTTTGACAAGGGAAAAATTAAAGGACGAGAGCGAGGCTTCGAGCACAGAGAGAAGAGCCTCGCGGGTGACTGGCCGCGCTGTCGAAATCGTCACGGGACCCGCGAGGTCACCGCTGATCGTGTAGTTGACGTGCAGCGCGTCGTTGAGCACGGCGCGGGCAACGTCCTTGATATCGGTATTCTCGAAGTTCAGCGAAAACTCGCCGGCCTCCTCCCCATCGGATGCGGCGACAGGCGTGAGCCCGGGCTCGGGACCATAGACCTGCGTTCCCCCACGGCGCGGCCGCGGCGCCGAAGAGCCGTCCTGGCTCTTTCCGGTCGGGTTGCGGGCCTGGAGATTGCTGAAGACGGCACCCCCGGCAAAGGCCGACTCCTGCACATTGGCTTCATCTCCCGTCTGGCAACCGGAAAGACACAACACTGCGCCAAGAAACAGGACCTGATAACGCTGGATCAATGACGGCACCTTCGCCTCGCCTCCGGCATGACTGCCCGGCCCTCCATGCAGCTGCCCCATCCCAACTCTCTGTTCGCGCAGTCTGCCACCCCGCCGCAGGGTCACCAGCGCCTTATGCGCCTGTACCTTGCACGCCCTCCGAACGTCTACGTAAGCAGTGCTGAAAGAGTTTCAGCCTCAGACGTTAATCGTGCGCAGTTGTCAGCAGACGCTTTCCCACCTGGCTGACCCTGACTTTGCCCATGCTCCGACGCAAGAGCGCGCCGTCTTAATAAATATGAAAGCCACTGAAACTTTTGCCGGAGCGCACTCGTCGCTTGAGCGTCGGCAATGGTGGGGGACGTCGCGGTAAGCCGCATCCCGCTCTCGCTCGGTCCATTCAAACGGCACGGGGACAGGGACAGATTGTTGCAGACCGGTTGATTGAGCGCGTTCACGGCTGGCGGAGATCGCGGAAAGGTCCGGGGTCATTAATCCAGACGCAGATGCTTGAAGAACAAATGGGAGATGGGAATGACTTTTCTGAAACAGGGTGAAGAGGCGCAAATCGACCTCAACACGTTGGACCTGCAGGCTGGCCGCCGCGCCTTCCTGCGGACAGCCGGGGTCATGGCAGCTGGTGCAGCAGCAATCGGGGTGACAGGACTTCCCGGCGAGGCTGCGGCTCAGGAAATCAACGACGCCGCAATCTTGAACTTCGCGCTGAACCTCGAATATCTCGAGGCCGAGTTCTACTTCATCGCCGCCTTCGGTCGGCGCCTGGACGACGGCGATGTCACCGGCTCCGGACGTCCGGGCGGCGTGATCGGGGGCAAGAAGGTCGATTTCAAGACCCGCCTTATCCTCGAATATGCGCAGGAAATCGCTCGCGACGAGCGCTCCCATGTGCAGTTTCTCCGCAAGGCTCTCGGCTCCGCCAAGGTCGCCCGTCCGGCGATCAACCTGCGCTCGAGCTTCACCGCAGCGGCCCGCGCCGCTGGCCTCGTCGACAACAAGACCGAGTTCGACGCCTTCGCGAATGAAGACAACTTCCTCCTGGCCGCGTTCATCTTCGAAGATGTCGGCGTCACTGCCTATAAGGGCGCCGCACGCTTCATCGAGAACAAGGACTATCTCGAAGCCGCAGCCGGCATTCTGGCAGTGGAAGCTTACCATGCTGGAGCCATCCGTGGCGCTCTCGCTTCGCGCGGTCTCTTCAAGCAGGCGCAAGCCATCTCGAACGCCAGAGACAGCCTGGACGGCGCGTCCGATCTCGATCAGGGGATCGGCACGGCTTCGGACGGAAATATCGTGCCCACCGACGCCAACGGCATCGCCTTCAGCCGGACGCCCCAGCAGGTTCTCAACATCGTCTATCTCGGTGAGCAGGCCAGCGAGGCAAGCTTCTTCCCGCGCAAACTGAACGGGGCGATTGCCTGAACCTGACGGTTCACCTGGTACGATGATCTCGGCAACCCGCGTTCGTCGCGGGTTGCCTTTTTGCGATACGGCGGCACAATGCGCTTCAAGGGGAACGTTGAACTGATTTCGAATGCCCGCCCGCATTTGGAGGCTCGCCCATGCAGATCGTAACAGCTGGGGAGCAGGACGCGCGCGACCGATCTCGCGCCCTTGGCACGCGCCTGAATGGCGGCAAGGACAGCGGCGCATCGCCGGAAGAACTCTGGCGGGCCGGCGCGGCAACGGCGGCGCATATCGCGGACGTGCTCTCGGATCTCCATGCCTTGCCGAGAGGCCGCTTCGAAGACGTCTCCAGCCACCCCCATCTGCTGACGCGTCTCTCGCGCCGCTATCTCAGAGACGCGCATCTCTTCCCTTTCGATCATGGCGGCACAATCGCCTGCGCCGTCGCCGACCCCGGACGCACCGAGGCCTTGAAGGCGCTTCAGCTGGCCCTCGGACAGGCGGCCGCCCTGCAGGTCCTGTCCTTCGAGGAAATCGAGCTGCTCTTCGAGCGCGCGGCAGCCGAGGTGGAACCGGACAGCGGTGTTGCAGCCCTCGAAACCCCCGCCCCGGATCCGCTGGCCGATTCACTCGAGACGATTCAGGACCTGGCACGGGGCGCCCCCGTCGTCCGACTGATCGATGACATTCTCGAACGCGCCATCGGGGTGGGTGCCACGGATATCCACATGGAGACGGAGCGCGATCACCTGCGCATCCGCTTCAGGGTCGATGGATATCTGCGCAAGGACCAGAGACTGCCGGTCAGCATGGCGCCCGCCGTCATCTCGCGCATCAAGATCCTTGCCGGCCTGGATATCGCCGATCGGCGCCTGCCTCAGGACGGCCGCGCCAATGTGCGGATCGGCAATTCCGAAGCCGATCTCCGCGTGGCCGTCATGCCGACCCTCCATGGCGAGACGGCCGTGCTGCGCATTCTCCTGCGCGATGCAAAACTGCTCGAACTCGGACGAATGGGCATGAGTGCCCATGATCAGCGGGCGTTCGAGGCACTGCTCGCAGAGCCGCACGGGATCGTCATCGTCACCGGACCGACCGGCAGCGGCAAGACGACGACGCTCGCCACCGCAATGTCGCTCCTGAACGATCCGAGCCGGAAGATCATGACGGTCGAAGATCCCGTCGAATACCAGATCGCCGGCATCCACCAGACGCAGATCAAGCCGACGATCGGGCTGACCTTCGCCTCGGCTCTGCGGTCCTTCCTGCGTCACGACCCCGACATCATCATGGTCGGGGAAATGCGGGATGGCGAAACGGCGGCGATCGGCATCCAGGCAGCTCTCACCGGCCACCTCGTCATGACGACGCTGCACACCAATTCTGCAAGCGACGCCGTGGTGCGGTTGATCGATATGGGTGTCGAGCCTTACCTTCTCGCCTCGAGTCTCCGCGGCGTTCTCGGCCAGCGCCTGGTGCGGCGCCTGTGCGATCGCTGCAAGGTGGCAGACGAAGACGCCGCGCGCGGCGCGGAAAGACTGGCGAGCGAGCGCGGCCTGAAACTGCCCCGCGCGGGCACGTTCTTTTCCGCTGAGGGCTGCGAGGCCTGCGGGCAGACAGGCTATCGCGGGCGTATCGCGATCTTCGAAGTGATGCGCGCCGATCAAGCCCTGCGTGACATGATCCGCCAGGCGCCGGACCCGCACAGGATCGCCCAACATGCCCGCGCCGACGGCATGACCCTGATGATCGAGGACGGTCTCGCGAAATGTGCGACGGGGCTGACGACGGTTGAGGAAGTCGTCGGGGCAGCGGGATGAAGCAGAGAGCCTGGACCGTGGCGATGGCGCGCCGCATGCTGCTGTTCGCCCCGCTTGTCGATGCCTTTCTCGCGGTCCTGGACCCGCTGTTGAACGCCGTCCAGCATGCGCGGCGGTGGATCGTGGTCGAGGCAGGCGACGACGCTTTCCTCGTCTATCGCGCAGAGCGCGGCGCGACCAGAGACTATGGCCGCATCGATCGGCTGGACGATCAGACGCGGCGCCGGCTGACTTCGAATGGACAGACGGTCGAGCTTCGCTTGCACCCCGACCATGTCGTCCGCTCGGCGTTCAGCATCCCCGCCAGTGCGGCATCCTTCGCGGCGGACATCGTCGAGAGCCGCCTCGATCGCCTGTCCCCCTGGCCGCCCGAAATGTGCGCCTATGCCTACGCCGCCGCGGCGAAACCGGATGAGGCCGGGCAGATCGGCATTGCCTTCCTGGCGACCGCGCGAGCGATCGTCGAGGAAAGAATGGATCGCCTCGCCCGGATGGGGCTGACCCCGACGCAGGTCAGTGTTGCCGATATTCCCCCTGACCAGCCAAGCGCGATCAACCTTCTCGGCAAGGCCACGGATGGCGCACGCCAGCACCGGCGGGTGCGGGTTCTTCAGGTGACGGGCGCGGCGATGACCCTGTCGATCCTTGCCTACGCATTCAGCCTGATCGCCATCAGCAATTCAGCCGAGCGGCGCGACGAGGCTGCGGCGCATCTCGCTGCCATTCGAAGCCGCATCGTCGCTGCCGCCGGCGAGCGGGACAAGGACATCACGCAGGCATTGCTGGCAAGCAAAAGACCGGAAGAGGCGCGATTCCACATCATAGACCGTCTCTCGGCGCTGCTTCCGGACGATACGGTCCTGGATGGGCTCGACATCCAGCCTGGGGCCCTGCGCTTGACCGGAACCTCCAGCCAGGCCTCCGCGCTTATCGGCCTCGTCGAGGCGGAGGACGGGCTCGCCCAGGCCTCCTTTGCCGCACCGGTGGTTCGTCAGGACGACGGCCGCGATCGGTTCGATATTTCCGTCATCCGCACAGCAAAGGCGGACGAGAGCGGTGGGGCTGAGACGACGGGGGCGACTGCGCCATGACGACCGCGCCGCCAAGCTCGCGCATGACCCGGATCATCGCGATCCTCTGTTTCATCGGGCTGCCGCTCCTGTTCGGGACCATGGCCTGCCTCAACAGTCTCGATGCGGCCGATATGGATCTGGAGACCGCGGAAATCGGAATGCAGACGGCGGCGATCATGCGGAAGGCGGAACGGCAGACGGGATCGCTGGACGGAACCGCGATGGACACGGTCTTCGTGCGAAGCGCCACCCGGACCGGCGCGCTTGCGGCGTTTCGAGAGCAGGTCGTCACACTGATTTCCGATGCCAAGGGACGGGTGATCGAAACCGCCGACGCATCCTCCGGAGACGATGATCCAAGCTTTCTGAGCTTGAGCGCGACGCTGGAGATCGACAATGACGGCCTCTTGATCCTGCTCTACCAGATGGAAAGCGGCCTCCCTCTGATGACCGTGGAGACGCTGTCGCTTCGCAGGTCCGAAGGCTCAGAGACGGAGCAACAGACCCTGCGGGCTGACCTGAAGGTGGTCGCGCACTGGAGAGAGCTGGGCCCATGATGACGACCCAGGCACGTCAAGTGCCGCGATCCTCGCTCCTGCTGGCCATCCTTCTCCTGGCCGGGCCGACCGCCGGGGTAACGGCAAACCTCGCACGCGCGCAGACACCGGACATGCCCGCCTCAAACACCCCATCCCTGAACCCCCTGTCTGCGATCGATCCATCGAGCCTCTCCGCCTTCCGCGATCGGCCGCTCTTTTCCAGCAACCGGCGAAGACCGGAAGACCCTGGCCTCGACAAGGCGCCACCGGACCCCGAGGAAGAGCCCGCGATCACCGCAACCGAGCCCGTCCGACAGCTCCTCGGCGTCATCCTGACCCCCGCCGGCGCCTCCGCGCAGCTGCGGGACGAAGCCACTCAGACGACGGTCACGGTGCGAGAGCACGATATGATCGATGGCTGGAGCGTCGATGAGATCTCTCGGACCGAAGTCGCCCTGTCGAAAGACGGCGAGACCAGACGGATCCGTATCTTCTCTCGAGATGAGCCCTGATCAGTGGACGCGGCCGGTTCCAGCGTGGCAAACGCCCGACATTCCGAACAGCTGGACCATCACGTCGCGTTCCGTCCTGAACGTGACCTGCACCTGAATTTCCGACCGAAGCGAGATCGCTTCGGCGTCGGATCATGCGGTTAAGACACGAAGTTAAGGCATTTCCGGTGAACCAGAGTTGATCGGCAATGCCCGAGAACCTTGGTGGTTTTCCACGTCGGGGACAAAGAACAAGCTGCGTGGCCCGGCCTTACCCGGATCGTCACGGCGCTTCACGGCTGCGCGGCTCTGAGTTTGCAACCCGGTCTCGACAGGACCAGAACCTGAACAGAGCTAACTTATAAACGCGGACAAACAGGGGAGCAGGTCAACGCGGATCACTTCGGTCGCAACAACCTTTCTTGCGCTCCGTTTTTTCTCGTAGGGCTTTGCTGTACAGCTCCTCGATTGACGACGTCCGCTTCCGAAAAAAGATCGCCTAAACCTGCCGTCGGCCTTTAACTCGGTTACAGCCATAGCCGTAGCATGCGCAGGTCGTGAGTTTTTAAGAATAAGCGGATTATCTTGAACGTCGGAAACGGAGGCGCGAAGCAAAAATTATTTCCGCATTTAGCAACGAGCGGGGTTCTACCTGCGAGCAGGCTGAAGCGGCTTCCTTGGATGATCCGCAACAGCGCAGAAGGGGCGAATAACTGTCAGGGTTTCTGTCAGCAGACCCGAAGCAAGCATCAGGAATGAACTCTCTTCGCTGCTAAATTGCCTTTCGGGACCGGGCGTTACAGCTGGTCGGAGTGGAGTGATTCGAACACTCGACCCCCACGTCCCGAACGTGGTGCGCTACCAGACTGCGCTACACTCCGTGACCAGCGGCGCCTCTATAGAACAGGCATTTCCTTTCCACAAGCCGAAAAACACGAAAAAACAAGAAGCGGTGAGCGTGCAAGCTCTGCGGGCGGCGCCTTTTGGCAACGGCCTCATTTTTGTCGCAGGCGCAGGCCGCGGATCGATGGTCAGGCGGCTTTTTTGGCGCTAGAGGGCTGGAGACGACGGACTGCCGGCGCGGCCTCGCGCCCGCGTCCTGCCGCCCCTTTTTCGACGACCGATTTCCTAAGGAACGATGCTCATGACATTGCGGATTGCTGCCGCCCTTCCCTTCGCCTTCGCCCTCTCGCTTGCCGGCTGCACGACGATCAGCCCCGCCACCAATGCGGTCGAGAGCCGCTGGAACGGCCAGCCGGCGGGCACCTTCTTTGCCCAGTTCGGCCCGCCGATCAGCGATGTTCAGAGCGGCGACAGCACGCTCTATACCTGGAAGGGCGGCTACCGCACCCGCCGTGTGGAAACCGCGGGCGGCGAAGGCGCCAAGGGCAAGCGCGCGACGCGCACGCAGCGGCTGAGCTGCACCGTCCAACTGACGGTGACCAGCGACTATGTGATCCGCTCCATCCGCACGATTTCCGATGTCAGCCAGCCGGGTGGCCCCAGCTGGTGCGAGGAGTTCCTGGGTGGCGCCAAGGGCGCCTGAGCGCACCCCCATTGATGCGTGGGGACGGCGGTCGCTCCGCCGTCTCCTGCCACACGCTCTTCAAAAGGCAGCCCGGCGGCCCTCTTCACCCGCCGTGATGGCAAAGCCGCCGAGCCGCGCTATATTCGATCTTCTTCACACGAGCGGCCGGCGGACCGGCTGGTCCGCAAGAGGCGCCCGACGGGCTTGCTCATCTTCCCTGAGCGCCTGATGGGCGAAAGCCGGCAGCAGGAGCGAGCGTGACGATCGATCAGAACGAGCTTTCTCCGGCCGAAGACACGGCGCTGCGCAAGCGCGGCCGCGGCGTCGCCCTGAAAAGAGTGGGATACGAAGCGCGGCGCAATCTCCTGCCGATCACGCTGGCCGTCGTCTTCGTCGTCGCGGTGCTGATCGGCTTTTCGCTGTGGATTTCCGACAAGGCGCAGAATGCCGATGCCGCGGTCACCCACACGGTGCGCAATCACCAGCTGCTCTCGGTTGTCCAGTCCCTGCTGCAGGATGCCGAGATCGGCCAGCGCGGCTATATTCTGACCGGAGACAGCTTCTATCTCGAGCCCTATGACCGGGCGATCTCGGAGATCGAGTCCGCCGTCGGCGACCTGCAGAGCAATGTGGCTGACAACAGCGTTCAGACGGCCAATGTCGCCGTGCTGCGCGGGCTGATCGCCCAGAAGCTCTCCGAGCTGCGCCAGAGCGTGCAGCGCCGGCGCGATGGCGATCAGGCCGGCGCGCTGGCGGTGCTGAAGACCGGCCAGGGCAAGGTGCTGATGGATGGCGTGCGCGACGTGCTCTCCCGCATGCGGGCCGAGGAAGACCGGCTGATGGAAGGCCGGGCCGAGCAGGCAAGCCGTGCCGGCTTCATCATGGAGATGATGGTGATTGGCCTCTCGCTGCTGGCAGCCGCCGTCGGCCTCACCATGCTGCATATCGCGCTGCGCCGCGCCCGCTCGGCGGAAGCGGCGCGCGACGAGCTGCTCTCCCGCCTCGACCGAAAGCTGCTCGCCATCCTCGCCGCCGATATCGCCGGCTATTCGCGGCTGATGGAAGGCAATGAAACGGTGACGCTGGACCGGCTGCGCCATGTGCGCGATCTCGTCGATCCGATCATCGTCGAGCACCAGGGCACGATCGTCAACACCGCCGGCGACAGCGTGCTCGCCGCCTTTTCTAGCGCGCTTTCGGCCATCGATTGTGCGCTCGAGATCCAGGCGCGCATGGAGGCCGACAATCGCGATGTCGCCGAAAGCGATCGCCTGCTGTTTCGCATCGGGCTCAATGTCGGCGATGTGATCGTGCGCAATGGCGATGTCTTCGGCGATACGGTCAATGTCGCCGCCCGACTGGAAGCACTCGCCAATCCCGGCGGCATCTGTATTTCGCGCACGGTGCGCGACCATATCCGCAAGCAGCGTGACCTGACCTTCGACGATCTCGGCTTCCAGACGCTGAAGAACATCGCCCACCCGATCAGCGCCTTCCGCGTGCGCGCCGGCCATGGGGCCTGAGCGACCGATCTCCCTGTCCACCTTCTAGAAATGGCGCAGCAGCTGCAGTGCAATCGCCGTCATCGTCAGCGCGATCAGACCATCAAGGACGCGCCAGGCGAGCGGCCGGGCGAAGATCGGCCGGAGCAGGCGTGCGCCATAGCCGAAGGCGAAGAAGAACAGAGTCGAGCCCGTCATGGCGCCGGCGGCGAAGGACAGCTCGAAGCCGGGAAAGCGGGCGGCGATGGTGCCGAGCAATACGACCGTATCGAGATAGACATGCGGATTGAGCCAGGTGATGGCGAGGCAGGTGGCGAGCGTCGCCTTCAGGCTCGCCGGCACGGCCTGCCTGACCTCCAGGGCGTCCTTCCCCCAGAGCGCGGAACGGAGGCTGCGTACGGCATAGAGCAGCAGAAAGGCCGCCCCGCCGATCCGCATGGCCGGATCGAGCCAGGGCAGCAGCGCGGTGACACTGGTGAGCGCCGTGACCCCGACGAGGATCAGCACCGCATCGGAGAGCGCACAGGCGAGGCAGACAGCCAGCACATGGCGCCCCAAGAGCCCCTGGCGCAGAAGAAAGGCATTCTGCGCGCCGATCGCCACGATCAGGCTGAGGCCCATCATCAGGCCGGTCAGGTAAATGGAAAGGCTCACGTTCCTGCTGCTCCGAGCAAAGCCCGAGCGAAACGCCCGAGCGGGTTGATCGCGTCTCGGATAGAGGGCAGGATGAGATTAGGCCAATTAAACCTCCTTATGCCGATGAAGGAAAACTAAATCGTGCTGGATTATGCAGCGCTGCGCGTCCTGGCGGCGGTGGTCGAGGCGGGCAGCTTCGAGCGGGCGGCTCTGCGGCTCAATGTGACGCCATCCGCCGTCTCGCAGCGGATCCGGCAGATGGAGGAGCGGCTGGGCGTGGTTCTGGTCGTGCGCGGCAGCCCGTCGACGGCAACGGAGGCGGGCGACTGGCTCTGCCGCCATTATGAGACCGTCTCGCTCCTGGAAACGGAGCTCGGCCGCAGCCTGCCGGCCCTGAAGCCCGCCGATCCCGCAGGTTTTGGGGTGACGATCCCGCTCGCGGTCAATGCCGACAGTCTCGACAGCTGGTTCGTCGAGGCTTTGGCCCGATTCTCGCAGGCGTCGGCCCATCGCGTGCGCATCGCGGTCGACGACCAGGACCATACGGCCGAATGGCTGGAGCGCGGCCGTGTTCTGGCGGCGGTGACCAGCCTGGAGACCACCGTGCCCGGCTGCCGGCGTCATGCGCTGGGGGCACTGCGCTACCGTGCGACGGCAAGCCCGGAACTCATCGCCCGGCTCGGCCCCGAGGGGGTGACGGCGGAAAGTCTGGCGCGCGTGCCGATCTTGATCTTCGATGAAAAGGACCAGCTGCAGACAGCCTGGATGCAGCGCTATCTCGGGCGCGTGGCGCAGGCGCCGGTCCACTGGCTGCCCTCGACCGCGAGCTTCATGGAAGCCAGCCTCTCCGGCATCGGCTGGGGCATGAACCCCGACCTGCTGACCCGCCCGCACCTTTCCACCGGCCGCCTCGTCGAACTCCTCCCCAACACCCCTCTCGACATCCCCCTCTCCTGGCAACTCAACCACCTGGCCGCCGACCCGCTAAAAGGGCTGACGGCGGCGGTGATGGCGGTGGCGGGGGAGAGGCTGGTGCGGGGGTGATGGCGGGCAAGGTCAAGCGTACCTATGAATATTCGAATATTGCGCTGCTGGCGCCTCTGCGCATCTTGCACTTCAGGCTCAGTCAAAGCAAAGAGGGCGAAGGACCGGATCAAGTCATCGCTCCTGATGATGGCTTGAATGATCGCTGCCCAAGTCTGAGGATGTTGATCCGTCATGAACGACGCGCAATCCACCCAATCGCGAACCGGCTCGGATGAGCCCGAGCGCAACGAGAACTGGTTGTCAGCCGCCCGTGGCTACGCGAACTCTCTGCTTCTGGATAGCACTGACACGAATACCTGGGTTCAGTATGGTCACGCGCTGAAGGAGGCGGAATGTCTCGAGCACGCCGTGGAAGCTTACGCGAGTGCTGTGCGCAGCGACGGAACAGCCGTAGAGCCGCGTCTTCACCTTGCCCATCTTCTCAAGCGCCTCGGCCGGACTGAAGAGGCAATCCACGCCTTCCAAGCCTTGGCCGAACTGCCGGATGCCCCACCAGTCGCTCACGAGATTGGTGCATTGCGTGCGGCGGCGGAGCAGTCGGGAAAGCGAACACGTCCATCGCCAGCCAAGGTTGACCTCTCACCGGATGACATCAGGCTTTTTGACAAGGTTATTCGAGCTGCAAAGGCGGATCGGCACTCCCTGCGGACCGAGAGGCGAAGCGGATGGCCGCAGCTCCGCACGCCACCGCTCCAAGCGAGGATCACGCCGCAGGCGCATCTGGTGATCCGCGATGAAACATTTTTCGCCACGACGCCTGATCCGCAGTTCGCCGTTGTCCTCGAGACAGGCGAATTTGTCGAAGGTTGGTATGAATGTCAGATTGAGATCGAGGCCTCGATACCGGTCATCGAGCCCATTCTCTACGTGGAATGGGAAGCGAACTGGTCTCAATTCAGCTTCCACCGTCTTGGAAAAATCCAGGACCGGAGCTACTGCGCGATCTTCTATCTTGATCGGCCGGCGATCCGCATGCGCCTTGATCCCTTTACCGGCGAAGGTCCCTTTCTTGTCCCGAGCTTCTCCTTGAAGAAATTGGGATTGAAGGATGTGTTGACGACCATAGTTCGCGCGCTGTCAGAAGCCCCAGAAACGCTGTCGGTTGCATCGAGTCTTGACCATCGAAAGATCGGCCGGGCCTTGTCAGTCGCAATCGCTCACCCAGCGGTTTCGGCCTACGACCGTTGGATTCGTCGACGTGAGCCGGAGCTAACGGCTTACGATACGTTAGCGTCGCAGCCATTCGATGCTCTGATCGCCCCCCATCTGCCATCGAAAGCGCGAGACTTTACGACGGAGTCAATCCAGAACCACACGCCCTGGTCAATTGTAAGGTCACAAGGGCAGCGTACCACCAAACCCTCAGAATATGTGGCTGTCATTCCCGCGGGCCACAGTATTTCCTCTCAAGCTGCGGCGGCCATTTCGGGAGCTATCGCAACCAATCCCGCGATAGATCTGCTCTTCGGAGACGATGACGAGAAGGACGAATCAGGCAAGCGCAGAAACCCACGCTTCAAGCCAGACTGGAACATCGACTACTTCCTCTCGGCCAATTTCATCGGCGAGACCTTCGTCGTTCGTCAAGCGCTGTTGGAACCGCTGCTCGCCAAGGCACCGTCGGCATCACCGTCCGACATGTTGATCGGTCTCCTTCTCGATCGCAACGATCTTACGATCGAGCATATACCCGTCATCCTCAGTCACCGTGGCGCTTCCATGCGCTCACCATCGGACATAGGCGAAGAGACGCCGGCCCAGCTGTGGACCGATCAGCAGCAGCGTGAACTCACGTCTCGACTGCGCGGCAAGCACCCTGGAATCGAAGTTCGCCGGGCTGACCATGGCCTCCTGCATGTCTCTTGGCCGCTGCCAAAGGAGCCTCCCCTCGTATCGCTCCTCATACCGACGCGAGACCATGTCGATCTCCTGCGGAACTGCATTCACTCCATCAGCAGCGTGACCGACTACCCCAGCATCGAGTTCGTGGTGGTCGACAACGGTAGCGAAGACGCGGCCACGATTTCTTTTCTCGACGACTTGCGCCGGACTCAAGGCTTCAAAGTCCTGCCCGCGCCGGGGCCGTTTAACTATTCGAGGTTGAACAATCTTGCGGTTCAGGCCGCAAGTGGTCAGGTCGTCGGTCTCGTGAACAATGATGTTCTGGCGCTCGAACCAAATTGGTTGAGGGAGATGGTCGGGCATGCCCTGCGTCCCGACGTTGGCGCAGTCGGCGCTCGACTTCTATACGAGAGCGGAGCGATCCAACATGCGGGCATGGTCTGCGGTATCGGACTTCTGGCGGGGCACCCCCATAAATATCTGGCACCGGGACAGGGCGGCTATATGGGCCGGGCAATGGCAACGCAAACCTTGTCTGCCGTGACAGGAGCCTGTCTTGTGGTCGAGAAAACCAAATATCTTTCCGTTGGCGGTCTTGACGAAGAGCATCTCCCCGTGGCCTTCAACGACGTGGACCTGTGTCTGAAGCTCTCCGAGGCTGGCTTTCGTACGATCTACACGCCCTATGCCGCTCTGTGCCACCTTGAAAGCATCTCGCGTGGCTTCGATACGACCAAAGCCAAAGCGGACGCCTATCGCAGGGAGGCAGAGCATATGGCGACCAAATGGGGTGATCGCGTCCGGCATGATCCCTACTATAATCGCAATTTGACCCGCGAGCGGGAGGACTTCTCGATTGGCGACTAATGCATCGAGCGTCGTAGGAGCCTGTTACTTTGATTTTTGAACCCCTTGAACTTCCAGATGTCTGGCTGCTCAAGCCTCGCTCGATCGAGGACGAACGGGGCATTTTCAGAGAAATGTTCCGGCATTCGCAGTTCGAGAAGGAAATCGGTCCGATCGCCTTTGTGCAGGAAAATCAATCGGTCAGCAATCGACGGGGAACTGTTCGAGGGCTTCACTTTCAAACCGCGCCGATGAGCCAAGGAAAGCTCGTTCAATGTCTGGTCGGCGCAATCTTCGACGTGGCCTTGGACATCCGACCATCCTCGCCATCCTTCGGCCATTATCTGTCTCGAACTCTTCTGGCTGAAGATGGCTTGCAACTTTGGATTCCTGCGGGTTTCGCACATGGTTTCTGCACATTGGTCGAGAGAACCGTCGTTAGCTACAAGGTCTCGAACTACTATTCTCCCGCCCATGATCGCGGCGTCGCATGGAATGACCCCGCTTTGAAGATTTCATGGCCGGTAAGCGAGACTGAGGCCATCGTCTCACCGAAAGACCAAATACAACCACGTCTCGCCGATCTCGCAGAGATCCTTGCTGAGCAGCCAGATGTTTCGTCCTGAGATGCAGAAGATTCGTGTCCTGGTGACGGGTGGGGCAGGTTTTATCGGATCCGCGCTTGTCCGACACCTTGTTCTCGAACGCGGTTTCGACGTCCTGACCGTCGATAAGCTCACCTATGCCGGCTGCCTCGCATCGCTCGCCGATCTGGATGGACGGCCCAATCATAACTTCCTTCAGGCGGACATCTGCGACGAACAACGCATGCGCAACGCGTTTGCGGAATTTCGACCTGATTGGGTCATGCATCTTGCTGCCGAAAGTCACGTCGATCGCTCGATCGTCTCAGCGGGTCAATTCATCCAGACCAATGTCGTCGGAACGTATTCCCTTCTCAGCGCCGCGCGCGGTTACTGGGAAAGGCTGAAAGGCCGGGACAGGGAGCGGTTCCGATTCCTACACGTATCCACCGACGAGGTTTTCGGCTCACTGGGTCGAGACGGTTACTTCACTGAGGAGACACCATACGACCCCTCCTCGCCTTACTCGGCATCGAAGGCAGCCTCCGATCATCTGATCAAAGCATGGCATCGCACGTATGGCCTACCCACGATTCTCACAAACTGCTCCAACAACTACGGGCCACGTCAATTTCCGGAGAAGCTGATCCCGCTTACGATCATTAATGCTCTGGAGCAGTCGCCAATTCGCATCTATGGCCAGGGTCTGAATATCCGGGACTGGTTGCATGTGGACGATCATGTTCGAGCGCTCGTTCTTGTCGCGTCCTCGGGCCGCATCGGCGAAACCTACACCATCGGCAGTTCAAGCGAACGGACAAACCTCCGGGTCGTTGAAACGATTTGTCAGCTCATGGACAGCCGATTTCCCGACAGAGCGCCGCACATTCGCCTTGCCGAATATGTTGAAGATCGGCCCGGGCATGATTTCCGCTACGCAATCGATGCCTCACGTGTGAAGCAGGAGTTGATGTGGGCGCCGCGCGTTCATTTCGAGGAGGGTCTGGCGGCGACGGTCGATTGGTACCTCCAGCGAGGTGATTGGTGGAAGCCACTTCGCAGTGCTTATGATGGCAAGAGGCTAGGCCTCCCTCGCAAGGCGATCTGAGGATGTCGAGCGTGAAAATCGCTGTTACAGGGGAGCATGGTCAGCTCGCTCGGTCGATGAAGGAAACAGCGACGCAACGGGCGGGCTTTCTACTGTGCTGCTCAAGCCGCGTTGAACTCGACTTCGCAACGGCCGAAGATCAGGCGATCTCGTCCTTCCTGGATCAAGCTGCGCCTGACGTCGTCGTTTCAGCTGCGGCGTATACCAATGTCGATCTGGCTGAAGAGGAACAGGAGCTGGCCTTCCAGATCAACGGAAAGGTACCGCGCATTCTGGCCCGCGAGGCCAATCGGCGGGGTATTCCGATCATCCATGTCTCGACCGACTATGTGTTCGACGGCAAGACCACGCAGGCTTATCGCGAGACCGATGACGTCGCTCCGCTAAATGTTTACGGCGCGAGCAAGCTCGAGGGCGAACGTGCCGTGCGTGATGAACAGCCCAATCACGTCATCCTCCGCACCTCCTGGCTGTACAGTCCCTATGGCAGAAACTTCGTAACCACGATGCTGAAGCTGGCTGAGGCACGCAGTACGATTGATGTCGTCGCTGACCAGACGGGGACACCGACCTCTGCCCAGTCTCTCGCTGAGGCCATCTTCGAGATCGCCCTCCGTCTTGTCCGCAGTAAGGATGGGAAGATCCGAGGGACTTTCCATGCCGCGGGTTCAGGCGAAACGAATTGGGCGCAGTTTGCTCGCTTCATCTTCAAACAATCGCTGGCACCACGGGTGCAGAGGACTGTCGTGAAGGAGATTACAACCCGTGACTTCCAGAGCAAGTCCTCCCGTCCTGCCTATTCGAGCCTTGATAGCGGAAAGCTGATGGAACGGTATGGTGTTCGTCTTCCGTGCTGGCAAGACGACGTGACCAAGGTCATCGCCGCGATCCAGCGCGACAGAAACGCGGCGCGAGAATGAGAGCGATCATCCTAGCTGGCGGCAGTGGGACCCGGCTTCATCCGATGACGCAGGTGCTGTCCAAACAACTCATGCCCATCTATGACAAACCGATGGTCTATTATCCGCTCGCGACCATCATGATGGCTGGGATCAGAGAGGTTCTCATCATCTCCACGCCGAGCGACCTGCCGCACTTCGAGAGACTATTGCGGGATGGTTCGCAATGGGGAATCGAGATCTCCTACGCCGTCCAGGCGGAACCCAAGGGGCTCGCCCAAGCCTTCATCATCGGCGCCCGGTTCCTTGATGGCAAGCGCTCTTGCTTGATCCTGGGAGATAACATCTTTTTCGGACATGGCATCGGCCAGCTCCTGCAGCGAGCCATCGGCCGGGAAACCGGTGCGACCGTATTCGCCTACCATGTGAACGACCCGCAGCGATATGGCGTCGTCGAATTCGGCGCGGACCAGAAGACGGTTGTCTCCATTGAAGAAAAACCGGAAATACCGAAGTCCGCTTGGGCTGTCACAGGGCTGTATTTTTACGACGAGCGCGTGGTTGACGTCGCAGCTGATCTACAACCCTCCGAGCGGGGCGAACTAGAAATCACCGACGTCAATAAGTGGTATCTTGCTCAGTCTGAGCTCTGCGTCGAGCTCATGGGACGTGGTTATGCCTGGTTGGATACGGGTACACCGGATAGCCTTCTGGACGCGACGAACTTCGTTGCGACGCTGGAAAGGCGACAGGGTTTCAAGATCGCCTGCTTGGAAGAAATCGCCTACCGGCTTGGATACATTGACGCAGAGGCACTTCTCGTTCAGGCACGTTCATACGGCAAGAGTTCCTATGGACAATATCTACATCGATTACTTACGCAACGCGGGTCTGATCTGTAAGTATCCACCTACTTAAAGCTGTTTCACCTGTCTTGAAATCGTCGGAAAGTTTGAGCTAGACAGAGCCCACTATTCAGCTCCACCGATCGGAAGCACCAGAAATGTCCAAATTTTTTTCGAGAAAAGCCTTCTCTAGCATGGTTGTGCGAGCTGTCGGTTCTTCAGACCTTCCGATTCGAAAGCAGCCATCATCGGAGGTCGATCTGATCGTCAGCTCGGGCTGCTTTGATGAAAACTGGTACCGGGAAAGACACAAGGTGGAGGGAAGCGGCCAGAGAGCAGCTGTTGAACACTATATCAAGCATGCTTTCGAAACGGGTGTCGCTCCGCATCCACTTTTCAACACCCCTTATTATCAAGCGAGTGTCACCCCCTCCGACCAGAAGGGGCTGTCACCGCTTGCTCACTACCTTACCTATGGAATCGAAAGAGGAGCGTCTCCCCATCCGCTCTTCGACCCGGCTTGGTATCGCATTCAGGCGAAGGATCTCGCTGCAAACGAAGATCCCTTTCGCCATTTTCTTCATCATGGAGCGAAGAAACTGCTTTCGCCGCATCCTTTGGTGCTGCCTGCATTCTATTTGGAGCAGCGCGCGTCCCTCCAGCACTCTGGAGCGAATGCGCTAACGCATTTCGTCGAATGCGGTTACCGCGAGGGACTGTGGCCGAATCCCTATTTCGACGTGTCATGGTATATGTTGACCAATGGTAAGCAGTGGGATCATAGCGTGAACCCGCTGGTGCACTTCATCGACCATTCCGAACAGGTCGGCCTTGATCCTCACCCGGAACTGGATATCGACAAGATAAGGACCCAGGAAGTCTTTGCAGGGCTTTCGCGCTTGGAGATTCTGACGAAGATTATTCATGATGAGCGGCTTCGGACGATCTTCACCGTCTCGAAGCCGAACGATATGTTTGTCATCATCGGCCTTAACCGGATCCCGCACCCCTCCACGCTGGACGCAGTTGACGGCGACGCAATCACAAATCTGTTCGAAGATGCCGACGCATCTACCGACGACGCTTCTCTCCCGCCCCCCGAAGTCGGGTCAATCGGGATCGATATCAGATCGGAAGCGAGTCTGGTCTCCTTCGACGTCTGGGATACGCTCGTTCGTCGTGACTGCCACCCGGACGAAATTAAACTTCAATCGGCGCGGGCGCTCTATCTGATCGCCTATCCCTATCTGCTCCCGGTATTCAAGGATGTTCGCGTGCTTCTCGAAGCGCGCAGGGTTAGCGAGAACCGTTCTGCTCCGAACGATGAGTACGAGTATCGGTTCGATGACGCTCTGCAACGGTGGCTGGCTATGGTCACCGTGCCCGGGATACCAGAATCCGTCTCCGAACGGATTTTGAGCGCCATGCAAGCGCATGAATATCTGTCTGAGACACGTTCGACACGCCCCGATGCCAATGCGAAGGCTTGCCTGGAAAAGCTTCAACAAACGGCGGTCTTCGCGTCCGATTTCTATCTGCCGTCCGGGTTCCTCAAGACACTTCTGAGCCATCACGGGCTTGGCCATCACTTTCTGCAAGGCTTCAGCTCGAGCGACGCCTACTTGACGAAGCGCAGTGGACGAATGTTCGACCACATCCTGCAGAACTTCGGAATTCCGCCGGAGCAACTGCATCATGTCGGTGACAACCGGGAAGCAGACCAGCGCGTGCCGGAGAGCAAGGCAATTTCCAGCTTTCTCTATCTGTCGCCAGCCGAGGAAGAGAGGAAGTCCTGGTACGGCAAGGCGTTTCACGCATGGCTGCAGGGGGGACCAGATCTCCATGCACAGCGTCTGCGGCGGATCACGCAGGATGTTGCAAACAGCGTCGGACCCGGCGAACTTGCGAGACTGGAGCGGATAGGCGCAAAGCTGGCTCCGATCGTTTTCGGCTACTGCCTCAGCATCCTTGAGGACGCGCTCCGCTCCGACGCGAAGACAGTGTTCTTTTTCACCCGCGAAGGTGTATTTTTCCGTGACGTTTTCGATCGGATCGTCGCAGAAAACCCATTCAACCTGCATAACGTTCGATCGGAAGTCTTGGATGTCAGCCGCCGCGCGACCTTCGCCGCCTCGCTCCGCAACCTCTCTTTCGGCGAACTGATGCGGCTTTGGAACCTGTACAGCATTCAATCGCTGAAGGGATTTGCCTCCTCGCTCAATCTCGATCTCGCGGTGATCGCGTCCTTCGGCAGCAGGCACAAGATCGACTTCGAAGCCCCCATCGAATACCCGTGGCTCGATAAGCGCGTGAAGGACCTCTTCAACGACAAAGCCTTCAAGACCTATGTCGAGGGAGAAATCAGCCAACAGCGAGACAACCTCAAGGGATACCTGGCAAATAAGGGCTTTTTCGAAAATCCGGTTCAGCTTGTCAGCGACATCGGCTGGCGAGGGACGATCCAGGATAATCTAGCCTATCTGGCGCCGGAGATCACAACGCGCGGTCACTATCTCGGGCTCTTCGGCTTCCTCAACCAGCAGCCGGACAACACCGAGAAATTCGGTTTCGTTTTCGATGCGAACCGCGACGACCCGCTATCCGTCAGTGATGTCGGGCCGCTTGAGATGATCTTCAACGTTCCCGGCGGTTCCGTGGTCGGGTATCGCCAGGAAGGCGACAGCTATCATCCGCTCCGTTCAATCTTCGAGGACGAGGAAGCGGTGATGAAGGAGGTCGGCGCTCTGCAAAGGGGCATGCTGCGCGCTCTCGGCCCTCTGTGTGACTATGTTCGCTTGCATGGGCTTTCTGCCGCCGATCTGACTCGCCTTTCGAAAGAGACGATAGCAACGCTGATCAAACAGCCTCCACTGGAAATCGTCGATCTCTTCTATCGGCTTCACCACAACGAGACCTTCGGGTTGGGCGAGGTGAAGAATATGGGGGACTCTCACAAAAACGCATCCGCCCTCACGCAGCTCAAAGGCAGTGCTCTGCATAAGGCGGTCAACGACATCGTGACGGGGACTCGCTGGCCCGAGGCCAGCGTGCGACAGGCTCCCCTGCGCACTTGGTGGGAACAAACCGATGAAGCGCGACGGCTTGCAGCTCCAGCCGAGGTCACGGCTCTCCACATGCCGCCCACCATTCGCACGCGGGGCGCGGGTGTGGCCGTCTACGTGCCGCCGCCGATACGTGGATCCGGCGGCCACCGGACAATTTATAATCTCGTTCGGCGGCTCTCCGAGCTCGGGCTACAGCCGGAGATCATGCTCGAAGGCGTTGGCGATGGTATCCAGGTCGTCGAAGACTACCTGGCGGGAACGCCTGCGCTTCTCCACACGCGCTGGCACAGACGTATCAATGTCGATGTTGCCTTCGCCACGGTCGCGCATTCGGCTGCCTATGTCGCAGATTTGGTTCAGGTCCCTCACAAGGCCTACCTCGTGCAGGATTATGAAGCGCTCTTCAATCCGATGAGCGATGGCTTCATCGTCTGCCAAAACAGCTACGCCATGGGTTTGCAGCACGTCACCATCGGCAACTGGCTGTCTCACGTCATCGCCACCGAATATGCGGCGCCCTCCATCGGCGCCGGGCTGGGCGTGGACACCTCGGTCTATTTCCGCGACGAGACGATCAAACGGGAACAGGCGATCTGCTTCCTTTATCAGCCAAACAAGCCCCGGCGCACACCCCGGCTTGGAATCGAGGCGCTACGTCTTCTCAAGCAAAAGCGGCCCGAATTGACCATCTATGTCTACGGGTCGGACGAAAGCATCGATCCGGGCTTCCCGGTCATCAACCTCGGAATGATCAGCGACCTGAAGGAATTGAATGCGCTCTACAATCGCTGTGCCGTTGGCCTGTGCATCTCCGCGACAAACCCGTCGCGCATTCCTTATGAAATGATGGCAGCGGGGTGCGTTCCCATCGATCTTTATCGCTACAACAATCTTCTGGACTATGATCCGGGTTCGATTCTTCTCGCCTACCAGGATTCCGCCTCTCTGGCGGAGGCTGCGGATAGCCTCCTGAGAGAGCCGAAGACCCTCAAACGCATGTCGAAAAACGGCATCACTTTCGCGGCGAGCCGGACGCTGCGGTGGGAGAACGACGTGATTGCCAACGGCGTCTTGAATATGCTGGAAGGTAAAAATCTGCCGGCATGGACAAGGGACCTTTTCTACGATGCCCAGCCGATCATCGCCGATTCTTCGTCAACCACCGCGGTGCTGGCCTTTTGCAGGGCGCAGAGGGAGAAGGCAGTTTGAGCACAGGGCGTTTCACGTAAGCCTCAATGAGGCAATAGTTAATATCAGATAGGCTTGGCAGAGCGCGCCTTCTGGACATACCGCCTGCTTTGCCGTAGCCCATGCGACCACTAGACCATCGGAAACTCGTAAAATGACAAGATCTCACCGGGTCGTCAAAGAGCTTAGCGGCCATTCCGGATGCTTGGTAAGTCTCTGCAAAGCTCCCGACTACTATTTTGTGAGAAAGTCCGCGCCGAATGCTGTCTACGGCCCACGACTGATGCGGCAGGCAGAAAAACAAATAAGGTTGGCGGCGCTCATTCCGACCCCTAAGGTGATAGCGTCCGAATTTTCTAAAGTCCCGTTCAGCTATGATATGGAGTTTGTCCAAGGACTCGACTTCAAGCAGGTCTGCCTGTCTCGACCGATATCTTGGATCAACGAATTCGTCCACGCATTGTTTATGCATCTTGAAGTGCTAAATAGAACAAAAAAAGAAGGCAGCTTACAATCTGCTTTCTCATCAAAAATCTCAGGGTTGAGCGACGTCATTTTCGATCATAGCTCCAGTCAGGTTCGGGACCTGGCTAGCATCGTCGATAGACTGGCTGCCTACGACTTCGGCTCTGTTCCTTTGACCGAATGTCATGGCGATATGACGCTCGAGAACATCATATTTCGTTCCGACAATACGATAGTGATGATCGATCTCCTGGATGGAGAGCTCGAGAGCGTGTGGATGGACATCGCCAAGCTCGTGTACGATCTCGAGATTGCATGGTCGCTCCGAAGTTCCCTCTGGGCGGGGCATCATTCACCCGAAGAGCGATTGCTTAGTATGATTTGTCGCTACTTGGCGGACGAGGTGTCCCTCGCTATCGAGAACCAATTCCCTGAAGCGAAGGCTCACCTACCCGCGCTGAAAGCCATACAGGCGCTGCGGGTTCTCCCCTACAGTCACAACGAACAGACAATCAACAAGCTCGCTACATATATAGCGCATCTAGATTTTTGAGGATCGGAAAGCACCTATGAAAAATGGCACCATAATCCTTCCTGTTGCTGGCCGTTCGTCGCGCTTTCCGGGAACGCGTCCGAAATGGTTGCTGACAGCGCCCTCTGGAGAATTGATGCTTGAAAAGGCGCTCACTTCGATCGGAGACTACAAAGAGCATCGACTGGTGATTGGCGCTCTGAGTGCGCACCTGAATGAAATGGGCGGAAGAGGGGCGATCAAACGCGCATTGGGCAAAGACGTCGAAATCATAGAGTTCGAGGACACGACCAAGGGTCCTGCAATGACCGTGGCCGAAATCGTTAAGCGCGCATCGGTCACCGGGTCAATCTTCATCAAAGATTGCGATAGTTGGTTCACCACGCCTGTAGATCCCTTCGAAAACAGCATTTGTGTTGTGGACCTACGTGCCGCTCCTGATACCCGCAACATCCCAGGCAAAAGCTTCGTCATACTGAACGAGAACTCTATCGTTGAGGAAATAAGGGAGAAGTATATTTGCTCTCCGTTTATTTCCGTCGGCGGCTACGGCTTCAATGAGGCCGCGAGATATCTCGAACTCTATGGGGCTTTGGAACGAGATAGTAGCGATGCGGAGCCGTTCATCTCACATGTCATACTTGAAGGCATCAGATCCGGCGAGGTCTTTAAAGGCATCAATGTGGAGGACTATCATGATGTTGGTACTCTCGAGGCTTGGAATGAATATCGTGCCTCCTCCAGCCTTTATGTCATGGATATTGATGGCGTAGTGTTCAGGAACGCAGGGCAGTACACAGCTCCCTTTTGGGATGACGAGGATGTGCCGCTGACGCAAAACGTGGAAAGATTGCGCCAACTGCTCCGGAACGGCGCGCAGATCGTGTTCGTCACATCCCGCCCAGAGCGTTATCGAGCGAAAACTGAGGCTGCACTTGCTGCGCTTGGCCTTTCTTGGCATGCGGCAATCTTCGGGGTGACGCACAGCCGGCGGTTTCTCGTAAATGATTTTGCGCCGTCGAATTCTTATCCTTCTGCGGTCGCCATCAACGTACACAGAAACGGCGACGATTTGGCAAAGTACATTTAAGCTGGAAGAGAGCTATGCCCTCTGTTTTCATGAGCTCGGCTGCAGCCTCTCGCCTCCGCGATCTGGACGTTCATATCGCAGAGGTGGAGGTGTTCGCCCCGGAAGCTTTTACCATGGAACCGCCGTTCGGGGCGTTTCGTGGTTTCTGGCTGGATTCAGCTACAAGTTTCGGCGCGTTTTCTTATTCGTGGTCGCATCTCCACCGCGTAAAATCCATCGGCCGATACTGTTCTATTGCGTCGGCCGTTGATTTTGGAGCAGTTGAGCATCCCACCGATTGGGTAAGTACGTCTGGAGCGTTCTACGACAGGGGGTTTTTAGGGGGCAATTTCTCAGCAGCAAGAGGCGGTTTTGACGTGGAGTGGCGTGAAAACGATGAGGCTCGCCATAAGCCAATTGAGATCGGCAACGACGTCTGGATTGGAGAGAGAGCGTATATCCGCGGAGGCGTTCGGATCGGCGATGGCGCGATTATTGGCTCTAACGCCGTAGTGACAAAGGATGTGCCACCTTACGGCGTCGCAGTGGGAAATCCTGCGACAGTCAGAAAGTTTCGCTTCAATGAATCAACCATCGCCCGGCTTGTTGCTTCGCGCTGGTATGAGTATGCCTTCACCGATTTCAATGGCTTGCCATTCAAAGACGTCAATCGTTTTCTCGATGGTCTTGAGCAAGCTACGTCCAAGGGCGTGATATCCCCTTACACGCCGACACCACTCTCGTTTCCATCCGATTTCTCCTAAATTGAAGGTGAGCATGGACCTCTGTATCTGCCTGTCTGGCCAGCTTCGGGCTGTGGCGACTTCGTTTGAGAACCTGAAGGCAGCGACCGCCGGAAGTAAGCCCACGTTCATTTTCTCCGTATGGTCCAAAGTTGGTAGAAGATCTGACGGATATCTGTCGCCTTCGCAGCTGTTTCGGATGTTCGATACCAATGTTGCCTGCGCTTTAAGCTGGGACTGGCTCCCGGCCCGGATCACCGATTTTCTACCTGAGGTATATAATTATATCGAGACTTCTGCGAACGCCGGTCACACAGCTGACTCGTTGTCCATAATAAAGGCCCATTTTCCCGATGCAATTATCGATATAGAGGAGGCTTCAACGCTCGATTTGTCGTTCGACGAAGAGAGACAAGATCTTCACTCTCTGCGAATGCTCTACAAATTGTGGCGGGTGAACGAAATCAAGCGTAAAGTCGAAAAAGAACGTAGCAAGCGCTTCGATTACGTCGTGCGAATGCGCCCGGACTTTCGTTTAAATTATTTCGATGATAAACTTGTCGAAAAAGCCTGTACCAGCAATCATATACTAGTTGATGGATATATTGAGAATCAACTGTGGTGCGATGACAGCCTAGCGATTGGTAAGTCCGACGTCATGGACATCTATTCGGGCATATTCGGCAGAGCGATTTCCAATAGGCGCAAATGGGATTATATCCATCGCGACCTCGCACGCCACCTTCAAGAGAATGATATCTCGTTCAGTAAATACCCTCACCATGGCTACATAGCTCCAGATGTGACCGTAGATCTGCAGAAAACGATTGCTTGCTTGAACCTTCAGCGGCAAAGAGGGCACGTTTGGTCCGATATCCATCTAATCAGCCTTCAGGCAAACGAAATCCTTGAGAAAATAAAACTGAAGGATCTCTCCGCCGCAGCCCGCACTCTAGAGAATGCTGCAACGTCGTGCTTCGATCTCTCACTGCCTTGCGATGGATTGTTGTTTGCCGCCTCTTACTTGATGATGAAAAGCCGCAACTTCGATTTGGCGGTATTCTTTGGTACCGCATCCTCGATACTTCGTGCTCGGGTTCCGCTTGGAGAGCATTGGAACATTGCAAGGATAATCGCCAAAAGCTGCGTGCTTGGCGGATCAGTAGCGGCGGCAGACAATTCAGGACGTTTTTTCGAAGACGTCTATCGCCGAGCGGTCACGGAGTGGCCTCTCTTGGTGAGGCTGATCGAGCGCAGCAACTCTGCCGGAGAAGTGATTTCCACGGCTTCGCTGTCCCAGCACTTTGATCGGATCGCCAACGAGCCAGCGTTTTCGCACTACGTAAAAGAGGAGCTTTCTAGAAGGTCGGCGGCGCGCTAGCGCTTTGCTTTTTGTGGTTCGCCTCGAGAGGGGAAAGGACCTTTTCCGTGAGCGCTGGCTTTCTGACGCTTGAACGCCTTCTCGTTGTGAAATAGTAGTCTTTCGGAACACAGCTGCGCCTTACTCTTCGAGTGTGGGCGGCCATTCTCCGTGAGACTTTATGAATGTTGACTGAAGAAAACCTGCAACTGGTGCTCGATGCCGTATCGCGGACCATTCCCGCAGGTCAAATTCTGCTTGTCGGGTTTCCACCATATGCAGCGCGCCGGCTTCGAGAAATGGGCTATGAGGTGGATGGTGAGCCTATTTTTTATGACTGGCGGTCTCACAACATAAGAGCATCGAAGAGATATCGATCCGTCGTACTCGGCATATTCGATGAAAACCTTGCCAATTATCGTTGGGATGCTGCGTTAGAAGACGCTTCTTTTAGGGCTATACAGAACATCTGCTTCATTGCCTATGTGGGAAGCTCGGCCGTCGCCAAGCGGGCGGCCATTGAAGATTTTGCTTACCGCAAGGATCTCCGTAAGCATCCGGGCTACTACTCCGTCGTTCCGTATCATGCGCTCGATTCCGAGCGCGACTTCATCATCATCCCGCTCCAGCATCTGCCGAAGAACGCAGCGGACGCCTATCCGATTGCGGCGCTGATGGACAAGCGAAAGTTGCACATGGACATGTCGCGCGAATATGGCCGTCGGTCCGATGGGCATATCTTCCGCTATGCGCTCGCGTCGAATTTCATCCGCGCAGGGGATGTTGTCCTCGATGCAGCCTGCGGCATGGGCTATGGCGCCTGGGTCATGGCGTCGACGACCCGGGCAAGCAAGGTCATCGGCCTGGATATCGATGACGAGGCCGTGCGCTACGCAACGGCGATCTTTGCCGACGACATGTCGGACCGACTGGGCTATCAGCAGGGCGACGTTCAGGATCTCTCGCGATTTGCCGACAATTCCATCGACTTCATCGCCAGTTTCGAGACGGTCGAGCATATCGAAGATCCGCTTGGTTTTTTTGCGGAGGCGCGGCGCGTGCTTCGTCCCGGCGGTCGCATCATGGTCAGTGTCCCCAATCTCTGGGTCGACGAAACGGGACGCGATCCCAATCCCTTCCATCTTCACGTCTATGATTGGCAGCGTCTCCACCGGGAAATGACGCAGTTCTTTCTGCCAGAGCGGGCCATCGGCCAGACGGCGGGGGGCGGTTTCAAGCATTTCGGCCATGGTCGGTGGACGGGCGAGGCGAGCTTTACCGCCGATCTCTCGATCGATAGCGAATGGTGCTTGGCCGTTGGGATGAAGACACCCCTCCTTGAGACAGTCCCGTCATTCGAACAATTCAATTATCGCCATATGCCGTCTGCGGACTGGCAGCTCACCCGATTTGCAGAGCAATATGAAAACCCGTGGCTCATTCCTGCTCTCGTCCAACATGGCAAACTGAGGCCGTGGCGGTTGAGCGATCGCCAGGTGAGAACGGACGTGGCTCGGCAGGCTCTCGATCGACATCCCGCCGGCACGGCCGATCATGCCGCCTGCCTTGCCGTCCTCGGGCATGCAGCGCTCGAAGACTTGACGGTCGACGTTACGGACAGCGCAGCCTTGATTGAATCGATCGACACCCATCTCTCCAGCGTCGAGAAGCAGAGCCCAATCATGGTCCGCTGGGAGATTTCGCTTCTCTTCCTGAAGGGACTTCTCCACGAGGTCTCCGGTGAGGCCGAGGCGGCCTACGGAGCTTTCCATGCCTGCGCCCAGCGTTCGCCACTGGATTTTGCTCCATCGATCGCGACAAAGACCATCGGCGCTCTTTATCGCTGCGGACGCTTCCACTTCATGCGTCGTGACACCGAGGCCGCCGGCGAAGCCTGGCGCCGCGGGGTTGCTGTCTGTCGGGACGCGCTCTCGAAAAGTTCGTGGGACAGCATCGTCGGCAGCGAAGCTGCACCCGATGCTGTTGGCCTCTTCGAAATGATGGACGTCGTCAACATCGCTCAGCAATGCGCTGCAGCCTTGGAAGCGATGGGACATTCGGACTCTCCGCCAACGAGCTTCTGGTCAGTGGTGAACAACACTAAGGATGGTTGGCTGCGGAGCGAGGCGCAGCGCGTGCTTCGCCTGGAGGATGAGTTAAGGCGAAAGGCGCATTTCGAACGCCTGGCACTCGAAGCCCTTCACACCAGCCTGACCTAGAGCATTTCCAGCTGATCCGAGATCGCTTCGGCGTCGGATAATGCGGTATAAACAGGGATCTAAAGCATTTCCGGTGAAAGGAGTTCACCGGAAATGCTTTAGAACACGTGTGGTGCTTCCAGTATCACCACGAGCGTTCCGGGTTTGTTGATCTTTTCGATGATCCTAAAGGACGCGATCACGCCAAGGCTGAAAACGCTCTGGCGGGCGGCTGTGAGCTACTCCATAGCCGGTCTCTTTGCCCATCTATTTCGACGGGGTCGACCCTCCCCTGCCCTCACCCCCCAACGCCGCCCCGGCCAAGGCTCCGCCGTTCCACCAGGATCGGCTGTTCCTGCAGATGGATGGGCGTGGTTCTGCCTTCGATGCGGGAGAGCAGGGTGTGGACGGCGGTGCGGCCGAGGTTGCGGCCGGTCTGGTCGATGCTGGCGAGATTGACGAGGCCCCAGCCGGCCGGCGGCGAATTGTCGTAGCCGATGACGGCGAGATCGTCCGGCACGGCGATGCCGAGATCGGCACATTCGCTGAGCAGGGTAATGGCGTCGAGGTCGCTCCAGCAGAAGACGGCGCGCGGCCGGTCGGATCGCATCAGAAAGGCGCGCAGCGCCTGTTCGCGCTGTGGCGAGTCGGGTGGGATGCCGATAATGGCCGGCTTTGATGCAAGGCCGGCGCGCTCAATGGCGCGTGCGAAGCCGATCTCTCTCTGGCGCACGACCGAGACGCGATGGCCCTCGCGCTGGCCGAGGCTCAGCATCTCTACCGTCCTGTAGCCATAGGATGCGAGGGCTTCGACTGCCAGTTCCGCGCCGCGCTGATCGTCGGCATTGATCGTGTCGAAAGCGGTGGCCTCGGCATCGTGATAGCCGACCGTGACGATCGGGATCTGTTCGGCGAAGCCGGCAATGACATCCGAGGGCAGCCGCGGCGCGACAAGGATCAGCCCGTCCATCTTGTAGTCGATCATCGACTCGATGAGCGAGGTCTCCAGCTGCGTCCGCGCCTCGCCGACACCGATCATCGCCTGATAGTGCGATTTGGTAAGCACCTCGTTCACCCCGCCGATCACCTCTGGCAGGAACGGGTTGCGGATGTCGATCAGCAGCAGGCCGATGGTAAATGTGCGCCCGCGCAGACCACGGGCCGCGCGCGACGGACGGTAGCCGAGCGTCTCGATCGATTCCGCCACCTTGGCGCGAAGCCCCTCGCTGACGCCATAGGCATTGCGCATGACCTTCGACACGGCTGCGACTGAGACGCCGGCATGGGCCGCGACCGTGCGGATCGTCACGCGATCCTTCGTCATACGCTTGGCAAGGTCGTCCATCGTCATCCAGTTTTTCATGATCCGCAGACAGTTCGTCCGTCCGCTCGAACGCACCATGGCAGATGGTCAGCAAAATTTCTATTGCACCCGGACGCAAAATGTAGAACGTTATATGGAGAACGTTCTACGAAGATCAGGGAGGGTCTCATGAACTTCGAACCGGTGCGTCCCCGCGGCAGCCAGAATGCCGGCCAGGGCACGGCAGATCAGGGCCCCCAGGCTTGGACCGGCGAGATGATCGCGCCCCTGTCCGATCAAGGTCAGGGCACGCCGGCAAGCTTTGTCTCGACCACGTTTCGCCATGCGGGCGGCGAAGGCCCTGTCACCCTGCTCATCTCAGCGCTTGGGCTCTACCGCTGCTTCATCAATGGCGCCCGCGTCGGCCAAGACCTGCTGACGCCAGGCTGGACCAATTACGATGCACGCATCGCCTATCAGACCTATGACGTGACGGCCCTGCTGCGCGACGGCGACAACCGGATCGAGATCTGGCTCGGCGATGGCTGGTTCCGCTCGCCGATCATGTGGGGCACCGATGCGATCGCCAATTGCTGGGGAGAGCGGACGGCCGCGATCGCCGAGCTTCGTCTGGGCGCGAAGACGCTGGCGAAGACGGATGCCAGCTGGAAGAGCGGCCTGCTGCCGATCCGCAAGGCCGGGATCTATTTCGGCGAGATCTACGACGCCCGGCTGGAGCCGCCGGCCGAAACGCATGGCACCGAGGTGCTGGGTTTCGACGAGCGTCGACTGGTCGCGCATGAGACGAGCCCGGTGCGTGAGCTGCCGGCGCTGGAGCCGGTCGACAGATGGACGGATGCGGAGGGCCGGACAGTCTATGACTTCGGCCAGAATGTCGGCGGCTATGTGCGCTTCAGCGTGCGCGGCGCGGCCGGTGACGAGGTGCACGTCGAACATTCGGAGGTGCTCGGGCCCGACCGTCACTTCGACAATCGCAACTATCGCTCGGCGGACGCGGTTTTGCACTACACGCTCCGCGGTGGCGAGGTGGAAACCTATGCGCCGATCTTCACCTTTCAGGGCTTTCGCTATGCGCGGGTGACCCTGTCGGGACAAGCGGAGATCGTGGCCATCCGCTCCATCCCGATCTCTTCGGTCTCGGAGCTCAAAGGTGGGTTCACGTCCGCCAATCCGCTGGTCGATCGGCTGGTGCTGAATACGATCTGGTCGCAGCGGGCCAATTTCATCGAGGTGCCGACGGATTGCCCGCAGCGCGACGAGCGCCTCGGATGGACCGGCGATGCCCAGGTTTTCGCCGCCACCGCCTGCTGGCTGACCGATAGCCAGAGTTTCTTGCGGAAATATCTGCGCGACGTCATGGCCGATCAGCGCCCGGACGGGGCGATCCCGCATTTCTCGCCGGATCCGACCCGGCTGCACCCGCAGAATTTTCCAGGCTTCGCCGGGTCGACGGGATGGGGCGATGCGATCGTCGTCATCCCCTGGGTGCTCTACACGCATTATGCCGACAAGGCCGTGCTGTCCGAATGCCTCGGCGCCATGCAGCGCTGGGTCGACTTCGTCTGGTCGATCTCGGATGGACCGGTGGTCCGCCCGCCTGCCCGCTGGGGCGATCGCGGCTTCACCTTCGGGGACTGGCTGCAGCCGGTCGGCGACAATCGCAAGCCGCGGCCGACCATTGCCGATGACTGCGCCGCCACGCTCTACCACTTCATCTCGACCGATCTTCTGGCACGCATCGCCGCCGTGCTCGGCGAGACGGACCTGGAGGCCCGGATGAAGGAGCGGGCCGAGGCGATTCGCGCGGCCTTCGCGCTCGAGTTCATCACGCCCGCGGGCCGTCTCGCCCATAACGACCAGACCTCCTATGCGCTCGCCTTCCTCTACGGCCTCGTGCCGCCGGACAAGGTGGACGCCGCCAAGGCGCATTTCCGCAGGGTGATCGTCGATGCGGACTATACGATCGGCACCGGCTTCATCGGCACGCCCGCCTTGCTGCCGGCGCTCACCAAGCTCGGCATGGACGATCTGGCCGAGCGCGTCTTCCTGCAGGAAAAGGTCCCCGGCTGGCTCTACCAGGTGTCGCAGGGGGCGACGACGATCTGGGAGCGCTGGGATTCGATGGCGCCGGACGGCACCATCTACGAGCCGGAGATGAACAGCTATAATCACTATGCCTATGGCGCGGTCTGCCAGTGGCTGTTCGAAAGCGTGGCCGGCATTGCGCCCTCGCCGGAGGTCCCTGGCTTTGACGAGATGGTGATCGATCCCGCGCCTATTCGCGCTCTGTCACCGGTGCGCGCCCATCACGATGTGCGCCAGGGCCGCATCGCGGTTGCCTGGACCTGCGAGGGCGACCAGGTGCGCTACGAGCTCACCCTGCCGGAAGGCTGCACCGGCCGGTTCGTGCCCGGCGCGCGGCATGGCGAGCCCCATCTCGACGGGGTCCGCATCGATGGCGCAACGACCATTCCGGCCGGAACGCACCGGCTGGATTTTACCCTCCCGCCTCGTTGAGGAGCGAGCCGGGAGGAGCATTCCGAGACTTTGCCACTCGTGTCCATTCGTCACCCGTTCAGAGGAGGAACGTCATGACAAACCGCATGAAGCGAATTCTTGCCGGCGCATCGGCCCTGATTGCCTTGATGGCGGCCGGCCCCTCGATGGCCGAAACCACCCTCAGCTTTCTGATCGACAACAATCCGGAATCGGTCGCGGCGGCGGAAGCGCTGGTGGCGGCCTATGGAGAGAAAGCACCGGATGTCTCGATCGAGATCGAGCAGCGGCCGGGCGGCGGGGAAGGCGACAACATCGTCAAGACCCGGCTCGCCACCGGCGAGATGTCGGATCTGTTCATCTACAATTCCGGTTCGCTGATGCAGGCGCTGAAGCCGGCGCAGATGCTGGCCGATCTCAGCGCCCTGCCCGCACAGGCTCATATCTCGCAGGACTTCAAGACCGTGGTCAGCGCAGGCGGCAAGGTCTATGCGGTGCCCTTCGGAACGACGATGGGCGGCGGCCTGCTTTACAACCGCAAGATCTACTCCGAGCTCGGCCTCACCGTTCCGAAGACATGGGCGGACTTCATGGCCAACAATGAGAAGATCAAGGCGGCCGGCAAGGTGGCCGTTGCCCAGACCTACCGCGACACCTGGACCTCGCAGCTCTTCATTCTGGCCGACTTCCACAACCTTGCAATCGAGGTCCCGAATTTCGCGGCCGACTACACGGCGAACAAGGCGAAATATGCCACGACGCCGGCGGCCCTGAGGGGCTTCGAACGGTTGAAGGCGGTTCACGATGCCGGGCTGATGAACGAGGATTTCGGCGCCGCCAGCTATGATGACGGGCTGCGCATGGTGGCCACCGGCGAGGCCGCCCACTACCCGATGCTGACCTTTGCGATCGGCGCGCTCAAACAGAACTATCCGGAACACCTCGGCGATGTCGGCTTCTTCGCCCAGCCCGGCGACGATGCGTCGAAGAACGGCCTGACCGTCTGGATGCCGACGGCGCTCTACATCCCGGCCGCCAGCCCCAACCAGGAGGAGGCCCGCAAGTTCGTCGATTTCGTCGGCAGCGCCGAAGGCTGCAGAATCATGGTCGAGACCAACGCGCCGCAGGGCCCCTCCCTTGTCGACGGCTGCGACCTGCCAGCCGATGTTCCGCCGGCCGTGAGCGATATGCTGCCCTATTTCGCGGCCGATGGCGGCATTACCCCAGCGCTCGAATTCGTGTCGCCGATCAAAGGGCCGGCGCTGGAACAGATCACCGTCGAAGTGGGATCCGGGATTCGCCAGCCGGCGGAAGCGGCCGCGCTTTATGTCGAGGATGTGCGCAAGCAGGCCAAGCAGCTCGGTCTGCCCAACTGGTAAGCTCCCGCTCGACCGCGCAAGCCGGAGGCGTCGCCCCGGCTTGCGTGAGGGAAAGCAAATCGCTCCAATCGGCACCGCGCAGTACTCTCCGGACTCCGCGCGGACAGATCAGGCTCTTGCGCAAAGAGGGAGAAATGCCTGAGATTCGTCGCCCTTCGCGGCCGTCCCCTTATCCCCTGTGGTTCTTCCTGCCGGCCGCCATCGTCTATGGCGTCCTCTTCCTGCTGCCGACGGTCACCTCGCTCTGGTACAGCCTGACGCGCTGGGATCTGACGACGGCGGAGTTCATCGGCCTCGACAATTTCCGGCAGTTCTTTTCCGAGCCCTTTCTGGTGCAGGGGCTGGTCAACACGCTGATCTATGCGGTGACCACCTCCGGCCTGAAGACGATCTGCGGCCTGCTGCTCGCGGTGCTGCTGACGAGCAACATCGTCGCCCGGGGGCTGCTTCGCACCATGATCTTCTTTCCCGTGCTCGTCTCGACCATCGGCATCGGCATCACCTTCACCGTGCTGATGCACCCGACCCGCGGCGTCATCAATGTCGCACTCGGCGCGATCGGCATCGCCGGGCCCGGCTGGCTCACCAATCCCGCCCTGGCGCTGTTCTCCGTGGCGCTCGTGGATCTCTGGAAAGGCGTCGGTCTCGCCACGCTCATCTTCATCGCCGGCCTCTCGGCCATTAGCCCGGATTATTACGAGGCCGCCCGCATCGATGGCGCGACGCGGGCCCAGCAGTTCCGTCGCATCACCCTGCCGCTGGTCCGCCCGGCAACCATCACCGTCGTCACCCTGTCGCTGATCGGCGGCCTGCGCTCCTTCGACCTGATCTGGGCCATGACGCGCGGCGGACCGGGCTTTTCGTCGGATGTGATCGCCTCCGTCATCTACAAGCAGTACCAGGCCGGCTTCTACGGCCTGTCGACGGCCGGCAATGTGATCCTCTTCGCACTGATCGCGGCAATCATCCTTCCCTTGTCGCTGATCTTCAATCGGCGCGAGGTGGAGTCATGAGCAGAACGCGCCCACTCGTCACCGGCGCCATCGCGCTGGTGTTGACGACCATCATCTTCGTGCTGCCCTTCGTCTTCGTGGCCCTGCAGGCCGGCAAGTCGAAGTCCGAAGCCTCGAGGCTCGATTTCAGCCTGCCGAAAGAGTGGATGTTCTGGGACAACCTCGTCGCGGTGTTCAAGGCGCGCGACTACCAGCTGCTGCTCGCCTACTTCAACTCGACGCTGATCACGGTCGTCTCCGTTTCGATCCTGATCTTGCTCTCGGCCATGGTCGGCTATGTGATGCAGCGGCGGGCGACGCCCTGGAACACGGTGGCCGCCATCGCCCTCTTCATGGGGCTGATGATGCCGCCGGCGGTGGTCCCGACCATCCATCTCCTGCAGGAGATCGGGCTCTTCAAGTCGATCGGTGGCATGATGCTGATCCAGGTCGCCTACAACCTGTCCTTCTCCACCCTGCTCTACCGTTCCTTCATCTCCACCATCCCGCGCGATCTCGACGAGGCGGCGCGGATCGACGGGGCGAAGCCCTGGCAGATCTTCCTGCGCGTCATCCTGCCGCTGCTCAAGCCGGTGACCGTCACCAACATCGTCGTCCAGTCGATCGCCATCTTCAACGATTTCACCAACCCGCTCTATTACCTGCCCGGCAAGGACAATGTGACCGTCCAGCTGACGCTCTACAATTTCCAGAGCATGTATACGAGCCAGTACAATCTCTTGTTCATGAACATCCTGCTCGTCACCATTCCCCCGCTGGTCGTCTTCATCTTCTTCAACCGGCAGATCGTGGCGGGCATGACGGCTGGCGCCGTGAAAGGATAAGCGCATGTCCGATGTCGCGTTGAAAAAGATCCGCAAGAGCTTCGGGGCACTGGAGGTCATCAAGGGCATCGACCTCGAGATCAGGTCCGGCGAATTCGTGGTCTTCGTCGGTCCATCCGGCTGCGGCAAGTCCACGCTGCTGCGCATCATCGCCGGCCTGGAGGAGACCACCTCCGGCTCGCTCTCGATCGGCGGGACGGACGTGACGCATGCCGAGCCCGCTGACCGGGGCATTGCCATGGTGTTCCAGAGCTACGCGCTCTATCCGCATATGACGGTGGCCGAGAATATCGGCTTCGGCCTGTCGCTTGCCCGCCGGCCGAAGGCGGAAATTGAGGCGAAGGTGCGGGCCGCCGCCGAAAGCCTGCAGCTGACGGCCCTTCTCGATCGCAAGCCGAAGGCGCTGTCCGGCGGGCAGAGACAGCGGGTCGCGATCGGCCGCGCCATCGTGCGCGATCCGAAGGTCTTCCTGTTCGACGAGCCGCTCTCCAATCTCGACGCCTCGCTGCGCGCCCAGATGCGCCTGGAAATCACCGAACTCCATGCGCGGCTGAAGGCGACGATGATCTATGTGACGCACGATCAGGTAGAGGCCATGACCATGGCCGACAAGATCGTCGTGCTGAATGGCGGCCGGATAGAGCAGGTGGGAACGCCGATGGAGCTCTACCGGCATCCGAAGACCCCCTTCGTGGCCGGCTTCATCGGCAGCCCGCGCATGAACCTCTATGGCGGCGAGGTTGCGCGCGCCTATGGATGCTCGACCTATGGCATCCGCCCGGAACATATCCGCCTCTCGCCGGAGAAAGGCCGCTGGCAGGGCAGGATTCGTCATCTGGAACGCCTCGGTGCCGACGCCGTTCTCTATCTTGATGTCCCAGTTCTCGGCAGCCTCGTCGTTCGAACCGCGGGCGAGACACCCTTCGAAACCGGCATGACGGTCTTCGCCGAGCCTGCGCCCGATGGGGAGCATCGCTTTACCGCCGATTGAGCCTTTGTGGTGTGGACGGAACGGCCCAAGGAACTCGCTGTCTGTAAAGCGTCCGAAGCACAGCACGGATCCAGTCTCGCTTGCTTACGACCGTGGCGGACCAACCGAAGACGGCGACCGTTGAGGACGCTTTGATCGACCGTGGTGGAAACCTGCTCCGCCAAGGCGAAAAATCTCCGCTACCGACTTCGGACATTCGCCGTATCCGTGCTTGACAACCAACCGATGGATAGATTTTAATCATGCTCATCATTGAGGCACCGCGCTTCGTGGTGTGACATCGGCGACATCCGCCAGCGGGCAATACGGCCCCACAACGCCCCGGCTTCCGGGATCCGCGTTGTGGGTTTTTTTGTGTTTGGAAATCTTATGCTGGACCCAGTCAAGATCGGCATTCTCTATTCGACCACCGGCCCTTATGGCGCCATGGGTCGGGATGCCTTCGATGGCGTCGATTTTGCCTTTCACGACTATCGCCGTGCCGGCGGCACGCGCATCCAGCCGGTCTTCTTCGATCCGCATGCCGATCTTGCCGCCTATCTCGAGGGCGCCCGCAGCCTCATCCGCGACAGCGGCTGCCGGCATATCATCGGCACGATCACCTCCGCCGCGCGCAAGGAGGTGCTGCCGCTCGTCGAGAAGCATGACGGGCTGCTCTGGTATATGTGCCCCTATGAGGGCTTCGAGGCGAATGAGAATGTCATCTATATCGGCGGCTGTCCCAACCAGCACCTGATCCCTCTCTTCGAGCATCTCATCCCGCGCTATGGCGCCCGCCCCTATCTGGTCGGCGCCAATTATGTCTGGGGTTGGGAAATGAACCGGCTGGCGCGCGAGCTGGTCGGCAATGCCGGCGGCACGGTGCTCGGCGAGCGCTATCTGCCACTCGAGGAACGCGCGGTCGAGCGCATCATCGCCGACATCGCTGAGAAGCGCCCGAGCTTCATCCTCAACAACCTGATCGGCCCCTCCAGCTACGCCTTTCTCGAAGCCATGCATGCGCTCGGCCAGCGCGATCCCGCCTTTCTGCCCGAGAATTGCCCGGTGGCGAGCTGCGATTTGCAGGAAAGCGAGATCGAGGAGATCGCCGCCGGCGCGGCCGTCGGCCAGCTCTGCGCCGCCTCCTATTTCGATACGCTCGACAGCGCGGAGAATGCGGCCTTCAAGGCCCGGCTTCGCGCCTACAAGCCGGGCACGCGCCGCGTCTCCAGCATTTTCGCCAGTGCCTATACGGCGGTCACCATGTGCATCGCCGCCATCGAAGCCTCGATCGACAGCGACCCGGCAAGCGTGCGCCGGCAGGTGCATGCGCGCAGCTGGCCCGGGCTCTTCGGCGCGATGACCGTCGATCCGGCCACCAACCACGCGGCCCTGCCCTTCCTGCTCGGCCGGATCAATGGCGAGCGCGCCTTCGATGTCATCGCGTCCCGCCCGCCGATCGCCGCCGATCCCTATCTGACCGGCACCCATGCGCGCCGCGAGCCGCAGCTGCGGGTGGTGTCATGATCGCCCGGACGCCGAATTTCACCGGCTGGCGCGTCGTGATCCTGGCGGAGGATGATGCCAACACCGAAAAACTGCGCCGCCAGCTGACCCTGCTCGGCATCTCCGCCGCTTTGCAATGGCTGCCTTTGTCGGACGAGCAGTTGCCCGATCTCGTGATCGTCGATGCCGATCGCGGCTGGGACGAGCTCTTGCCCTGGGCGCGGCGTAGGCCTGCCCGCCCCGTAGCCGCACTTCTCGGCTCGGAAGCGCCGGGACGCATCGCCTGGGCGATCGATTGCGGCGCGACAGCCTTCATCCCGAAGCCAGTCTCGGCTTCGACCATCTATCCGGCGCTGGTGCTCGCCGTCACGGCTTATGAGCAGCGCATCGAGGACGAGGGGCGGATCTCGCGGCTGGAGGAGCGGCTGAAGCTGCGTCCGATCGTCTTTGCGGCCATCAACCGGGTGAAGGCCGAGCGGCAGATCGACGACGACGAGGCCTATGTCCTCCTGCGCAGCGCAGCCATGCGGCGGCGCATGGCGATCGAACAGCTGGCGGCGCTGCTGGTCGGCGGCCAGGAAACATTGAGCGAGGCGGGCTGATGCGCATCTTCAAGGAACTGGGCCGCCAACCCGCGGCGCTGTTCGGCCTCATGGTCATCGTGCTCGTCGTCATCGCCGCGCTCGGCGCGCCGCTCTTTGCCCCGTTCAATCCGGACGAGCAGATGTTCGACGGCCTGACCCTCGAAGGCGCGCCGATGCCGCCGGGCGGGGCCTTTCCGCTCGGCACGGATACGCTCGGCCGCGACCTCCTGTCCCGCATGCTGTTCGGCGCGCGCACCTCGCTCGTCATCGGCCTGGTCGCCAATGGGGTCGCGGTGGCGATCGGCCTGCTCGTGGGGATTACCGCCGGCTATCTGCGCGGCTGGGCCGGCAATCTCATGATGCGCTTCACCGATCTGATGATGGCTTTCCCGGCGCTGCTGCTCGCCATCGTGCTCGCGGCGCTCCTCAAGCCCAGTCTCTGGATCGTCGCCATGGTGATCGCGCTCGTCAACTGGGTGCAGGTGGCGCGCATCGTCTTCACCGAGACGCGCGGACTGGTCGAGCGGGACTTCATTCTCGCCGAGCGCTCGCTCGGTGCCGGCCACGGCCGCATCCTCTTCCTGCATATCCTGCCGCATCTCATCCCGACGGCCATCGTCTGGGGCACGCTCGGCATCGCCACCACCGTGCTGCTCGAAGCGACGCTCTCCTTCCTCGGCATCGGCGTGCAACCGCCCGATCCCTCCTGGGGCAACATCATCTTCGAGAGCCAGAGCTACTTCCAGGCGGCCCCCTGGCTGGTCTTCTTCCCCGGCGCCGTGATCCTCCTGACGGCGCTCGCCTTCAACCTGGTGGGCGATGCGCTGCGCGACATTCTCGATCCGACGCAGAGGGGAAGAGGCTGATGCTGTCCTTGCTGGCCCGCCGCCTCGTCCAATGCGTTCTGATCCTGTTCGGGGTCGCGGCGATCACCTTCGTCCTCCTCTATGCCCTGCCCGCCGACCCCGCGCGCATGCTCGCCGGGCGCAGCGCGACGGCGCAGACGGTGGAAAACATCCGCCGCGAGCTCGGCCTCGACCAGCCGCTCCCCGTCCAGTTCGCCCATTATGTCGGCGGGCTGGTGCAAGGCGATCTCGGACGCTCCTATGCCCAAAAGACCGAGGTCGTGACGCTGATCGCCGCCCGGCTGCCGGCCACGCTGACGCTGATGGCGGCCGGCATTTTCGTCGAGGTTCTGCTCGGCGTCCTGCTTGGCGCGATTGCCGCCATCAAGCGCGGTGGGCTCATCGATCGCGTGGTGATGATGTCGGCCTTTGTCGGCGTCTCCGCGCCGCAATTCGTCGTGGCGCTGCTGCTTCTTTACGTCTTCGCCGCGACGCTCGGCTGGTTCCCGATGTCGGGCTATGGCACGGCCGCCCATATCGTGCTGCCAGCCGCCACGCTCGGCCTGCTCGGCGCGGGCTGGTATGCGCGCATGGTCCGCTCGGCGATGATCGATGTGCTGAACCAGGACTATATCCGCACCGCCCGCGCCAAGGGCCTCTCGGCGGCCCGCGTTACGCTGCGCCATGTCCTGCCCAATGCGATCCTGCCGATCATCGCCATGATCGGCATCGATATCGGCCAGTTCATGGGCGGGGTCGTGGTGGTCGAAGCCGTCTATGGCTGGCCGGGCATCGGCCAGCTCGCCTGGCAGGCGATCCAGCAGGTCGACATTCCGATCATCATGGGCGTCACGCTGACCTCGGCGCTCGCCATCATCACCGGCAACCTCATCGCCGACCTGATTGCGCCGGTCATCGACCCGCGCATCCGCACAGACTGAAGCAACGACGAAAGGGGAACAAAAATGTTCAAAACTCTGCTTCTCGCCTCCACCACAGCCGCGCTGATGGCGCTGCTGCCGGCAACGGCCGGCGCTCAAGCTACGCCCGCCAAGGGCGGCGACATCGTCGTCACCTACAAGGATGACATCACGACGCTCGATCCGGCCATCGGCTACGACTGGGTCAACTGGTCGATGATCAAGAGCCTCTATTCTCGCCTGATGGATTACGAGCCCGGCACCGCCAAGCTCATCCCGTCGCTGGCGGAAAGCTTCGAGGTGGCCCCTGATGGCCTGACCTATACGTTCAAGCTGCGCCCGAACGTCAAATTCTCCAACGGCCGGACCGTCGTCGCTTCGGATGTGAAATACTCGATCGAGCGCGCCGTCAATCCGAAGACGCAGGGGCCGGGCGCCGGCTTCTTCGGGGCGATCGCCGGCTTCGACGCCGTCTCCGGCGGCACGTCCGAGACGCTTTCGGGCATCGAAACGCCGGACGACCAGACCGTCATCTTCAAGCTCTCGCGGCCGGACGCTACCTTCCTGCATGTCCTGGCGATCAATTTCGCCTCCGTCGTTCCGAAGGAAGCGGTCGAGGCGGCCGCCGGCGATTTCGGCAAGAAGCCGGTCGGCTCCGGCACCTTCATCCTCAAGGACTGGACAATCGGCCAGACGCTCGTCTTCGACCGCAATCCCGACTATTTCAACAAGGACCTGCCCTATATCGACAAGGTGACGGTCGAGGTCGGCCAGGAGCCGCTGGTGGCCCTGTTGCGCCTGCAGAAGGGCGAGGTGGACATTGCCGGCGACGGCATTCCGCCGGCGAAATTCCTGGAGATCAAGAACTCGGCCGATGGCGCGGAGATGATCGTCGATGGGGAACAGCTGCACACCGGCTATCTGACGCTCAACACCCGCATCAAGCCGCTCGACAACGTCAAGGTCCGCCAGGCGATCAACATGGCGATCAACAAGGATCGCATCACCCGCATCCTGAACGGCCGCGCAACGCCCGCCAACCAGCCGCTGCCGCCGCTGATGCCGGGCTATGACAAGAGCTTCACCGGCTATGCCTTCGATGTCGAAAAGGCCAAGGCGCTGCTGGCAGAGGCCGGCCTCGCCGATGGCTTCGAGACCGTGCTCTATTCGACCAACACCGACCCGCAGCCGCGCATCGCCCAGGCCATCCAGCAGGATCTGGCCGCCATCGGCGTCAAGGCCGAAGTCCGGGCACTCGCCCAGGGCAATGTGATCGCGGCCGGCGGCACCGAAGGCGAGGCGCCGATGGTGTGGTCGGGCGGCATGGCCTGGATCGCCGACTTCCCGGATCCGTCCAACTTCTACGGCCCAATCCTCGGCTGCAGCGGCGCGGTCCAGGGCGGCTGGAACTGGTCCTGGTATTGCAACGAGGCGCTCGACAAGCGGGCGGTGGAAGCCGACTCCATGTCCGACCCGGCCAAGGTCGCCGAGCGCCAGGCCGCCTGGGGCAAGATCTTCACCGACATCATGACTGATGCGCCCTGGGTCCCCGTCATCAACGAGCGCCGCGTCGTCGCCAAGTCGCCGCGCATGGGCGGCCCGGACAACATCTATATCGATCCGACCCGCGTCATCAATTACGACGCGATCTTCGTGAAGCAATAAGCGCAATGCCCCCTGCTCCTCCCCTGTCATCAGGGGAGGAGCAAAGAGAAAAGACCAACACCGGAGGCATCCCATCATGTGCGTCGCCTGCACCCATACCATCCACAGAGCGCAACATAATTTCGGCTGGAACAGGGATTTCGCCCCTGCACTGACCGCCAGACCCGGCGAAACCATCCTGTTCGAATGCCTCGATTCCTCCGGCGGTCAGCTAGGCGCGGATGCGACGCTGGACACGCTCGCCAATCTCGATTTCGGCAAGATCAACCCGGTCTCCGGCCCGGTCTATGTGGAAGGCGCAGAGCCCGGCGATGCGCTCAAGGTGACGATCCGCAAGTTCCATCCGAGCGGCCATGGCTGGACGGCGAACATCCCCGGCTTCGGCCTGCTCGCCGACCAGTTCAAGGACCCGGCCCTGCATGTCTGGTCCTATGACACCGCCTCCATGGCCCCGGCCGCCTTCGGCCCCGGCGGCAAGGTGCCGCTCAAGCCCTTTACCGGCACGATCGGCGTTGCGCCGGCCGAGGCCGGCCTGCATTCGGTGGTCCCGCCCCGCCGCGTCGGCGGCAACATGGACATTCGCGACCTGACGGCCGGCGTCACGCTCTATCTGCCGATCGAAGTCGAGGGCGCGCTCTTCTCCGTCGGCGACACCCACGCCGCGCAAGGAGACGGCGAGGTCTGCGGCACGGCGATCGAGAGCCAGATGAATGTCGAGCTGACGCTCGATCTCGTAAAGGGCGCCAACCTCAAGACACCCCGCTTCACCACGACCGAGCCGGTCACCCGCCATCTCGACGGCGCCGGCTACGAGGTGACGACCGGCATCGGCCCCGACCTGATGACGGGCGCGCAGGAAGCGGTCATGCGAATGATCGACCTGCTCTCCGCCGAACACGGCCTGAACCCGGTCGATGCCTATATGCTTTGCTCGGTCTGTGGAGACCTCAGGATCAGCGAGATCGTCGACCTGCCGAACTGGGTCGTCTCCTTCTACTTCCCGAGGATCGTTCTTTCGTGACCATGCACAGTCAGGGGCTGAAGGGTCCGGTTCTCTCCGTTCGCGATCTTTCGGTCGATGCCCGCACGCCGACGGGCCTGAAGCGCATTCTCGATGCCGTTTCCTTCGACCTGACGGCGGGGGAGACGCTGTGTCTGGCGGGCGAGTCCGGCTCCGGCAAGTCGGTCACCTCGCTTGCCGTCATGGGTCTCCTGCCCAAGGCCTCGCTCCCCGTCACCGCGGGCGAGATCCGCCTCGGCGATCTCGACCTGACGCGGACGTCCGAGCAGATGATGCGCAGCATTCGCGGCGGGCAGATCGCGATGATCTTCCAGGAGCCGATGACCTCGCTCAACCCGGTGATGACAATCGGCGCGCAGCTGACCGAGGCAATCCGCGCCCACCGGCAGGGCCTGACCGAGAGCCCGGAGACGGTTGCCCGCCACATGCTCGACGCCGTGCACATGACCGACCCCGCGCGGCGGCTGACTCAGTATCCGCACGAGCTCTCCGGCGGCATGCGCCAGCGCGTGATGATTGCCATGGCGCTCTCCTGCCGGCCGAAGGTGCTGATCGCCGACGAGCCGACCACGGCGCTGGACGTCACCGTGCAGGCGCAGATTCTGAAACTGATGCGCGAGCTGCGCCATGAGTTCCAGACTTCGATCCTGATGATCACCCATGACATGGGCGTGGTGGCGGAAATGGCCGACCGCGTGGCGATCATGCAATCCGGCCGGATCGTCGAGCAGGGTCCGGTCCTCGACATCTTCCAGCGTCCGGCCCAGGCCTATACGCAGCAGCTGCTGGCGGCCGTGCCGCGTCTCGGCGCGCTTGCCGGGACGGACGCCCCGCCGCGGGTCTCTGCGGCACCAATCGCCCCGGCGCCCCTCCCGATCCCGGTGCTGGAGGTTGCCGATCTCTCCGTCACCTATGGCCGCAAGACCGGCTGGCTCCACCGCGGACAGCCGCCGGAGCCGACCGTCACGGGCGTGAGCTTTACGCTCAAGGCGGGGGAGACGCTCGGCCTGGTTGGCGAAAGCGGCTCCGGCAAATCGACCACCGGCAAGGCGGTGCTCGGTCTCATTCCCTTCGAGGGCAGCGTGCGGATTGCCTGCCAGGAGGTCTTTCCCTCCGCCTCCAGCGCCATCATGCGGCCAATCCGCCGCGCCGCCCAGATGATCTTCCAGGATCCCTATGCCTCGCTTGACCCGCGCATGAGCGTCGGCGCCGCCATTGCCGAGCCGCTGGTGATCCATAGCATCGGAACCAAGGCGGACCGGCGCGACAAGGTTGCCGAGCTCCTGCGCTGCGTCGGCCTCACGCCAGACGCTGCCGAGCGCTATCCGCACGAATTTTCCGGCGGCCAGCGCCAGCGCATCTGCATCGCCCGGGCGCTGGCGCTCGAACCGAAGCTGATCGTCGCCGACGAGAGCGTCGCGGCGCTCGACGTCTCCGTGCGCGCCCGCGTGCTCGACCTGATGCTCGAGCTGCAGGAGCGCATGGGGCTCGCCTATCTCTTCATCTCCCACGACATGGCCGTGATCGAGAAGATGTCCCATCATGTCGCCGTGATGCGCGCCGGACGGATCGTCGAGATCGGCACCCGCCGCGCCGTCTTCGAAACCCCCAGCGACCCCTATACCCGCGCCCTGATGGCCGCCGTTCCGGTACCCGATCCGGCGCAGTATCGGGGGCGGAGAGAGGTTCAGCGGGAAGAGGCGTGAGGGCTGAAGCTACTTCAAGCGAGCCTCTACAGCATACACCGTTTCCGATTGCTGCGATCATCGAAGTCATGGCTGGGGCGCCTGGATTCGAACCAGGGGATGGCGGTACCAAAAACCGCTGCCTTACCGCTTGGCTACGCCCCAAACCTTGGGAGACAGTGGAGCAAAGCGGTTCTCGCGTGCCCATCCGTCGCGCGCCTGATAGCAAAGGCTTGAGGCAGCGACAACGGGGAAGTTGCGCCTTTGCGCGAGAAAGACGAGGATGGAGCATGAGCGAGCGGGACGATCAGACGGACACGCCGGGCGAGGACGTGGCCGAGCCCCGGTTTGACCGTGAGTTCTCGCCTCATCATGGGCGGCCCGTTCCGGTGGCGGTAGGGGTTGTGCGGGTGACGGCCGGCAATCGTGGCCCACTGACCTTCGAGGGCACCAACACCTATCTCATCGGCACGCGCAGCCTGGCCGTCATTGATCCCGGCCCGCTGGACGAGGCGCATTTTACCGCGCTGATGGCGGCGATCGACGGGCGGCCGGTCAGCCATATCGCGGTCACCCATACGCATCGCGACCATTCCCCGCTTGCCCGCCGGCTGAAGGCCGAGACGGGCGCGGAAGTGGTGGCCGAAGGTCCGCACCGTGCGGCTCGTGCCCTGCATCTCGGCGAGCAGAACCTTCTATCCGAAAGTTCCGATCTCGACTTTTCGCCCGATCGGCGGCTCGGCGATGGCGAGACCGTGTTCGGCGAGGGTTGGCAGCTGACGGCGCTGCTCGCCCCGGGCCACACGGCCAATCACGCCGCCTTCGCGCTGGAGGGGACCGGCATCGTCTTTTCCGGCGATCACGTCATGGCCTGGGCGACCTCAATCGTCGCCCCGCCGGATGGATCGATGCGCGATTACATGGCCTCGCTGGACAAGATGCTGGCGCGGGAGGGCGACCGGCTCTACCTGCCCGGCCATGGTGGCCCGCTCACGGCGCCGCAAGCCTTCCTGCGCGGCCTGCGCACCCATCGCCGCATGCGCGAGCGCGCCGTGCTCGACCGGGTGCGGGCTGGAGACCGGCATATTCCGGAGATGGTGCGCAGCATCTATGCCACCACGGATCCGCGGCTGCACGGCGCAGCCGGCCTCTCCGTCTTTGCGCATCTGGAAGATCTGGTGGCCAGCGGCACCGTCCAGACCGACGGCGCTCCGGCGCTGGCCGGGACCTATTGGGTTGATCCCTGACCCCTTGCAGCGCCGACGTTTGGCAGCCGCGGTTGTCAATCGCCGGCGATGCCGAGCAGTTCGGCGTCGAGCGCATGCAGGAAGCGCTCGGCGATCGCGGCGCTGGTGCCGAGGTCATGGGGGCCGAAGCGGGCGGCGGTGCGGATGTCGACGAAGGTGGTCTCCGCCTCTTCGCGCAGCCGGATGACGAGGTCATAGCGGGCGCCGACCACGAGGCTGCGCCATTCGCCTTGCAGCAGGATGTCGCTGGCGCGCAGACCGGTGGGCCGGTCCTCCGGCAGGATCATCTCCGGGCGCGCCATGGGGATCGGTACCGGTCCGTCATCGCCGGGCGGCTCTTCGGACAGCTTGCCCGCCGGGCCGAGATCTTCGATGTCGCGCTCGGCATTTTCCACGCCCTGCTCGTCCGTCAAGCGGATTCCCATCTGGTCGCCGACCTTGCGGACGCCGGCGAGAACGCGGTCGAGCGCGCCTTCATAACGCCGCCCGGTCAGCGCCGGATAGGCCTCCGCCTGCGCGGCACGGTCGGCGGGGCCGGGTGCACGGGGTTTCAGCCAGCCCTTTTCCCCTTCGGGCGGGCGGATCCAGGGCGGCGGATCGGCAAGGTCGGTGGTCACGTCGCTCAGCGCCGGTTTGGTCGCGTAACTTTCCAGCGCATAGCCGGCGACGCCGAGCGGCAGCAGCGCATAGAAGAGCGCGGCGACAGAGGCGACCCCGCCGATCGCCGCCACCTGCCAGAGCCGGACAAGCCCGATGATCGCCAGAAGGACGCCGATCAGCGCGAGCGCGGCCGAAAGCAAGACCAGGGCGACGAAGCTCGACGTATCGACCGGCCCGAAACGATGCGCCGCCAGCGAAAAGACGAAGATGCCGAAGGCGAGCCGTGCCAGGCGGCGCGCCCAGAGCGCGGCGAGCGAGACGGGGCGCTCATAGGTGATCATCTGTGCGCTTGTCCTTCCACATGCGGCGCCGGTCCGGACGAGGCATCGGCCGGAACTCCTTCCTCCTACTGCAGAATCAGCCGGGCCGAAATCGCCGAACGCCGCACCCCCGCGCTTCGTCCCCCCGCGTGTCTTCGGCGCCGCAGTGGGTTTCTTCCGTCCTGGCTTCGAATGTCGCGTCGATGCGGAGCGCGCCTGCGCGTGCGGCGGAACTTTCGCTCCTCTTCGCCGTTTACGCTCGCCATTCACGCGTGCCGCATTTTCGCCCTTCTCCTTAACGAGCCTCGCCTGGGTCTTGAACCGCCCGCCGAAGCGCCTGCCAGGGAGACGACGGTCGAGCTGCGGAGAAGAAAAGGATCCTGTCGATGCTCTCATCGCAACCGGCCGCACAAGCCGCCCCGGACCGACTGAACGAAAGCGAGATCGATCTCGCCGGCGATTTCCCGATGGAGATGCTGGAGCTCGAACTTTCGCTCGACGCGCTGGAGGGCGAGGAGGACCGGTTTGCCGACAAGGTACGCCAGGCGGCGGCCGATCTGAACGGCGCCTTCCTCTTCGACATGCCGGCCTCTGGCCTTGTCGAGGATTGCGAACGGATCGCCGTCCTGCGCATTCCCCGCGGCGCCGATGGCCAGGCGGACACGATCTTCGCCTGCCTGGAGCCGCAAGGTTCGATCCGCATCGAACGCCCGACCGACCAGACCGCCGGCCTCAAAACCTTCGCCCAGGCCTTCGTGGACGTGTTTCAGCGGCTCTAACCGCGCTTGGTTGATTGCATCGCCCCTCACCCCCGCCCGCTGATCGCGGCCTGGGCAGCGGCCAGGCGGGCGATGGGGACGCGGAAGGGGGAGCAGGAGACGTAGTCGAGCCCGGTCTCCTCGCAGAAGCGGATCGAGGCGGGATCGCCGCCATGTTCGCCGCAGATGCCGAGCTTCAGCCCGTTCTTGGTGCGCCGGCCGCGCTCGGCGGCGATCTGGATCAGTTCACCGACGCCATCATAGTCGAGCGATACGAAGGGGTCGCGTTCGACGATGCCCTTGACCTGATAGGTGTGCAGGAAGCGGGCCGCATCATCGCGCGAGATGCCGAAGGTGGTCTGGGTCAGGTCGTTGGTGCCGAAGGAGAAGAAATCGGCGGATTCGGCGATGACATGGGCGCGCAGTGCGGCGCGCGGCAGCTCGATCATCGTGCCGACCAGATAGGCGATCGGCAGGCCGGCATCGGTGAGGATCTCGGCGGCGACCGCATCGATCCGCGCCTTCACGTAATCGAGCTCGGCCTTCAGCCCGACCAGCGGCACCATGATTTCAGGCACGACCGCCGCACCGGTGATGCGCGCCGCCTCCAGCGCCGCCTCGAAGATGGCCCGGGCCTGCATCTCGACAATCTCCGGATAGGAAATCGCCAGCCGGCAGCCGCGATGGCCGAGCATGGGGTTGAATTCGTGCAGCGCCTCCACCCGCTGGCGCAGATCGCTGGCCGCCATGCCCATATTGGCGGCCACCTCGGCGATCTCGGCTTCCGACTTCGGCAGGAATTCATGCAGCGGCGGATCGAGCAGGCGGATGGTCACCGGCAGGCCATGCATGATGGCGAAAAGTTCGACGAAGTCCGAGCGCTGCATGGGCAGGAGCTTGTTCAGCGCCGCGCGGCGGCCCGCCTCGTCTTCGGCAAGGATCATCTCGCGCATGACGTTGATGCGCTCGCCCTCGAAGAACATGTGCTCGGTGCGGCAGAGGCCGATGCCCTCGGCACCGAAGGAGCGGGCGGCCCGCGCGTCGGCCGGCGTATCGGCATTGGTGCGCACGGTCATGCGTCGGCTCTGGTCTGCCCAGGCCATGATCTTGCCGAAGTCGCCCGACAGCGCCGGCTGGATCATCGCCACCCGGCCTTTCAGCACCTGGCCGGAGCTGCCATCGATGGTGATGACCGTGCCGCGCGTCAGCGTCTCGCCACCGGCGATCAGAACCTCGCGGCGCGGATCGACGCGCAGGCTGCCGGCGCCGGAGACGCAGGGGATGCCCATGCCGCGGGCCACGACCGCTGCATGGCTGGTCATGCCGCCGCGGGTGGTGAGAATGCCTTCCGCGGCATGCATGCCATGAATGTCTTCCGGGCTCGTCTCGGTGCGCACCAGGATGACGGCGCGGCCCTCCTTGCGGGCCGTTACCGCATCGTCGGAGGTGAAGACGATCTCCCCCGTCGCCGCACCCGGCGAAGCCGGCAGGCCGGCGCCGATCACGTCGCGCCGGGCGGAGGGGTCGATCGTTGGGTGCAAAAGCTGGTCGAGTGTGGCGGGGTCGATGCGCGAGACCGCCTCCTGCCGGCTGATCAACCGCTCTTCCGCCATGTCGACGGCGATCTTGATCGCGGCGCGCGCCGTGCGCTTGCCGGCCCGTGTCTGCAGCATCCAGAGCGTGCCGCGCTCGATGGTGAACTCGATGTCCTGCATGTCGCCGTAGTGGGCTTCCAGCCGGTCGCAGATGGCGCAGAGCGCTTCGAAGGCCTCGGGCATCACCTTTTCAAGCGAGGGCTTCTCGCTCCCCGAGGCGATGCGCGCGGCTTCGGTGATGTTCTGCGGTGTGCGGATGCCGGCCACGACATCCTCCCCTTGCGCATTGACGAGGAACTCGCCGTAGAGCTCGCGCACGCCGGTGGACGGGTTGCGGGTAAAAGCGACCCCGGTCGCCGAGCTGTTGCCGAGATTGCCGAAGACCATGGTCTGGACATTGACGGCGGTGCCGATCGTTTCCGGAATGTTGTGCAGCATGCGGTAGGTCTTGGCGCGCGGGCTCATCCAGCTCGCGAAGACGGCGCCGATCGCGCCCCAGAGCTGAACATGCGGGTCCTGCGGGAAGGTTTCCCCCGTCGCCTCCTCGATCGCCGCCTTGTAGAGGTCGATCGCGTGGCGCCATTCGGCCGCGGTGAAATCCGTCTCCTGCTCATGGCCGAAGCGGGCCTTCTCGTCCTCGAGGATCTCGGCAAAGACCTCGTGGTCGATGCCCATGACGACATCGCCATACATCTGGATGAAGCGGCGATAGCTGTCGACGGCAAAGCGGGCATCGCCGCTGTCGCTCGCCAGCGCCTCGACCGTCTGATCATTGAGGCCGAGATTGAGCACCGTGTCCATCATGCCCGGCATGGAGGCGCGGGCGCCCGAGCGCACCGAGAGCAGCAGCGGCCGGCTCGTATCGCCGAAGCGGCGGCCGGTCATCGTCTCAATGGTGGCAAGGCCTTTCTCCACCTGGCCCCTGAGCGACCCAGGCATCTGGCGTCCGGCCGAAAGATAGGCATTGCAGGCCTCGGTGATGATGGTGAAGCCCGGCGGCACCGGCAGGCCGAGCATGCACATCTCGGCCAGATTGGCGCCCTTGCCGCCCAGCCGCTCCACATCGCCCGCACCGCCCTCGGCGCCCGTTCCGCCGAAAGTATAGACCCATTTGGTCATCGTCCGGCCTCCACACCCGACTGCACTCCCCCATTCCGATGTACAGCATCGGCTAAGGCGAGAGAACCAGGCCGGCCAGATTTCTTGTGCATCGCAAACGACATGCTGCGACGCAGCGAGACAATTTGCCGGTCTTCGAGAGATGCTGCACTGCAATAACGGCGGAAACGCGGTGGTTCAGCCGGCTTCACGCAGGCGTTCGGCCGTTTGCAAATCCACCGAGACCAGCTGGCTCACCCCCTGTTCAGCCATGGTCACGCCGAAGAGCCGGTTCATGCGTGCCATGGTGATCGGATTGTGGGTGATGATGACGAAGCGCGTTTCCGTGGAGGCCGCCATCTCGTCCATCAGATTGCAATAGCGCTCGACATTGTGGTCGTCGAGCGGCGCATCGACCTCGTCGAGCACGCAGATCGGCGCGGGGTTGGTGAGGAAGACGGCGAAGATCAGCGCCATGGCGGTCAGCGCCTGCTCGCCGCCGGAGAGGAGCGTCATGGTCTGGGGCTTCTTGCCCGGCGGGCGGGCGAGGATTTCCAGGCCGGCATCGAGCGGGTCCTCGCTCTCGATCAGCTGCAGCTCGGCCGTGCCGCCGCCAAAGAGGTGGGTGAAAAGCCGCTGGAACTGCGCATTGACCACCTCGAAGGCGGCGAGCAGCCGCTCGCGCCCCTCGCGGTTCAGGCTCTGGATGGCGCTGCGCAGCTTGCGGATCGCGTCGATCACATCCTCACGCTCGCGGATGATGCCGGCATGGCGGTCGGAGAGCTCCTTCTGCTCCTCCTCGGCCCGCAGATTGACGGCGCCGAGGCGCTCGCGCTCCATCTTCAGCCGGTCAAGCTCGCGCTCCACCTGCCGCGGATCGGCGGGCACGGCCTCGGCCGCCCGGCCGGTGAGGCGCAGCACCTCGTGCGGCGCGACCTGAAGGGCGTTGCGGATGGCGGTCTCGATCTCCAGCCGCTTCTCGCGCGCGGAGACCAGCCGTTCCTCCGCCCGGCCCCGGCGCTCGCGCGCCTCGGCGAGCTCTGCCAGGGCCGCGGCGGCACGCCGGTCGGCATCGCGCTGCTGGGTTTCAGCCTCGGCCAGACGGTCGGCCGCCTGGCGACGCTCCGCCTCCAGCCTGGAGAGCGCGCTCATCAGTTCGCGGCGCTGGTCCTCGAAGCTCTCCGGCGCATCGGCAAGCTCCTCCAGCTCCTCGCGTGCCTCGGCCTCGCGCTCGCGCAGCGTTTCGATATGGCTCTCGGCATTCTCGGCGCGCTGACGCCAGCTGGCCTTTTCGGCGGCGATGGCCGCAAGGCGCCGCGTGCGGGCATCGGCTTCGCGGGCGAGCCCGTCCGCAAGGGCACGGGCCTCCGCCAGCGCGGCCCGATCCTGCGCAACGAGGGTCGTTGCCTCCGCCAGCCTTTGATCGAGCGCGCCGGTATCCGGCGCATCGGCGAGTGCGGTCTCGGCCTCCTCCAGTGCCTCGGCCGCTTCCTCCGCCTGGCTCTCCACCTGGCTCGCCGCCTCGGCCGCGACGGCGCGGCGTCGCAGCAGTTCGCCGGAAGCCCGCTCGGCGGCGGCTAGCGCCTCTCGCGCTTCGCCGAGGCGGCGCTGGGCCTGGCGCTCTGTCTCGCGCAGACTGCGCAGGCGCTCTTCGCGGGCAGCGATCACCGCCACCGTTCGCCCATGCTCGGCCTCGGCCGCCTCCAGCGTTTCCAGCGCCTCCTCGATCGCCGTATCGAGCTCGGTCAGGCGGTTGCGTTGTTCGAGGCGCAGCGTCGCGGCACTCGGCGCATCGGCGCCGGTGACGTGGCCGTCCCAGCGCCAGACGGCCCCCTGGCGGGTCACCAGGCTCTGGCCGGGGCGGAGCGATGGCAGCAGCAGCTTGGCCGTCTCCTGATCCGCCACGATGCCGATCTGCGCCAGCCGGCGGGCAAGCTCCGTCGGCGCCTCGACGAGGCGGGCAAGCGCGATGGCCTCGCCCGGCAAGGCGGGATCGGCCGCGGCCTCACCCGGCATGCGCCAGTGCTGCGGCGCCGTTTCGTCGAGCGGGCTATCGAGATCGTCCCCCAGGGCTGCACCGAGCAGGGCTTCGTAGCCGCGCTCGACCCTCATTGCATCGACGACCGGTGCCGCGCCGCCGGTCCCGGTTGCGGCCTCCAGCATGCGGCGGATGGTGCGGGCCTCCGTTTCCAGCGCATTGAGCGTGGAGCGAGCGGCCTGGACCGGCCCGCGCGCCTCCGCTTCGGCAGCACGGGCGGCGGCCAGCGCGGCCTCCGCCTCGGTGCTTTCGGTGTCCAGCCGCTCCAGCTCGCCCTCCGCTGCCTCCACCGCCTCGCGGCGGCTTTCGCTGTCCGGCAGAGCGGCAAGGTCGCGGTCGAGCGCATCGAGGGCCGCCCGCTGCTCGGCCTGCTGGCGGCTCAAGCGCTGGCGGCGGTCGGTCAGGTCGCGGATCAGCCGCTCCAGCTGGCTGCGCGCAGCCTGGGCCTCGGCCCGCTCGGCGGTGATGGCGGCGAGCGCGCGCTCGCTCGAAGCAAGCCGGTCGGTCGCCTCGGCCTGGCGCTCGCGCGCCTCTTCGCCGCGCTCCACCGCCTCGCCGGCCTCCTCGCGCAGCGCCTCGTCCTCCTGATCGAGCCGGGCAAGAAGATCGGCATTCTCGCGCGTCAGCCGCTCCTCGCGCGCCAGATCGTCGGCGAGCTGGGCCAGCCTGCGGCTGAGCTCGTCGCGGCGGCGAAGCGTCCGGTTCATATCCTCGTCGAGCTGGGTGCGGGCGATCTGCAGACGCTGCAGGGCGGCGGCGGCGCGCGCCTCTTCGTCGCGCAGCTGCGGCAGGCGCAACCCCTCGACGGCCTGGGCCTTGGCCGCTTCCATCTGCGCCTGGGCGCGCTCGGCGACCAGATTGGTCTCCCGGTTGAGCAGGCTGTCGGCTTCACCCTCCGTCTGCTTCGCCTGGGACCAGCGCAGGTGCAGCAGCATGGCCTCATGGGCACGGATCTCGGCCGAGAGCATCTTGAAGCGGTTGGCCTGGCGAGACTGGCGTTTGAGGCTTTCGATCTGGCTTTCGAGCGCGGTGATGACGTCCTCGAGCCGCTCGAGATTGGTCTCGGCGCCGCGCAGCCGGAGCTCTGCCTCGTGCCGGCGCGAATGGAGGCCGGAGATCCCGGCTGCTTCTTCCAAGAGCTGCCGGCGGGCCTGCGGCTTGGCGGCGATCAGCTCGCCGATCCGCCCCTGACCGACCATGGACGGCGAGCGCGCGCCGGTCGAAGCATCGGCAAAGAGCAGCTGCACGTCCTTCGCCCGCGCCTCCTTGCCATTGATGCGATAGACCGAGCCGTTCTCGCGCTCGATGCGCCGCGTCACCTGGATCTCGTCGGCATCATTGAATCCGGCCGGCGCCGTGCGGTCGGAATTGTCGAGATGCAGACCGACCTCGGCCGTGTTGCGGGCCGGGCGATTGCCGGAGCCCGAAAAGATCACGTCGTCCATGCCGGAGGCGCGCATGTTCTTGTAGGAGTTCTCCCCCATCACCCAGCGCAGGGCCTCGACCAGGTTCGACTTGCCGCAGCCATTCGGCCCGACGACACCGGTCAGGCCGCGCTCGATGACGAATTCGGCGGGTTCGACGAAGGATTTGAAGCCGACAAGGCGGAGCTTGGTAAACCTCATCGCCGCAACCGGGCGCGTGACGTGGCGAGGCCGGCGCGTGCAGAGAAAGTCCCCCTCTGCCTGCCGGCATCTCCCCCACAAGGGGGGAGAGGGCTGGGGGCGACGTCTCTCCCCGTATTTAGCAGTGTCGGTCTGAGAGACGTCGGATCGCCGCCGACATTCGAGGGGGACCGAGCGGCCCGCCCCCCGGGCTCTCCCCCCTTGTGGGGGAGATGGGCGGCAGCCCAGAGGGGGTCTTGCCGACCGCACCCGCCAGACCGACCTCGAATATTGAACTCAGCAAGGGGCAGGCCCTCGCCCCACGGTCTCTTCCCCCTTGTGGCGGAGATGGCTTGCAGGCCAGTCGGGGTCTTTCCGCCCAGTATGCGCGAATTCTCCCACCGCTGTGAACGCCGAGCCCAAGTCCCCCTCTGCCTGCCGGCATCTCCCTCACAAGGGGGGAGGGCGCTGGGGGCGACGTCTCTGTTTGCGTTAAAAACCAGTGTGCTGGGAGACCAAGCTTCTCCCTGGACCATCAACGGGGAGCGAGCGCCCGGCCTCCGGGTCTCTCCCCCCTTGTGGGGGAGATGGGCGGCAGCCCAGAGGGGGACTCCGGCCCGGCGCCGTCGGCGCGCGGGCGGAGTCTGAAGGTCGTGCGAATAGGGGCATCCAGCCTTGCGGCGGGCGCCAGAGCGGTCAGAGCAGCGGGTCGATAAGGGCCGACATGGTGTCAACCGACATGTCTCCGGAATAGCGCTTGCCGTTGATGAAGAACGTCGGGGTGGCGGAGACGCCGAAATCCTTGGCGCCCTTCTGCATTACGGCATTCACATCATCCAGAAGCTTCTGGTTCGTCAAGCAGGCCTCGAAGCTCTCCTGTGTAAAACCGGCGAGCTTGGACATCTGGAGCAGCGCATCGCGGCCGTTCTGGGCGGTGGCCCAGGTCTGCTGCTGCTTGAAGAGCATGGAGACCATCGGGAAATACTGGCCCTCCGGCGCGCAGCGCGCCAGCATGAAGGCCGCCGCCGCCCGCGGATCGAAGGGGAACTCACGCAGGACGAAGCGCACCTTGCCGCTGTCGACATATTTCTGCTTGATCGCCTCGAAAGAGGTGTTGTGGAAATGCGCGCAGTGCGGGCAGGTCATCGACATGTATTCGACGACGGTCACCGGGGCATCGGCCTTGCCGATCGCCTGTTCAGGCAGGGCGCCCGGCGCCATCAGGGCAGAGAGTTCCACCTCGCCATCCGACTTCGGCAGTTCGACTGCCGCAGCCGGGGCAGCCGCCTGGGCAACCTCGGTGGCGGGCGCGGCAGTGCCGGCGGCCGATGTTGACGTCGCGGGTGTCGAGGTAGCCGGAGTCGAAGTGGCCGGGGTCGAAGTGGCGGGTGTGGATGCGGTGGTTGTCGCATCGGCCGGCGCTGCGGACTTGGCGCTCTCCTTCTCGTCGCTGCAGGCGGCAAGGCCGAAGGCGAGCACGGCAATGGCGGCGCCGGTAAGGAGACGGGGCATGAGGCGCTTTCCGGAATAGGGCATTGATCACCTGTTCGCGTGTTCAAAGGCGAGGACGAGACTGTCGGCCCCTGCGATATCCCGCCTCTTTGAGGGCGGCAAGGGTCCGCACTGCCAAGAGGTTCAAAGAATTGTGACCTTTTTGCCAGTGAGCTCCCTTGCAGAAGGACCGCGTGGCGGGTGGGCGCGTCTCTAGCGACGCGCCGACAGCACCGCCGTGCCGAGCCGTGCCAGCGCGGCCTTCAGCCGGTCGTCCTCGATGCCCGACACCATGTCGGCCAGCTTGCGCGCCGGCTCGCCCGTCAGCGCCCGCGCGGGCGGCCGGCGGCGAACGATCGGCGCGACGGGCTTCTGGACGATGCGGATGCGGCCGATGGCGGGGAAGCCGAAAAAGGCGTTGATGCGGGCGATCAGCTCGCCCTCGGCATGGGCAAGGAACAGGGCGCGGGCCCCCTCGCAGGCGACCGTCAGCGTGCCGGGCCGGTTCTCCCCCTCGCCCGCCATCTCCGCGCCGCGCCGCGGCCAGGCGATCTTTTCCGGCCGCGAGCAATCGGCAAAGGCCTCGCCGGCGATCTCGTCCCAGGAGCCGAGCAGCATGGTGTCGATGCCGGCACGGCGCGCCAGCACCGGATCGACCAACGCATTGGCGACCTCGCTGATCTGCACCACGCCCTTTCGGCCCGTCTTGCCCGCCTTCATCGCCGCCTGTCCGCTCTGCCTTGGGGTCCGCTCGCTGCCATTCGCATCGGCCCGCCCCGGGCCCGCCGCCAAGCCGCTTGAAGCGGGCGGCGATCTCGGCCACAAGAGGATCTGTTAGCATGTCCGGACCATGATGCCCAGCCAGACCCCCGCGGCCGACGTGCCGCCGAACCCCGCCGCCCTGCTGCTCGCCTGGTATGATCGCAGCCACAGGCGTCTGCCCTGGCGGATCACGCCGCCGATGGCGGCTGCCGGCGAGCGGGCCGATCCCTATCGCGTCTGGCTGTCCGAGGTGATGCTGCAACAGACGACCGTGCAGGCGGTCAAACCCTATTTCGAGGCATTTCTCGCCCGCTGGCCGCGGGTCGAGGATCTCGCCGCAGCCGAGACGGACGCGGTGATGAAGGCCTGGGCGGGTCTTGGCTACTATGCCCGCGCCCGCAACCTTAAGAAATGCGCCGAGGCGGTGGCGCGCGACCATGGCGGCCGTTTCCCCGGGACGGAAGAGGGTCTGCGCGCTCTGCCCGGCATCGGCGCCTATACGGCGGCGGCCGTGGCGGCGATTGCCTTCAACCAGCCGAGCGCCGTGGTCGACGGCAATGTCGAGCGGGTGATCTCGCGCATCGAGGCGATCGAGACGCCGCTGCCGGCGTCCCGACCGGCCATCCGCCGCGTCGTCGTCTCCTTGACGCCTACGGATCGGCCGGGCGATTTCGCCCAGGCGATGATGGATCTCGGCGCAACAATCTGCACGCCACGCAAGCCGGTCTGCGCCCTCTGTCCGCTGAACGCGCTCTGCGCCGCCTACAAGGCCGGCATGCCGGAGCGCTTTCCCTTGAAACTGGCGAAGAAGGCCAAGCCGGTGCGCTACGGCACCGCCTATGTGGCGATTGCTCCCGATGGCGCCGTCTATCTGCGCAAGCGTGCCGAGACCGGCCTGCTCGGGGGCATGACGGAGGTGCCCGGCAGCGACTGGACAAGCGCGCCGCAGGCCGAACCGCTCTCCGACGCGCCGTTCCCGGCCGATTGGCATGAGGCTGGCGCGGTGGTCCATGTCTTCACCCATTTCGAACTGCGGCTCGCCGTCTACCGCGCCGAGATCGCCACGCCGGACAGCCGGCTCGGCAATGGCTGGTGGCAGCCGCGATCGAGCCTAATGGACGAGGCGCTGCCGACGGTGATGAAGAAGGTGATCGCCACCGCCGAGCCTGGCCTGGCCGATGGAAAGAAGGGCGCTTCGGGCGCCAGAGCAAAACGGAAGGATATGACCGCATGACCACCCCGATCCGCCACGTCGTTTTCGATATCGGACGCGTCCTGATCCATTACGACCCCAACATTCCCTTCAGCCGCATCATTCCCGACGAGACCGAGCGCGCCTGGTTCTTCAACACGATCTGCACCCATGACTGGAACCTCGAGCAGGACCGCGGCCGCAGCTGGGCTGACGCCGAAGCGCATCTCATTGCAGACTGGCCGGACCATGCCGAGAACATCCGCGCCTTCCGAAAGCACTGGAACGAGATGGTGCCGCATGCCTATGAAGGCACGGTCGCGATCATGCGGGAGCTGATCGACGCCGGTTGCGACGTGACCATGCTGACCAATTTTGCCGAAGACACGTTCCGCGAGGCGCAGCAGAAGTTCCCCTTCCTCGCCTGGCCGCGCGGCGTCACCGTCTCCGGCGAGAAGCGGCAGATCAAGCCGGACCGCGAGATCTACGAAACCCATGTCGCAGCCTTCGGGCTCGATCCCGCTGCCTCGCTCTTCATCGATGATAGCCTCGCCAATGTCGAAGGCGCACGCGCTGCCGGCTGGCAGGCGGTGCATTTCACCGACCCCGAGACGCTGCGCCGCGACCTCGCCGCCCTCGGCCTTCCCGTCTAGGCGCTGCGACCAGAGCTGCACGCAATTGCGGCATGCCCATCATAAAGGCATTCATTTCGTTAGGTTTTTCGAACCTTGACGTTGATCAAGCGCGCCATAGCTTGCCTCAAACATATCACCGAAATGCCGCATTCGGTTCAGACACCGTTCACCACAATGGCGGCATTGTCGGTCGCGAACCGTACTAAGGGAAGGACGCCTGACAATGGCAACAATCATCGACGGAACCGACGGCAACGACCGCATCGTTCAGGGCAGTGACGTCGCCGTGGAAATCTACGGCTATGGCGGCAACGACTCGATCTACCTGAACCGCACGGACGACCTCGGCGGCGGCAACTATGTCGATGCCGGCAGCGGCAACGACACGGTGGTCAACTATTTCGAGGGCGACAACGACATCGATCTCGGCGCCGGCAACGACACCTATATTGCCGACATCCGAGCTGCCGACGTCGACGCCTATGACGTCGTCAATGGCGAGGGCGGCAACGACCTCTTCGAGGTCAACAGCGAGCAGAGCGAGTATTACGGCGGCTCCGGCAACGACACCTTCCGCTCGGTCGGCTTCAACAACTTCTTCAATGGCGGCTCCGGCGTCGACACGATCAGCTACATCCTGCAGGACGAGGATGACGACCAGGCCGGCCAGGGCGTTGAGATCGATCTCGCAGCCGGCGAGGCCATCATCAATGACGACCAGATCGAAGACCTCGTCTCGATCGAGAACGCCACGGGCACCGACAGTGCCGACGACATCTATGGCAGCTCGGCCCGCAACGTCCTGCGCGGCGAAAATGGCAGCGACCTGCTCGACGGGCGTGCCGGCAATGACGACCTTTATGGCGGCAACGGCAATGATGATCTCTATGGCGGCAACGGTCTCGACGATCTGATCGGCGGCCTCGGCTCCGACTATCTCGAAGGCGGCAAGGGCGCCGACGTCTTCATCTTCGACAGCATCCGTGAATCGGTGGTCGGCAAGAACCGTGACGTCATCGATGACTTCCGCGCTTCGGAAGACGATCTGGTCGATCTCTCCGGCATCGATGCCAACACCACGCGCGGCGGCAACCAGGACTTCGACTTCATCGGCAGCGGCCGTTTTACCAAGGAAGCCGGCGAACTGCGCTTCTCGAACGGCGTCCTGCAGGGCGACGTGAACGGCGATGGTCGGGCCGACTTCGAAATCAAGCTGACCGGCGTCACCAAGATGTTCGATTCGGACTTCGTGCTTTAAGCGAAGCGCCTCATCTTCTGATCGAAGATCAGAGAACACGGCTAAACGCCCGGAAGCTTGTCGCTTCCGGGCGTTTCTCGTTTGCCGGGACTGAAGGTACATGGACCGGCCAACGATGAGAGCGACGGGCGGACCGCGCCCATGGCAGGGACAAGGGTGGCGGTGTCGCGCCGCATCCGACCGCAAGGTCAAACACGGCACCGTCATTTAAGGCGGCGCGGAGCCCAGGCGCCGGTTGATCGACGCCAGAGCCAGGCGACGCTATGCCGCCGCTGGTAAAGCTTTTGTTAAGCTGCGACGGCCGATGCGGCTCTGTGCACAGCGGCGCTGGGGCCTCGCCCTCAGCCCGATTACCCTTTTGGCTACGTCCCCCTCGGCCAAGTCCCCTCTCAGCTGCCGGCGATCTCCCCCACAAGGGGGGAGAGACCTAGCCGCGGCCGCTCGCTCCCTATCGATACGGCACTATAGTCGCGGCGCTCCGGGAACGGCTCGGCAGAGGCCGGCTTCCCCTCGAGCCGGCCCAGCCCAAGACCTCTCCTCCCGGTGACGCCTTCTTTCTTGTGGGGAGCGCGCCCCACGGTCTCTCCCCCCTTGTGGGCCCTTGTGGGGGAGACGGGCGGCAGCCCAGAGAGGGTCTTCTTCCACGCAAAAATGCGGCCAGTGCAGGGAAACACCGGCCGCGCGAGACTGGAGGGTCTCTTTCAGGAAGGGGTCGAGCCTGGCCCTCAGGCGAGCTTGGCGAGTTCGGCGCGGATCTGGCTGCGCAGGTCGTCGATCGGCTTCAGCGCGCCCTTGGCCTCGTAATGCCAGAAGGTCCAGCCATTGCAGGCATCGAGCCCCTGCAACTTGGCACCGAGCCGGTGAATGGAGCCGGCGTCGGTGCCGGAGACCAACGTGCCATCGGCGCGCACGATGGCGCTGTGGCGGCGGCGGGCATCGGTGAGCACGGTGCCGGGCTTGATGAGCCCGCTTTCGACGAGCACGTTGAAGGCGATGCGCGGCTCGGCGCGCTTGCCGGTGAGCACGGAGAGCGTCGCGCCGCCGAGCGGCTCGACCGCATCGATGCGGGCCTGGGCCGCGTCGATATAGGTCTGTTCGCGCTCGATGCCGACGAAATGCCGGCCGAGGCGCTTGGCGACCGCGCCGGTGGTCCCGGAACCGAAGAAGGGATCGAGCACGACATCGCCTGGCTTGGTGGAGGCCATCAGGATGCGGGCGAGCAGCGCTTCCGGCTTCTGCGTCGGGTGCACCTTGTCGCCGGCCGCGTCCTTCAGCCGCTCATGTCCGGTGCAGATCGGGAACAGCCAGTCCGAGCGCATCTGCACATCGTCATTGGCAGCCTTCATCGCATCGTAATTGAAGGTGTAGCCCTTGGCCTTCGGATCCGGGCTCGCCCAGATCAGCGTCTCATGCGCATTCTGGAAACGCCGGCCCTTGAAGTTCGGCATCGGGTTGGTCTTGCGCCAGACGATATCGTTGAGGATCCAGAAGTTCAGGTCCTGCAGCGTGGCGCCGACGCGGAAGATGTTGTGGTAGGAGCCGATGACCCAGAGCGTGCCGGTGGGCTTCAGCACCCGGCGGCAGGCGAGCAGCCAGGCGCGGGTGAAGGCATCATAGGCTTCGAAGGAGGCGAACTGGTCCCAGGCATCGTCGACAGCGTCGACCTGGCTCTGGTCCGGGCGGGTCAGCGCGCCGCCGAGCTGGAGATTATACGGCGGATCGGCGAAGACCACATCGACCGAGTTGTCCGGAAGCCGCTCGAGTGCGGCGACGCAATCCCCCTTCATGATGGTGTCGAGCCAGCTGCCAGGCCGGGTCTCGGGACGAACTGGAGAACGGACGTCTGCATGCGGGGAAACAAGGGCCATCTGATACTCGCTCTACGCTGGACTCGAACAATTTACTGAGCGTTATGGTTACCGATCTTGGTTAGCAAAGCGTGAAGGCGCGGGCCTGCCGTCTCATTTTCTGGGCCGCATGGGCGGCAGCCATGCATGGCCGACGGTTGTCCCGGCGGGCAGAACGGTATAGAGCCGCGGCAGACCTGAAACGGGAATGGAAACCGGCCGACATGACCGAGATCGAGCTCATCATCTTCGACTGCGACGGCGTGCTCGTCGATTCCGAGATCATCGCCGCGGAGGTGGAGGCAGCGCTTCTGACCGAGGCCGGCTATCCGATCAGCACGGAGGAGATGGCCGAGCGCTTTGCCGGGATGACCTGGCAGAACACGCTGCTGGCGGTCGAGAAAGAGGCCACGATCCCGCTCTCAGCCAGCCTTCTCTCCAAGCAGCAGGCGGTGCTGGAAGCCCGGCTCGATGCGGACCTTAAGATCGTCGAGGGCGTGAAAGCGGCGCTGTCGCAGATCCGGCTGCGCAAATGCGTCTGCTCCAATTCGACCTCGGAACGCCTCGACAAGATGCTGACCATGGTCGGCATCAAGGCGGTGTTCGGCAAGAACATCTTCTCGGCCCGAGATCTCGGGCCCGACCGGGTGAAGCCCAAACCCGACATCTTTTTGCACGGTGCGGCCCAGATGGGCGTGGCGCCAGAGGCGGTGCTGGTGGTGGAGGATTCCGTCCACGGCGTCCACGCCGCGCGCGCGGCCGGCATGCGCGTCATCGGCTTCACCGGCGCCTCGCACAGCTACCCCTCGCACGCGGACGCGCTCACCGAAGCCGGCGCCGAAACCGTCATCTCCCGCATGACAGCCCTCCCCGCCACCATCGAGGCGCTGTCGGAATGGTCGGGGTCGCTGAGTGCGTGAGGTAGCGTAAAGACTGTTCATACTGCGCGTATGACCATCCTCGTCTCGGCCGGGCTGACATTTCAAGAGCCGTCCGAGACGACTGACGCGACCTTCAATATCCTGCGTCTTTCTGATACCGGAAAGCGAGCACATAGACCGCATCGTCAGCGGGTTCGTGCCGATACAACGCGACATAGCCGGAACCACCGAACGGGATCATCCACTTACGCGTCGATGGCTCCCTGTGAGATGGCACTACTCGGTCACAACGTAATTCTGGCCTACTGGACGGTCCATCTCTCACTGCTGGCGCTGGAGGTGTAGAGGGGACGTCCACTCTTGCACGACGTCATCCTCGGGCCTGTCCCAAGGATCTGCGCTCGCTCATCCGATCCTCGACGTCCTATGCTTTGCACCCACGGCAGATCCTCGGGACAAGCCCGAGGATGACGGTCGTGGAAGGCGGGCACAGCGTCCTGTCTCGCCCGGTCAGCAGCTACTTCTTCTTCGGCTTCTGGGCCGGGCCCTCGTCGAAGCCGAGATAGATCTTGGCGTAGGAGCCGGCGCCGGCGGGGAGGGTCACGACTTTGGAGAAGATGAACTGGGTGGCGCCGGCGCCGGGCTGGACCTGGGCGGGGAACTGGGTGAGCTCGGAGGAGAGCACCTTGTCGCCATCGGTGGCGGCGACGCGGATCGGCATGGTCATCGTGCCCGCACCGCCGGCGGGGCCGGAGACGACGCGACCCTGGGCGACCACCGTTACCTTCAGCTCGGTCTCGTTCTGGATGCACTGGCGGGTCGTGTCGGCGAGCGAGGCCTGGTAGACGATCGCGTTCGGGTCGTCCTTGGCGCCGCCCTTCGAATAGGTCCGGTAGATCGCCGTTCCCTCGCGCAGGAAGACCTGCGGGCAGGCGGCCTGGATGACCGCCGGTGTCGGCGTGGCGGCCGAGCCGCCGGCATCGATGGCCCCGCCGGTTTGCGTCTGGTTGCAACCGGCAACGAGAAGAAGCGACGCGACGATGGCCGAGCGGCCGACTGACTGACGATACACCTGTTCCATCCCCATTTTCGCCCGCTTCATGCGCGCGGCGCCCATTGTTCTGCCGGCACTTGCGCGCTCGGCCTGTTTCGCCCTTGCGGGCCACGTCCCCCTGCCTTTTGCCGAGGAATCCGGCGGAAATCGGTCGACGGCGTGCCGGGCTGTGAGCGTCGGGTTGTCCGTGCCCCCTGCGCATCGGCTGGTCGCTCCGCGCGGCGCTTCCTTCGGCGGCGGCGATGGTCTATAGCAGCGGCGCGCCGGAAAATCGATCGGACCTGCCGGGAATCCGATCATTTTTTGCGTCCGCGCCCTGCGCTTTCGGGAGGTTAGGCGATGGCCGCGCAGTGATGCGGCCAAGGGTGTCCAGGACGGCGCTTCGGGAGGCATGGGCGGCAATCGGCCGTGTGCAAGCGTGGCCAGCGGCCGCGGACGATGAAGGATGGTGACGGTGAAATATATCTCCACCCGGGGCGACGCCCCCGCTCTCGGTTTCTCCGATGCCCTGTTGGCGGGGCTCGCGCGCGATGGCGGGCTCTATGTGCCGGAAACCTATCCCAGTTTCTCCAAAAAGGAGATCCGGGCCCTCCGCGGACTGACCTATCAGGAAACGGCCTTCGAGGTGCTCAAGCCCTTCGTCGGCGGCGAGATTGCCGATGACGTGCTCAAGGCCATGATCACGGAAGCCTATGCCACCTTCCGCCACCGCGCCGTGGTGCCGCTGGTGCAGACCGGGCCGAACAGCTTCGTGCTGGAGCTCTTCCATGGCACGACGCTCGCCTTCAAGGATGTCGCCATGCAGCTGCTCGCCCGGCTCATGGACCATGTACTCGCCGAGCGCGGCGCCCGCGCCACGATCGTCGGCGCCACCTCGGGCGATACGGGCGGGGCGGCGATCGATGCCTTTGCCGGCCGCGCCCGCACCGACATCTTCATCCTCTTCCCGGAAGGCAAGGTCTCGCCCGTGCAGCAACGGCAGATGACGACCTCGCGCGCCGAAAATGTCCATGCGCTCGCCATCCGCGGCAATTTCGACGATTGCCAGGCGCTCGTCAAAGACATGTTCAACGATGCACCCTTCCGCGACCGGGTGCAGCTCTCCGGCGTCAATTCGATCAACTGGGCGCGGATCATGGCCCAGATCGTCTATTATTTCACGTCTGCCGTGGCGCTCGGCGCACCGGATCGCAAGGTCGCCTTCACCGTGCCCACCGGCAATTTCGGCGATATTTTCGCGGGCTTCGTCGCCATGAAGATGGGCCTGCCGATCGCCCGCCTGGTGGTCGCAACCAATGAGAATGACATCCTCTCGCGCACGCTGAAGACCGGGCGCTATGAGATGCGCTCCGTCAAGGCGACCACCTCGCCCTCGATGGACATCCAGATCTCCTCCAATTTCGAGCGACTGCTGTTTGAAAGCTATGGTCGCGACGCGGCCGCGGTGCGCAGTGCCATGGCGGGGCTGAAGCAATCAGGCGCCTTCGAGGTCGAGAAACGGGCGCTTTCCACCATCCGCAAGCACTTCCGCGCCGGCCGCGCCACCGAGAACCAGGTGGCGGCCACGATCCGCGCCATGCTGGAGGCGACCGGCATGCTGCTCGATCCGCATTCGGCGATCGGCGTGATGGTGGCGGAGAAATATGAGCGCGCCAAGGAGCCGATGGTGACGTTGGCGACCGCCCACCCGGCGAAGTTCCCGGCGGCGGTAAAATCGGCGAGCGGTATTGACCCGGCGCTTCCGACGTGGCTTGCTGACCTGATGCATAGGGAGGAGCGGTTCGACAGCCTGGAGCCCGAGCTGAAAGCCGTTGAAGCCTTCATCAGCGACCATGCCCGCGTTCTCAGGTGAGGGGCGCAGAAAGACGGATGATGAAAGTTGAGTGCACCCGGCTCGCTTCGGGCCTGACGGTCGTAACCGAGCATATGCCGCATCTGGAAAGCGTGGCGCTTGGAACCTGGATCAAGTCCGGTTCGCGCGACGAAACCGACGCCGAGCATGGCATCGCCCATCTTCTCGAACATATGGCTTTCAAGGGCACCAGCCGGCGGACGGCCCGCCAGATCGCCGAGCAGATCGAGAATGTCGGCGGCGAGGTCAACGCCGCCACCTCGACCGAGACGACCTCCTATTACGCCCGGGTTCTGAAAGAGGACGTCTCGCTCGCGATCGACATCCTCGCCGATATTCTCGTCGATTCGAGCTTCGAGGAAGAGGAGCTGGAACGCGAGAAGCAGGTGATCCTGCAGGAAATCGGCGCAGCCGACGATACGCCCGATGATGTCGTCTTCGACCGTTTCGCCGAAACCGCCTATGCCGACCAGACGATCGGCCGACCGATCCTCGGCACGCCGGAGACGGTGCTCTCCTTCACGCCCGACCAGATCCGCGCCTATCTGTCGCGCAACTACACCACCGAGCGGATGTTCGTGGTAGGCGCCGGTGCGGTCGACCATGATAAGTTCGTGGCGGAGGTGGAGCAGCGCTTTGCCGGGCTCCCGGGCGCGGGCAGCGCGTCGACGACCCCGCCGGCTGCACGCTATACCGGCGGCGAGACGCGCGAGGCGCGCGACCTCATGGATGCGCAAGTCCTGCTCGGCTTCGAGGGCAAGGCCTATCACGCCCGCGACTTCTACTGTTCGCAGATCCTCGCCAATATCCTCGGCGGCGGCATGTCCTCCCGCCTCTTCCAGGAGGTACGCGAGCATCGCGGCCTCTGCTACTCGGTCTATGCTTTCCACTGGGGCTTCTCCGACACCGGGATTTTCGGCGTCCATGCCGCGACCGGCGGCGAGAACCTGCCGGAACTGATGCCGGTCATCATGGACGAGCTGCGCAAGACCTCGCTGTCGATCGAGCAGCAGGAAATCGATCGGGCCTGCGCCCAGATCCGCGCCCAGCTCTTGATGGGCCAGGAAAGCCCGGCCGCCCGCGCCGGCCAGATGGCCCGGCAGCTGATGCTTTACGGTCGGCCGATCCCGAACGAGGAGCTGATGGAGCGCCTTTCCGGCATCACCGTGCAGCGGCTGACCGACTTGGCCGGCCGGCTGTTTTTCGATACGGCGCCGACGCTCTCGGCGATCGGCCCGGTGGAGAAGCTCGCTCCGATGGACGAGCTGCTCGGCGCGCTGACGGGCCACCAGGCGCCCCTGCCCCGCGCAGCCCGAGGGTAAGGGACGCGCTCCCCGATGCCGATGCAGCCTGGCCCGAGCCGGCGTGACGACGAGCCGGCCTCGCGGAGGGCAACATGACACGATCGGTGTTTCGGTTCCTGTCGCGGCAGCCGGACCCGGTCAAACTGGTCGGCGCGCGTCACGTCCTTCGCCTGCCACGCCAGAGCGACTTCGAGCAATGGTATGCGCTGCGTATCGCCAGCCGCCGCTTCCTCGAGCCTTGGGAGCCGACCTGGCGGGCGGACGAGATGACGCAGGCCGCCTTCCGGGCCCGCACGATCCGCAACGAGCAGGAATTTTCCTCCGGCCAGTCCGTGCCGTTCTTCCTCTTCTCGAAGGATGAGGAGGAACTGCTGGGCGGATTGACGATCGGCTATATCCGCCGCGGCGCCGCGCAATGCTGCATGATCGGCTATTGGATGGGGGAGCGCCATGCCGGCCAGGGGCATATGGGCGCCGCCGTCGCGCTCGCCATCCCCTATATCTTCTCAAGCCTTCAGTTGCACCGTATTGAAGCAGCCTGTATTCCCGAGAATGACAGAAGCATCCGGCTTCTCGAAAAGGCCGGCTTTCAGCGCGAAGGCTATCTGCGCGACTATCTGAGGATCAACGGCCAGTGGCGGGATCACCTGCTGTTTGCCCTGCTCTCCAAGGATCGCGCGCCCAACGGGACCTTGAGTGACTGATGAGTTCGATCCGATCGATGCCGACGCCTGGCGCGCGGCTCTTCAGCCTGGCGGCCGTGCTGGCCGCGGCACTGTTTTGGCTGAATTGCGGGCTGGCGCTGGCGATCGAGCCGGTGAAGATCTCGCGCGAAGATACGGCGCTCGACCTGACCGCGACGACCGAAATCTATACCGGCCGCGGTGAAGCCTTCCAGGTCTCCACGGCGCCCGGCACCGATGGGATCGTCCGGCGTATCGAGGTGCGATCGAGCGCCGAGAACCACCAGGGCGACTGGGCGGTCTTCGCGCTCGCCAATGTGTCCGAGGAACAGCTGGAGCGCGTGATCGTCGCGCCGCATTTCCGCCTGGTCAATTCGAAGATCTTCTGGCCCGATCTCGGGTCGCAGCGCATCCTCTCCATCACCCCGTCGGAAGGCTTTGCGCTCGACCGCCAGCCGAGCGAGGAGGCGGATGTCTTCAGCATCACGCTCAATCCCGGCTCGGTCATCACCTTCGTGGCAGAGCTGGCGACGCCGGATCTGCCGCAGATGTATCTGTGGGAGCCGGACGCGTACAAGGACACGGTCAACGCCTTCACGCTCTATCGCGGCATCGTGCTCGGCATTGCCGGCCTGCTGGCGGTGTTCCTGACCATTCTCTTCGTCGTCAAGGGCACCTCCATGCTGCCGGCCACCGCCGCGCTCGCCTGGGCGGTGCTCGCCTATATCTGCGTCGACTTCGGCTTTCTTTCCAAGCTCATCTCGATCACAGCCGGCGATGAGCGGATCTATCGAGCGGGAACCGAGGTCTTTCTGGCGGCGGGCCTCGTCATCTTCCTCTTCACCTATCTGAACCTCAACCGCTGGCACCAGCATCTCTCCTATGCGACGCTCGCCTGGGTGCTGGGGCTCGGCCTGCTGTTCGGCGTGGCGATCTATGATCCGGCGATCGCCTCGGGCATCGCCCGCGTCTCCTTCGCGCTCACCGGCACGGTCGGCATCCTGCTGATCGCCTATCTGGGCTTCAACCGCTACGACCGGGCGATCCTGCTGGTGCCGGCCTGGCTGCTGACCCTTGTCTGGCTGTTCGGCGCCTGGCTGACGATCACCGGGCGGTTGTCCAACGACATCGTCCAGCCGGCGCTGGGCGGCGGGCTGGTGCTGATCGTGCTCTTGATCGGCTTCACGGTGATGCAGCACGCCTTTGCCGGCGGCGCCTATGGCCAGGGTCTCTTCTCCGATCTCGAGCGCCAGGCGCTCGCCCTGACCGGCTCGGGCGATACGGTATGGGACTGGGACGTGGCGCGCGATCGCGTGGTGACCATTCCCGATATCTCGCTGCAGCTCGGCCTGCCGCCGGGCGACATGCACGGCGCAGCGCGCAACTGGCTGCCGCGGCTGCACCCGGACGACCGCGACCGCTTCCGCGCCACCCTCGACATCCTGCTCGAACATCGCCGCGGCCGGCTGAACCATGAATTCCGGGTGCGCGCCGAGGACGGACATTATCACTGGCTGGCGATCCGCGCCCGTCCGGTGATCGGCTCGACCGGGGAAATCATCCGCTGCGTCGGCACGCTGGTCGATGTGACCGAGCAGAAGAACTCGATCGACCGCCTGCTGCACAATGCGCTGCACGACAACCTGACCGGACTGCCGAACCGCCAGGTCTTCCTCGACAGGCTGCAATCGATCCTGTCGCTCGCGCCAGGGACCAATGGCGTGCGGCCGACCGTCATCACCGTCGATATCGACCATTACAAGCAGACGGTGAACGATGCCTTCGGCATCGCGGCCGGCGACAATATTCTGATCGCGCTGACCCGCCGGCTGCGCCGTCTCCTGAAGCCGCAGGACACGCTGGCCCGGCTCGGCGGCGACGAGTTCGGCCTGATCCTGATGTCGGAGCGCGACCCGGCGAAGATCGCCGATTTCGCCGAGGCGATGAGCCGGGCGATCATGGTGCCGATCCCCTTCGGCAATCGCGAGATCAACCTGACCGCCTCGATCGGCCTCGTCTCCTGGGTCGACCAGCAGGAAAATGCCGCCTCGCTGCTCGACGATGCGGAGCTTGCCATGTTCCGCGCCAAGAAGGCGGGCGGCAACCGGGTGGAGCCCTACCGCCCCTCCTTCCGCGCCTCCGGCACGGATCGGCTGCAGCTCGAGAGCGACCTGAAGCGGGCGATCGAACGCAACGAACTCAGCCTCGTCTACCAGCCGATCGTCCGCCTGGCCGATGCCGAGATCGCCGGCTTCGAGGCGCTGATGCGCTGGGACCACCCCAAGCGCGGCAGCGTGCCGCCGTCCGAATTCATCCCGATCGCCGAAAGCTCCGACGTCATCAACCAGCTCGGCCTCTTCGCCTTCGAGCGGGCGACCAGCGATCTTTCCGAGTGGCAGATCCAGACCGGTCATCTGCCGATCTTCGTCTCGGTCAACCTCTCGAGCGCTCAGCTGCTCAACAACGACCTGCATGACGACGTGCGGGCGATCCTGCACAAGAACCGGTGCGATCCGAGCCAGATCATGGTCGAGCTGACCGAGTCGCTGATGATGGAAAATCCGGAACAGGCGCGCCTTGTTCTGCAGAAGCTGCGCGATGCGGGGCTGAAGCTGGCGCTCGACGATTTTGGCACCGGCCACTCGGCGCTCGCCTATCTGACCCGCTTCCCCTTCGATACGATCAAGATCGACAAGGCGCTGGTGAAAGATCCAAGCGACAAGCGCACGATCCTCCTGAAATCGGTGATCTCCATGGCCCGCGACCTCGACATGCAGGTCGTGGCGGAAGGTATCGAGTCCGAAGAGGACGCGATCCAGCTCGGCCAGACCGGCTGCGACTACGGCCAAAGCTTCCTCTTCGGCCCCCCCATCAGCGCCGACCTCATCCTCCGGCTGCTCAAGGAGCGGTTTCCGTTGATGAAGAGGGCGTAAGTGGTGGGAGCGAGTAGGGAATAGCGAATAGGCAGTCGGCAGTCGGCAGTCGGAATAGGGCACGGGGGCTCAATTCCCTGTCAACTACTCGCTATTCGCTACTCGCTGAACAACGACTGCCGGTTGGCGAGTGCCGACTGCCCAACCCCTCACGCTGCCTTCGCCTCGCCCGCCTGCGCCCCTCTCCCCGCCCGATGGATCAACCCATTGATAAAATCGAGCTTCTCGATCACCGGGGTGGAGAGGATGAAGGGGTAGCTGTCGTGCTGGCCCATGGAACGCTGGATCTCGTTCAGTGCGACGCTGAGCGGGACCCAGGCATCGATCAGCGTCTGGGCGCTGTCGGCATTGTAGGGGTTGAAATCGACCTCAGCGGCCATGTCTTCATGGCGGCGCGGATCGGTCGAGAGGCCGAAGGACCGCGCCGTTTCCAGCGTATCGACGATGTGGAAGAAATGCGCCCAGCATTCGGCAAAGTCTTCAGCCGGGTGCGAGCTCGCATAGGTGGAGATGAAGCTGTTCTGCCAGTCGGCCGGTGGGCCTTCCTCGTAATTGCGCTTCAACGCGGCGGCATAATCCTCGCGCTCGTCGCCGAAGAGCGCGCGCGCCTGCGAGAGCGTCTGCTCGTCGCGGCAGAGCTGCGCGAAGTACCAATGGCCGATCTCGTGGCGGAAATGGCCGAGCAGGGTGCGGTAAGGCTCGCCCATCTGGACGCGAATCTGTTCGCGTGTCGCGTCGTCGGCCTCTGCCGCGCGAAGGCTGATCAGCCCGTCCTCATGGCCGGTCATGGCCGCCTGGACGACATTGCCGTTGGCATCCACCTCGTCGGCAAGGAAGTCGAAGACGAGACCGCCCTGCGGATCGACGTCGCGCCCGGGGCGCGGCAGGTTCCAGCGCAGCAGCGAGTAGAAGAGATGGCGCTGCGCGGCGCTGATCTTCTGCCAACGTGACAGGCCTTCCGGATTGTCCGCGACGGGGACGATGCGATTGTAGCTGCAGACAACGCAATAGCCCGACTGGCTGCCGGCCGGCACCAGCCAGTTGCAGATATCGTGGTCGGCATTGGCGCAGAAGTGGACGGTGGCGGTGTCGGTGTTGCCGATGACGGTCCAGTCGGTACCGCCGGCCGGGGCGAGAGCATGCATGACCAGCTTGTCGCTGTCGAAGCCCAGCCTGGAGCTGCAATTGACGCAGACGCGGTTATCGAAATGAACGGGATTGCCGCAATTGCTGCAGGTGAAGAGCCTCATCTGATGTCCCCTCGGAGCACATGCTCCAACTGAAAAATTGAATCTTATGATCGTCCGATTGGGGATGAGCGGCGATCGGCCAGAGGCAACGGTGCCGGTCCGCGCAAACGGTACGCATGGCATGCAAATGGGCTCAAAGAGCCCCCATTTCCTCACCCAGCCGAAACCCGGCCGCTACAGCGAGGAATGCCCGCTGGCGCGAAGCTCAGCGGGCATCGGCGCACATCACCATCCAGTTGAACCCGTCAGGATGGCGACAGTTGCGCACCTCGATGCCGATGTCCGAAGACATCGGCAATCAGGAATTAGAGACGATCAACGGCGTCCTTCGTGGCAGCCTTCGCCTTGCCGGCGGTCGACTGAACCTTGCCCTTGACTTCCTGGCCCTTGCCTTCGGCTTCCAGGCGATCATTGTCGGTAGCGCGACCGGCGGCCTGCTTGATCTTGCCAGCAGCCTGGTTTGCTGCGCCGGAAATCTTGTCGGATACGGAACCCATTTTCAAACTCCCTATCAGCGCGGCGATCTCGCATCTGTCTGGCGTCGCCGCTCGTCATGGAAACGGGTCGTCGGAAAAAAGGTTCCGTTACGGTTTCGTCATAAAAGCAAGAGAATTTTAAACATCGGAGGTTGTTGTTGCGGAACAAATCGGGCGCTTCACCTCGAGGCCTTCGCTCCTGCCCGCTGACGTACCTGCGTTCGGTGGAGGCGATCTTATCCGCGACGCGCGTCAGGCATGGCCGGCAATAGGGGACAGCATGGCCGGTGCGACCCCCATCAGCGCCAGGGCCCGATCATATTTGTCGCCGAGCGCCCGGTCGAAGATCAGCTCCTCGCTGGCCGGGCTCGTCAGCCAGCCATTGTTGGCGATCTCGTTTTCCAGCTGGCCGGCACCCCAGCTCGCATAGCCGAGCATCATCATCGCCTTTTGAGGACCCTTGCCGCGCGAGATGGCGCGAACGATGTCGAGCGTGGCGGTCAGGCAGAGATCGTCATTGAGCGGGATCGAAGAGTCGCTCAGATAATCGTCGGAATGGAGCACGAAGCCGCGGCCGGTTTCCACCGGTCCTCCGGTCTGGATCTGGAAATCCTTGGCCTTTTCCGGCAGGCGGATCGCCTGGTCCTGGTCGACGATTTCCAGATGCAGCAGAACCTCGGGAAAGGTCAGCTGCTGCGGACGATTGAGCACGAAGCCCATGGCGCCATCGCTCGAATGGGCGCAGACGAAGATCACGGTGCGCGCGAAATCCGTGTCGAACATGCCTGGCATGGCGATCAGGAATTGCCCGTCGAGGATCCCGCGCTCGCGCTTCTTCTGGAATGTTGCCATCGTGGTCATTGTCCTATCGGTCCCGTGCTTGATCGGTTGCTCTCGTCCGCCCCTTCGCATCCCCTTGAGCGCCGCCAGGCGCTTGCTATTGCCGAGACTGTGCCGCCACCCCGCGGCATGCAGCCCTGACCGCAATCGTCCGAGCGCAATTTCCCCCGAAGCCGATCGTTCCGCCGGCCGACGATAGAAAAATTGAACATCGCCCCTTCGACGGCCGCTTTTCCCTTGGCGTCAAACCGGCTAGGTCTCGAGCGATGATCCCTTGCGCTTCGATCAAGAGTTTGACGCATCCAGCCTTGCTGGCAAGTCTTTCCGCGTGTTTTTTTACCCTGTCGCTGTTGACGAGCGCGTTACCGGCAGGCGCGGCGACGAGTGCCCCGGTGGAAACGCCGGGCGGCAGCCTCCGGCTGATCCTCGGCGCGATCCAGCCGGACGGCACGCTGCCCGCCATTCTCGACATCCGCCTCGAACCCGGCTGGAGGACGTATTGGCGCACGCCCGGCAGCAGCGGCATTCCGCCGGAGGTTTCGGTGGACGAGGGCCCGGTGAAGATGACCGGCCTCTCCCTGCCGGCGCCCAGGCGGTTCGGCGAAGGGGTGGAGGAGATCATCGGCTATGACCGTCCGGTCGCCTTCCCTCTGAGTTTGAGCGGGGCGCAGTCGGGCGCCGAGGTTCGAGCCGAGATCTTCATCGGGATCTGCAAGGAGATTTGCATCCCGGTCTCCGCCACCATGGTGGCGACAGCCGGCACCCAGCCCACACCGCTGGAGCAGGCGCGGATCGATGCGGCGCTGAGGGCGCTGCCGGAGCCACCGAGCCCCGACTTCCGTATCGAGCAGACCGCCTATGATCCCGAACAGGGCGTGCTCAGCCTGGCCTTGCACCTGCCGGAGATCCGCGCCGCGGGGCCTGTCGAGCTGTTTCTCTCGGGCCCTGACGACCAGCAGTTCGGCCGGCCGGTCGAGACCGGGCGCGAGGGCCGCACTGTGCGCTTTGCGGTCGCTCTCAAGGGAGCTCCGGGTGGCCTGCCGGGTTCGGAGGCCGGACCGATTCTGATCACCGTAAGGGCAGCCGGGCGCAGCATGGAAACACCGCTTGCGTTCGACTGACACGGCCCTATCTTGCGGTGCGGTCGGCGGGATGTTGCGCCGATGCTTCAGCCCGATTCTGCACCCTTCCCCGTTTTCCAGCCCCCTCCCCATTCCTGAAAGGACACGGCCTTGACCATTGCCATCGGAGACACGCTGCCCAAGGCGACCTTCAAGGAAAAGACGGTCGACGGCACCGTCGAAGTGACCGGCGACGAGATCTTTTCCGGCAAGCGGGTCGTGCTGTTCGGCGTCCCCGGCGCCTTCACGCCCACCTGCTCGCTGAACCACCTGCCCGGCTATCTGGAAAACCGCGATGCGATTCTCGCCCGCGGCATCGACGCGATCGCCGTCGTCGCCGTCAACGACGTGCATGTCATGGGCGCCTGGGCCACCACCACCGGCGGCATGGGCAAGATCCACTTTCTCTCCGATTGGGATGCCAGCTTCGTCAAGGCGCTCGGCCTCGATGTCGATCTCTCCGCCGGCACCCTGGGCGTGCGCTCCAAGCGCTTCTCCATGCTGGTCGAGGATGGCGTGGTGAAGACGCTGAACGTCGAGGAAAGCCCCGGCCAAGCCACCGTCTCCTCCGCCGCCACCATGCTCGAACAGATCTGAGCGGCTCTGTGCTTTGCCAGGGGTTGGGCCGGGTTCCAACGGCACCCAAGACCCTTACTCCCAAAACCCCCTCTGGCCTGCCGGCCATCTCCCCCACAAGGGGGGAGAGACCTAGCCGGAGGGGCCTGCCTCAAGTGAATGTCGAGGTTCTGAGCTCGCTCCCTCGCTGCGCCCGATCTCTCATCCTCGCATCGCCGAACTGAGCAAGGAGCCCGCCCCACGGTCTCTCCCCCCTTGTGGGGGAGATGGGCGGCAGCCCAAAGGGGGTCTTGCGCAGTCGCTAGCGGATGACGCAGCTCACAGTGCGCGGGCCGGCCGTTTGCTCTTGTAGGGCTCCATGCCGGTGCGGGCGAGTTCGTCGGCGCGTTCGTTTTCCGGGTGGCCGGCATGGCCCTTGACCCAGTGCCATGTGACCTTGTGGCGGCGGTTGGCCTCGTCCAGCGACTGCCAGAGTTCGACATTCTTCACCGGTTTGCGATCGCCCGTCTTCCAGCCGTTCTTCTTCCAGCCATGGATCCACTTCATGATGCCATCCATGACATATTTGCTGTCGGTATAAAGATCGACCTCGCAGGGCTCCTTCAGCGCGTTGAGCGCCGTGGTGGCGGCGGTGAGTTCCATGCGGTTGTTGGTGGTCGCCGCCTCCCCGCCCGAAAGCTCGCGCTCCGTCTCGCCATAGCGCAGCACCGCTCCCCAGCCGCCGGGGCCGGGATTGCCCGAACAGGCGCCGTCGGTGAAGATGTCGATATGTTTCATGCATTCGGCTCCGAAACGGCAAGCCCGTAGTCCAGCGCGGTCGAGACCTGCTGGTGGAAGCGGAGCTTGCGGAAATATTCGAGCGGGTCTTTTTTGACGACCAGCGCGCCGGCCGGCGTCGTCAGCCAGTCGTAGAGCCGTGTCAGGAAGAAGCGCAGGGCCGCGCCGCGCGCCAGCACCGGCAGCGCGCCGATCTCAGACGCACTCAACGGCCGCAGCGACTGGTAGCCGGCGAGAAGCGCCACGCCCTTCTCCATCGAGAAGCTTCCGTCGCGCTCGAAGCACCAGGCATTGAGGCAGATGGCGACGTCATAGGCGAGCTGGTCGTTGCAGGCGAAATAGAAGTCGATCAGGCCGGTCAGGTCCTCGCCGAGGAAGAAGACATTGTCCGGGAAGAGATCGGCATGGATGACGCCCTCCGGCAAGCCGCGCGGCCATTCGGCTTCAAGAAAGGCAAGCTCGGCGGCGATCGCCGCGCGCAGGCCCGGCTGGACCTCGTCGGCGCGCGCCTCGGCCTTCTCCCAGAGCGGCCGCCAGCCCGTAACCGAGAGGTCGTTCGGCCTCGTGATCGCAAACCCCTCGCCGGCGAGATGCAGCCGCGCCAGCGCCTCCCCCACCTGGCGGCAATGGACGGGTTGCGGCGCACGCAGCCAGACGCCTTCGAGGAAGGTGATGATCGCCGCCGGACGGCCGGCGAGCGTGCCGAGCAGCGTGCCGTCGCGCCGCTCCAGCGGCAGCGGGCAGGATAGGCCGCGAGCGGAAAGATGCTGCATCAGCCCGAGAAAGAAGGGCAGATCCGCGGCATCGACCCGCTTTTCATAGAGCGTGAGAATGTAAGGGCCGCTTCTGGTATGGAGCAGGAAATTGCTGTTCTCCACCCCTTCGGCGATGCCCTTGTAGCTCAGCAGCGCGCCGGTGTCGTAATCGGCGAGAAAGGCAGACAAATCGGCTTCGGTGATGTCGGTATAGACGGCCAAGCGGTGCGATCCATGCAGAAGGGAAATCGAGGCAGCCATAGCGCGCGCCGCTGCATCAGGCCAGTCCGATTGCGGCGGGGACACAGGATTTGGCAATCGGCAGCTTCAGGCGGTCTTGGCGTCCTGCTCCATGGCCCGGAGCGAAGCTCTCAACAAAAAGGGCCGACCGCGTCATGCCCCGGCTTTGGGCGTAATGGTCGATCTCGCGAAGGACGGTCTTCAGAAGGGTGATGTTCAGCCGCATCGAGCGGCGCGCCGGGGCGGCGACGGGAACGAGAATGGCCACGGCGTTGCTGTTCTCCCCGTCCGCCATGATCACTTCCAGGTCGAGGGCACCGGCAGGATCTCTCCGTCATCGATCATTCCTTCGACATGCGCGCGAGCACCTGTTCGGGCAGGGTGACACGCGCGGGCGTCTCAGAATGCTGCGCTTACCCGTTTACCCAGGCCATGTCCGACTGTGTCAGTGGCACGTGGCGCAGTTCGCGGTTGACGAGGAAGTTCTCGTTTTCCTCGACCGTATCGGCCAGTTCCACCACCGCCTGGTAGCGCTCGCGAAAGGCCTCGATGATCTCGTTGACGATCACCTCCGGCGCCGAGGCCCCGGCCGAAAGGCCGACGGTGCGGATCTCGCCGAGGCTCTCCCACTCGATCTCGGACGCGCGCTGCACGAGCAGCGACTGCCGGGCCCCGGCCCGCAGGGCCACTTCGACCAGGCGCTTGGAGTTGGAGGAATTGGGGGCGCCGACGACGAGGAAGAGATCGCAGCCGGGCGCGGCCTGCTTGACCGCCTCCTGGCGATTGGTCGTCGCATAGCAGATCGAGTCGGCCGCAGGCGCGGTCAGATTGGGGAAGCGCTCATGCAGGCGCTTGATAACGCCGGCGGTATCATCCACCGAGAGGGTGGTCTGGGTGACGAAGCCGAGATTGTCGGGATCCGGCGGCGTATAGGCCTCGACATCCTCCACGGTCTCGATCAGCGAGACGCTACCTTCCGGGAGCTGGCCCATGGTGCCGATCACCTCCGGATGGCCGGCATGGCCGATCAGCACCACATGGCGGCCGAGCCGATTGTGGCGCATGGCCTGCTTGTGGACCTTGGAGACCAGCGGGCAGGTGGCGTCGAGGTAGAAGAGATTGCGCTGATCGGCATCGGCCGGCACCGATTTCGGCACGCCATGGGCCGAGAAGACCACCGGCTGGCGGCGGTGCTCCGGCGGGATCTCGTCGAGCTCCTCGACGAAGATCGCCCCCTTGGCCTCCAGGCCCTCGACGACATAGCGATTATGGACGATCTCGTGGCGGACATAAACCGGCGCGCCGAACTCCTTCAACGCCAGCACGACGATCTGGATGGCCCGATCGACACCGGCGCAAAAGCCGCGCGGGCCGCAGAGGCGGATGGTCAGCGCGGGCTTCTGAGAAGTCGGGTTCTGCGGAGAAAGAAAATCCATGGAATGCGAACGCCAAGACGATGAACGGGACGGAGGAAGACCGTCTGCCAGGCCGACGCGCGTGACAGGCGCAGGCTTGCGGGACGTTGGTTCTATATAGCGGCCTCGACACCGCGCACAAGAAAGAACCACGAGCCACCCCCCTCCGAATTGCCGAAGGCGCGATGATGGCGTGCTTCGAGACCGCGGTCCCGTCCCGACGCGGCACGGTTGCTTCACGCGACGAGAAGGCGGCCGAGCCGCTTGGAGGTCGCGTCGCGCATGCGGGATGGCCGACGCTCAGACCAAAGACGGAAGGACTGACCGGATATGGTCCGCCAACAGTTTGACCGTCAAGGGCGGTTGGGTATCGGCAAATTCCAGCGCGATGCCGATTGTCGGCAGCGTCGGCAGGCCATTGGCCAGGATATGGAGATCGCGCGGCACGGCTGTCCTGATCAGGACGCTGATGGCTTGGCCCGAGCGGGCGATGGCGATGAGGCCGGCCAGACTGCTGCTCGCAAATGCAATACGGTACCGACGATCGCATGATTCCATCGCCTCGCAGGCGGCCCGGTGGTCGAGAGATGTCGGCGCGGACAGGGCAAGCGTGATGACGTCGTCGGCGAGGAGGCCGGGATCCGGTGACGACGCAACCCAGACAAACTCTTCTCGCCTCAACACTGCCCCGTGGTCCGGGTCCGACCGCGAGACGAGTGCCATGTCGATCTGGCGCCGCTGGAGAAGGGGGCGCAATTCGGTCGTCGGCGCGCAGACCATCCGAAACTCCACCTTGGGGTAGGTCGCGCAAAACCCCTTCAGAAGTTCCGGCAGAAAGGCGATCGAATAATCTTCCGGACATCCAAGACTGACGGTCCCCTTCAGCGCCACCCCGCCGAGATCCGCGAGGATATCGTCATGGCGGGCGAGCAGCCCTTCCGCATGGGCTAGCAGCCGTTCGCCTGCTGACGTCAGCCGGACGCCAGTGCCGGTTCGCTGCAGCAGTTCGTGACCGACCTCAACCGCCAGGCGCTGCATCTGCGTGCTGAGCGCCGATTGCGTGCGGCCGACCTGCATCGCAGCCTGGCTGATCGAGCCTGTCCGGGCAACCGTGACGAAATTCTTGAGATGGACGAGGTCCAGCATGAGGCAGCGATATTAGAAAATTCGATGCCGGATTGAAACACTATCAATTGGACGGAGGCAAGGACCGGCTGATATCCTCATATGGATAAACACTAAATAAGGGGAACCGTACAATGGCTCATGCTGCCAGAACGTCCAACTCTGCCAACGACGATCTAAGTTTCTGGGCGAATGCCAACAGGCACCTGACCCGCTACGGAGGCACGTTCGAGGACATCATCGTCGAGCGCGCCGAGGGGAGCTTCGTCTATGATGCCGACGGCCGCGCCATTCTCGACTTTACCTCGGGTCAGATGAGCGCCCTTCTCGGCCATACGCACCCTGACATCGTTGCGACGGTGAACCGGCAGATGGCGTCAGTGGCGCATCTGTTTTCCGGCATGCTTTCGCGACCGGTGGTGGAGCTTGCGACTCGGCTGGCGGCACTGGCACCGGGATTGGACCGCGTTCAGCTGCTGACGACCGGCGCGGAATCGAACGAGGCGGCGATCCGCATGGCGAAGCTCGTTACCGGCGGCCACGAGATCGTCGCCTTTGCCCAGAGCTGGCATGGAATGACGGGGGCTGCTGCCTCGGCGACCTACAGCGCCGGCCGGAAGGGCTACGGTCCGGCGTCTGCCGGGTCGTTCGTGATCCCCGCACCGAATGCCTATCGTCCGCGCTTCAAGAACCCGGATGGCTCGAATGACTGGCAAGCGGAACTGGACGACGCCTTCCATCTCATCGACGCCCAGTCGACCGGCAATCTGGCGGCGTTCATCGCCGAACCGATCCTGTCCTCCGGCGGCATCCTCGACTTGCCCCTCGGCTATCTTGCAGCCCTGAAGGCCAAATGCGAGGAGCGCGGCATGCTGCTGATCCTCGACGAAGCCCAGACCGGCATTGGCCGGACCGGCAGCATGTTCGCCTTCCAGCGCGACGGCGTCACGCCGGATATCATGACGCTATCGAAGACGCTCGGCGCCGGCCTACCGCTGGCCGCCGTGATGACGAGCGCCGAGGTTGAGCAGAAGGCCTTCGAGAAGGGTTTCCTCTTCTACACCACCCATGTCTCCGATCCGCTGCCGGCCGCCGTGGGGGTCACCGTTCTTAATGTCGTGGCTCGCGACAATCTGATGGAACGGGCCGTGGTTCGCGGGAAGCGGCTGAAGCACGGGATGCTCTCTCTGCAGCAGCGCTTCGAATGCATCGGCGATGTGCGGGGTCGAGGGCTGCTTCTGGGTCTCGAAGTCGTTGCCGACCGCCATACCAAGGCACCCGGTTTCGAGCTCGGCGCCCGGATCATGGAAGAGGCCATGCGGCGCGGCCTGAGCATGAACATCGTCAAGCTGCCGGGCATGGGCGGCGTCTTCCGCATCGCGCCGGCCCTCACCGTCTCCGACGCCGAGATCGACCGCGGCCTCGAGATTCTGTCCGACGCGATCGAAGCGGCGCAGGAAAGGCGGTAGATCTGCGTGCGTCTTCGCATAGCATGCGCGACGCGCGATTGCTTCGCCAGCCCCGCGCCGCTGCCTTGCCTGCCTATTGCGCGTCGCGGCGGCGGCGGAAGAGGAAGAGAGCGCTGACAGCGAGAAGTGCAGCAGCCAGTCCATACCAGGTCAGGGCATATTGCAGATGGTTGTTCGGCAGATCGAACTGGGTGACGCCGCCGATCGGCAGGCCGGAGGGGTTGGGCGTGGCATCGGCATCGATGAAGAAGGGCAGGACGCGGCCGGGGTCGAGGCCATCGCTTGTCGTCATCGCCGCCAGGTCCTTCCAGTAGAAGATGTTCTTCGACAGATCATTCTCCGGCACCACCCAGGAGGGCTTTGCGTCGAGCCGGGCGCGGGCGAGGCCGGTGATGGTGACGGCGCCGTCAGGCTGGCTGCCGGGTCGCGTCGCCGGCTCCTTCTGCTCATAAGGCACGAAGCCGCGATTGACGAAGACCAGGCGGCCATCGTCGAGCGCCAGCGGTGTGTAGACATAAAAGCCGGTACGACCCTGATAGGTGGCGAAGAAGTGCCGCTCGCCCGCGTGGCGGAAGGTGCCGCTGACGGTGACGGCCCGAAAATCGATGGCGCTCCCCTCGCCTTCGCCCGCCCCCTCGCCGGCATGGCTGGCGATCTCGTCGACCGAGGCAGGCGGGGCGGAACGACGCTCGGCAATCGCCGCGATCAGCCCTTCCTTCCAGTGCAGCCGCTGCAGCTGCCACGTCCCAAGCGAGACGAGCAGCGCGAGCGCCGCCAGCACCAGCACACCGGCGACGAGGCTTCGGCCGCGGCGGCTCGGCCGGGACGCCGGCTCCCGTATCAAGGGCGGTGGCTGCCCGTCACCCACGATCGATCTCACCCTGGCCAGCCTTGTTGCGATATTGCAGATCGATCAGCACGCCCTTGATCATCCGCGTCAATCCCAGCGTGACGAAGGCGGCGAGCGGTGTCCAGAGCAGGAAATGGACCCAGAGCGGCGGATCGAACCGCGCCTGCAGCCAGAGCGCACCGCCCAGCACGATGGCGCCGGCGAGGATCGCCACGAAGACCACCGGCCCGTCACCGGGCTCGGCAAAGCCGTAGTCGAGGCCGCAAACCGTGCAGGCAGGTCGTAGCGTCATCAGCCCATTGAAAAGTCGCCCCTGGCCGCAGCGTGGGCAAAGCCCCTTGATCCCGGCGCGCACCGGATCGACGGGGGGATAATGGGCGCTGTCTTCATGCATGGTAGCCTCCCTGACGCCAAGCCACAGGGCCCCATGGCGGTGCTGCCGACGCTTCCCTGTCTACGCGCGCTCGATGGTCAGCTTCAAGCCAAGAGCGGCCACAATCTTCTGCGTCGTTTCGAAGCGGAGCGTGGAACCGCTGCGCAGCGGCCGCCAATAAAAAACCCCCGCTCCGATGGAGCGAGGGCTTGTGGAGGTCGCGAGCTTTGAGGTTTAGCCGCCGAGGGGCGCGCCCCAGCCGCCCCAGATATAGATGGAGAAGAACAGGAACAGCCAGACGACGTCGACGAAGTGCCAGTACCAGGCGGCGGCCTCGAAGCCGAAATGCTGCTGGGGCGTGAAATCACCGCGCAGCGCCCGGATCAGGCAGACGAGCAGGAAGATGGTGCCGACGAGCACGTGGAAGCCGTGGAAACCCGTCGCCATGAAGAAGGTGGCGCCGTAGATCGAGTCCTTGAAGGCGAAGGGCGCGTGCATGTACTCGTAGGCCTGCACGAAGGAGAAGAGCACGCCGAGGAGCACGGTGAGCGTCAGGCCGGAGATCAGGCCCTTGCGGTCATTGTGCAGCAGCGCATGGTGCGCCCAGGTGACCGTGGTGCCGGAGAGCAGCAGGATGACCGTGTTGTAGAGCGGCAGGTGCCAGGGATCGAGAACCTCGATACCCTTCGGCGGCCACTGACCACCGGTGAAGGCCGTGCGGGTCGCTTGGATCGCCTCGTTCGGGAACAGGCTGGCGTCGAAATAGGCCCAGAACCAGGCCACGAAGAACATCACCTCCGAGGCGATGAACATGATCATGCCATAGCGCAGATGCAGCGAAACGACGCGGGTGTGGTGCCCTTCATGCGCCTCCTGGATCGTATCGGCCCACCAGGCATACATGGTGTAGAGCACGATGGCCAAGCCGATGAACAGGATCCACGGATTGGCGAGGTTCATGCCGAACAGGGTGAAATTACCGCCCGACAGATAACGCATATAGGCAATGCCGCCGAAGGCCATGACGAAGGCGCCGATCGAGGCAAGCAGCGGCCAGGGGCTCGGATCGATAATGTGGTAGTCGTGGTTTTTCTGGTGCACGTCGGCCATGTCGAACTCCCCGAAGCCTCTCTCGCTTATCCCCGCCCGGCGCGCCGCATGCAAGATGCTTCTCGGCCGGGTCCTTTACTTTCCTGTCGTCCGGCGATCTTCACCGCCGGTCAATCCATGCGCTGCCGCTTGCGCTACAGCTTGCCTGCCGCCGCCTCACCCTGCTTCAACGCTGCGACGGGCTTGGACGGCTCGCGCGGATAGAAGGTGTAGGAGAGCGTGATGAGGCCGATGCCCTTGGTTTCCGCCTGCTCGACGATTGCCGGATCGACGAAGAAGACGACCGGCATCTCGATCTCCTCGCCCGGCTGCAGCGTCGTCTCGGTGAAGCAGAAGCACTGGACCTTGTTGAAATAGGCGCCAGCCTGCATCGGCGTCACGTTGAACACCGCCTGGCCGGTGGAGGGCGCGGCTGACATGTTCTTCGCCTTGAACGAGACCTGCACGGTTTCGCCGATCCGCGGCGTGATCTCGCGCGTGACGGGCTGGAACTTCCAGGGGAGACCCGTGACATTGGCATCGAAGGTGACGCGAATGGTGCGGTCGAGGATCGTGTCGGAGGCCTGCTCGACACGCTTGACCGTGCCGTTATAGCCGGTAACGCGGCAGAACATGTTGTAGAGCGGCACGGCGGCATAGGCCATGCCGACCATGCCGATGACGAAGGCCAGGCAGACGCCGACGATCAAGCCGTCTGACCGCTTGCGGGCGGGCTGTGCAATTCGCGACGCGGTTTCCTTCATGCTCCCCCCGTCCCTGATCACGGCGTCAGGCCATTGCTGAACTTGATCAGCGTCACGACGTAGAAGAGCGCGACCAGGAAAAAAAGCAGCAGGCCGAGCGCGATGTTGCGGCCGCGGCGCGCGCGCTTCTGCGCGTCGGTAAGCTTGACGACCTCCATCAGAGGCTCCATCCGAAATGAGCCATGGCAAGCCCCGCACCGCGGTCGACCATCAGCGCCAGGAAGATCGCGAACAGATAGACGATCGAGTAGGCGAAGAGCTTCTTGGCGGGCAGCATGGCCTGGTCGTTCTCGGCCATGCGATAGACCAGCACCGAATACCAGATGAAGGCGGCGCCAAGCAGCAGGGCGACCGCGCCATAAACGGGGCTCGCAAAGCGCAGCAGGGTGGGACAGAGGCCGATCAGCGCCGTCAGCACCGAATAGATGAGGATCTGCACCTTGGTGGTCGGGATGCCATGCACATTGGGCAGCATGGGCACGCCGACCGCGCCGTATTCCTTCATCTTGAACAGCGCCAGCGCCCAGAAATGCGCGGGCGTCCAGAGGAAGGTGATGAGGAAGAGCACGATGCTTTCGATCGACACGCCGCCGGTGACGGCCGCCCAGCCGATCATCGGTGGAAAGGCGCCGGCCGCGCCGCCGATCACGATGTTCTGCGGCGTCGATCGCTTGAGCCACATGGTATAGATCACGGAGTAGAAGAAGATGGTGAAGGCGAGCAGGCCGGCCGAGAGCCAGTTGACCGTCAGACCGAGGATCGCCACCGAGAAGGCCGAAAGCGTCAGCCCGAAGCCGAGCGCCTCGCGCGGCAGGATGCGGCCGGCCGGGATGGGACGGCTCGCCGTGCGGCGCATCAGCGCATCGATATCGGCATCGTACCACATGTTGAGCGCCCCGGAGGCGCCGGCGCCGACGGCGATGCAGAGGATGGCGACGAAGCCGATGACCGGGTTGATGCTGCCAGGCGCCATGACCATGCCAGCGACCGCGGTGAAGACGACCAGCGACATGACGCGCGGCTTGAGCAGCGCGAAGAAATCGCGCGCCGTCGCTTCCGAGAGGCGCACGGGCGCCTCGTCGAGCGGAGCGGAGGTGTCAATCACGGCCATGACCAGTCCTTCATCTGTCGGGCACCGAGCCTCTGCCGCCGGGTGCCCTCGCCTCTCCCGCCGGTCGCGGGATCGGCCCTGTTCGAACGGCCGGCCTCGTTGGAGACCGGCCCTTGAAGCCCTGCTGTGACAGCGGGCCGTCTGCCGAGCTGTCCGCCTTAACGGATGCGCGGCAGCTGTTCCCACTGGTGGAACGGCGGCGGCGAAGACAGCTGCCATTCCAGCGTGTTGGCACCTTCACCCCAGGGGTTGTCGCCGGCGACGCGCTTCTTGGAGAAGGCTTCGAAGACGCCGTAGAGGAAGATGATCACGCCGACCGCTGCAATGTAAGACCCGATGGAGGACACGAAGTTCCAGCCGGCGAAGGCATCGGGATAATCGATATAGCGGCGCGGCATGCCGGCGAGGCCCAGGAAGTGCTGCGGGAAGAAGACCAGGTTCACGCCGATGAACATGACCCAGAAGTGCAGCTTGCCGATGAACTCGTTGTACATGTAGCCGCTCATCTTCGGGAACCAGTAGTACCAGGCAGCGAAGATGGCGAAGACGGCGCCGAGCGAGAGCACGTAGTGGAAGTGGGCCACGACGTAATACGTGTCGTGCAGCGCGCGGTCGAGGCCGGCATTGGCGAGCTGGACGCCCGTGACGCCGCCGACGGTGAACAGGAAGATGAAGCCGATCGCCCAGACCATCGGCGTCGCGAAGCGCAGCGAGCCGCCCCACATGGTCGCGATCCAGGAGAAGATCTTGATGCCGGTCGGCACCGCGATGACCATGGTGGCGAAGACGAAGTAGCGCTGCGTGTCGAGCGACAGGCCGACCGTATACATGTGGTGGGCCCAGACGATGAAGCCGACGGCGCCGATCGCCACCATCGCATAGGCCATGCCGAGATAGCCGAAGACCGGCTTGCGCGAGAAGGTCGAGACGATGTGGCTGATGATGCCGAAGCCGGGCAGGATCAGGATGTAGACTTCCGGATGGCCGAAGAACCAGAACAGGTGCTGGAAGAGGATCGGGTCACCGCCGCCATCCGGCGCGAAGAAGGCCGTGCCGAAGTTGCGATCGGTGAGCAGCATGGTGATGCCGCCGGCCAGAACCGGGAGCGACAGCAGGAGCAGAAAGGCGGTGATCAGCACCGACCAGGCGAAGAGCGGCATCTTGTGCAGCGTCATGCCGGGCGCGCGCATGTTGAGAATGGTGGTGATGAAGTTGATTGCGCCGAGGATCGACGAGGCGCCGGCGATGTGCAGGCCGAGGATGACGAAATCCATGGCCGGCCCGGGCTGGCCGGACGTCGAGAAGGGCGGATAGATCGTCCAGCCGCCGCCCGCGCCATAGGCGCCTGCCGGACCTTCCACGAACATGGAGAGGAGAACGAGCAGGAAGGCCGGGACGATCAGCCAGAAGGAGATGTTGTTCATGCGCGGGAAGGCCATGTCCGGCGCGCCGATCATGATCGGCACCATCCAGTTGGCAAAGCCGCCGATCAGCGCCGGCATGACCATGAAGAAGATCATGATGAGTGCGTGGGCGGTGGTGAACACATTGTACATGTGCTTGCCGCCGTCGATCGCGGCATCACCCTCGAAGCCGTAGACCATCGAGGCAAGGCCGTGGAAGATCTGGATGCCCGGCTCCTGCAGCTCGGCGCGCATGAAGACCGACAGCGTGCCGCCGATGATGCCGGCGATGATCGCGAAGATCAGGTAGAGCGTGCCGATGTCCTTGTGGTTGGTGGACAGGAACCAGCGCTGGAAGAAGGTCAGCGGCTTGTGGGCGTGGTCGTGCTGATGGTCATGGGCGTGGTCGTGCGCATGATCGTGCAGCGGATGATGATCGGCATGTGTTCCGGCCATGGTGGTCGAGCTCCCCTAACTCTCTTTACTTGGCGGCGTTGGCGGCGACCTTCACGGTCTCGCCCCGCTCCACGGACGCCATCAGCGCCTTGTTGGCCGCGCCGATATTGGTGGCGGCCGCTGCAATCCAGCTGTCATATTGCTGCTGGCTGACGACGCGCACGGCGATCGGCATGAAGGCATGGTCCTTGCCGCAGAGCTCGGAACACTGGCCGTAGAACAGGCCTTCGCGCTCGGCGCGGAACCAGGTCTCGTTCAAGCGACCCGGAACGGCATCGATCTTCACGCCGAAGGACGGCATGGCGAAGGCGTGGATGACATCGGCGGCGGTGACGAGCACGCGTACGGTCTTGCCGACCGGCACGACGACTTCGTTGTCGACGGCGAGCAGCCGCGGATAGGCGGCCCTGTCGTCCTTGCCAAGGCCGGCACGGTCCTCATCCTTCAGGAGCAGGCTGTCGAAGGTGACCGGCGTCTCGCCGACCTCATATTCATAGGACCAGTACCACTGGTTGCCGATCGCCTTGACCGTCAGGTCCGGCTGGTCCGGCGGCGTCAGCTGCTTGGTGAGCAGCGCGAAGGACGGGAAGGCCAGGAAGAGCAGGATCAGCACCGGCCCAAGCGACCAGGCGATCTCCAGAATGTGGTTGTGGCTGGTGCGCGACGGCGTCGGATTGGCTGATTCGCGGAAGCGCAGCACGACGATCACCAGCAGCGCCAGCACGAAGAGCGTGATGGGCACGATGAACCAAAGCGTATAGTGCTCGAACCAGGTGACCTCTTCCATGATGCCCGTGGCGGCCGGCTGCAGATTGGTCTGCCAGGGCGCCGGCTGGTCGGCAAGCGCGGCGCTCGCCGATACGAGACCGGCCAAGGACGCCAATCCGGCGCGAAGGCCGGCAAAACCCATCTTTTTCACGATCATCGATCTCCCCATTCGCCTCCCCAAGCGGCCGGCGCCAGCGGACGGCCCGCCTGCATACATCCCTGGACCGCGGTCCGGTCCAGGGAAATAGGCAGCCTGGCGCCCCGTCTCCCGCCGCGACACCCGTGTCGGATGGCAGACAGCACGCGCATTGCGCGACTCCGCCGCCACCTCACGCGCTTCAAACCACAGTTTGCAAGGCCTCGCAACCTCTCTCCATCCACCTCTCCCGCCTCGCGAAAGCAGAAGGCTCCCGCTGGAGCGCCCGACCCGACCCAGCATGCGGGACATGCGGCACGGAACGGGACCGCGAAGCGGAGAAAGACGAAGAATTTCAGGGTCGAGAATGCCACAGCTTCGCGCGGCGATCCATGGGCTGCCTCGGCCTTCAGATGCGGCATTCGCGCGCGGGCCGCATTTTGGCCACACGTGGCTTCCATGTCGGGGGTGAAGCGGATACGCGTGCGGCGCCGCGGCCCCGAAGGCGCCTGATCACGGCGAGTGGATCGTGCCGGCCTTTCAAGATCGAGGGACCCGGGATCGGGGCGCGCGATCGGGTCCGGTGGCCGGGGCTTTCCATTTGCGCGCCGGCCCTTCAAAGATAGCCGGACTGATTCTTAGCCTTCGAGGTTTTCATGGGCCTGTCCCTTCCCTTCCGCCCGCCGGTTTCCCTTTTCTCGGCCCTGGCACTCGGTGCCGCTCTGGCGGCGCTACCGCAGGCGGCGACGGCCCAGCAGACCCAGCCAGCCGCACCCGGCACGGTGAAATCCAACCACGGCGCCTGGTCGATCGTCTGCGACCAGCCGGCCGGCGCCACGGCCGAGCAATGCGCCCTGATGCAGAATGTGATCGCCGAGGACCGGCCGGAACTCGGCCTCTCCGTCGTGGTGCTGAAGACGGCCGATCGCAAGGCCAAGATCCTGCGCGTGCTCGCGCCGCTCGGCGTGTTGCTGCCGAACGGGCTCGGCCTGAACGTCGACGGCAAGGATATCGGCCGCGCCTATTTCGTCCGCTGCTTTTCCGACGGCTGCTATGCCGAGGTGGTGCTCGAGGATGAACTCCTGAAGACCTTCCGCTCCGGCGCCAAGGCCACCTTCATCGTCTTCCAGTCCCCCGAAGAAGGCATCGGCATCCCCGTCGAACTCAAGGGCTTCGGCGAGGGCTACGACGCGCTGCCTTGATGGCTCTCATGCCGCTCCAGCCGCATGCGCGCCGCGGCTGGAGCGCGCGACACCCAGCCTTGCCCCCTCCCCCCGGCACGCATACATAGCGGGGACCTTGTTTCAGCGGAGACCGCGCCATGACGACCGACCTCATCACCCTGTTCGACGGCGACGAGGCGCAAGTGCGGCGGGTGCTGGCGGCAACGCTCAACGGTGCCGATGATGGCGAGCTCTTTGTCGAGCACAGCCAGTCCGAGCAGCTCTCCTTCGACAATGGCCGTCTGAAGGGCGGCAGTTTCAACACCGACCAGGGTTTTGGCCTGCGCGCCGTCGCCGGCGAGGCGGTCGGCTATGCCCATTCGGGCGAACTCTCGCTCGCCGCCCTGTCACGCGCCGCCGATGCGGTGCAGGCGGTGACGCGCGGCCATTCCGGCAGCTATGCGGCCGCACCCCAGAAGACCAACCAGCGGCTCTATGGCGACGAAAACCCGATCGGTGCGCCGAGCTTCGAGGCGAAGGTCGCTCTGCTCGCCGAAATTGACGCCTATCTGCGCGCCAAGGATCCGAAGGTGCGCCAGGTCAGCGTCTCGATCGCCGCCAGCTGGCAGGTCGTCAATATCGTCCGCGCCGATGGCGAGCACCTGCAGGATGTGCGGCCGATGACGCGGCTCAACATTTCCGTGGTCGCCGGCCAGGGCGATCGTCAGGAGGCCGGGTCCTACGGCTTCGGCGGCCGGCGCGGCTTCGGCGACCTCATCACCGCGCAGAGCTGGAAGCATGGGGCCGACGAAGCGCTGCGCCAGGCGCTCGTCAATCTGGAGGCGATCGACACGCCGGCCGGCACCATGGATGTGGTGCTCTCCTCCGGCTGGCCGGGTGTCATGCTGCACGAGGCGGTCGGCCACGGGCTCGAAGGCGACTTCAACCGCAAGAAGACCTCTGCTTTTGCCGGGCTGATCGGCGAGCAGGTGGCGGCCAAGGGCGTCACCGTGGTCGATGATGGCACGATCGGCGAACGGCGCGGCTCTCTGACCATCGACGACGAAGGCACGCCGTCCGCCTATAATGTGCTGATCGAGGATGGAAAGCTGGTCGGCTACATGCAGGACCGCCAGAATGCCCGGCTGATGGGCATGCGCGCCACCGGCAATGGCCGGCGCGAATCCTATGCCCATGTGCCAATGCCCCGCATGACCAACACCTATATGCTCGGCGGCGACAAGACGCCTGAAGAGATCCTCTCCTCGGTGAAGAAGGGCATCTACGCCGTCTCCTTCGGCGGAGGCCAGGTGGACATCACCTCCGGCAAGTTCGTCTTCGGCTGCACCGAGGCCTATCTGATCGAGAACGGCAGGATCGGTGCGCCGGTCAAGGGCGCGATGCTGATCGGCAACGGGCCGGACGCCATGAAGCGCATCACCATGATCGGCAACGACATGGCGCTCGATACCGGAATCGGCAATTGCGGCAAGGGCGGCCAGTGGGTGCCGGTCGGCGTCGGACAGCCACATCTGCGCATGAACGACATGACGGTGGGCGGCACCCAGGCCTGAGTCGACCCGGATCGACGCTCCTGGGACGGATTCGCGCAGGCGGAGCAGCGCTAGCGCGTCCTACGGCCGTACGTTGAAATACCTTGCGGAACAAGGCTCTCGCATCATCTCCCGGAACTTCCTCAGCGTGACTTAGTTAGCGATGGCGAACCTTTGAAAGGGTTCCATCACGAACCATCACGATGAGGGAGAGATCTATGGGACGCGGTATCTTGCTTTGGCTTCTCGGAGTTCCGATTCCGATCATCCTGCTCATCATGCTCTTCTGGCATTGAGGGCGGAGCGATGAGCATCTCCGCCTCTACCCCGGTTCCGGCCGCAGCCGCGGCCGTCCAGGCCTCCGAATCCTCCGTCTCGGCCGTCAGCTGGGGTGCGATCATCGCCGGTGCGGTGGCAGCCTCGGCGCTGACGCTGCTGATGACGCTGCTCGGCTCCGGGCTCGGTCTCAGCCTCGTCTCGCCAACGTCCAACGACAATGCCTCCGCTGCCACCGTTGCCGTGTCGGCGGGCATCTGGCTGATCATCGTCCAATGGCTTTCCTCTGCCTTTGGCGGCTACCTGACCGGGCGGCTGCGCACCAAATGGAGCGGCGTCCATAACGACGAGGCCTTCTTCCGCGACAGCGCGCATGGCATTCTCGCCTGGGCCCTGGCAACGCTCCTCGCCTTTGGCCTGCTCACCTCCTCGCTCTCCTCGCTGATCGGCACCGGCGTCCAGGCCGCCGCCTCGGTTACCGGCGCGACGGCAAGCACCGCCGTGACGGCTGCCGCCGCTTCCGGCGACGCAAACGGAACGGACAGCAGTGGGCCGACGGCCTATTTCGTCGATTCGCTGCTGCGTCCTGCCGATCCGCGCACACCGCCGGCCGGCGCCTCGGCCGCCGATGCGACGCAGGAGATCTCTCGCATCCTGGCGAATGGGGCCACGACCGGGAGCATCCCGGAAGGCGACCGCGCCTATCTCGCCCAGCTCGTCGCGGCACGCACCGGCCTGTCCGAAGGCGATGCCAATACGAGGGTCGACACGGTGCTGCGCAGCATCGATGAGGCCAAGCAGGCGGCCCTCGAAGCGGCGGATACCGCTCGCAAGGCCAGCGCCGGCGCAGCCCTGGCCGGCGCCATTTCCATGCTGATCGGCGCCTTCTGTGCCGGCATCGGCGCGGTGGTCGGCGGGCGGCAGCGCGATGACGACCAGCTCTACCTGACCCGTTGAGCCCACGGACGATCGAAGACTGAAAACGGGCCGCGAAAGCGGCCCGTTTGCTTGTTGCGCTGCCGCATTTGTTCACGAGGGGTTAACGTCGCTGTTCCTATTGTCCGCCGGCATGCGGGGGCGAATCGGAAACCTGTTTCGCCACCGTCTTTTCCTGCCATGACAGCAAGGAGCCCGATCGTGACCAGCCGTCTGAAGCGCAGCGTCAAGCGCGCCGTCATCACCGCCGGCCTCGAAACCGCGCGCATTGCCGGGGCAGCCGGGTTCGGTCGCAGCGCCCGCGGGCGCGGGGTCATCTTCACGCTGCACCATGTCCGGCCGGCGAGTCGGAACGACTTCGCTCCGAACGCGCATCTGGAGATCACGCCCGAGTTCCTGGAAGCGGCGATCCTGCAGCTGACGCGGGACGGCTATCGCTTCATTGCGCTGTCGGAGCTGCCCCAGCACCTCCAGTCCTCGATCGACGAACGCGTGGCCCTGTTCACGCTCGACGATGCCTATCGCAACACCCTGGATCACGCGGCGCCGGTCTTCGCCCGCTATGCCGTGCCGTTCACCGTCTTCGTGACCAAAGGCTTTGCGGAACGTACCCATTCGGTCTGGTGGGAGACACTGGCGGTACTGCTGCGCAGCAGCGAAGCGCTCACATTCGATTTCGGCCGCGGTCCCGCCCGGCTGTCGCTCCGCAGTGCCGCGGCCAAGCAGGCGGCCTTCGACCGTTTCGCGGCCTTCGTGCATGGGACAAACGAGGCGGATGCCGTCGCCCGGATCGATGCCCTGGCCCGCAGCGAGGGGATCGATCCTCTGGCGCTGGCGGAAGCCCTGACGCTGGATGAGGCGGGACTTGCCAAGCTCGCGGCCGATCCGCTGGCGGAACTTGGCGGCCATACGGTGAGCCATCGGGCGCTCGGCAGGCTGAGTGACGAGGCGGCGGCCGTCGAGATCGACGCCTCGCTCGACCATGTCGCCCGCCTGATCGGCCGGGCGCCGGCAAACTTCGCCTATCCCTATGGCGATGCCCCAGCCGTGTCGGAACGCACGAAGGCGCTGCTCGCCGAACGGCAGCTTCTCGCCGTTACCACCAAGCCGGGGACCCTCGACCGTCACTGCCCGTCGGAGGCCCTGCCCCGCATTTCCCTCAATGGGCTCTACCAGAAGCCGGCCTATGTCTCGGCGCTGGCCTCCGGCATCCCGTTTCTCGGCTCCCGCCGGCCCGCGGCCCAACCGGCGGGCGGGACCATAGATCAGGGATAAAGCCGCGTCTTCGACCAGCCATCGCCTTCTCGGCGGAACTCGATCCGGTCGTGCAGGCGGAAGGCGCCGTCCTTCCAGAACTCGATCGAACGCGGCACGATGCGGAAGCCCGACCAATAGTCTGGACGCGGGATCTCGCCGATATTGAAGCGGGCCGTATATTCGGCGACCGCCTTTTCCAGGGCGAAGCGGCTTTCGAGCGGCCGCGACTGCTTGGACGCCCAGGCGCCGATCCGGCTGCCGCGCGCGCGGGACTGGAAGTAAGCATCCGCTTCCTCCTTGCTGACGATCTCCACATCGCCGCGCACCCGCACCTGGCGGCGCAGGCTCTTCCAGTGAAAGCCGAGGGCGGCCTTGCGCGTCGCCAGGATCTCCTCGCCCTTTCTGCTTTCGAAATTGGTGTAGAAGACGAAGCCGCGGCCGTCGAAATCTTTCAGCAGCACCATCCGCACGTCCGGCAGCCCGTCGGCATCGACGGTGGCGAGCGCCATGGCATTGGGGTCGTTGATCTCGCTCTTCGTCGCCTCGTCGACCCAGCTGCCGAACAGCGCAAACGGCTCTTCGGCCGCGGTGAAGTCACCAGATGTTAACCCAATTCCGTTCATAATCGCTTTCCGAATAAGTGAGGTCCTCGCAGGGCAAATGGCCTCGAACGAGGGCCGCTGGACTGCTACAGGGTGACCGTGGGACACATAGCAAAGTGCAGGACCGACACCAAGCCGCAAGTCCGGTTCCTGACGATCGCGCTCGCGCTCGTTGGGGTGGTGTCGCTCTCGGGGTGCATGGGCAACGGGCTCGGGCTTGCCGATGCGAGCGGCGTCGATCTGCGCACCACCGGCTCCATTTCGGCCCCGGCAGGGCCGGGCATGGCGGACGCGGCTGCGGTGCAGAGCGCCGTTCAGAGCGCCGAGATTTCCGGCAGCTCGACAAGCCCGCTCCCCTGGGCGAACTCCGCATCGGGCAGCAATGGCGTGATCTCGCGGATCGAGGAGGCCCAGTCCGGTGGCCAGCTCTGCCGGACCTTCACCACCACGCGTCATTCCTATGAAGGCATTGCCAAATTCGACGGCACGACCTGCCGCACGCCGAGTGGCGCCTGGACGCTGACGAGTTTTGGCCCGCGCAGTTGATGTGATGGATGAAGAGGCACGGTAAGCGTAAACAAATACTTGCCGATGTTCCCTCATACTCCACATTCGCGATCCTCTTGTTAAGTCTCCATTTACCAACTTTTGTCTTAGCGTCGCTCCGTCTGCCTGGCTGGGTCCGAAACCCGTTTAAGCTAACCCCGCATTAAGCGCGCAATTCTCATGATCGCCTCCAAAACCATGGCGTATCGGCCAACGGCCGGTGCAGGGACAATGGAGCCAGACACATGTCGATGCGGGACCCCTATGCGGTGCTTGGCGTGCGCCGCAATGCCGGCGCGGACGAGATCAAGGCAGCCTGGCGTCAGGTGGCCAAGGCCGTACATCCCGACCACAACCGCGACGATCCGCAGGCAGCCGCCCGTTTCGCTGAGATCGGCCGCGCCTATGAGGTCTTGAAGAACCCCGCTCTGCGCAGCCGCTACGACCACGCCCGCCGCGAAGCGGATCTGCGCCGCATGGAAGAAGAAAAGCGCCGCAACGAGCCGGAGACGGTGGATGCGGAGACCGCCGAGGAGGCGATGAACCGGATCTTTGCCGCCGACCAGGCCCGCAAATCCGCAGCGCAGGCCGCAGCCCAGCCGGCGACGACCGCACGGACCGAAACGCCGCGTACCGAGAAAGCGGCAGAAGCAAAGCCCGAGATAAGGACTGACGCAGCCCCCGCCGAGTTAAGCGACGCCCCCGCGCCTGGCGCGGGTCCAGGGGCTGCGCCAGGTGCGACCGCGCGCGCGAGCACCCAGGCTGCCGAGCTCCTCGGCGCCCTGATGCGCCGCTTCGGCATGACCGGCGGGCTGAAAGCGACGGACAAGGTGCCCGATATCCTCTGCGAGACGACCGTGTCGATCGAGGACATCTACAAGCGCCGCCGCGCCGACACGATCCTGCCCGACGGGCAGACGCTGAAAGTGGCCATTCCCGACGGGACGACCGAGGGCAGCGAGATCCGCCTGAAGGGCGAAGGCTTTCGCCTGGGGAGCCTGCGCGGCGATCTCGTCGTCAAGGTGCGCGTCGCGCGCGAGGCGCGCTACCGACTGGACGGCTTCGACCTCCATGCCATGCTGAGCCTGCCGCTGCAGGACGCCGTGCTCGGCACCGAAACCACGATCGAAACGCCAACCGGCAAGGTCAAGGTCACCATCCCCGCCTGGTCGGGCGCTGGACGCGAGATTCGGGTCGAGGGCCATGGCCTTCGGGATGGCGCGGGCGGGCGCGGCGCGCTGATCGTCGAACTCGCCATCATGCTCTCAGACCAGCCGGACCCGCGCCTTCTCGACCTGATGAAGAGCCAGCGCGACGGCCTGATCGTCTAGGCTGTTCCTCGGGCCGCAGTCTGTCGCGTTGCACGCAGGTCGCCGGCTCTGACCCAATGTTACGAAGACTAACAGTTCCTGATAGAGGCTGCGCTTGAACGCCTGAGGCGGCTATGTCATAGCCATGCCTCCATATTCCGGCCTTTCCCCTTGGCGGCAAGGGGCCTGCGGCCGTTCCGTTCACCATGTATTTCCGCCGGGCGAAGCGCCTGGCCGACATGACAATCAGCATCTGGGGGCAGACACCATGACGCAGGCAATCGGTCTGATGAGTGGCAAGCGTGGCGTCATCATGGGCGTCGCCAACAATCGATCGATCGCCTGGGGCATTGCCAAGGCTCTCAGGGCCCAGGGTGCCGAAATCGCGCTCACCTATCAGGGCGACGCGCTGAAGAAGCGGGTCGAGCCGCTCGCGGCCGAGCTCGGCGGCGTGCTCGCCGGCCATTGCGACGTTTCCGACGAGGCGACGATCGACGCGGTCTTCGACCATATCGAACAGCTCTGGGGCAAGATCGACTTCGTCGTCCATGCAATCGGCTTCTCCGACAAGGACGAGCTGACCGGCCGCTATGTCGACACGTCGCCGGACAATTTCACCAAGACCATGCAGATCTCGGTCTACTCCTTCACCTCGGTCGCCCGTCGCGCCGAGAAACTGATGACCGAGGGCGGCTCGCTGCTGACCATGACCTATTACGGCGCCGAAAAGGTCATGCCGAACTACAATGTCATGGGTGTCGCCAAGGCCGCACTCGAGGCGAGCGTGAAGTACCTGGCGGTCGACCTCGGCCCGAAGAACATCCGCGTCAACGCCATTTCGGCCGGCCCGATCAAGACGCTGGCTGCCTCCGGCATTGGCGACTTTCGCTATATTCTCAAGTGGAACGAATATAATGCGCCGCTGCGCCGCACCGTGACGATCGAAGAGGTGGGCGATGTCGGCCTCTATCTTCTCTCCGACCTGTCGCGCTCAGTCACCGGCGAAGTGCATCATGCCGATAGCGGTTACCATGTCGTCGGCATGAAGGCCGTCGATGCGCCGGACATCGCCGTCGTCAAGGACTGACGCGGCGGCCGGCCTCTTTCCAGCCGTCTGCGGGGCCCCTGCCCCCTTCCTTACCGATCGGGACTTCGCCTTGACCCTCTATGTGATCCGCCACGGCCAGACGGACTGGAATGCCGAGATCCGCCTGCAGGGCCAGAAGGACATTCCGCTGAACGACACCGGCCGCGCCCAGGCGCACGGCAATGGTCTGGCGCTCGCGGCCGTCCTCGGCGACAGCGCTGCCGCCTATGATTTTGTCGCCAGCCCGCTTGGCCGGACGCGCGAGACCATGGAGCTGCTGCGCGCCGCCATGGGCCTCGATCCCACGGCCTACCGCACCGACGAGCGGCTGAAGGAAGTCTCCTTCGGGGATTGGGAAGGCTATACGCTGGAAGAGCTGGAAACGATCGCCCCCGGCAAGATCGCCGAGCGCGACGCATCGAAATGGGATTTCATTCCGCCCGGCGACGATGCGGAAAGCTACGAGATCCTCTCCTGGCGCATCGCCTCCTGGCTCAAAGACGTGCGTGGCCCCACCGTCTGCGTCAGCCATGGCGGCGTGATCCGCAGCCTGTTCAAGCTCAAAGGTGCGATGAGTGCGGAAGAGGCGGCGATGGGGGCGATCCCGCAGGACCGTATCTTGAGGATTGACGGCGAGACGATCGGCTGGCTGTGACGCTGCGGGCTTACTGGACGACTTCGAGATCGTTGATGACGCGCTTGCCGTCGACTTCCGTATAGAAGACCACGACCTTGACGCCGGCCTTCAGGCCTTCGAAGTTGAACTCCTCCGGCGCCTGGTAACTCTTGCCGTCATCGAGAGACAGGCTCAGCCGTTCGGTATCGACACTGGTGATCGTCGCCTCGACATCGGCACTTTCCGCAAAAGCGGCCAGCGGCGAGAAGAAGCTGGCGGTCGCCATCAATGTCGCAACGACGAAACGCATTCCTGTCTCCCTCTTCACCATTCGATCAGCAGGCCGGCACACGCTCGTTGTGGCGATGGAATGTGGCGAAAATTTACCATCCTGATGACATTGCGGCCGTGATTGCGGCATTCTCGCGACAAGGCGCCGTATGGTTAGGGAAAGGTAAAAAGCCAGACGCAGTGTTCTGACACCCCTACAACAGGTCTTATTAATATTCGATCTTTATGATATGCCCATCTTGTGTGTGACTTGAAGATGGCGGCGATGGATCGTTCGAACAGCACCAGACTGGCGACCTTTGCGCGCATCATCCGTCTATCGCTCATCCCATCCGCGATTACGACCTTGGTCATCCTGGTCGGCGGCATGCTCTACCTCAAGCAAAGCAGCATCGACGCCCGCGAATTGCTGCGGAGCGACGTGCAACGCGCGCTCGACGTGGTTGCCGTCCGCCTGGAAAGCAATGTCGAGAAACTGACCTCGGCGGTGTCGACGCTCGGCACAATCGCGGGAATCAATCCAAACCTCCTCTCGGAAGGTTTCGCGTCTCTCGCTTCGGCCACCATGCACGAAAACCCAGGGATTCTCCGAATCAGCCTAGCACCTGACGGCGTCATCTCCGACGTTGTTCCCCGTGAGGAGAAAGCCCGCAGGGTCGGCCGGCGGCTCGACCGATTCTATGCCCAGCGGACGGCATCGAACTGGGCACGCGCGCTGAAGAAGCCGGTGATCGGCAGCCATGTGCGGCTTGCGGATGGCACCTATGGCTTTGATGCCTATGTGCCGATCACGGTTACGACCAAGGGGGTCGAGACGTTCTGGGGCTATCTGGAGCTCCTGATCGCCGACAAGGCGATCTACCGCGATACTGTCGGCTATCAGCAGAACCTGTCAGAGCGCGGCAGGATCCTGGTGACGAACCTTCCCGAAGCGCCCTACGCCATCAGCATCCGCGATATGTCGATCCAGGCGCGCAACGCGGAGCCCTTTCTCGGCGTCAAGAAGGATTTCGAGTCGGATGCGGTGCTTCGCAAGGTCAACATCGCGGGTGCCCTGTGGCAACTGGCGGGAGTGCCTAAAGCGGGCTGGAACCAGCCCCCAGCGCACGGGACCCTGACGAAGACCATCATTCTGCTCGGTGCTCTGATCGCCAATGTCCCGATCCTCTTCACCGGCTGGATGATGAATGCCCGCCAGGTCGCCCTCGTCGCGCTCGACCAGCGCAACAAGGAACTCCTGACGATGTCGCACCGCCTCAACCTCGCGCTGGAATCCTCCCGATTCGCCGTTTGGGAAATCGACATCGATACGGGGACGCGGTTTTGGGACGAGTGGATGTACGAGCTCCACGGCTTGCCCTACGACCCTTCGTCTCCGACGGCGAACGGACCAGGCGCGGACGCCTGGAAGACCAACATCCACCCGGACGATCTGGAACAGGCCGAGCACGCCCTGCAGCAGACGCTCGACAGCCTGGGTGTCTATGGCGACGAATACCGGATCATCGACAAGGGCAAGACGCGGTATCTTCGCCATGCCGGCTTGTTCCACCAGGCCAGCGACGGGCAGAGGAAGGTGACCGGGATCAGCTGGGATATCACCGACGACGTGGAAAGAACGGCAGCCCTGACGGCGGCCAAGGATCGGATCGAGCACAACGCTTTTCACGACCCGCTGACGGAGCTCGGCAATCGGCGCATGCTTGACAGGACGCTGACCGGCCTTCTCCAGCGCGCGCCCGACGGAACTGGCAACGCGGCACCGGCCATCGCACTGCTTCATCTCGATCTCGACCGTTTCAAGCAGATCAACGATACGCTCGGCCATGCCGCCGGCGACGCCATGCTGGTCCATGCGGCGCGCATTCTCAAGGCGCATACAGGACCGGATGACACCGTCGCCCGTATCGGCGGGGACGAGTTCGTGATCGTGACGGCCGAAACGGACGAAGCCAAGCTCACGGCCCTGTCCCAGGGCATTATCGACGCAATGCACCAGCCCGTTGATCACGAGGGGACTGCCTGCCGCTTCGGCGTCAGCGTCGGCATTGCCATCAGCGACACCGCCACGGATGCGCGCGCGCTGCTCGTCAATGCGGACATCGCGCTCTATCGCGCCAAGGAGAACGGCCGCAACCGCCATGTCTTCTTCACCGAGACCCTGCAGTCGGATATTGTCGAGACCAAGCGCATCGGCGACGAGATCCTCGCCGGCATCGAGAACGACGAGTTCACAGCCTGGTACCAACCGCAGTTCGACGCGAAGACGATGACGCTCTGCGGAGTGGAAGCCCTCATACGCTGGGAACACCCGCGCGACGGCATCCTCCCGCCCGCCACCTTCCTCTCGATCGCCAAAGACCTGAACGTCGTGGCGGCACTCGACGCCATCGTTTTAAGAAAGGCCTTGGTGGATATGGCGCGCTGGACGGCCGCCGGCCTCGTCGTCCCGAAGGTCTCCGTCAATGTGTCGGCCAAGCGCCTGCGCGATCCGATGCTGACGGAAACGCTCACCGGTCTCTCCTTCACACAGGGCAGGCTCTGCTTCGAGCTGGTCGAATCCATCTTCCTCGATGGCGATGACGACATCCTCATGCAGAACATTGCCGCCATCAAAGCGCTCGGCATCGAGATCGACATCGACGACTTCGGCACCGGCCATACCTCCGTCGTCGGCCTGCTCAAGATCAAGCCGAACCGGCTGAAGATCGATCGCCAGCTCGTCTCGCCGATGACGACCTCGGTCCGGGAGCAGGCGCTGGTCAGGGCGATCATCGAGATCGGCCATTCGCTCGGCATCGAAACGGTGGCGGAAGGGGTGGATACCCTGGCGCATGTGGACATGCTGGCCACGCTCGGCTGCGACGCCTTGCAGGGCTATGCCCTTTCCAAGCCGCTCTCGGCGGCGGAATTCGCGCGCTTCGCGCATTCCGAATCAGGGTTCCGGACCGAGGCGATGCTCCCGGCAGAATTCGGAATGCCGCTTGCCTCCTGACGAACGGGGCCCTGCCGCTTCCGGGCGACGCCTGTCTGCGAACCCTAAGGGCCACCTGCGACCCGACCGAGACTCATCGACATCTGCGCGAAAACATTTCCGCTTCGCCGCTTATCCGGTAAGAGAGTGGCCCGAAGAACGGGCGCTGCCAGTCGGGGCCGCCCGCAGCAGGCAAATGGTCACGGCAGCATGTCGCATAACAGCTTCGGTCATCTCTTCCGCGTCACCACCTGGGGCGAAAGCCATGGGCCGGCGCTTGGCTGCGTCATTGATGGCTGCCCGCCCGGCATCCGTTTCACGCTCTCCGAAATTCAGGCGGAGCTCGACAAGCGCAAGCCCGGCCAGTCGCGCTTCGTCACCCAGCGGCGCGAGGAGGATCTCGTGCGCGTGCTCTCCGGCGTCATGCCGGAGGCAGACGGCGACGGTCTGGTGACGACGGGCACGCCGATCTCGATGATGATCGAGAATACCGACCAGCGCTCGAAGGATTACGGCGAGATCGCCCGACGCTATCGGCCTGGCCATGCCGACTACACCTACGACGTCAAATATGGCATTCGCGATTATCGCGGCGGCGGTCGCTCCTCGGCCCGCGAGACGGCGGCGCGCGTGGCGGCCGGCGCGCTGGCGCGGCGCGTGGTGCCGGGACTGACCGTGCGCGCTGCGCTGGTGCAGATCGGCCAGCATAAGGTCGACCGGGCGAACTGGGACTGGTCGGAGGTCGGCAACAATCCCTTCTTCGCCCCCGACCCGGCGATCGTGCCGGTCTGGGAGGCCTATCTCGACGAAATCCGCAAGGCAGGCTCCTCCGTCGGCGCCGTGGTCGAGGTGATCGCCGAGGGCGTGCCGGCCGGCATCGGCGCGCCGATCTATGCCAAGCTCGACCAGGACATCGCCGCCAATCTGATGTCGATCAACGCGGTCAAGGGCGTCGAGATCGGCAATGGCTTCGAGGCCGCCGCCATCACCGGCGAGGAGAATGCCGACGAGATGCGGATCGGCGCCGACGGCAAGCCGGTCTTCCTCTCCAACCATGCCGGCGGGATCCTCGGCGGCATCGCCACCGGCCAGCCGGTGGTGGCGCGCTTCGCCATCAAACCGACCTCTTCCATCCTCACCGAGCGCCGCTCGATCGATGCCGACGGCCAGGAGGTGGACGTGCGCACCAAGGGCCGCCACGACCCCTGCGTCGGCATCCGCGCCGTCCCCATCGGCGAAGCCATGCTCGCCTGCACCCTCGCCGATCACTATCTGCGCGACCGGGGGCAGACGGGGCGGGTGATCGCCTGAAGCATGGTCCGCCGGCGATCTGGCCGCCCTTCGCACCGATGCGGCAATGCGAGCTGCTCTTGACCGAACGACTTCAGCAGGCGACTGCAGAAGCAGGATCAATCTGCATTTTCGTAGAGGATGGCCGCCTCTATCACCGCAGGGAGCCGGGCAACCACATCTGGCAGGAAGTCATTAAGCGTCGACCAAATTGTCGCCAGGTTCAGTTTGGCGAAACCGTGGGCAATATGATTTCTCATGCCCTTCATGTTCCGATAGGGAAGATGCGGGAACAGGTCTGCAAAAGCAGGATGCTCCTTCAAGATCCTCGCCGCACACTCTCCCATGATCAGCAGATTGAGGATGCACGCCTGCTGTGTTTTCCTATCCGCTAAGAATTGGCTCCAATCGAGATTGTCACAATACTCCTCAGCATCAATAGCCATCTCCTGCATGAGCAGCAGATGGTCGATCAAATAGCTGTCCGTCATACAGGGAGAGCTTCGTCCAGCACTTTCGCGCGTTGCTTTTCCGGCAATCCTCCTGGCGTCAGCACATGCACTTCCACGCCGAAAAGATCCTCAAGCTCGATTTCTAGCCCGCCGAGATCGAGAAGCGTCGTACCCGGGCGATCGTCCACCAAAAATTCGATCTCGTCGCTTTCCAAGTCCGCACGTCCGGAAGCAGCGCCGACGAGCCGCGGGTTCGACAAGCGAAATCGGCGTACCAACGCATGAATGGCGTCACGGTGTTTCTCGACTTCTGCGGATGGCTTCATCGTCAAACCTCGCTTTGAGCGCGTCACACGCGATCCATAAACAATACAATAAATGCCGATACGACAAAACCTGTTCTATCCTCGCGCCCCTTCCAGCCACACCACCTCCGCCACACCTGCAAAGCGGGCGACGCGGGCCAGTTCGGCCTCCAGCCGCTCCGTCCGCCCGGCGCTCGTCCGCACGCCCGGCTCCCACCAGAGCCGTTTCACCTCCAACGTGCCCTTCTTCCGATTGGCCTTCATGTCGATCCGGCCGATCAGCCGGTCGGCTTCGAGAAGGGGGAAGACGTAGTAGCCGAATTGGCGCTTCGGCTCAGGGACAAAGATTTCGATGCGGTAGGAGAAGCCGAACAGGCGCTCGGCGCGCGCCCGGTCGCGCAGCAGCGGATCGAAGGGGCTGAGCACGCGCAGCCGGGCCGGAGGTTCCTTGATCATGCCCAACATCTCGGCAAAGCCCGCCAGCGCATGCGAGGCGCGCGGGCGGCTGCCATCCGCCGGCTCGATCACCACCGTCACCAGCTCGCCCTGATGCGCCTGCACCCAAAGCCGCGCCGTTTCCGGCGAAATCAGATCGAAGAAGGCGGCGATCTCGCCATGGGTGGCAAAGCCCAGGCGTTCCAGCGCGGCCCGGCAGCACCAATCAGTGAAGGCTTCGCGGTCCACCTCCGGCAGGCGATGCCGGTCGGGCATCACCCGCTCGGTCAGATCATAGACCTTCTGGAAGGCCTCGCGCCGGGCGATGCAGAGTTCGCCGGTGCGCCAGAAATATTCGAGCGCGATCTTGGAGGGATGCCAGTTCCACCAGCCACCGGACTGGCGATCCTCATGCTTGAAGTCGCGGGCAAGCACCGGCCCGTCCGTCCGGATCCGCGCCAGCGTCTCCTCGAAATGCGCCTCGAAACCCTCCGCCTGCCAGGTCCGCCACCTGGGCAGGATCGACTCTCGATAATCGGCGAAGCGGTGCTTCCAATAGCGGAAGAAAGCGGAAGGAATGATCGAGGCGTCGTGCGTCCAGTGCTCGAAGAGTGCGCCATCCTCCTCGAGAAGCTGGCGCAGATGCTCCGGCCTATAGGTCTGGTTGCGGGAGAACAGGATCATCTGGTGGGCGCGCTCGACCGTGGCGATGCTGTCGACCTGCACGAAGCCGAGCCGTGTGATGAGATCGAGCAGCCCGTCCTTGCCGAGCGCGCGCCCGGGCGGGTCGCTTAAGCCCAAGCGATCGAGGAAGATGCGGCGCGCATCGCGGTTGGTGAGAAGAATCGTCATGGCTTCGATCATGCTTTGTTCTGGCGGCAAATCAACCGGGCTTCGCCCTCTGTTGCCTTTCGCGTCAATCCGCCTAAACAACGCTCGGCCTTGATCGATGGGATGAAACGTTTGGATATCCGCTTTACCGATTGCAGCGTGCGCTATGGTGAGACGATAGCGCTGCACCCGCTGTCGCTGACGCTCACCGAAAAGCGGATCGGGATTATCGGCCTCAACGGCTCCGGCAAGACCACCTTCGCCCGCGCGATCAACGGGCTGGTGAAGCCGAGCAGCGGCCAGGTGACGATCGACGGTATCGACACGGCGAAGGACGAGAAGGCGGCGCTCGCCAAGGCCGGCTTCATTTTCCAGTCGCCGCAGAACCAGATCATCCTGCCGATCGTCGAAGACGATCTCGCCTTGACGCTGAAGAGCCGCGGCCTGCCGAAATCTGAGACCGCGGCCGCCGTGTCTGCCATCCTCGCCCGTTTCGGCATTTCCGACCTTGCCCGTCGGCGCGCCCATTCGCTCTCCGGCGGAGAGACGCAGCTGGTCGCCATGGCGAGCGTGCTGATCGGCGCACCTGACCTTTTGATCCTCGACGAGCCGACCAATCAGCTCGACCTGCGCAACCGCGCCCGCGTGCTGGAGACGATCGCAGCCCTGCCGGAATCCGTCATCGCCATCACCCATGATTTGACGCTGCTTACGGGTTTCGAGCGGGTTCTGCTCTTCCACGAGGGGCGGCTGGTTGCGGATGGCGGCGTGGAGGAGACGATCCGCAGCTATGAGCGGATCGCACTCCGATGAAGAGCCTCTATGTCGAAGGGCGCACCCCGCTCCACCGCCTCTCCGTCCGCGTCAAGCTCGCCGGCCTGTTCACCGCCAGCCTTCTCGTCTTCTTCTTATCCACGCCGTTCTTTCTCGCGGCCTGCCTGCTCCTCGCGCTGGGGCTGCTTGCGAGCCTGCGGCTTTCGCCCCGCGAGATCCTCGCCCGGCTCGGCTGGCTCACCGTCTCCATCCTTTTCGTCGCGCTCCTCACCAGCTTCTTCGACGGGCCGGAGGCCGGGATCGTCTCGGCGCTGCGCTTTCTGACGCTGGTCGTTCTGGCGACGGCGGTGACGTCCTCGACAGAGCTCGGCGACTTCATGGACGAGATCCTGCGCCTGCTCCGGCCCCTCGATCGGATCGGCCTTCTGAAGGCGCAGGATGTGGCGCTCGCCTTCGGCCTGGTGCTGCGCTTCGTCCCGGAGATCCTGACCCGCTACGCCGCCATTCGCGAGGCGCACCGGGCACGCGGGTTGCAACCGCGCCTGTCGACGCTCATCGTGCCGCTGATCATCCTGACGCTGAAAGATGCGGATTCGGTCGCCCTTGCCATTGACGCGCGCGCTTTGCGCCGCCAGTAATCCCGCACCCGCTTATAGACGCAGCCGCCCTGCACACATTGGAGCTTCGCCATGTCGACCCGCGATCTGACGCTGATTGCCCTCTTCACCGCCATCATCGTGGCGCTCGGCGCCCTGCCGCCGATCTCGCTCGGCTTCATCCCCGTGCCGATCACCGCCCAGTCCATGGGCGTCATGCTGGCCGGCTGCATCATCGGTGCCAAGCGCGGCGCGCTCGCCTATCTGCTGCTTATCCTGCTGGTTGCCGTCGGACTGCCGGTGCTCTCGGGCGGGCGCGGCGGTCTTGCCGTGCTCGTCGGCCCGACGGCCGGCTTCATTGCCGGCTGGGTGGTCGGCACCTACCTGACCGGACTGATCGCCGAAAAGCTGGTGCGTGACGGCCAGCCGGCACCCAAGCAGATGCTCGGCTTCTTCCTGGCCTCGATCGCCGGCGGCATTGGCCTCGTCTATCTGTTCGGCATTGTCTGGCTGGCCTTCTCCACCGGCATGGGGCTCGAAAAGGCAGCCATCGGCTCGCTCGCCTTCATCCCCGGCGATCTCGTCAAGGCAGTGATCGCGACGCTCGCCGCCCGCGCCGTCATGGTCGGCTACCCGCTGCTGCCGCAGCGGGCCTGAGAGGCTGGACGCAACATCCGACCGCGTTAGATCCCTTGCATGACCACAATCCTTTACGAGAACCCGATCTTCCTCGAGCATCAGGTGCCGGAGGGCCATCCCGAGCGGCCCGACCGGCTGCGCGCGCTGAACCTTGCGCTCGAGCATGAGCGCTTCCAGCCGCTGAAGCGGCTCAAGGCGCCGCAGGGCAATGAGGACCTCGTCCTCCTCGCCCATCCGGAAGAGCACCTGCGCGCGGTGATGGCGGTGATCCCCGAAGAGGGCATCAACTCCTTCGAGGCGGACACGCATGCGAGCCCCGCCAGCCTGCAGGCGGCGCTGACCGGGATCGGCGGCGCGGTCGCGGCCGTCGATGCGGTCTTTGCGGGCGAAGCGGACAATGTCTTCGTCGCCTCCCGGCCGCCGGGACACCATGCCGAGAAGACGAAGGCCATGGGCTTCTGCTTCTTCAACAATGCCGCGATCGCGGCCCGCCATGCCCAGCGGGCGCATGGCGCCGAGCGGGTGGCGATCGTCGACTGGGACGTGCATCACGGCAACGGCACGCAGGACATCTTCTGGGATGACGCCTCCGTCCTGTTCTGCTCCACCCACCAGATGCCGCTCTACCCCGGCACCGGCGCCAAGGACGAGGAAGGCCGGCACGGCACGATCGTCAACGCGCCCCTCTCCCCCAATACCGGCAGCGAGCATTTCCGCGAGGCCTTCAAGAGCCGGGTCTTGCCGGCGCTTGCGGACTTCCAGCCGGATCTCGTCATCATCTCCGCTGGCTTCGACGCCCATCACCGCGACCCGCTGGCGCAGATCAACCTGACGGGCGAGGATTTCGACTGGGCGACCGGCAAGCTGCTCGACGTCGCCGGCCGCTTCAGCGCCAACCGGGTGGTCAGCCTGCTCGAGGGCGGCTATGACCTTGTGGGCCTGGCCGAGTCGGCAGGCCTACACATCCAGCGCCTGATGAGGGGATGAGCATGGCGACAGAGACGACACGCGCCGAGACCGACGTCCAGTCGCTCTCCTTCGAAAAGGCGGTGGAGGAGCTGGAAGCGATCGTGACCGCGCTCGAGCGCGGCGACGTGGCGCTGGAGCAGTCGATCGCGATCTACGAGCGCGGCGAGGCGCTGAAGAAGCATTGCGAGGCGCTGCTCAACGCGGCCGAAAACCGTATCGAAAAGATCCGCCTCGACCGGGCCGGCAAGCCGCAGGGCGTCGAGCCCCTCGATCCCGCCTGAGCCTCGACAGCATGAGACATTGCTTGTAGACTGGCGTCCATGAACAGGGACGAGGTCATTGAGATGCTGCGCCGCAACCGCGCCGTGCTGGAAGCAGCCGGCGCCGTGCACGTCTCGCTCTTCGGCTCGGTCGCGCGCGGCGAGGCAACGGCAGAATCGGATCTCGATGTGCTGGTGACGCTTTCCAACGATCCGGAATTTCAAGGCCTTGGCTATTTCGGGGCGATCGAGACCCTGCGCTCGGCAATTGCCTCCATGTCTGGAAAGGCCGTTGATATCGTTACGGAGCCGGTGAGAAAAGATCGTCTTCGCGCCGAGATCGAGCGGGACCGCGCCGTTGCCTTCTAGCAAGCCGCTCGTTCGGCTCCAGGACATCCAGGAGAACGCTACGCGCATCCTCAACTACATCGATGGTTTGAGCCTCGATCAATTCCTCGTGGATACTCTGGTCCAGGACGCCGTGGAAAGATGCCTGACGCGCATTTCCGAAGCAGCCGTCAAACTCGGCCCCTTGGGCGGCACGCTGTTGCCCGATCACGACTGGCGGAAGATCCGCGCGATCGGCAGCGTTTTCCGGCATGACTATGACAAGGTCGAACTCCGCCAGGTTTGGCTAATCGCTCAGGACATCATGCCGAAGCTGAAGACGGATATCGACGGCGCGATCCTCAGCTTCGACGAGCGCGAGCGCTAGACTTTCCGCCTCTTCCCTTCCCCACCCCTGCCTCTAGTTGAGGTTGTCGAACCGAGTTGGTGGAGTGGGAGGACGACGATGGCCGAGGGGTTGGATGGGACGAGCCTGAGCAAGGAGGCGCCGGAGACGGGCAGGACGGAGCTCAAGCAGGTGATGGGGCCTGGTCTGCTCCTGCTCTTCATCATCGGCGATATCCTGGGCACCGGCATTTATGCGCTGACCGGCCAGGTGGCCGGCAAGGTGGGTGGCATCGTCTGGGTGCCCTTCCTGATTGCCTTCCTCGTCGCCCTGCTCACCGCCTTCAGCTATCTCGAACTGGTGACGAAATATCCGCGGGCGGCAGGTGCGGCGCTCTACACGCATAAGGCCTTCGGCGTACATTTCCTGACCTTCCTCGTCGCCTTCGCGGTCATGTCGTCCGGCATTACCTCGGCAGCCACGGCATCGCGCGCCTTTTCGGCCAATTTCATGGCGGCGCTCGGGCTCGACGCAGCGGATGGAATCGTCGTGCTGGTGGCCGTCGGCTTCCTGGCACTGGTGGCGGCCATCAATTTCCGCGGCGTCGGCGAGAGCGTCAAACTCAATGTCGGGCTGACATTGATCGAGCTCAGCGGGCTCCTGATCATCATCGGCATCGGCTTCTATGCGCTCGGCAACGGGCAAGGCGATATCAACCGCGCCTTCGTCTTTACGCCGGAGGGAGAGAGCGGCGTCTTCTGGTCGGTGGTCGCCGCCACCACGCTTGCCTTCTTCGCCATGGTCGGCTTCGAGGATTCGGTCAACATGGCCGAGGAGTGCAAGAATCCGAGCCGCATCTTTCCGAAGGTTCTGCTCGCCGGCCTCTGCATCACCGGGGTTATCTATGTGCTGGTGTCGATCGCCGCGATCACGCTGGTGCCGGCCGACCAGCTGAGCGAAGGCGAAACGCCGCTCCTGAAGGTCGTCGAAGCCGGCGCCCCCTGGTTTCCGGTCAGCATCTTCGGCGTCATCACCATGCTGGCCGTCGCCAATTCCGCGCTGATCAACATGATGATGGCGAGCCGCCTGATCTATGGCATGAGCCGCGAGAAGGTGATCCCGGATGTGCTCGGCAAGGTGCACCCGACCCGCCGCACCCCCTATGTGGCGATCATCTTCACGACGCTGCTCGCCATCGGCCTCCTGATCTTCGCCGGCGGCGTACCACAGCTCGGCGGCACCACGGCGCTGCTGCTGCTCTGCGTCTTTTGCGTCGTCAATATCGCGGTGCTCGTCCTTCGCCGCGATCCGGTGTCCCACAAGCATTTCCGCACGCCGACCATCGTTCCGGTTTTCGGCGCGCTCACCTGCGCCTTCCTGGCCGGGCCCTGGACCGGCCGCGACCCGGTGCAGTATGTGATCGGCGGCTGCCTTGTGGCGATCGGCCTCGTGCTGTGGGCGGTTACGGTGGGTCTGATGCGCCGGCTTTCGCCCACGACGGGCTGAAGCGCCGGACGTCTGGTTCATTTCACTAGGCGACCCGCTGCCGATCGGCTAGATTGACCGGCTTGGGCGAGCCCGCCCATGCCGCAGCCGCGCCTTAATTTGCAATCACTGCGGGATTGCTGGCACGACGCGAGTCTGCAAGAGGAAAGACAAGGGTGTCGCGTGGGCGCGGCATCGTAAGAGGACTGAGCGTGACCCATCCGACATCTCCGCCGTCGACGCCGCTTCTCGACAGGGTCACCCTGCCGAGCGACCTAAAGGCGATCGACGACAAGGACCTGCCGCAGCTGGCGGCGGAACTGCGCGTGGAGATGATCGACGCGGTCTCGCGCACCGGCGGGCACCTCGGCGCCGGGCTCGGCGTCGTCGAGCTGACGATCGCCATCCACAAGGTGTTCGAAACACCGCATGACCGGCTGATCTTCGATGTCGGCCATCAATGCTATCCGCACAAGATCCTGACCGGCCGTCGCGATCGGATCCGTACGCTGCGCCAGCAGGACGGGCTTTCGGGCTTCACCCGCCGCGCGGAGAGCCCCTACGACCCCTTCGGCGCCGCCCATTCCTCCACCTCGATCTCGGCCGGCCTCGGCATGGCGGTCGCCTCCGAAATGACCGGGGAGAAGCGCAATGTCATCGCGGTGATCGGCGATGGCGCCATGTCGGCCGGCATGGCTTTCGAGGCGCTCAACAATGCCGGGGCGCTCGATGCACGGCTGATCGTTATCCTCAACGACAACGACATGTCGATCGCCCCGCCGACCGGCGCGATGAGCGCCTATCTCGCCCGTCTCGCCTCGGGCCGCACCTATATGGGCTTCCGCGAATTCGGCAAGAAGCTGACCGCCTATCTCGGCAAGTCGGTCGATCGCGCCATCACCCGCGCCGTCGAACATGCCCGCGGCTATGTGACCGGCGGCACGCTGTTCGAAGAGCTCGGCTTCTACCATATCGGCCCGATCGACGGGCACAGCTTCGAGCATCTCCTGCCGGTCCTGCGCAATGTGCGCGACAACGCCCATGGCCCGGTGCTGATCCATGTCGTGACGCAGAAGGGCAAGGGCTATGCGCCTGCCGAGGCGGCTGCCGACAAATATCACGGCGTCAACACCTTCGACGTCATCACCGGCGCCCAGGCCAAGGCCAAGCCCAATGCGCCGTCCTACACCGCTGTCTTCGCCGAGGCGCTGGTCCAGGAAGCCGACCATGACGACAGGATCGTCGCCGTCACCGCCGCCATGCCGTCCGGCACCGGGCTCGACAAGTTCGCGCTCGCCCATCCCTCGCGCTGCTTCGATGTCGGCATTGCCGAACAGCATGCGGTGACGTTTGCGGCCGGGCTCGCGACCGAGGGGCTGAAGCCCTTCGCGGCGATCTACTCGACCTTCCTGCAGCGCGCCTATGACCAGGTCGTGCATGATGTCGCGATCCAGGGCCTGCCGGTGCGCTTCCCGATCGACCGTGCCGGCTTCGTCGGCGCCGACGGGCCGACCCATGCCGGCTCTTTCGATACGACCTATCTCGCCACCCTGCCGGGATTCGTGGTGATGGCCGCGGCCGACGAGGCGGAGCTCAAGCATATGGTGGCGACGTCCGCCGCCTATGACGAAGGCCCGATCTCGTTCCGCTATCCGCGCGGCGAGGGTGTGGGCGTCGATATGCCGGTGCGCGGCCAGATTCTCGAGATCGGCCGGGGCCGCGTCGTGAAGCAGGGGAGCAAGGTGGCGCTGCTGTCCTTCGGCACGCGGCTCGCCGACTGTCTGTTGGCGGCGGAAGATCTGGACGCGGCTGGGCTGTCGACCACCGTCGCCGATGCCCGCTTCGCCAAGCCGCTCGATCACGATCTGATCCGCCAGCTCGCCCGCCATCACGAGGTGCTGATCACCGTCGAGGAAGGGGCCGTCGGCGGCTTCGGCAGCCATGTGCTGCAGTTCCTCGCGCTCGAAGGCCTGCTCGACACGGGGCTCAAGGTCCGACCGCTCGTCCTGCCGGATATCTGGATGGAGCAGGCCAAGCAGGAGGTCATGTATGCCCAGGCCGGTCTCGACCGGGCCGGCATCGTTTCGACCGTCTTCAAGGCGCTCGGTCAGGGCACACTTGCCGGCCCCACCCGTGGTCGGGCAGCCGATCTCTGACCAGTGCTTGAGGAAAGGTCGTCGCCGTCAGGCGGCAGCCACCTGCCTCGGCCGATCGATCTGCTGGCGCGCAAGCGTTGACTGGCGTCGGTTCTCCAGATGCCGGCCGAGACCGAGCAGCAGGCCGCAGCCGATGATCAGCGACAGCAATTGCGATGCGAGCGGCATGTCCGGATGCACCTTCATCACCACAGCACACAGGTTGGAAAGGGCGATGCCTGTGGCGAAGACCGCCAGGCTGTGGCGCCCGGCATCGCGGAGCAGCGAGAACGTGCCCGAATTGGCCGCATCCTCGACCCATTTCATGTTCCAGGCGAGGTAGATCAGCGCGGCGACATTGATCAGCCGCAGCGGCCCGACATTCGTCTTCGACGCCATCTCGTGATAGTGGCTGCCGAAGATGGTGGCGATCATCTCGAAATGAGCGAGATAGGCGATCGGAATGGCGGCAATGCAGAAGACGCCCGCGGCGTTGAAGAGCGCCGGGTGATAGGGCAGCATCGTCTTGCCCTCCTTGATCCGCAGGCCGAGCAGAACGCCCCCCACCAGCAGGATCTGCCAGGAGATCGGGTCGAAGAACCAGACGCCCAGATCATTGGCGCCATTCGGCAGGTTGAGATGGCCGACGCCGGCCGCGAGCCAGAGAAGCGCCGAGACGATGAGGAGCGCCACGACCGAGCGCATGGCCAGCCACATGGCGAAGGGTGCAAGGATGAGCAGCACCATGTACATGGGCAGGATGTCGAGATTATAGGGTAGATAGGCGAGCGTCAGCACGCCCGGCAGATGACCGAGGGGATCCGACCAGAAACCGTTCATGTCGAGCGGAAGCGCATAAGGCGAGGCGAGCGACAGCAGGAGACCCGCAGCGAGCGCCTTGAGGGCGAAGAGCAGCAGGTGCACGCTGTAGAGACGGCCGGCGCGCCGCCAGGGACGCACGAAGCTCGGCCCCTCCCCGCGCTTGAAATAAGCGAGCACCGCCGAGATCCCGGCCAGGACGACGAAGATCTCCGAGGCGTCCGAGAAGCCGCGGGAATTGCGGAATCCTTCCGAGAAACTGTACTCCGCATGACCGATGAAGATCAGCAGCAGGCAGAGGCCGCGCAGGAGATCGATACGATTTTCGCGTTGTGCCTTCATGGCTCGTCCGGAAATTGGCCCCTTGCGGGCCTTCTGGCCGCATGGGCAAGGTTCATTCCCGTCGACGAGACTAGCCGGCAAGCGTGCAAAGCTGGCTGATGCAAAAACTGCAATTTTAATGGAATGCTGGTTTTTGAGGAGGTTTTCTGCCGAGCGAGCCCTTTGAGGCTTGCCACAGGGGGTGCCTGCGGGCGAAGAGGAGCGGATGAGCCAGGACGTTTCATCCCCCATCCGCCTCGACCAGCTGCTTCTCATGAAAGGGCTGGTCGCCAGCCGCGCCCGGGCGCGCGATGCGATCCAGCGCGGCACCGTGACGATCGACGGCCGTGTCGTAACCAAGCCGAGCGCAAGCTTCGCTGACGACGTGCGCATCGAGATCGACGATCCCGCCCAGCCCTATGTCTCGCGCGCAGCGCTCAAGCTCAAGGCCGGGCTCGATCATTTCGGCCTCTCGCCGGAGGGGCTCGACTGTCTTGATATCGGCGCCTCGACGGGTGGGTTCACCGAGGTGCTGCTGGAAGCCGGCGCCGCTCATGTCATCGCCATCGATGTCGGCCATGGACAGTTCCACCCGCGGCTAGCGGCCGATCCGCGCGTCACCAGCCTGGAGGGCGTCAATGCCCGCGCTTTGGACGCCGAGCAGCTCGAGGGCCGGGCGATCCGCATGATCGTCTCCGACGTCTCCTTCATCTCGCTGCGTCTCGCTTTGCCCCCGGCGCTGGAGATGGCCGAGCCCGGCGCGCATTGCCTGCTGCTCGTCAAGCCGCAATTCGAGGCAGGGCGCGAGGCGATCAGCAAGGCCGGTCTCCTGAAAGCGCCGGAGACGGCGCCGGATGTGGCGGCGAGCCTCGAGACGTGGCTGACGGAGGAGATAGGCTGGGAGAGCCTCGGCCTCATCCCCTCCCCGATCGCCGGCGGCGACGGCAATCAGGAATATCTCTTGGCCGGGCGCAAGCCGCTTGATGACGGGACGGACGCGTGAGCGCGCTGACGGCCCGGATCGACCGGCTTGGTCCGCAGGGCGACGGCGTCGTCGCCTCGGCAGAGGGGCCGGTCTATGTGCCCTTCACGCTCCCGGGCGAACAGGCAACGCTTGCGGTCTCCAAGCAGCGGGGCACGGTGATGGCACTGCTCGAGGCCTCGCCCGAGCGCGTCCAGCCGCCCTGCCGTCATTTCGGCCCGCATGGCGAGAATGGCACCTGTGGCGGCTGCAGCCTGCAGCATGCGAGCGACCCGCTCTATCATGACTTCAAGCGGCGACTGGTCGTCGACGCACTCGCCCAGCGTGGGATCGAGACCGAGGTGGCGCCGCTCGTCATCGCCCGCCCCGGCGAGCGCCGACGGGTGACGATGACCGCGCGGCGGACGGAAAAGGCCATGCTGCTCGGCTATAACCAGGCCGAAAGCCATCATATCGTCTCCGTGGTCGAATGTTCGATTGCCAGCCCCGGCATCGTGTCGAGGCTCGGTGCGCTGCGCCGGATCGCCGCCGCGCTTTCCAGCGACGCCGAGCCCTTCCGCATCACGATTCTTGAGACCGCCGTCGGGCTCGATCTTGCCGTCGATGGGCTGAAACCGCTGTCCGAGCGGCATCGCCGCCATGTGGTCGATACGGTGCTCGGCGTTCCCGGCATCGCCCGCCTGGCGGTGGCTGGCGAGGTGCTGGTCGAGCCGACCCGGCCGGTGCTCGATTTCGGCGGGGTTCCGGTCACACCACCCCCGGGCGGCTTCGCGCAGGCAAGCAGCGTCGCGGAAGCGGCCATGGCCGATCTCGTCATGGCCGGATTGGGCGGTGCCAAGCGGGTCGCCGATCTCTTTGCGGGATCGGGCACGTTTTCGTTGCGCATCGCGCGCCAGGCCCGCGTCCACGCGGTGGAGGGCGAAGAGCGGGCGCTGCAGGCGCTCGATGCCGCCGCCCGCGCGGTGCAGGGCCTGAAGCCGGTGACGGTCGAAAAGCGCGACCTCTTCCGCCGGCCGATGATGGTTTCCGAATTGAAGGCCTTCGACGCCGTCGTCTTCGACCCGCCGCGTGCCGGCGCCGAAGCCCAAAGCACGGAGCTTGCCCGCTCCGCCGTCCCGATCATCGTCGCCGTTTCCTGCAACCCGGTGACGCTCGCCCGCGACCTCGCCCTCCTCACCAGCGGCGGCTACCGTGTGACCGGTGTCACCCCGATCGACCAGTTCCTCTGGTCAAGCCATGTCGAAGCCGTGGCGACGCTCGTGCGCGACTGACGATCGGCGGAGACATATGACGCGATGCTGATATCCTGACTCGGTGACGGGCAGAAGCAGCATGCGCTGAGCCAGCCGGCGCGTCGGGGAGGATAAGCCACCCCGACCTCAGGCAAAGGCTTTGCCGGTCATCAGGAGGGATGTTCACGGGTTTCTTTCCCATCAGCATCACGCTTGAGATACAGAAAACCCGCACGAGCTGGTCAATCACCGTGCGGGTCCAGTTTCTGACTTAAGCGTCGGCGGTCGGAGTGTCCGCTCCGGCGTTTGCTCTTGGAGAATAAATTTCCCGAGGGTTTCTGACAAGACAGGACATGGCGGCTCGCTGATGGACTAATCCACCACGCGTTTCAGTTCCGCCGCCAGATGGTCGAAGACGGCGCGCAGGCGGGCGCTGCGGGGGAGGTCGTCGTGGGCGACGAGCCAGAGCGGCAGGGTGGCAACGGTAATGTCCGGCAGGATGCGGACGAGGCTCGGCTCGATCTCTGCCAGATGAACCAGCATCGGGCCGATGCCGATGCCGGCGAGAATGGCGGCGCGCTGCGCAGGCATCGAGGCGGAGCGGAAGCCGATATCGGCCTTGCGGATGGCCACGCCGTATTGGCGACCGAAGGCCACCGCCCGGCTCCCCTCCTCCTCTCCGACGACCCGGTGTCCAGCGAGATCGGCGGCCGCGCGCGGGACGCCGCGACCGGTGCGGTCCAGATAGGCGCGGCTGGCATAGAGGCCGAGCGATACGCTTCCCAGCCGCCGCGTGATCAGCTCGGCCTGGTCGGGAGGCGCAAAGCGCACGGCGATATCCGCCTCCCGGCGCAGCAGATTGTCGACCGCATCGCTGACCAGCAACTCGATCTCGAGCGTCGGATGCGCCTCCAGCAGCGGCGCGATCAGCGCTGGCAGAATATGGGCGCCGAAGATCTGGCTCGACGTGACCCGGACCGTTCCACTGACCCCCGCCGGCCGGCCGCGCAGCGCGGTGACGAACTGGGTGACGGCCCTATCGACCGCCTCGGCCCGTTCATAGAGCTGTGCCGCCTCGGCCGTCGGGCGCAGGCCGGCGATGGTGCGGTCGAAGAGCACCTCGCCGGTGAGCTCCTCCAGACGGCGGATCTGGCGGCCGACCGTCGGCTGGGTCGTCTTCAGGATTTTCGCTGCACGGGTCAGATTGCCTGTGCGAACCACGGCAACGAAGGCGCGGATCAAGCTCCAATCCACGCCGGCAAGATCGAAGTCTGGTGATCGCGGGGTCATGCATCGATGCATGAGCCACATGCAGATTTTGTCAAGCGCCAAACATCCGTGATTGGTCTAGCATCAGCCATCGTTCGCGCGAGAGGGGTTTCCGATGAATGTCGAACAGATCTTTTCCTCTGCCTCATTGCTGGCGCTGCTTGGCTGGGCAGCGCTGGTCCTCTCTCTTTTCGTGCCGGCAATCAGGGCGCCGGCGCGCGCCGTCGCGCGCTGGGTCGTCCCGCTGATCCTTGCCGTCCTCTATGCCGCGCTGATCGCCGGCTTCTTCGCTTCCGCCGGGGGCGGGTATCAATCTCTGGAGGCGGTGCGGACGCTTTTCGCGACGCCCGAAATCCTGCTGGCCGGCTGGATCCATTATCTGGCCTTCGATCTCCTCGCCGGCACGCTGATTGCAGAACACGGCCTGCGCCATGGTGTGCCCCGCCTGCTGCTGTTGCCGATCCTTGGCCTTACCTTCCTGTTCGGGCCCGCCGGGCTGCTCGCCTTCGCCGCCCTTCTCGGCCTTACCGGGCTTGCGACGCCGAAGGCCGGCGCGGGAGAGCCGGTATGAGCGCGCTGACCATCCCCCTGCTCCCGCGGCGGGCTGCAACGCGGCTCAGGGTTCCTCCCGTCAATGACGGGCTCGCGCGAAGCGGTGTCCTTCTCCTGCTGCTGATCCTGCCTTTCGCCCTGCTGATGATCGCCGATCCGCGTCAGGTGCATGGCCTGTCGGTCTGGCTGAAGCCGATCAAGTTCGCGCTGTCGCTCGGGGTTCATCTGCTGACGGCAGCGGTCTTCTGGTCTTTTCTTGGAGAGCGGTTACGCGGCAGTTGGCGCGGGCGCCTGATGGCAATCTCCCTCCTCGTGCCCGCCTTGTTCGAGATCACCTACATTGCCGCCCAGGCCGCGGCCGGGCAGGACTCGCATTTCAATCTGACGACGGCCTATACCCGCACCATGTTCGCGCTGATGGGCGTCTTCGCGGTGATCCTGACGCTCGGCACCAGCGCCGTGGGCGTCGCCATTCTCCGCGCCGACACGAAGACCAGTCTTCGCAACGACAGCGCCCGGCTCTCCATCGGCGTCGGCTTCGCGCTGTCCGGCCTGCTCGGCCTGCTGACCGGCGCGGCGATCAGTCTCAACGGCGGCCATCTGGTTGGAATGCCGCAGGATCCGCGCCATGTCGTCGCGCTGTTCGGCTGGTCGCGCGAGGTGGGGGACCTGCGCATCAGCCATTTCATCGGCCTGCATGCCGCGCAGGCTTTGCCCCTCCTCGGCTGGCTGGCAAACCGGATCGCACCGCAGCGGGCCTGGGCCTTGGTCTCGGCCGGCGCAGCCGTGCTGACGCTCGCAACCCTCGCCGCGATGGCGCTGGCTTTCATGGGGCGCCCGTTTATTCCGTAATCGACGCCCCGCAGATGCGGCAGAGGCCTTTATCGGTTCAGGAAAGCGGCAAAGGCGGCCTGGGCCTCCGGGCTCTGCAGCCGGCTGGCGAAGAGGGCGGCCTCCTCGTCGATACGGGCGGAGAGCTTATCCGGGTCACCGCGCAGCAGCTGCCGGGAGAGGCGCAGGGCTTCCGGCGGCTTGCTGGCGAGCAGCGCGGCGAGCGCCAGCGTCTCCCGCTCCAACACCTCGGCCGGGACAAGGCGGGCGATCAGGCCGGACTGCAGCGCCTCCGTGGCGCTCATCGACAGGCCGGCACAGAGCAGCGCGAAGGCGCGCTGGTGGCCGATCAGCCGCGGCAGGAGAAGGCTGGAGCCCGCCTCAGGCACCAGGCCGAGATCGACGAAGGGTGTCTTGAACAGCGCGCGCTCGGAGGCGACCGTCAGGTCGCAATGCAAGGTGAGCGTCGTGCCGATGCCGACCGCCAGCCCGTCGACACCGCTCAGCAGCGGCTTGCTGCCCTCGACAAGCCGACGAAGGAAGCCGAGGGTCTCGCCGCCCACCGCACTGCCAGTCGCCATGGTGGCAAAGTCGGCGAGGTCATTGCCGGCGCAGAAGCAGCCCTCGCTGCCGAGAAAGACGATGGCACGGACCGCGTCGGAGGCTTCGGCCTCGTCGAGGGCCGCGTTCAAACTGCGATACATCGCCTGCGTCAGGGCATTCTTCTTCTGCGGCCGGTTGAAGCGCAGCACCCTCACGCCGGGATGATCGCTCGGATGGTCGATGGTGATCTCGTCGGTCATGCCTGCCGTCTCTCCTGTCGTGCCCGCTGCTCTGGCCTCAGCCGAAGGCCCGGCGCGCGGCCATCATGCTTTCGCTGCCTTCGCAGATCGACCGGCAAAGCGCGGTGGTCTCGCCGAGGTGATGATCGGCAAAGAAGCGGCAGAGCGCTGCGCGCTCGTCCTCGCCATGGAGCGCCAGGCGCGCCAGAAAGATGCCCGAGAGCACCAGGCCGAACAGGCGCTGATAGGCGGTGGCGCCGGCAAGAGCAGCCGCCTGCTCGCCGGCGGCCAACCGCGCAAGCAGCCATTCGGTGGCGGTCGTGAGATCATCGAGCGACCCTTCAAGCCGCGCCGCGCAGCCGCCGAAGCCGGCATTCGAAAGGGCCACGGCGGCGGAGACACGACGCAGCTCGTCGATCAGCCCGCGCACATGTTCGCCGGCATCGATCGGCAGCTTGCGGGTGACGAGGTCGATCGCCTGGATGCCGTTCGTTCCTTCATAGATCGGGGCGATACGGGCATCGCGCAGCAGGCGCGCCGCACCCGTCTCTTCGACATACCCCATGCCGCCATGCACCTGAATGCCGAGCGAGGCGACCTCGACGCCGATGTCGGTCGGGAAGGATTTGGCGATCGGCGTGAGCAAGGCCGCCCGGTCGCGCCAGTGGCCGGCATCCTCGCCGGCCTGTTCCGCGGCATGCGCGCGGTCAACGGCTTCGGCACAGGCATAGGTGATGGCGCGGGCGCCCTGGGTTAGTGCCATCATGGTGAGCAGGGTGCGGGCGATATCGGGATGGTCGAGGATCGGGCTGGCCGTGGCGGCGCCGGGGGCTCGGCCCTGTTGTCGCTCGCGGGCAAAGGACAGCGCCTTCTGCGTCGCAGCCTCGGCGATCGCCACCCCTTGGGCACCGACCGCCAGCCGCGCATTGTTCATCATCGTGAACATGCAAGCGAGGCCACGATTTTCCTCGCCGACCAGGAAGCCCACGGCTCCGGGCTCGTTCCCGTAACGGCCATCGCCGTAAATCATGGTGCAGGTCGGCGAAGCGTGGATGCCGAGTTTCTCCTCGATCGCGTGGCAGAGGACGTCATTGCGCGCGCCCGGCTGCCCCTGCGCATCCGGCAGAAACTTCGGTACGAGAAACAGCGAGATGCCGCGCGTGCCCTCGGGCGCACCCTCGATGCGCGCCAGAACCAGATGGATGATGTTCTCCGTCAGGTCGTGCTCGCCCCAAGTGATGTAGATCTTCTGACCGAAGATGCGGTAGGTGCCGTCGGGCCGCCGCTCGGCGCGGGTGCGCAGGGTCGAGAGATCCGAGCCTGCCTGGGGCTCGGTCAGGTTCATGGTGCCCGTCCATTCGCCGGAGACCATTTTCGGCAGATAGAGCGCCTTTAGCGCGGCCGACCCATGCGCGGCGAGCGCCTCGACGGCGCCGGAGGTCAGCATGGGTGCCAGCGCAAAGGCCATGGACCCGGCGTTCCAGATCTCCATGGCCGCAATATGCAGGCGATGCGGCAAGGCCTGGCCGCCGAACTCCTCCGGGGCGGACACGCCGTTCCAGCCCCCGTCCGCCCAGGCGCGGTAGAGCGCCGCCCAGCCCGGAGGCGCCGTGACGATCCCCTCCTTCAGCGTGGAGCCGATGCGATCGCCAATGGCGGCCAGCGGCGCGATCTCCGTATCGCAGAACCGCCCCGCCTCCCGGATCACTGCTTCCGCGAGATCCGGCTCCACCGCGTCCGGCCCGGACGAAAGACTGCCGATTGCCTCGAGCGTGAAAAGGATCTCCTCCACCGGTGTGCGGAACATGGTCGGCCTCCTCTCACATCTCCCGCCGGCAAACCTATTGATTTTTACGTAAACGTCAACCTGCAGCGAATGGGCCCGTCAGCGGGAGAGCGCGTCACGCATGCAACGCAGCTGTCGCAAATCTGCGCTACAGCCGAGCTTTCACCGCGCCCCGTTCGGCGCTAAGCTCCCGGCCGACCGAATGCCTCGGTCCGCGCTGTCCACAAGGGCGCACGGGCGAGCGGGCATGGCGTTACCACAGGCGGGTCCCGATCGTCCGGTCCAAGGCCTGAGAGCAACAAACGACCGACTGAGCAGATCCGTTGCCCCTTCTCTTAAGGGCATTTGCAGGATGAGCAGGAACGAACCGCTGATGAACCTCGTCTCGCCTGACATTCCCGGCCTCGTCTGGGCCTATCGCTTCCGCCCGGGCGAAGGTGCTACGCGCATCCCTTCGGACGCACCGGTTTCGGCGATCGCACCGGGCGACGGCTGGGTCTGGGTGCATCTGGCTCTCAGCGATTCGCGGACGCCCGGGCTCCTCGAACGCATCTGCGACATGCCGCGTGCGGCGCTTACGACCCTGACCAGCGCCGACACCCAGGCCTCCGTGCTGGCCGAGGACGGAGTGGTCTTCGGAACACTGGTCGATTTCGAGCGAACCTTCGACGAAATGACCAAGACGATCGGCTGGCTGAACTTCGCCGTCAGCGACCGGATGATCGTCACCACCCGCCTGCACCCGCTGCGCAGCATCGACCGGGTCAAGGCTGTGGTGGAAAAGAACCCGCGCTGCGCAAGGCCGATCGACCTCTTCGATATGATCGTCACCGAGTTCCAGCGCACGCTGATCGGGCTGGTTCTCGAACTGACCGAGGACCTGAACGTCCTCGAAGATGAGGTCTATGGCGGCGCCGGCCATAACAGCCAGCCGCGCCTGGCGCCGCTGCGGCGAACGGCCGTGCGCCTCCACCGGCACTTGCGCACCGTGCTGGCGCTGCTGCGCCGCGCGGCGACCGCCGAGGAGGACGAGGTGCCGCCGGAGTTCCTCGATGTGGCGGAGCGGCTCTGCGACCGGCTGGAGGCGGTGGACCGCGATGTCTTCGCGCTGCAGGAACGGGCGCGGCTGCTGCATGAAGAGATCGACAGCAAGCTCTCCTCGGAGACCAACCGCCATCTCTACATTCTGTCGTTGATGACCGCCTTCCTGCTGCCGCCGACGCTGGTCACCGGCTTCTTCGGCATGAACACCAGCGACCTGCCGCTCGCCGGCGGCGTCCACGGCACCCTGATCGCCGGCCTCTTCATCCTCGCCTCCATGGGCTTCGCCTGGACCATCCTGAAGCGAATCGGGATTCTCTAGGCAGCCGGCCCAAGCAGCAAACTTGGCGAAGCGGTGGGAGAGCTCAGGCGGCCGCCTGCGTCTCGCTCTTCCCAAAGCGGTGGATGTTCGCGTCGCCCCAATCTTTCAGCGCCACCAGAACCGGCTGCAGGCTGCGGCCGAGGGGTGAGAGGCGATATTCGACCTTGGGCGGAACCACCGGAAAGACTTCCCGTTCGATCAGCCCATCCGCCTCCAGCTCGCGCAGCTGATTGGTGAGCATGCGCTGGGTGACGCCGGGGATGGCACGGCGCAGCGCGTTGAAGCGCAGCGTGCCGTCCGACAGGTGGAACAGGATGACGCTCTTCCATTTGCCATCGATCAACGCCATCGCGGCCTCGACCGAACAGCCCGGCGAGCAATCGAAACGGCTGTGCCGCGGCTTGGACATGGACGGTATCCTTTTCGACACTATGGGCGATGTTTGTGCGTATTGGCCTTTTCGGGACCTATGCCCAATATTGGCTCATGCCGGTCGGCTTGCCAAGAGTGGCGACAGACCGGCCAATGCAGACCAAGGAGCCTCATGATGAAAGCCGTCGCCTATCAACACGCCGGGCCGATCGACCGCCCCGATGCCTTGACCGACATTACGCTCGACACGCCGCAGCCCGGCCCGCGCGACCTGCGCGTACGAGTCGCCGCCATCTCCGTCAATCCGGTCGACACCAAGGTGCGCGGCTCCTCCAGCCCCGACACCGGCAGCTGGAAGGTGCTCGGCTGGGATGCGTCCGGCATCGTCGATGCCCTCGGAGCCGAGGTCACGCGGTTTCGTCCGGGCGATGCCGTCTATTATGCCGGCGACCTGACCCGGCCCGGCACCAATGCGGAATATCATCTGGTCGACGAGCGGATTGTTGGCCACAAGCCCGCCTCGCTGAGCGATGCGGATGCCGCCGCTCTGCCGCTGACCGCGATCACCGCCTGGGAGATGCTGTTCGACCGGCTGGACGTGCGGCGCAGCGTGCCGGGTGCGGCCCATGCGATCCTGATCATCGGCGGCGCCGGCGGAGTCGGCTCGATCGCGATCCAGCTTGCTCGCACTCTGACCGATCTGACCGTGATCGCGACAGCCTCGCGGCCGGAAACGCAGGACTTCGTCAGGAGCCTCGGCGCCCATCATGTGATCGACCATACGAAACCGCTCGATGAGGAAGTGGCGGCGCTCGGCCTCGGCGAGCCGGCCTTCATCTTCTCGACCACCGCCACCGACAAGCATCTCGACACCCTGCCGAAGCTGATTGCGCCGCAGGGACGCTTCGGCCTGATCGACGATCCGAAATCGCTCGACATTGTCGGCTTCAAGCGCAAGGCAGTCTCGGTCCACTGGGAACTGATGTTCACCCGGCCACTGTTCGAAACGGCTGACCTTGCCGAGCAGGGGCGCCTGCTCGATGCCGTCGCGGCGCTTGTCGATGAAGGCCGGCTGCGCACGACGCGCACGGAGACGCTCAGGCCCATCAACGCCGCCACACTGATCGAAGCCCATCGGCGGCTGGAGAGCGGACGGTCGATCGGCAAGCTGGTGCTCGAAGGGTTCTGAACGACCGGCGGAGGGGGTTTATCCATCGCCTCCTCCGCGCCGGGAGAAACGCAAAAGGCCGACCGGGCATGGCCGGTCGGCCTTTCTATCTGATCGGTTCGGCCGATCGGTCCGGCCATGGCCGGTCTGGCTTTCGAGATGACCGGTTCAGCCGATCAAGCGTGATCGAGGCGATCGATCAAACGCGGGAAGCGTGACGTCTCAATAGGGCGAGTTGCACTGGCGGCGCGGACCGTTGTTCGGCTGGTAGGTGTTGTCCGATACGCGGTAGGAGCGGTAGCGATCCTGGCACCATTCGACATGGCTGCCGCCATAGCGGACGGAATTGTTGTTGTTGATCGCGCCGCCGATGATCGCGCCGGTCGCGAAAGCGGCGAGCGGGAACCAGGCGCCGTTGTAGCGGCGGTAACCCGGGCGGGCCTCGCGGTAGCCGCGGTGGCCGTTATAGTAATAGGCTCCGTTGCGGCGGTGATAGCCGCGGCGCCAGTCGATACGGTCGCGGCGCATGTCCGAACGGTCGCGATACTGCACGGGCTCGACAGGAGCGGTGGCGGCCTGGACCGGCTTCTGAACGGGGATCGGCACCATGGCCTCGGCCGGCATCAGCGATGTTGCGAACACGGCCGCGGAAAGACCGACGGCGGACAGGAAGCGGGTATTGAGGAAACGCATGGTATTCTCCGTTCGAATGCTCAGGGACTGGCGAAGCAGTCTCTCGGTTGCGGTAACGGGTGTTTTTGCTGATTGTTCCGCACACCGGCTCGGTGCGGACCGGTACGGGCCAGCCCCTGTGTTCACCGCGTTTCGATTGTTAAGCCTCGGTTAACCATGTGGGCGCAGCATGTTTCAATGCGACCTTTCGAAAGACCAAGCTTTCAAAACTGGTTTCGCCCGGCCTTGCGGCTCGCCGCGTTGCTGGCCGCGATCGGTTTCGCCGCCGCGCCACAGGCCCGCGACCTGCAGCCCTGGAAATCGGCCGATCACGCACTTGTCGTCGATGCCTATGAGTTGAACACGATCGATTGGGAGGCGATGCTGACCGACAAGCGCATCGCCGGCTTCATCTCCAAGGCCTCCGACGGCCTGCCGGAAAGCTACAGCTGCGTCGGCGACCATGGCGGCGATACCTTCGCCCACTGCAAGACCATGTGGCGCAAATATGCGGTCAGCCGCGAGCTCTTCCAGACACGGCGCATGGTAGCCAAGGCCCATGGCCTGCTCTGGGGCGCCTATCATCTGGCCCGTCCCGGCAACCCGATCGACCAGGCCAATCATTTTCTCGACTATGCCGAGCCGCGGGCGGACGAGCTGATGGTGCTCGATCTCGAGGGCATGGACACGGAAAAATACATGTCGCTCGAGGATGCGGCGATCTTTGCCGGCCATATCAAGACCCGCACCGGCCGCTACCCGATGCTCTATACCAACCACTCCACGGCGAAATACATTGCCGATCACCGGGCGGAGCACCCGATCCTCTCGCGCCTGCCGCTCTGGTATGCGCGCTACCAGCCGGGCATCCGGGCCGTCTTCCCCATGGGCAACTGGGACGCCTATGCCCTCTGGCAGTTCTCGGCTTCGTCCAATTGCGGCAAGCGCCGCTGCCCCTACCGCGTCGCCGGCACGCTTAGCGATATCGACGTCAACGTGGCCCCCGGCAATGCGCAAGCCCTGAAAGCCGCATGGGCAACCGGCGCGCTGCTCCCCGCCAAGCCCCTGCCGCTCGACGCAGACGCCACCGCCACCGCGCAAGCCGGCGTCAACGCCCGCCCCGCCCCGGCGCTCCCCCTCCTCATCCCCGACCCAATCCCGACAGCCTCGATCCCCAATCCGCATCTGGCGTTGCGGTAGAACTCGCGGAGGTCGCCTCAAGCTTGAGGCATGCTCCAGAGGCCTCCTTGATGGCAGCATGGGTCGCTGTGGGATACGGTCGGGCTTGAAACACGACCAGAGTGCTTTAGAATGCTCTCATATTCCTCTGGGCTTGGAGCATTCCGTGCGGAGTCGGCTTGCGGAAAAAGACAAATACTTTGCTGCAGCGAGCATCTATGCTTCGATTGAGGCCGCGTTCGCCCACTGGGAGGACGTGCCAAATCTTGTTCACGCGGACATGTTCAAGGCCTATTTAGAAGCGTTGGCAGGCTGCGAGACGCGGTTCGACTTCTTCCGGGAGACAAGACGATACCTGGCGACATTCTGCAATTCGCATACGACGTACTTCGATGAACGCCTGTTCGAGACAGGTGAGCATGGTTTCGGCCTGCTGGCACGTCGGATCGGATCCGAATGGGTTGTAACCCACTCGACACACGATGACATCTCACCCGGCACTGCAATCTTGACGATTGAAGACTGTCCGGCGCGTGACTTTCTGGCGCCATTCAACCAGTTCATTTCAGCATCGCGTTCCCAGGACCGGGACTATCGCGTTTGGCGGCAACCATACTTCTTTCCGTCGCCGCTCCGGCTGACCCTCGACGACGGAGAGTCAGCCCAGCTGGAGAAACAAGCTTGGTCGGAAGCACCACCGGCAGTGTCGAGCAGCGTCGTCGGCTCGACGCCCTCGATCACGATCCGGAGCTTTGAGGAGCCGGCATTCGAAGACGCCGCACTTTCCTTCGTGACAGCCAACAAAGACAGTCCGGCCTTGGTGATCGACATTCGCGGCAATGGCGGAGGCGACACGCCGATTCGGCTCATTCGCGCCCTGATGAACATCGACTACCCCTCATGGAAGGAGGCCACTCCTTTGAGAATGGGCGTGGATGTTGCCATCGAACACATGGAAAGATTGGCGACGTTGAGAGCTGCGGATAGGCCAAACGCCACCTACTCATGGAGCGCTCGACTTAACAGGCCCGATGATGCTGCCTATCGAGGCAAACTCTTCATCCTCCACGACATCGGCACAGCTTCGGCTGCGGAAGACTTCCTGATGCCATTCAAAGTGACAGGCCGTGCTACCTTGATCGGCGAGACGACCAGCGGAAGCAGTGGGCAGCCCTTGATCGTAAGGCCATTTGATAAAGCAGTCTTCACGGTCGGAGCAAAGCGCGAGATTTTCCCGAATGGGGATCAGTTCGAAGGCCGAGGGATAGCCCCAGACATCGCCGTGCGACTGAACCGAGAGGACATCAGCAAGCACCGGGATGCCGCTCTCGATGAGTTGAAGGCTGTGATATAGCGGGCGCCGGGGCTCGAACTCGACAAAAACTCTCACGCCTCGATCTGCACCGCCCCCAGCGGGCGGGAGCAGCAGGCGAGGATGTAGCCGTCTTCGATTTCCTCGTCGAGGATGCCGCCATTGTGCTGCATGTCGACTTCGCCGGAAAGCTTCATGACGCGGCAGGTGCCGCAGAGGCCGCCTTCGCAGGCGGCGCCGATGCGCACGCCGGCGGCGCGGGCGGTCTGCAGGATGGTGCGGCCGGGCGGGCATTCGGCCTGCTTGCCGGCCATGGTGAAGGAGACGGTGTGGCTGGCAGGCGTCTCGGCGCCCTCGCCCTGGCCGGCGCGGATGGCCAGTTCCTCGTCCGCCGGGGCTGCGGCCGGCTGGAAGCTTTCCTCGTGATAGCGGGCCATGTCGAAGCCGGCTTCGATGAGCAGGCTGCGCACGCCGCGCATGAAGGGCTCCGGCCCGCAGCAGAAGACGGTGCGGTCCTTGAAGTCGGGCGAGAGCAGCGCGAGCTTGGCGGCGTCGATGCGGCCGCGCAGGCCATGCCAGCCATCCTTCGGCGCGTGGCCTTCAACGACGAAGCCGAGCGCCAGATGCGGCATCTGCGCGGCCAGCGTTTCCAGCTCGGCGCGGAACAGAAGATCGGCCGGCCGGCGGGCGCAGGAGAGGAAGGCGACATCGGTCTGCGGCGCGCAATCGGCGAACCAGCGCGTCATCGACATCATCGGCGTGATGCCGGAGCCGGCGGAGATGAACAGATAGCGCTCGCCCGGATGACGCACGAAGGAGAAATCGCCGAGCGGGCCGAACGCCTTCAGCCGCATGCCGGGCTTCAACCGCTCGAACATCCAGCGCGTGCCGATCGAACCCGGCTGCGCCTTGACGGTGACCGAGACCGAGAAGGGCCGCGAGGGGGTCGAGGAGAGCGTGTAGGTGCGCATCACCGGCTCGTCCGGCGTCACCGGCAGTTCGAGCGTCACGAACTGACCCGGCAGATAGCGAAACCAGCCGTCGCGGTCAGACTTGAAGACGAAGGTCATGACATCGGGCGCCTCTTCGGTGGCGGCGATGCATTCGAGCAGATGCTGCCGGTCGTTGAAGGGCTGCAGCTCGTCGAAATGGCGGAAGGCGGTCAGGGCGGTCATGTCAGGCCACGCGGGTTAAGGGTTTGGCGACGCCCTGCAGCCGGTTCTGCAGGAAAGTCGTGTACCATTCGACGAACTGCATCACGCCGCCTTCATGCTCGGGCGAATAGGGACCGGGCTGATAGGCCGGCGAGCGGATGCCGAAGGCGTTTTCCTCGACGATCTGCCGGTCCTGGTCGTTGGTCTCGGTCCAGACATGGGTGAGTTCGTCGAGCGTGTAGTCGACGCCTTCCACTGCATCCTTGTGGACCAGCCACTTCGTCGTCACCTGCGTCAATTCGGGGCCCAGCGGCAGGACGCGGAAGGTGATGGCGTGGTCGGCCAGCACGTGGTTCCAGGTGGTCGGATAATGGAAGAAGAGCAGCGTGCCGATCTGGCTTTGGGGAACCGCGTCCGACAGCGGCCGGCGCACGGCGCGCTTGCCCGACATGGTGTAGCTTTCGGCATCCTCGACCAGCGGCATGCGGGCGATACGATATTGACCGCTCTCATGGATGCGGAATTCGCTCGGCAGCCCGCCGGCCTCGCAGCGTGCCCAATGCTCGGCGATCACCGGATCGTCCTTGGCGCCCTGCACGCCGGTGGCGCTCGGGGCTTCCGGATAGGTGCGGCAGAGCTCGGGATGGTTGGCGGCGCAGTGATAGCACTCGCGATTGTTTTCCCAGACCAGCTTCCAATTGCCCTTCTCGACGATCGTGCTCTCGAAGGCGACCTTGGTGTTCTCCAGCCGGTGCGGCGCCAGATAGCGTGTTACCATCTCGCGCACCGGCTCGAAGCTCATCGGGTGGTCGGCGAGCGAGAGGAAGATATAGCCGGCGACCGTCTCGCAGGCGATCGGCTTCAGGCCATGGGCCGCCTTGTCGAAATCCTCGCCCATTTGGCGGGCGAAGATCAGCGAACCGTCGAGCTCGTAGGTCCACTGGTGATAGGGGCAGACGAGCTTGGCCGAGGCGCCCTTCGCGCTGCTGCAAACGCGCGAGCCGCGATGCCGACAGGAATTGTGGAGCGCCCGGACGACGCCCTGGCGGTCGCGCGTGATGACGACCGGATAGTCGCCGACCTGCAGCGTGAAATAATTGCCGGCGCGCGGGATCTCGCAATCATGGCCGACAAACAGCCAGTCCTTGTACCAGATCTCCTCAAGATCGAGCTTGTACAGGTCCGGATCGGTATAGAAGGCCTGCTCCAGGCTGTGATCGACACGCCGGTTCGTGAGCCTGCGGAGCACTTCGCTGCGGAAATCCATCTGCCTCGTCCTTCAGCCGCGGTCTGAGCAGGCCCGGCACGGCCCCTCCCCCGCATCGCGTGACACGGGTGGTCCGGGCGGCTCCGCCTCGCCGCTTCTTGCAAGAAATGTCGTCTCTCGGGACCGCCCATGCGGGCTCGGCCGCGACGGGAGATCCCGGGGACCTGCGCTTCGATGCAGGCCCCGATGCGCTGCACCATAGCTGCGGAGACCGGCGGCGGAGGCGCCGGATCGCGACACGGCCTGAGCCTTTGGCGACAAGGATTGCGAAGGTTAAGAGCGCGCCGAAGATCGGTAATCGGTAAGTGGAAACAAGACGATGCGCAAAAACAGGGCAGATGTTCGTTTTTCGACCAGCAGCCATTCGAGACCGTCGCGGCGAGCATGTTTGCGACATGACCGCGAGACACCCGGTCGGAGGAAGCGCAAGCTTCGCACCATCAGCGACCGGTAGGCCTTTCTATGCGGAAGCAGGAGGGACGCGTCAGTCGATGCGGCACTGCTTTCAAGGCCTTCCAGCCCCGTCCCTTCCCGATGGATGAGAGCCATGTCGAAGCTGAGATATTTCGCCGCCGGACCGGAAAAGAAAGACACGGGCTTGAAGGCTGCGATCTATGTCGATTTCCTGCGCACAGGGCGCATCAAGCGGCCATCCAACGAGAACCGTCAGCCGAAGCGCTATCTCTCCTATGACGAGGTTGCCGCGCGCACCGGCCGCAAGCTCGAGGCCGCCGGCACGCAGGCCTATGAGAAGATCAACGGCTTCCACGCCTCGATCCGCTTTCCCAAGATGATCTTTCACCGCACGATCGAGGGAAGCCCGCATTTGGGCTATTGCCATGTCACGGCGGCCCGCACGAAATTCGCCGAGTTCGATGATGTCCGCTGGTCCTTCTACATCGCCAATTTCTACTCCGAGATCGGCAAGGAAGGCGCCTTCTTCGACGATGTGAAGCGGGGCTATTCGCGCATGTATTTCGCCGTCGCCACCGATCTCGACAAGGAAGCCGGCAAGCTGGTCATCAATCGGACGATCCGGGACGGCGGGCTGCTGTTTCGCACCCAGGATCCGAAGACGGCGCTCAAGAACGTGCTGATGCTCGGCGCCAAGAACGACGCGCTGCGGGCCATCATCAAGGCGCTCTAACGGGCAGTCCAGAAAACCATTCAGTTTCGCACACCGATCCGCTAGAAGGCGGGCGAAGGAAGGTGCGCGATGACCAAGGACGGAGCGACGCAGGCTCAGCCGGCGGACAGAGCGGAGATCGTCGATGCGATCGCCACGCCCGAAGCGGCGCTGCAAAGGGCGGTGGCGGTGCTTGCCGAGGGCCTACCGGTCGCCATTCCGACCGAGACCGTCTATGGCCTGGCGGCAGATGCCACCCGCGCTGAAGCGATCGCCCGGATCTACGAGGTGAAGGGCCGGCCGCGCTTCAACCCGCTGATCTCGCATGTCAGCGACATGGAGATGGCCGCAGAGCACGGGGTCTTCGATCCCCTGTCGCGCGCGCTGGCCGAGGCCTTCTGGCCCGGGCCGTTGACACTGATCCTGCCGCGCAGCGCGGGAAGCACGGTCCATGACCTCGCCACCGCCGGGCTGCCGAGCCTCGGCCTTCGCATGCCGGACGGCGTGGCCCGTCAGGTGATCGCCGCCTTCGGCCGACCCCTCGCCGCGCCAAGTGCCAACCGTTCCGGCGGCGTGAGCCCGACACGGGCGGCTCATGTGGCCGCCGATCTCGGCGAGAGAATCGCACTGATCCTCGATGGCGGCCCCTCCATGGTCGGCCTGGAATCCACCATCGTGAAGGTGGAGGGCGACCGCCTGCGGCTGCTGCGCCCGGGCGGACTGGATGCCGCGCAGATCGAGGCGGTCGCCGGACGCCCGCTGCTGCGGAGCTCGACAGCAGGCGCCACCATCGAGGCGCCCGGCATGCTTGCCTCGCACTATGCGCCCGATGCCGCGCTCCGGCTCGACGCGCGCGACGTAGCGGCGGGCGAGGCTCTCATCCGCTTCGGCGGTGCGGCCCTGCCTGGCGAGGATACGGCACGACTGGTGCTCGATCTCAGCCCCTCCGGCGATCTCCGCGAGGCTGCGGCCAATCTCTTTGCCTTTCTCAAACAGGCGGATGCGAGCGGCGCGCCCCGCATTGCCATCGGTCCCGTTCCCTCGACCGGTCTCGGCGAGGCGATCCGCGATCGTCTGGAGCGCGCCGCGGCACCCCGCTCCTAGCCTCTTGTTCCGAGACGTCCCGCCCCATCCTTTTAGTTGAAGACCGAAAGCCTTCGTCATGACGAACACCCGTCCTTCCGCCGAGCTGACCGACCGCTTCATTGCCATTGTCGGCGCAGCCCATGCTGTGGCCGGCTCCGAGGCGGGGCCTCGCTATCTCGCCGATACGCGCGGCCTCTATTATGGCAGCACGCCGGTGGTGCTGAAGCCCGGCAGCGTCGAGGAGGTCTCCGCCATTCTGCGGCTCGCCAGCGAGACGGGCGTGGCCGTCGTCCCGCAGGGCGGCAATACCGGCCATGTCGCCGGACAGATCCCGCGCGAGGGGCGCGCCGACATCGTGCTTTCGCTCGAACGCCTCAACCGCATCCGCGATGTCGACCCGGTCGGCAATGTGCTGGTGGCGGAAGCCGGCTGTATCCTGGCCGATGTTCAGTCGGCCGCCGAAGCGGCCGGGCGGCTCTTTCCCCTGTCGCTCGGCTCGGAGGGCTCCTGCCGGATCGGCGGCAATCTCTCTACCAATGCCGGCGGCACGGCGGTGCTCGCCTATGGCAATATGCGCCAGCTCTGCCTGGGGCTCGAAGTGGTGCTGCCGACGGGGGAGATCTGGGACGGGCTGCGGCGGCTGAAGAAGGACAATACCGGGTTTGATTTGCGCGATCTCTTCATCGGCGCCGAGGGCACGCTGGGCGTCATCACGGGCGCGGTGCTCCGCCTCTTCCCGCGCCCGCTCGGCCACCAGGTCGCCTTTGCCGGTTTGAGAAGCGTCGAGGATGCGCTGACCCTCTTCGAGCGTGCGGCAACGCGCTGCGGACCGGCGCTGACGGGGTTCGAGCTGATGCCCCGCATCGGAGTCGAGTTCACCGCACGCCATATTCCGGGTGTGCGCGACCCGATGGACACGGTTCACCCCTGGTACACGCTGATCGACATCTCGACCTCGGACAGCGCCGAGAGCGCTGAACGGATGATGGAGGGCCTCTTGGAGCAGGCGATCGGCGATGGGCTTGTAGAGAATGCGGTGGTGGCTGCCAGCGAAGCGCAGCGCAAGGCGCTTTGGCACATGCGCGAAAGCATGTCGCCCGCTCAGAAGCCGGAAGGCGGCTCGATCAAGCACGATATCTCCGTGCCCGTCGCGGCGATCCCCGCCTTCATGGCGGAGGCGGATCAGGCGGTGATGGCCGCGATCCCCGGCGCGCGGCTCTGCTCCTTCGGCCATATGGGCGACGGCAATATCCACTACAACATCTCGCAACCGATCGGCGCCGACAGCCGAGCCTTTCTCGACCGCTGGCGCGAGATCAACGATCTCGTCCACGGCATCGCGCTCAAGCATGGCGGCTCGATCTCCGCCGAGCACGGCATCGGCCAGCTGAAACGCGACGAACTCGCCGCCATCCGCAGCCCGATCGAGATCGACCTCATGCAGCGGATCAAGACGGCCTTCGACCCGGCGGGCATCATGAACCCGGACAAGGTGTTGCGGGCCAAGGTGTAACAAAGGCTAGCAGCGTTTCAGCAGGCCGACGCGACAGCTGGCAGAGTTTCGTTTATCCTCATAAAGGAATAGTCGAACGAGATGGTCGCGGTGAAGAAAACGAGCGTTTCGACAATTACCCACCTTTGCGCAGGCTCATCAGAGTATACAGCGCATCGGCGCTGATGCCGCCGGTCTGGCCGGCGAGGATCATGTTGGCGGCAGATGTGTCGACGTTGTTGTCGACGTCGTAGAGCGCGGTGAAGCGCTTGAGCAGTTTCTCGACCTCGGCCGGATCCTGCAGCGTCTTGATGTCCAGGACCTTGTTGATATAGGCATATTGCTTGTCGACATCCGCGCTCGATAGGCCTTCGGGTATCTGGTAGGCGGTGCGCACCACCTGCATCAGCGCGTTGTCAGCCAGAAGATCATAGGCCGAACCGACGCTTGCGGCCTTGCGGCGGAAATAGAGCGCCAGGCGGACGCCGGCATTCTCGTCGCCCTCGGTTTCTTCGAGGGTCTGGTTGTAATAGAGATCCTCCGTCTCCATCACGCCGCGCCGGGTCTGGATGCCGGCGGTTTCCGGGCGTGCAACGTGTCCGTTCTTGTCGAAATTGAACGAGGCGACGATCTCGCGGAAGCGCGGATCGGCTTCGGTATTCACATAGCTCTTCGGATCGTTGAGGTCGGATTTGAAGATCTTGTTCAGTTCGTCGGTTGTGACCGAGTCCGGGTCGATGTTGTTGGCAACAAGGATGATATCGACCAGCCGCTTGTTCTTGAGGAGGCTGTCGAGCGAGCCGATCTGCTCCATCTGCTTGGCATAATAGGAGGCTTCCTCCTTGGCCTTCTTCTTGTCGTCCTCCGTGCCGAACCGCGACTTGTTGACGGCGTAGTTCTTGGCCGTCAGCGTGATCTCCGATTGCGACTGCGGCAGGATCGGCGGGCTAACCGACCCATCCGCGTTGAAGTTGAAGGCCTTGACCATGTTGACGTAGCGAGGATCCTTCAAAGAATTGGCGTAGCTCTTCGGATCGGCGAGATCGCTGGTCAGCACCTGCTTGAGCTTGCGCCGCGTGTCGCCCTCGTCCTGCAGGTCGAAGGCGTTCAGGACGACCTTCATCAACTTCGCGTCGTCCAGCAGATCGTCGACATTGCTCACCGTGCCGATCAGCTGCTTGAACTGCTTGACCAGCGTTTCGTCGGCCGCATCGTCCGCATCGTTGTAGCGGGTCATGTAATTGTCGCCTGTCGATTTCGTCTGCTCGGGTGTCTGCAGCAACAGACCAGGCTCAAGAGTGCCATCGGCACGGAAATTGAACGCCTTGCGCAGCTCCTTGTAGTTGGCGTTGAACTCGCCGCCATTCTTGTTGACGTAGCTGTTCGGATCGTTCGGATCGCTGGTCAGGATATTGTCGAGCGTTGCCGTCAGGGTCGCCTTCGGCAGGCCGAAGGCCGTGATGATGAAGGAACGCATGCGGCTGTTCGAAAGCAAGTCGCTCGTGCTGGTGAAGTCCTTGATATGCGCTTCGAAATAGGAGCGGTTGATCAGCGCTGCCGAGGAAGTCACGCGCGGCTGCGAAACCGCGTAGAGTTCATTCATGTTGGCCTTTTGGCCGGCATCCATCGCGGTCTTGCCGGCAATCAGGGTTCCGTCGGACGCGAAGTTGAAGGCTGCTGCGAGCGGCCTGTAGTCCGGAACGCTGTCGATCTGCGCCTTGTAGCCGGCAATGGCGATGGAGGCGGCACTGCCGGAATTGTTGAGATCCGCGGGTGTCGCTGACGCCTTGACCGCGTCGATCTTGTCCTGCAGCGACTTGATGAAGTTGGTCGAGACTGTGTTGACGTAGCTGTTGGGGTCATTGAGATCGCTGGTCACCACCGCCTTGAAGTGCTGATAGGACATGTTCTCGTCCATCCGCAGGCTCTTCAGGACATAGCCGCGCAGCCGCTCGTTGCCCCAGAGGTCGTCGACCGTCTTCACGAGGTCGATGGCGGCGTTGAAATAGTTCGTCTCGGTCCTGACGTGATCGTCCAGCCGCGCGGAGCCCTGATTGTAGAGGCCGATCACCGCGTCTTCCTGGGCAGACGTCTGCACCACGGCCTTGCCCGTCGAGAAGCTGTAGGCCATGGCGAAGTTGCGGTAGCGCTCGTCGGACAGGCGGTTGGCATAGCTGTTGTCGTCGTTGAGATCGCTTTCCAGCACCTTCTTCATGAAGGCCTTGGCATAGGTCATGTCTTCCAGGCCATGCGCCTTCATCGCATAGGAGTAGAGGCGGTAGTCGTCGAGGAACTCGTCGATCGTCGTGACCTTGCCGATGTTCTCCTTGTAATAGGCCGTGTCGCGCGCGACCTGCGTCTGTTCCGCCGTGCGGTTCAGGCTCGTCTTCATGTCGCGGGTCAGAAGATTGTACTGGAGATAGGTCGAAACCATGTGCCGCTCCGGTGCGCGGGCCGCCATGTCGGGCAGGCGGCGTGAAAGGGTGGGACAGGGGCCTTGCGCGCCATCGTCTCATGGCGGCGCTCCACCGCCCGTGCGCGCAACCTTGCCGGCGCGGCCTTGCGCGAGCCTTTAGGCGCCTCCCCGGACCTCGCCTTCACCGCTTCTAAACCCTGTGGCGTGCGGATTTGCTAACCATCGGAAAGCACGAAGTTTTTTAACCGCGATTTTTAAGCCGCGACAAACACCCCCCGCGTAGTCTCACCCTCACAGAAGGCGAATGCCTCGCGAGGAAGACCGGAAAACCGGCTCTCAAGGAAAACAAGGGCGAATGACATGTTGAAGACCGTTTCCCAACCCGCCTGGGCTGATACCGCGCTCCGGCTCGATCCGAGACGCTTTCCGCAACACGCTAGCTACATTCCGGCCGGAGCCGAAAGCGGTGTTACCATTACCCTGGACGAGCGCGGCGCGGTGCTGCGCAAGATCCTGCCCACGAGCGGTCTTCCGCTCTCCATGGCCCTGCCCGCCCGCGCCTTCCGCGGCGTTGCCGCCCGTGCCATCGATCACGGCGACGGCGAGGTGACCGTCACGCTCGAGCTGCATCACGACGATATCGAGCTCTGCATTCCGCTTCTGGTTGCCCACGATCTTTCCGACATCGCCGCCGACTGGCGCGCTTGGTCGGAAGCCTACAAGATCCCCATGCTGATGATCGAGGCCGATGGAGTAGCCCGTCCGCTCGAGGAACATCTGGGCGAGGTCAAGACCCGCAAGATCACCCCGCGTCGCCGCCACCAGCTGCACCGCCGCCGTCCGCGCTTCCTGATGCGCCGCGCCGCGACCAGCCTCGGCGTCGCCATGAAGATCGACGGCCGCGAGATCATCGCACGCCACTGATCTCCTCTTCTCCGCTCCAGTGCAAAAGGCCGGCCGTCCCTGCGGTCGGTTTTTTGTTTGCGCAAACAGGGGAAGCATCCCACGGGGCCGCGGCCGAATCGCGCAGCCTCCCTGCAGCGTTCCGCGTCAGATCAGCCGCAGGGCCAGATCGGCGAGAAGGCCCAGGAAGAGGATGAGGCCGACGGTGCCGTTCATGCGGAACAGAGCCAGGCACTGGGCCTGGTCGTGAATGTCGAGCACGAGGATCTGCCAGCCGAGCAGGAGCGTCGCCATCAGAAGCGCGAGGAAAGAGAGGAGACCGACGCCGGCGAGCAGGAAAGCAAGCGCCACCAGCGCGACAGTGACACCATAGAGCGCGAGCAGCCAGGGGCGCGGCGTCTCGCCGAAGCGGCGAGCGGTCGAGCGGACCCCGACCAGCGCATCGTCTTCGCGGTCCTGATAGGCGTAGATCGTGTCGTAGCCGACCGTCCAGGCGATCGCCGCGAGATAGAGCACCAGTGGCGCGGCGGCGAGGCTGCCGAACTCCGCCGCCCACCCCATGATCGCGCCCCAGGAAAAGGCGAGACCCAGGAAGAATTGCGGCCAGTCCGTAAAGCGCTTGGCAAAGGGGTAGATGGCGACGAAGGCAAGCGAGGCGATGCCGAGCAGAATGGCCACGCTGTTGAACTGCAGCAGCACGACCAAGCCGATGAGTGCCTGGCCGACCATGAAGAGTTTCGCCGCCCGGCGCGAGACCCGGCCGGAGGGCAAGGGCCGCGAACGGGTCCGCGCCACCGCCTCGTCGATCTTGTGGTCGATGATATCGTTATAGGTGCAACCGGCACCGCGCATGGCGACCGAGCCGATGAAGAACAGCAAAAGGTGAGCGAAAAAGCGTCCGGTCGAGAGCGGGCCCTGCTCGGCCGCGGCGATCGCCGCCAGTGTTGCCGACCAGAAGCAGGGCCACATCAACAGCTGCCAGCCGATTGGCCGGTCCCAGCGCGCGAGCTGCGCATAGGGCCAGACCCCACGCGGAAGCGCGCGGTAGACCCAGTTCCGCGACGGCGCATCGGCAACGCGCCCGGTATCGATGTTCGACGTCTCCATGGCTCTCTGTGCCCCGCCGTGCCAAGAGCGTCAAGCTGCGCTTCAGATGGGCAAGGGTGTCGGAGACGGCCCTTCCTGATGCTCCCAAGACGCAATTTAGGGGTAGGACTACAACTTTCTGCAGCAACAGGTAGAAAATCATCAAGGTTTGAGACGTAAGCTCACACTATCAAAGTGGGAGATCATGCCGATGTCTCTTCTCAAAAAGGCCGCATGCATCGCGGCGATCCTTTGCGCAGCCGGACCCGTGGCCGAGGCGCGTCCGCTCAACCTGCTGATCTGGGAATCCTACATCGATCCGTCGATCCTCAAGGATTTCACCGCCAAGACCGGGATCGAGGTCAATCAAGTCCTCTATGATAGCGGCGATGCGCGCGACGAGATCCTGGCCGATCCGCGCAGCAATATCGACCTTTCGGTGGTCGGCGAAAATTCCGCGGCGCTGTTCGGCAAGCGCGGCGTGCTTGCTCCCCTCGACGCGGCGAACGTTCCGGCACTCGCCGACTACGACACCACGTGGAAAGACCGCTGCGTCGGCTATGGCGTGCCCTATCTCTCGGGAACGATGGGCATTCTCTATCGCAGCGACAAGGTGACCCGGGTGCCGACGTCTTGGAACGACCTGATGAAGCCGGACGAGGCGCTGCGCCGGCATATCGCCATGTATGACGACCACAACGAGGCCTTCATCGCGCCGCTGGTCCTGCTTGGCAAGTCGATCAATGCCAATGATGCCGAGAGCCTGAAGGCCGCCTTCACGCTGATGAAGGCGCAAGCCCCCTATGTGCTGACCTATGACTATGTAATCACCGCCATCCAGAACCCGACGATCGGCAAGGACATCTTCATGGCGCTCGGCTATAGCGGCGACCAGAAGGCGCTGAACGACAAGGCGGGCGCGCAGGACCTCTGGCGCTATGCGGTGCCGAAGGAAGGGACGCTTTCCTGGCTCGACTGCATCTCCGTCATGCAGGCATCGCCGCAAAAGGCCGATGCCCTGGCGCTGGTGGAGTTCATCGCATCGGCGCCGAACGCTGCCCGCAATGCCGAGGCGCTCGACATGCCGACCGCGAGCCTCAAGGCCCTGCCGCTCATTCCCGAAACCATGCGCAACAACCCGGCGATTTACGTGCCCGCCGAAATCCTGTCGCGGAGCCAGTACCAGACCACTCTGTCCGTCCAGTCGGTGCAGACCCGCCGTCGGATCATCTCGTCCATGGCGAACTACCAGTGACCCTCGCTCAGCGCGCCACCTTCCTGATCCTGCCGATCGTCATTGCCGGCTACATGACGGCGGCCCTGCTCGTCTATTGGGCGCAGAGCGGCGCCATGCTCTCCCTGGAGCGGGCCCGGCTGTCGCAGCAGCTTGCCCATGCGGAATCCTTGTTTCGCGGCGATGTGGCCCAGGCGCGCGGCTTCCTCTTCTCTCTGCTCGAAGGCGATTCAGTCCGCCGCTTCATGCAGGAGGGCGACGAGACCTATCGCTACAATGCCCTGTCGCTGCGCCTGCAGGAATCGATCCGCTCGCTCTCCGACGATCAGGCGAAGTTCATCTCCTTCTCGATCATCGGTCCCGACCTCGCCACCCGCTATTATTTTGAAAGCAGCGCCGATCCCTTCGCCGAGATGAGCGGGCAGCAGCAGGGTTTGGCGCGGCGGCTGATCGCCGGCACGCAGTTGCACGACTGGACCTATCTCCATGAGGGAATGCAGCGGCCGATCATTGTCCAGTCGGAGTTCATCGATCCCGTTACCTTCAACCGGGCGCTCTCTGCCAACAAGGCGCGGGCGATCCTGGTCCAGGTGGCGATCCAGCCCGACCAGTTCATCGGCATGAAGAGCGCGCTGCAGGCGGAATATGAGGGCGACGTGACGCTGACGCCCGTTCCGCCCGCACCGAACGATACCCGGCTCGCGGCCAGCGTCCGCCTTGCACCAGCGCTTTACCTGACCATGGCCGTGCCGCAGGCGCATGTCTCGAGCGGCCTCCTGCATTTGAAGATCGTGCTGTCGATCGGCACGCTCGCGATCAGCATTCTGACCATCGTCACGATGGTGACCCTGATCCGCCGGTTCATCTGCAATCCCATCGCGGTGCTCGATCGCAAGGTGACGGCCGTAATGAGTGGCGCGGCGACCCGCATCGTGCCGGAAACCACCGAGGGCGAGATCGGGCGGCTCTCGGTCAATATCGAAACCATGCACGACCAGTCGATGCGCGCGCTCGATCTCGTCCGCAGTGCCTCCTGGACCGATCCGCTGACCGGGCTTCCCAACCGCGCGCGCTTCCAGGCGCTTTCCGGCGAGGCGCTGGAAGCGGCGGAGCGCGAGGGGCAGCATGTGGCGCTCCTCTTCCTCGACATCGACAATTTCAAATTCGTCAACGACAAGCATGGCCATGTCGTCGGCGACGAGGTCTTGCGCACGCTCGCCGACCGTCTGCGGGACAGGCTGGGCGCGATCGCCGAGGCGCATGCTATGCCGATCCCCGCGCTCGCCCGGCTCTCCGGCGACGAATTTGCCGTGCTACTGACCGTCCCGCCCGGCGATCGGGCCGTCGATGCGGTGAGCACTGCCATCCTTTCCCTGTTCGCGGGCGGTTTCGAGATCGCAGGCAAGGCCTATCCGATCACCGCAAGCATTGGGATCGCGCTCTTCCCGGACGATGCCTCCGACGGGGTGGAACTGGTGATCAATGCCGATGCCGCCATGTATCAGGCCAAGACCGAAGGCAAGAACCGCGCCTCGCGCTTTTCCCGGACGCTCAAGGACCGGCGCGACAGGTCGCGCCAGATCCAGGACGAGCTGATGACCATGGATCCCGACGAGGAATTCTCGCTCGTTTATATGCCGATCGTCGACCGGCGCGGTCGCGTCACGGGGTGCGAGGCGCTCTTGCGCTGGACCTCGCCGGCGCTCGGTCAGGTGGGACCCGACGAATTCGTGCCGATTGCCGAGAGTTCCGGCTTGTTCAGCAAGATCGACTGGTGGGTGGTGCGCCGGGCGATGAGCGACTATCGCCGTCTCGAGGCGATGTTCGGGGCCAACACCATTCTGGCGATCAACGTCTCTTCCGCCGAGCTGCACTCGCGCGCGATTGGCGCCCATTTGAGCGATCAGGCCGCAGCGCACGGGCTGCAGCCGGGCGTGATCGAGATCGAGCTGACCGAGACCTATGCGGTCGAGGCTGGATTGGTGCTGCGCGAGGCCGTCGAGGCGCTGCGCGCCCGCGGCTTCCGCTTGTCGATCGACGATTTCGGCGCCGGCTACACCTCGGTCCAGCAGCTGATCGAATATCCCGCCGACACACTGAAGCTCGATCGGGCGATGGTCGAAACGATGGCGACGACGGACATGCTGGCGGCTCTGCGCGCCATGATCGCGCTCTGCCATGCGCGCGGCATGTCGGTCGTGGCCGAGGGCGTTGAGACAAAGGAGAAGATGGACCTGCTGATCGCCGCGGGCTGCGATCTGTTCCAGGGCTATTACATCTCCAAGCCGCTTTCCCTCGACGATCTTGGGCTCTGGGCGCTCCAGCGTCTGGCATCCCCCGCTGCCACCAAACTCAAGATGCCGACCCTGCGCAGCTTTGCCCCGCCGCCTGCCGCCAAGGGATGAGCGGTGGACATCGGGCAGGCATGTCGGTCTTGCCTCGAAACGCGGATTGAGGTTTGACGACGCCTGAACCGAACACCGCCGGACCCGCTCGCCCTGTCCGTCGATGGCCAATTTGTCTTGACGCTCCGCGCCCCTCGCTCTAGGCGCTGCGAGAGGTTTTACGGGGACATGGCGATGAAGGTTCTGTTGATCGGTTCAGGTGGACGCGAGCATGCGCTGGCATGGAAGATCGCGCAGTCTCCCCTCCTCACCACGCTCTATGCCGCGCCGGGCAATCCGGGCATCGCGACCGTGGCCGAGAACCTCTCCCTCGCCGTCGAGGATCATGATGCGGTCGTGGCCTTCAGCCACGACAACGCGATCGACCTCGTGGTCGTCGGCCCCGAAGCGCCGCTTGTCGCCGGTCTGGCCGATGCACTGCGTGCGGCGGGCATCGCCGTCTTCGGCCCCTCGGCGTCCGCCGCCCGGCTCGAAGGCTCGAAGGGCTTCACCAAGGATCTCTGCGCGCGCTATTCCATCCCGACCGGCGCCTATCGCCGCTTCACCGAGCAAGCGCCGGCGCTCGCTTATCTCGACAGCGTCGGCGCGCCGATCGTCGTCAAGGCCGATGGCCTGGCCGCCGGCAAGGGCGTGACCGTTGCCATGACGCTCGACGAGGCGAAAGCGGCCGTGCGCGACTGTTTTGCCGGCTCCTTCGGCGCCGCCGGAGCGGAGGTGGTGATCGAAGCCTTCCTCGACGGCGAGGAGGCGAGCTTCTTCTGCCTCTGCGACGGCGAGACCGCCCTGCCCTTCGGATCGGCCCAGGATCATAAGCGGGTCGGCGATGGCGATACCGGCGCCAATACCGGCGGTATGGGCGCCTATTCGCCGGCGCCGATCATGAGCGAAGCCATGGTCGAGCGGACGATGGAGGAGATCATCCGCCCGACGATCCGTGGCATGGCGGCCGATGGCCATCCCTTCACCGGCGTTCTCTTCGCCGGTCTGATGATCACCGACAAGGGACCGGAGCTGATCGAGTACAATGTCCGCTTCGGCGACCCGGAGTGCCAGGTGCTGATGATGCGGCTTGAAAGCGATCTTCTGCCGATTCTCCACGCCACCGCCACCGGCACGCTTGATCGGGTCACCGCCACCTGGCGCGACGAGACGGCGCTGGCCGTGGTGCTCGCCTCCAAGGGCTATCCCGGATCCTTCGAGACGTTCACGCCGATCCGCGCCCTCCCCGAGAACAGTGCCGAGAGCCGCATCTTCCACGCGGGGACGGCCCTGAGGGATGGGCAACTGGTCGCGACCGGCGGGCGGGTCCTGAATGTCACCGGCATCGGCGCCGATCCGGCTTCGGCCCAGAAGGCCGCCTATGCGGCCGTGGACCAGGTTGCCTGGGACAACGGCTTCTGCCGTCGGGACATCGGCTGGCGCGCGCTGACCCGCGCTTGAGGCAGAGCGCAGGCAGGTTTCGTGCACGAAACCGAACCTGCGCCGCACCCGGACATTCTCAGCGTCAACCGCGCGCTTCATTCAAAATTTACCCTTCTCCGTGACCGCCCGGTAAGGGCCGGCTGATAGGGTGACGCAGATCAAAGCCGGGTCTGCGCGATCCGGCGCAGGAAGAGCCGTCTCCGGGCCGCTTGTGCCTGGACTGGTGAGGAGACCGAAATGCGCAGATTGGCGTTTTCCCTGATTGGCGCCCTGGCGGCCTTCCCCGCCGCCGCATCCTCGATCGAGGCGCCGAAGCAGGTCGGCGATGCGGAGAGCATCACGCAGATTTCCTGCCGCCAGTGCCCGGCACTGATCGAGGATCGCCGCCAGACCTATGTCGTGCCCGATATTGCGCCCAACACCGATCGCACGGAATTCAAGGATGTGGGCGGCCGCATGAAGATCGTCCGCACCGAGGCCTGGCTCGGCGGTTCTCCGGTCGTCTTCGTGACCACACCGACCGAGGCGCAATTGGCCGCTTTGCATGCCGGCTCTCCCGCGGTCGCATCGGCCGCAACGCCCCTGTCCATACCCTCGGACAGCGAGTCGCTCGAAGCGATTGCAGTGACCAATGCAGAAGACCGCATGACAACGGCCGCGCTCGACGCTGCCACGGTCACGCCGAAAGCTGCCTCGTTCGTAGCCCAGCCATCACACGATTTTGATGGAAAAGCTTTCCAACTTCGGCTACAGTGATTTTTGTATCCCTGCCCTCAACGGCTAGTTACCAAACTGTCGCCTCGGGCATTCGCTGTAACAAGCGAAGGAATTGCGCCCCTGAGAGAAGCAGGGGCGCAATTTTTTTGTCCTGACCTCTGCGATACCTCTGGTCTTGGACAATCTCCCCATGCTCCCACCTGAACGCCTCCGCCTCGTCTGCACGCTTTGCGCGGCTGCGAATGGTGCATCGTCACGCTTCAGCGACCCGAAACTCGCGTCGCACGAACCGTTTTCGGCCTATCACGAACATCTAATAGTTTCGTGTCGATCGCGTGAAAGACCGCCCCGACGGATCGAGCGAAGGCAGGGCTGCGCAGCAGGTTTGCACAATATGAATTTTTTCTAAGATTCTCGATCGTTCGCAGAGCAGACGTCGACGCGCCGTGCCCGCCGGCGTCTTGGGGATGATGAGCCTCCCCGACCTTGGCAAAGCCGTGCCCGCGAAACGGCGTGACGCGGTTGGGATTCGTTCGATCAGCATCACGCTTACAATCAGGAACACCTGCACGGGCTGGCAATTCTCCGTGCGGGCAAGCTCTTGCTCTCAGCGAAACGGCAGCCGGGAGTCCCGCCCAGGCTGTCACTCCGGAGGGTAGATCGGCAAGCGGTGAAATTCGAGAATGCGGGCTTCATCCACCCTTGCGATCACCAGCATCCGCGCTCTCGACCTCCAGCACCCGAGCCAGGTCTTCGATCTGGTGATCGGCGAAGACGAGGATGCCATGGCGGCGAAGAAGGGCTGCCGTCACCCCCTCGCCGTCCTGCTTCTCCCCGACGAAGCGCCCATCATAGATGCGGGACGAGCCGCAGGACGGGCTGCCATCGATGAGCAGCGCGTAGCGGCAGCGGCCTTGCTGGGCCGCAGCCAATGCGTTTCTGGCGGCGCGCAGGAACCCCTCGGTCAGGTCGCGGCCGGAGGCTTCGAGGACACGAGCCTCTCCATCGAGCACCGCTGCGCCGCTTCCCGCGGCGATCTCGGCCGGCGGACGCGGAACCGGCATGCCTGCGGAACATTCCGGGCAGAAACTGATGAGCCTCCCTTCTGCCCGCCAGCGCGCGAGCAGCGGATGGTGGAGCGGCTTGGCCCGGCCGTCATAGCGGACTGCCTCGCCCATCAGACAGGCGCTGACGAGGATGCGGTCGCCGGCGCTCATGTTGGCCTCAGCCGGCGATCTTGGAGAAGTCAGCCACCGTGCCGGTGGCGGTGCGGATGGCCGCGAGCAGCGCCAGGCGGTTGGCGCGGATCGCCGGGTCCTCGTCATTGACGAGCACATCAGCGAAGAAGCGGTCGACCGGTCCGCGTAGCGTCGAGAGCGCCTCCATGGCCGAGCGGAAATCTTCCCGCGCAACGGCCTCTGCCGCGGACCGTGCGGCCGACTGCACGGCCTCATGGAGCGCGCGCTCGGCGTCGAGCGTGAAGAGCGCGGGATCGACCGCGGATGCGACGACCGTGCCCTTCTTCTCCTCGGCAGCCAAAAGCTGGGTGGCGCGCTTGGTGCCGGCGAGCAGGTTCAGCCCGTCCTCGGAGGTGATGAAGGCCGTCAGCGCCTCGACCCGGCGGGCGACCATCAACAGATCATCGGCCTCCGGCGTCAGCACGGCGTCGATCAGATCGTGACGCGCGCCGAGTTCGCGCAGATAGACCTTCAGACGGTCATGGAAGAAGGAAAGGAGGTCGGCATCGACATAGGCGCTGAGCGGCAGGCGGATCTTGCGTTCGAGCAGCATGCGCACCACGCCGAGTGCCGCGCGGCGGAGTGCATAGGGATCCTTGGAGCCGGTCGGCTTCTCGTCGATCGACCAGAAGCCGGTCAGCGTGTCCAGCTTGTCGGCGAGCGCGACGGTCAAGCCCACCGCATCCTGCGGCAGGCGGTCGGACGGGCCGTTCGGCTTCCAGTGATCCTCAATGGCGGCAGCGACCGAGGCATCCTCGCCCTGGAGGAGCGCATATTTGCGGCCCATCAGGCCCTGGAGTTCCGGGAACTCGCCGACCGCTTCGGTGCGCAGATCGGCCTTGGCGAGCACGACGGCGCGATCGACCAGCGCCGGATCGGCGCCCGTGATCGGCGCAAGGCGGGCAGCCAGAGTGCGGATGCGCGCGACGCGGGCGCCCTGCGTGCCGAGCTTGGCCTGGAAGGTGACGTTCAGCGTATCGAGCTTGGCCATGCGCTGATCGAGCGGCTTGGCGAGGTCGAGACCGAAGCGCTCGGCCGAAGGCTTCAGCGTGTCGAGATCCGGCAGATCCCCCTGGTCGCGGGTCCAGAAATGGCGGGCGTCGGACAGCCGGGCGCGCACCACCTTGCCATTGCCGTGGATGATCTCCGCCCCGCCATCCTTCGCCTCAATGTTGGAGACCAGGATGAAGCTGTTCGACAGCGCCTCCTCTCCCGCCTTGCGGGTGACGAAGCACTTCTGGTTGGTCTTGATCGTCAGGCGGATGATCTCGCCGGGAATAGCGAGATAGTCTTCCTCGAACCGGCCCATCAGCACGACCGGCCATTCGACGAGGCCCGAGACCTCCTCGAGCAGGCCTTCATCCTCCACCAGATCGAGGCCGCTCGCGAAGGCGAGGTTGCGGGCGTCGGTCTCGATGATCTGCTTGCGGCGCTCGGCATCGAGCACGACCTTGGCGCGCTCCAGCTTCTCCGCATAATCGGCGAAGCGGCGGACGGTGATCGCCTCTGGTGCGTGGAAGCGATGGCCGTAGGTGATATTGCCGGCGCGAATGCCATCGACCTCGAAATCCACGATCTGCGTCTCTTCATTCTCCGGCCCGAAGGTGCAAAGAATCGACTGCAGCGGGCGCACCCAGCGCAGCGCGCCGGGCTTGGCCGAGGCCGCACCCGAGCGCATTGGCTTCGGCCAGGGGAAGTTGCGGATGATGCCGGGCATGACCTCGGCGATGATCTCTTCCGCCGGGCGGCCGGGCTTCAGGAGATGGGCGACGTAGAAATCGCCCTTCTTCGGATCGCTGTGGACATGGGCCTCGCTGATGGAGGAGAGGCCGGCGGCGCGCAGGAAGCCTTCGATCGCCTTCTCATTGGCGTCCGTGCGCGGGCCCTTCTTCTCCTCGCGCTGGTCGGCGGAGCGGGCGGTGACGCCGCGAATATCGAGCGTCAGGCGGCGCGGCGTCCAGTATTCGCGTGCGCCCTCATAGGTCAGGCCCGCCTCGACCATGGCGTCCGTCAAAAGCTTCCTCAGATCGCCGGCCGCCTTGCGCTGCAGACGGGCGGGAATTTCCTCGGAGCGGAGTTCTAGCAGAAGATCGGGCATGGATGGGCTCGTGGCTGGACGACGGGCAGGCCCCTTGGGGCGGAGGTGCCGTCGCTCTACCAAGCCGGCCGGCTCTTGTCACGCCATCGCGTGTGGAAAGCGCGGCCGCCTCACCAGCCGCCACCGCCACCGCCGCCACCCCCGCCGCCGGAGAAGCCGCCGCCCGAGGAAAAGCCGGAGGAGGAGCTCTTGGGTGGCGGCGGAAGGGAGGACTGCATGGTGCTGGCCATCGAGCCGGCAAAGCCGCCCATGCGGCCGGCGAACCCGCCGTCGAAACCCTGCCCGTGATACCAGACCGGCGAATAGGCCGCCGCCCCGGCAGCGGCCGTCGCCAGCCAGGTCTCGAAGGTGCGCGACCAAGGCTCCTCGACGCCGAGCGCCACGGCATAGGGCAGCAGCGTCTCGTAATGGGTGGGCGACATCGTGGGCGCGCCGGCCATGTTCATCCGCTCCTTCTCGGCCAGCGTCAGATATTGCCGCAGCCCGGCGATCTCGGCCGAGAGCTTGGCGCCGAGCGGCGTCGGCGCCCCCATCAGGAAGAAGAACAGGCCGTTGATGAGCACGATGCCGCCGACGCAGAGGAGGAGCGGCAGCTGATGCGTCTCGATCGCCTCCAGCGCGATCATCGAGAACAGGCCGCCGAAGATGGTCAGCGCCACGAAGGCGAAGATGGCCAGCACGACGACCGACAGGATGCGCCGCGCCAGGCTCGCCCGTCGGCGCACCGATTTGACGAGGCCGCCGAGCATGATCGTGACGAAGACGGCTGCGAAGACCGGGATGATGACGATGCCGATCCCATCCTCGCTTAGATGGCCGAAGAGGACGATCAGCGCCAGTGTGATCGCCGAAAGACCGAGACCGATGAGGATCAGCCCCCAATTCTGCCGGTAATATTTGCCGCGGTGCTCGCTCTCGATCGCCGTGCGAAAGGCCGTGCCGAGTTTCTGCACGGCCGGGCCGTTCGCCTTGTCGATCACCAGCGTGCCGCCCGCCTGATCGACAGCGGCGATGAGGCTCGCCTCGCCGACCGCTGCACCGGACGCGGGCCGGGATGCGGCTCGCCGAGCGACCTGCCAGGGGCCTCCCTTCTCCTCAGCACCCGCAGCGGCTCCGCCTTCCGCCCGACGCAAAGTCAGCGAGGATTTGAAATCCTCCAGCACCAGCTCGCCGGCCACGGCGAGATTGAGCGCCGCGGCGGACAGCGCCGTCCAGCCGCCATCGGCAAAGCCGCGATTGTCGACATAATTGACCAGCGCCGGCGACAGGCCGGCCGGCGGTTCCCAACGCGGCACGACCACGCCGCCTTCCGGATCGCGCCCGGCGCGGAACCAGACAAAGAGATAGTAGACGCCGACCAGCATCAGTCCGGGTGTGGCGATCAGGAGGGCGAGATTGTCCCGCATCCACCAGAGCCGTTCCTGGCTTGCATCGGGCGCGGCGACGGCACCCTTCGGCAGCTTGACGAGGATGGTCAGCCCCTCCTCGGCCCCGAGCGGCCGGGTGGTGCGGAAGACGGCGCCATCGGCTGTCTCCTCGCCCCTTGCATCGCGCGCGGTCGACCCCTGCGGCCCGGTGTAAGCGGCGAGCGCAAGCGGCCTGACGTCTTTCGGCAGGGTAACCCGCGCGGAAGCCGCGTCGATCGGGAAGCTCCAGCCATTGCCGGTGACGTTCCAGTAGAGCTCGTCATAGCTGTTAAAGAAACGGATCTGCCGATCGGTCTCATAGGTCAGCTCGAACACATGCTCGCCATGCCGCAGGATGACGTCTTTCTCGCCCGTATAGATGCGGATGCCGCCGTCGATCGCCTCGGTGCGGGAAGGTTCCTCCTTCCCATCGCGACGGACGGAGAGCAGCGTGAAGCCGACGCGGTGCGTGCGCCCCTCTGCATCCTGCATCAAGAGCGGAAAATCGCGATAGATGCCGCGCTGGATCCGGTCGCCCTCAACCGTTGCGCGAATGCGCTCGGTGACCGTCAGTGCCCCATCCGCCGCCACGGCGATGGTTGCGTCATAGGCGCGAATCCGCTCCGCCGCGGACGCCATGCCGGAGAGGAGAAGAAGGACGACAAGGCCGACACCTGCCAGGAACCGCGTCATACACCCCTTCCTTCCCGTGATCGATCACACCGTTACGTTCAGTCCTTCGCCGCCATGCCGACGCCGAGCGAGGCCAGCGCATCCCAATAGTCCGGATAGGTCTTGCCGACGCAGTCGGGATCGCGAATGGTGATGCCGCCGATCTTCAAGCCCGCCAGCGCGAAGCTCATGGCGATGCGGTGATCGGCGAAGGTGTCGATCTCCGCAGGCAGGCTCTGGCCAGCAAGCGCCGGATCGGAGGCGACCAGAAGATCGTCGCCCTCTTCCACCCCGAGTCCCGGCCGAATGGCCGTGAGCCCGGTCGAGAGCGCGCGCACGCGATCGCATTCCTTGACGCGCAGATTGGCAAGGCCGGTAAAGCGCACCGGCGTCTCGTTGAAGGCGGCGAGCACGGCGAGCGTGGGCACGGCATCCTGCATCTGCGAGCCATCGATGACGGGGGGCAGATGCGGAAAGGTAGAGATGACCGCGTGCGCCCGCGCATCGGGCTGGGAGAAATCCTCCGCCGCGACGCCGAGATCGATGCGTCCGCCGGTCAGCACCTCCGCCGCCCAGAGATAGGTTGCGGCCGAGGCGTCGGGCTCGACCATGAAGTCCGTCGCCCGGTATCCGGTCGGCTGCACGATCCAGAGCGCCGCACCCTGTTGCTCGACCTCTGCGCCGAAGGCGCGCATGGCGGCGAGCGTCAGGTCGATATAGCCCCGTGCGCCGATCTCCTCGCCCTTAAGCGCAATCTCCACCGGCGCATGGCCGCCGGCTGCCGCCATCAGCAGCGCCGAGACATATTGGCTCGACAGGCCGGCATCGATCTCAACGCGGGTGCCCGGAAGGGTGCCGGTGCCGGTGACGGTGACGGGCGGGCAGCCGCTCGGGGCCTCGACGGCAACGCCGAGCCGCGTCAACGCCTCGACCAGGGGAGCAATCGGCCGCTTGCGCATGTGCTGGTCGCCATCGACCACCACACGGCCCTCGACCAGAGCGGCGGCGGCGGTGAGGAAGCGCGTAGCGGTGCCCGCATTGCCGAGGAACAGCGGGCCTTCCGGCGCCTTCAGCCGGCCGGTGCCGGTGACGACGAAGGTGGTGGCATCCGGCTCCTGGACGCCGACGCCCATGGCCCGCAGCGCCTCGGCCATATAGCGGGTGTCGTCGCTCTTCAGCGCCCCGGTCAGCCGGCTGGTGCCCTTGGCAAGGCCGGCGAGCAGCAGCGCGCGGTTGGTGATCGACTTCGAGCCCGGCGGCCGCACGGTTCCGATCAGCGGACCCGTCACGGGCTCGAGCGTCAGTTTTTTCTCGGTCATGGTCATTGTCTCAGTCTCTCGACCGCTGCGCGTGATGAATGAATGGCCCGTTAGAATTTGACGGTGGGAACGGCGCGATCGGCTTCGTTGGTGATTTCGAAATAGGCGGCCTTGGAGAAGCCGAAGGGGCCAGCGACCAGATTGGCGGGAAAGCTTTCAACGCGCACATTGAGATCGCGGGCGGCACCATTGTAGTAGCGCCGCGCCATCTGGATCTCGTTTTCGGTCTTTTCCAGCGAGGCCTGTAGCTCGGAATAATTCTGGTTGGCTTTGAGATCCGGATAGGCTTCGGCGAGCGCAAAGAGGCGGCCGAGCGCTTGGGAGAGCAGTCCTTCGGCCTGGGCACGGCCGGCGACATCACCCGTCGGCACGGCCTGGGCCTTATTGCGCAGCGAGACGACCTCTTCCAGCGTACCGCGTTCATGGGCGGCATAGCCCTTCACCGTCTCGACGAGGTTCGGAATGAGATCGGCGCGGCGCTTCAGCTGAACGTCGATGCCCGACCAGGCCTCTTCCTTGACCTGCCGCGCTTTGACGAGCCCGTTGTAGAGGATGATCAGATAAAGCGCCAAAACGGCCAGAATGATCAGCCCGATAATCATGTCTTCCCCTTTTGCCGACGACGGGCATAGCCCATTGGCCCCTCATAGCGCCCTTTTTCGCCGGCGACCACTTCAAAGCGTGGCGCCGCAGCGCCATCGCCGTGTCACCTGAGACCGATCTTGACACTGTCTCGGCCGGGGACCATGGATATCAGCAGGTTTCGCGATAGAAACAAGTTTCGCACCGGCTTACCATGACAATCATTCCTGCGTTCCGGCATCATCGCCTCTGGCCGATGCCGGCTTACGATCTGCCATGAGGCAGAGCCGGACAGGCAAGACCTTTCTCCGGTTGGCACTCCGTAGCTCTTGCGTTCACGACCCGGCCGGGCGCCGCCCGTGCCGGAGCCCGTTTCCTGCGCGCAGACCGCGCCGCGACACTTGCGAAAGGATACCATGACGCTTCTTGCCATCATCACCCTGGCCGCCGTGCTCCTGATGGGTGTCAGCCATCTCATCGCGCTACGCACCGAGCGGCCGCGCAGCCTGATTGCACCGCTCGAAAGCGCGCCGCTCTACATCCACCGGCCGAAGCGCGGCTGAGCGGCGTCAGGCGGCAGCCAGATTGACGCCGCCCGCCTCCGTCAGCAGGAAGGCCTCGCCACAGGCCTTGGCCAGCGTGCGCACGCGCAGGATATAGCCCTGCCGCTCGGTAACCGAGATCACGCCGCGCGCATCAAGCAGGTTGAAGACGTGGCTGGCCTTGATGCACTGGTCATAGGCCGGAAAGACGCATTTGTGCAGCTGGACATTCGCGCTGCTCGTCGAAGCGCCGGCCTTCAACAGCGACTGGCATTCGCGCTCGGCATCGATGAAGTGCTGATGCAGCATGGCGGTGTCGGCATATTCGAAATTATAGCGCGAATATTCCTGCTCGGCCTGCAGGAAGACGTCGCCATAGCTGATCTTCTCGGCACCCTCGCGGCCGTTGAAATTCAGGTCGTAGACATTGTCGACGCCCTGGACATACATGGCGAGCCGCTCGAGCCCGTAGGTGAGCTCGCCTGAGACCGGTGCGCATTCGATGCCGCAGACCTGCTGGAAATAGGTGAACTGCGACACTTCCATGCCATCGCACCAGCATTCCCAACCAAGCCCCCAGGCCCCGAGCGTCGGGCTTTCCCAGTCGTCTTCCACGAAGCGGATATCGTGCAGCAGCGGATCGAGACCGATCGCCTCCAGCGAGCCGAGATAGAGCTCCTGCAGATTAGATGGGTTGGGCTTCAGGATGACCTGGTACTGATAGTAATGCTGCAAGCGGTTGGGATTTTCGCCGTAGCGGCCATCGGTCGGCCGGCGCGAGGGCTGCACATAGGCGGCCCGCCAGGGCTTCGGCCCCAGTGCCCGCAGCGTCGTCGCCGGATGGAACGTCCCGGCGCCCACCTCCATGTCATAGGGCTGCAGCACGGCACAGCCCTTGTCCGCCCAATAGGCGTGCAGCGTGAGGATCAGCGCCTGGAAGGAGCGCTTCGGGTTCATGTGGTCGGGAACGGTGCTCATGGTCTCTCGCCGCTTTCCTGGCGCCATCGGTCAAAACGTGCCGGACGAGTGCCATGGCAAGCGGCGGGGGTCAATGCGGGAGTGCGGATGCGGAGCTCAGTCCGGATTGCAAATGAACGCAAAGCGCTTCCAGGCCATCGTTGCCACGCCATCGCAGCCAACCTATAAATGGGGAACCAGCGGAGGGTCGCGCCATGTTGAAGAACACGACCATGAATCTGCCTGAAGACCTGGTCGCCAGGGTCGAGGCCTATGCCGCGCGCAATCGGACGACTATTACAGCGATCGTGCGCGAGCATTTGGAAGCGATCACCGAGCCGGAGAAGGCGGTCTCCGATGAAGACCCGCTTCTCGCCTATTCCAAGGGTCTGCTTTCGCGACAGGAGGCCGTGCGGCGCCTCGGTCTCAGAGACTACGCAGACCTGCTCGTCGCGCTGGGAGATGCCGACCTCCCCATGCCGCTCCCTTCGAGGCAGGAGATCGAACACCAGGCTTCCACTTTTGCAGAACTCTGGAAGATGGGATGAAGCGGTGTACGATCATCCTGCCCGACGCGGGCCCGATCAACAGCCTGTGGGTCGCCGATCGGCTCGATCTCCTGCTCAGACTTGATATGCGCATCGTCGTCGTCGACGCGGTCTATGACGAGCTGACCAGCGATCCGTCCTATCTTAAGGATGCCGAAGTGAAGGTCTTCATTGACGAACACTCGCCACCCATCGTCATCGAGCGCACGGATATTGGCGACGCTGAGCGGGAGAAGCGGCGGCGCGGACAGAAGAGCAAGAAAAACGCCGGGGAGCTGGCGATGATCGACTTCATTTCCGATGAAGGCGGCATTCGACGATATGTCGATACCAACGAACCCGTAGCGATCCTGTTCGAGGATGCGGGCCTCAGGGTCTTCAACCGTCCACCGAACCTTCACCTGATCTCGACCGTCGGGCTGCTCTACGGGATGCAGGAGGTCGGCATTATCCCCTCAGCGGCGGATATCATCGATGAGATGCTTCACCCCAAAAAACCGGGTCGAAGGCCGGAAGATGCCAGACGTTTTACCGATCTACCCGGCGGCATAGACGAACCCGCAACGATCGGCAGCTCTTGGAAGAGCTAAGGGTCACGCGTGGTTGCCTCTCCTCCCGTCGAAGCAGATGTCTTACTTTAGACGGGTCATGTCTTCACTAAGGGCGGCCAGAGCCCCTCAATCCCGCTTCAACCGATACTCCCCGGTCGCCGGGTCCTTCACCAGCGTGCCCTGCGAGCCCGTTTCCTTCTGGCGGCGGAGCTGGTCGCGTTGGCGGGCGAGGCGTTCGGCGTCGAGCACGAATTTGCGATAGCCGAACCAGGCGATGAAGGCGACGATGAGGAGCAGAATCAGGGGCGGCATGGGTTGGGTCCGAAAGCTGGGCGGCGAAGACGAAAGGGGGCAGGCGCATCATGGATCGGCGGGCGGCGTGCGCCTGCGGTGGGCGGGCCGCGCAGACCACCGTTCGTGACGGGGGTGCCGCGCGCCCTGCCTTGAGCGTCAAAGACCGAACCGGCCCCATAATGCCTTTTCCTGGGCGAGATCCGCAAGTCCCGAAACCGCACCGGCGCCGATCTCAGCTGCGGCGTGGTCGATCGAGACGCCCGGCTGCTTGCGGCCGAAGAGCGAGCGGCCGGCGGAGATCAGCTGCAGCTCCGCATCCCGGCCGTAACGGCGCTTGATTTCGCTGCGCATATCGCCGATGCCGTCGACGAGGCCGAGCGACAGCGCCCGCCCGCCGGTCCAGAACAAGCCGGAGAAGAGCGTGCCGTCATCGGCGAGCTTCGTGCCGCGCCGGCCCTTCACCATGTCGATGAAGGTGGCGTGGATCTCCTGCTGCAGGGTCTTCAGATAGGCGATATCGTCCTGCTTCTCCGGCTGGAAGGGATCGAGCATCACCTTGTTCTCACCCGACGTATAGACACGCCGCTCGACGCCGATCTTGTCGAGCAGCTCGGGAAATCCGAAGCCGCCGGAAACGACGCCGATCGAACCGACGATCGAGCTCGGATCGACGAAGATCTCGTCGCCGGCGATTGCGATCATATAACCGCCCGAGGCCGCGACATCCTCTACGAAGACGAGCACGCGCTTGTTCTTCTCCTCCGCCAGATCCCGGATCCGGCGGAAGATCAGCCGCGACTGGACGGGGGAGCCGCCCGGCGAATTGATGGAGAGCGCCACGGCGGGCGCATCCTTGATGGCAAAGGCCTTCTCGAGCAGCGGCGCGGCCGCGGCAAGATTGAGCATGGGCCGGAAACCGCCGCCGCCGCTCATGATCGCACCGTGCAGGCGCACGACGGGGATTGTCACGCCCTCCTTGCGAAAACGCTTCGGTAGCAGCCGCTTGAGCTTCAGTCCCATCGTCAGACGTCCTTCCATCGACACAGTCGTCGCTCCGCCATGTAGGAATTGCTGAAACGGGCGCAATGGGCCGGAAGCCGTGCCGGCCCTCGGCACGATGACATTTCCGTCAGTAGCGGCGGCAGCGCCGCTCAGCGTCCGCGGCGGTCGCGGCGTCGGTAGGCGCTGCGCCCGTTGTTGAGCGCATCGACCTCGACCGTGAAGCGATGCGAGCCTGGCTCATGCATGACGAGCGGTGCTCTCAGCGTCAGCCGCGCGCGCGACTGCTTGATGGCGGTCACCAGGATGCGCACGGCATCCTCGCCCTCGCGCGGCAGCAGCGCCGTGATCTCCAGCCCGCCGAAGCGGCGGCCGCAGGCGGTGACGATCTCGGCGATCGACTCCGGCCGGGCGATGAGCGAGAGCTGGCCGCCGGGGCGTAAGAGCGCGCCTGCTGTGCGAATCCAGGCGTCGAAGAGGCCTTCGCTCATGGCATGCGCCTCGGCTTTCAGCGGATCGGGCGTCATGCGGTCGGCGGCGCTGTTGAAGGGCGGGTTCATGATCGCGTGATCGAAGACCTCGTCCTCAAGCCCCGCCGCCAGACGCGCGCGGCCGGTCAGCGTCACATCCGCCTCCAGCACCTGGCAGCGCCGGGCAAGGTGGCTGTTTTCGGGAAGCGCCAGGCTGCGCCGGGCGAAATCGGCCATATCCGGCGCCCGCTCGACCAGCAGCACCTCCGCGTCCTCCAGCCGCGCCGCGACCGCCAACCCGGCCGCACCGGCGCCGGCGCCGAGATCGACGACCCGGCCCGGCGTGGCGACGAGCGAGGCGAGCAGCATGGCATCCATGCCCGAACGGTGGCCGCGCCCCAGCGGCTGGACGAGGTGGAAGCCGCCACGGTGGAAGCTGTCGATGGTCTCGCACGGCGGGGCTGCCCCCTGCCCGTCGCCGCTCACCCGCGCAGCTCCTTCTCGAGCCCGGCATCCCGCAGGATCCGGCGCGCCTCGTCGGCCCGCTCGCCTTCGACCATCAGCCGGCGTGGGAGCAAGCCGAGCGAGCCTTCCAGAATGCTCATCCCCTGGTCTGCCACAAAACAGAGGATGCCGGCATCGCGCAGCAACGATTCAGCGAAGGAGAGCGTGACGGCATCGTTGGTTCGGATCAGTTCCTGCATCATATCCTTGGGAAAACGAGGGCTGCGACAGTTGGCGTCCGACGGCGGACGCAAATGCCCCTTGCCGCCAAAGGCCCCCCTTTCTATTCTCCATCCATGAGAATGAACAGGAGTGGCTCGTTTTGGGCGTCGTAATACCGCTGGATGACGGCAAGAACAAACTGGCTTCCGTGAAGCCGCTGGTCGATCTGACCAAGGCCGACATGGAGCGGGTGAACCAACTCATCCTGTCCAAGGCCGGTTCGGACGTGCAGATGATCCCGGAGGTCGCCAACCACCTGATCTCCTCCGGCGGCAAGCGGCTGCGGCCGATGCTCACCCTGTCCTCCGCCGCCCTGTTCGGCTACAGCGGCGACCACCATATCAAGCTCGCCACCAGCGTCGAGTTCATGCACACGGCCACCCTGCTGCATGACGACGTCGTGGATGAGAGCGATCTCCGGCGCGGCAAGTCCACCGCGCGGATGATCTGGGGCAATCAGGCGAGCGTGCTCGTCGGCGACTTCCTGCTTGGCCAGGCCTTCCGTATGATGGTTGATGTCGGCTCGCTGGAGGCGCTGGACGTGCTTTCCACGGCGGCCTCGGTGATCGCCGAGGGCGAGGTGCTGCAGCTCTCCGTCGCCAAGCATTTGGCGACGACCGAGGACGATTATCTCTCCGTCATCCGCGCCAAGACCGCAGCGCTGTTCGCGGCCGCGGCCGAGGTCGGCCCGATCGTCGCCAAGGCCGATCGCGCCAGCCGCAATGCGCTGAAATCCTATGGGATGAATCTCGGCCTCGCCTTCCAGCTGGTGGACGACGTGCTCGACTATGGCGGGTCTGCCGCCGAACTCGGCAAGAATGTCGGCGACGATTTTCGTGAGGGTAAGATTACCCTCCCCGTCATCCTCTCCTATCGCCGCGGCACGGCGGAGGATCGCGAGTTCTGGCGCCGCGCCATCGAGGATGGCGAAAGCAGCGATGCCAATCTGGAGCGGGCGCACGGCCTCATCACCCGTTATGGCGGCCTGACCGACACGATCGCCCGCGCCAAGCATTACGGCACGATCGCGCGCGATGCGCTGGCGCCGCTTCCGGCCTCGGCGCATAAATCCGCTCTGCTCGAGGTCATCGATTTCTGCATCGACCGGGTCAACTGAGCCTTCGCAGAAACCGGCTTTTCCGCGGGCGTGCGCCAAAAAAGCCATTCTATGCTGGCAGGAGCGCTCGAAAGGCGCATGTGCCGCAGGCGCGGCGATTCCGCTGCGGCGGGGGATGCGCTACATCATGTGGAACTGATTCCGGGCAGCGCCGGTGCGCGGCCCTTACGAAAGGCGTGTCATGCGGCAGAAAAGAACAGTTCGGATGCTCTCAAGCGTGGCCTTCCTGGCGCTGGCCATGGTCTCCGGCGCCAGCCTGTGCCAGGCGGAAGCCGAAAAGCCGGCAACCGAGCAAACGACAGCCAAGCCTTTCGATGTGAATTCGGTCAACACCTTTTCCGGCGCCTTCCTGGCGGCGCGCACGGCCGATGTCGATCACGATTACGAGACCGCAACTCGGCTCTATCGCACGGCGCTCGAATTCGAGCCGACCAATGTCGACGTCAAGCAGCGGCTGATGGTGACGCTGCTTCTGAACGGTGAGTTCGAAAAGGGTGCCGAGCTCGCCAAGGACCTCAAGGACGATGCCTCCGTCGAGCGGATCACCACCGTGGTGCGCGGCATCGACGCGATCCGCAAGAAGGACTATCGCAACGCCGAGAAGATCCTGAACTATTCCGGCCCCAATGATCTCGACCGGATGATGAATTCGCTTCTCGTCGCCTGGGCCAAGGCCGGCCAAGGCAAGCCGAAGGATGCGATCGCGCTGATCGATGCGATGGAGGGGCCAGACTGGTTCGCCATCTTCAAGAACTACCAGGCCGGCGCCATCGCGCTCGCTGCCGGCGACAAGACGCGGGCTCGCACCAAGCTGACCGACGCGATCTCCGACAAGAACGGTGCCTCGGCCGCGCCCGACACATTCCTGCGGGCGATCACCGCGCTCGCCCGGCTGGAAGCACGCGATGGCAACAAGCAGAAGGCGCTCGACACGATCGCCGTCGGCCAGAATTTCGTCAGCAACTATGCGCCGCTCGACGCGCTGCGCAAGAGCGTCGATGAGGGCAAGCCGCAGGAGCAGCAGGTGCGCAATGCCGCCCAGGGCGCGGCGTCGGTGCTGTTCTCGGTCGGTGCGGCACTGAACAGGGAAGGCGCGGAAGACATCGTCTCGCTCTATCTGCAGGTGGCGCGTGCGCTCGATCCGGATAGCGCCGATATTCTCGTCATGCTCGGCGGCATTGCCGAGAATCTCAAGCAGCCGCAGCGCGCCATCGCTCTCTATCGCGAGGTGTCGGAAGGCTCTCCCATGCGGCGCCTGTCGGAAATGCAGCTTGGCCTGGCGCTGGCCGAAGTCGGCGACAAGGACGAGGCCAAAAAGCATCTGCGCGGCCTGATCGAGCTCGATCCCAAGGACATCCGCAGCTATCTTGCCTATGGCAGCGTGCTCTCCGACAACAAGGACTACAAGGAGATGGCCGAGGTCTATGACCGCGCTGTCGACGAGATCGGCCCTGTGCCGAAGCGCGGCGACTGGACGGTCTTCTTCCAGCGCGGCATTGCCTACGAGCGGCTGAAGATCTGGGACAAGGCCGAGCCGAACTTCAAGAAGGCCCTGGAGCTCAATCCCGACCAGCCGCAGGTCCTGAACTATCTCGGCTATTCCTGGGTCGACATGAACATCAACCTCGACGAGGGGCTGGACATGATCCGCCGCGCCGTCGATCTCAAGCCGGATGACGGCTACATCGTCGACTCGCTTGGCTGGGCCTATTTCCGTCTCAACCGCTTCGACGAGGCGGTGGCGGAGCTTGAGCGGGCTGCCGAGCTCAAGGCCGGCGATCCGACGATCAACGACCATCTGGGCGATGCCTATTGGCGGATCGGCCGGCGTCTGGAGGCGGTGTTCCAGTGGAACCAGGCGCTGGAGCTGAAGCCGGAAGAGGCGGAGATCCCGAAGATCAAGGCGAAGATCGAAAGCGGCCTGCCGCCGCTCGACCCCAAGGTGCCGGCCGCCGCCGATGCCGAGCCCGAAAAACCCGCCGTCACGGCTGAGCCCGGCAAGAAATCCTGACCCGGCCGCCGATGCGGAAAGTTTGCCGTTCTACCAGAAACCGCCGGCCGGCCAGTGACACCCTCTGGGCTGCCGCCCAGAGGGTGTGTTTGGCAAAGGGTGCTCCATCAAGGGCGCACGCCGCATGACAGGGCCGTTCGACACTCCGGACATGGCGCTGGTCGTGCATGCGCCGGCCAAGATCAATCTCGCGCTGCATGTGGTCGGCCAGAGGGTCGATGGGCATCATCTCCTGGAAAGCGTGGTGACCTTTGCCGATCGTGGCGACCGCGTGATGCTGGCGCTGGCAGACGAGGATCGCTTTACCCTGTCCGGCCCCTTTTCCGATCAACTGTCGCGCGAGGCTGGTGGCCGGGGCGGCAATCTGGTGCTGGCGGCGCGTGATCTGTTGCGCGACACACTGCAGGCCGACGGCTATGAGGCCCAGCCGGTGCAGATCCATCTTGAGAAGAACCTGCCGATCGCCTCGGGGATCGGCGGCGGGTCAGCCGATGCGGCGGCGACGCTCAAAGGCTTGACAACGCTCTGGCAGGCCGAGTCCGCAGCTGGAAACCTCGTCGCGCTCGGCCTGGCGCTCGGCGCCGATGTGCCCATGTGCCTGGAAGGGCGGCCGCTGATTGCCCGCGGAATCGGCGAGGAGATCACGGCGCTCGACATGCCGGCCTTCCATGCGCTGCTGGTCAATCCGCTGGTCGGCGTCTCGACCCCCGCCGTGTTCCGGGCGCTCGCCCACAAGACCAATGCGGCGCTCGACCTGCCGGAAAATCTGTCGCGAGGCGCGGACTGGCTTGGCGTGCTCGACGCGCTGCGCAACGATCTCCAGCCGCCGGCCCTGTCGCTGGAGCCGGCGATCGGCGCCGTGCTCGAAGCGCTGGAGCTGACCGGCGCGCCGGTGCTGCGCATGTCCGGCTCCGGCGCCACCTGTTTTGCGCTTTACGCCACAGCCGAGGTTCGGGATCAGGCGGCCGTAGCCCTGACCGCCGCGCGGCCCGACTGGTTCGTGATGGCCTGCGAGACCGTGTCGGCGGTCTAGGCTGGCTTGGTCGAGAAAGCCGAGGCGCCGACTGCGTCGATGGACATCTGCGCGCTTCACGAACGTCGTTGCCGCTGGAGATTTTCCTCCCGCGCCATATGATCAAGGGCACTTTTGAGCCGACTGCGATCGCGTCGTCGATGGACGGCGTGACAGAGACAGACAAATCAGGGCAGCGAGCCCCTCTCCTTCACGAAAGCGACGACCATGGCCGACCAGACCCCCGCGCCGGAGCGCCCCTTCATCCCGGTCTCGATCGCGGTGCTCACCGTGTCCGACACGCGTAGCCGCGCGGAGGATCGCTCCGGCGATACGCTGGAGGCGAGGCTGATCGCGGCCGGGCATCGGCTGGCAGCCCGCGCCATCGTGCCCGACGAGCGCGAGGCGATTGCCGCTCAGGTGCGCAGCTGGAGCGAGGACCCGGACATCGATGTGGTCATCACCACCGGCGGCACCGGATTCACCGGGCGGGACGTGACGCCCGAGGCGCTGGAGCCGCTGTTCGAGAAGCGTATGGATGGATTTTCGGTGCTGTTTCACCAGCTCTCGGCCACCAAGATCGGCACCTCGACCATCCAGTCCCGCGCCACCGCCGGCGTGCTGAACGCCACCTTCGTCTTCGTGCTGCCGGGCTCGCCCGGCGCCTGCCGCGATGCCTGGGATGGCATCCTCAACCAGCAGCTCGACTATCGCCACCGCCCCTGCAATTTCGTCGAGATCATGCCCCGGCTGGACGAGCACCTGCAGCGCTGAAGCCCGGACGCGCGCTGGCCACCTTCCCACAACGGCGATCGCCGATCATCTCGACTCCGCCTGTTGGCCATCGGGCCCCGCGGCCCAAGCGGGCATCAATTCGCTCGGCAAACGGTGCACGCCCCTGCGGCGCACCAATTCCGAGAGCGCCATTCCCGGATGAACCAAAGCCGCCGCGTCGCTGCGGCGCATGAGAAAGCCGCGCTCCAGCGGAGGCTGCGGTCGAACAAGACGATGGAGGAAGGAGCGGCGGTGACGCTGGGAGGCCGAGAAACGGGCCGGCGTCCGCCCGACGGCCATATGCTCCGCAACCTCGTTCACCCAATTGCGCAGCGGGCGCGCGCCCGGCTCGAGCAGCAGCAGCCAGGTCCCCCGCGCGAGGCGGAGCGCCTCGGAGAGCGCACCCTGTTCCATGAAACGCGCGCCGGCGGCATCCGCAACGGCGCGAGAGGCATCGGTCGAGCCGCGGTCGAGCACGAGAACATCGCTGACCAGCCCCTCCACCGCCCCAGGCACCAGCGCCGCCAGGGTCTGGGCGAGACGCGCCTCATTGTTCCGGGTCTCGAGGAGCACTGTCAGCATGCTCGGAACCTAACGCAGTGCAGCAAAAACTGCCACCGGAGCCGAGAGCCCGAACACGTTAAAATCATGTTCATCATGAATCCCGCCCGGTTGCCAATCCGCATCCGCCGCTTTGTTCTTGCATTGTTCTCATCATCGCGGTAGAAGATCGACATCGGGACCGGGGAGGCCGACTCGTTTCGCATCGCGCGCCTCCCCGTCGCCCCAGCCGGAGTATCCCATGACCGATCTGTCGCATGTCAGGCAGGGCGCGTTGGCGCCCGGCAACGGGGCCGATATGGCCGAGGCGATGATGGCCGAGACGGGCCTGCGCATCGAGGGCGAACGCCGGCGCGGACGCGGCGCCGCCTTGAATACCGCCGGTCGTTTCGAACCGGTGACGCGGACGATCGAGGATGATGGCTGGCAGTCGCTGGAGGACCTGCCGGAGTTCAAGACCGAGGTTCAGGTCGAGAAGCCGCGCAGCGTCATCACGCGCAACGACTCGCCCGATCTCAACTTCGACCGGTCCGTGAACCCCTATCGCGGCTGCGAGCATGGCTGCATCTATTGCTTCGCCCGTCCGACCCACGCCTATGTGGGTCTCTCCGCCGGGCTTGATTTCGAGACCAAGCTGTTCGCCAAGCCGGACGCGGCGCGCCTCCTGGAGCGCGAGCTCAGCAAGCCGGGGTACAAGGTGCGGCCGCTGGCGCTTGGCACCAACACCGACCCCTACCAGCCGATCGAGAAGGAGTGGCGCATCACCCGCCAGATCATCGAGGTGCTGAAGGAAGCGGATCATCCGCTGATGATCGTCACCAAGTCGGCGCTGGTGACGCGCGACATCGACCTCCTGGCGCCCATGGCGGAAAAGGGTCTGGTCCGGGTCGGCATGTCGGTGACGACGCTCGACCGAAAGCTGGCGCGGGCGATGGAGCCGCGTTGCTCGACGCCGCCGAAGCGGCTGGAGGCGATCCGCGCCCTCTCCGATGCCGGCATCCCCACCAGCGTCCTCATGTCGCCAATCATTCCGGCGCTGAACGACCACGAGATCGAGCGCGTGCTCGACAGCGCCAAGGCGGCGGGCGCAGGCGAGGCGAGCTATGTGCTGCTGCGTCTGCCGCTGGAGGTGAGCCCGCTTTTCCGCGACTGGCTGCTGCGTCACTATCCGGACCGCTACCGGCATGTGATGTCGCTGGTGCGTTCCATGCGCGGCGGCAAGGATTACGACGCCGAGTTCGGCAAGCGGATGAAGGGCGCCGGGCCCTATGCCTGGCAGATCGGCCGCCGCTTCGACCTCGCAGCCAAGCGGCTCGAGCTCAACACCAACCGCCGGACGCTGAACAGCGATCTGTTCACGCCACCCTCCGGCGCCGGTGTTCAGCTCGCACTGTTTTAGCGTATTCTATGATCCGGCTAACGACAGCCGGCGTAGACAGCGTCAGGTCACAAGAATCGCGGTTCGTTCTCCTCGTGACGAAACCGCGAAGCCCGCGATGCCGCCGCCGCATCGGCGTCGGGGGCTTGAAGGGAATCGGGAGACTGTGCTCATCTAGGCCTATGGCCCGACGCACATCTCCCGATTCCCCTTCACTGCTGACGACCGGCAAAGGCGCGATCCACATCACCGGCGGACCGGACTTCGCGATGGAAGACGCCGCCGCACGCGAAGGTCTGTGGCCGATCGCCGGCACGGATGAGGCAGGGCGCGGACCGCTTGCCGGCCCCGTGGTCGCTGCCGCCGTGATCCTCGATCCCAACCGCATTCCTCAAGGCCTGAACGACAGCAAGCAATTGACCGCCGCGCGCCGCGAGGCGCTGTTTGTCGAGATTCTGGCAAGCAGCATCGTGTCGATTGCCTCCTCGGCCGCGGGCCGCATCGACGGAACCGATATTCGCAAGGCGAGTCTCGACGCCATGCGCCGCGCCGTGCTCGGCCTGCACCGCCGGCCCGCCCTCGTGCTCGCCGATGGCCGCGACGTGCCGCCCGGCCTGCCCTGCCCTGGCCGCGCCGTCGTCAAGGGCGATGCGCGCTCGCTCTCCATTGCCGCCGCCTCGATCGTCGCCAAGGTATCGCGCGACCGAATGATGGCCCGCGCCGACCTCTCCTTCCCCTCCTACGGCTTCGCCGTCCATGCCGGCTATGCCACCCTCCGCCACCGCTCCGCCCTGACAGAGCACGGCCCCTGCCCTCTCCACCGCATGACCTTCCGCCCGCTGCGGATCGACGGCGTGGAGATGGACGAGATGGATTTGCTGGCAGCGGAGTGAGGCCGAGTTGAGCCGCTTGATTCAAACCAACTGCAAAAGTCCCCCTCTGGCCTTCCGGCCATCTCCCCCACAAGGGGGGAGAGACCAAGGGGCAGCCGTTCGGCCCTCTCTCGCCTTTGTCACCATTCTCATCCGCCCCTCGCCGATCCCGTAGCCGAACGGATAGCGATGCCGGGGCCCCCAGCCCTCTCCCCCCTTGTGGGGGAGATGCCGGCAGGCAGAGGGGGTCTTGTGCGGGCGGCAGCACGCATTAACGCAAAAAGGCCGGCGCAGGGCCGGCCTTTTGGAACGTGGCGAAGGTCGAGATGGGTCAGTTCAGCCGCGTCTTCACTTCGCTGATCGACTTGTCGAAGAGCGCCGTCTGGGTGGACGTATTGGCGCGGGCCGCGATGACGCGTTCGGCGGCGGAGATGGCGATGTCGACGGCGGTGGCACGCACGGCGTTGATCGCATCGGCTTCAGCTTGGCGGATCTTCTGCTCGGAGAGCTGCGTGCGACGGGCGACGAAGTCTTCCGTCTTCTGCTTGGCGTCCGCGGTCAGGGCGGCGGCTTCGCGTTCGGCGGCGGCGACGATGTTGGCTGCGTCCGCTTCGGCGTCCTTCCGCTTCTTCTGATATTCGGTCAACAGGGCCTGGGCTTCCTCGCGCAGGCGCTTGGCCTCGTCGAGGTCGTTGCGGATGCGATCAGCCCGCTCGTCGAGCGACTTGCCCATCATGCCCGGCACCTTGAGATAGGCGATCAGCACGAGGAAGAGGACGAGGCCGACGGTGGCCCAGACGGTTGCCTGTGAGGTCAAATCCATAAGTCTGCTCCTTCGTCCTCAGTTCGCTTGCGCCTTGACGGCCGAGGCGATCTCGGCACGCGGCACATCCGTGCCGGTCAGCTGCTCGACCACGCTCGCGGCGGTCTCTTCGGCGATGGCGTCGACATCGGCCAGCGCCGCAGCCTTGATCTCGGCGATCCGGCCTTCCGCAGCCTGGATCTTGGCGTTGAGGTCGGCTTCGATTGCGGCGCGGTCGGTGGCGGCCTTGGCCTTGGCGGCGTCGCGGGCGCTGGCGGCGATCGCATTGCCCTTGGCGCGCGCCTCGGCGAGTTCTTTCTCATAGGCTGCCACGGCCGCATCGGCCTGAGCCTTGGAGCGGGCGGCATCGTCGAGATCACGGGCGATCGTGCTCTTGCGGGTCTCGAGGATCCCGCCGATGCGCGGCAGGATCACCTTGGACAGGAGGATGTAGAAGACGCCGAAGGAGATGACGAGCCAGAGCAGCTGTGAGGCGAAGGTTGTCTGGTCGAAGGGCGGGAAGACGCCGGAGCCGTGTCCGCCTTCATGGGCGACGCCGGTCTCGGTGTGAACCTCGCCCGCGCCGGCCTCCGGAGCGGCATGGGGCGCCGCTTCCGGTGCGGCCGTCGTGGGGGCAGCGCCAGGAGCGGCGGCGTCCGGCGCGGCTGCCCCGGGGGCAACGGCGTTCGGGGCGGCGGCGTTGGGCGCTGCGCCTTCGGGCGTCGATGTCTGGGCGTAGGCCGCCGTCACGAACATGCTCATCTCCAGGTGCAGTCAAAATCGTCGTCTGGATCTCAAGGCCGGCGGCAAGGGCTGGCGCATGCGATGCAGGAGAAAAGAAAGGCAGCCGTTCCGGCGCTTGGGCACCAGGGCTGCGAAAGGGTCACGCGCGGCGAACCATGCGCCGCGCGGAACCGAAGCTGATCTTAGACGGCGAACAGCAGCAGGAGAGCGACGAGCAGCGAGAAGATGCCCAGTGCTTCCGTCACGGCGAAGCCGAATACGAGGCGGCCGAACTGGCTGTCAGCAGCCGAAGGGTTGCGCAGGGCGCCCGACAGAAAGCTGCCGAAGATGTTGCCGAGGCCGAGGGCCGTGCCAGCCATGCCGAGGCATGCGAGACCTGCGCCGATGTACTTTGCTGCTTCCGCTTCCATGGTGATGCTCCTTGAGTAGAAGGGTTGTTGCGGCTTTTCGTGACAGCCGCGACGCGAACGCCGGGCTGCGCGTGACTATTCCTCAGTGGCCGCCCGGGTGGACCGCGTCGTTCAGGTACATGCAGGTCAGCACCGCGAAGACGTAGGCCTGCAGGAAGGCGACGAGGAATTCGAGACCCGTGAGCGCCACGGTCATAATGAGAGGCAGGATGGCGCCGCCGATGCCGAGCGCGCCGAGCGTGCTGAGCGAAGCGACGAAGCCCGCGAACACCTTCAGCGTGATGTGGCCGGCCAGCATATTGGCGAAGAGACGGACCGACAGGCTGATGGGACGCGAGAGGAAGGAAATGATCTCGATCGCGACCACCAGCGGCAGAAGCACGCCGGGAACGCCCGAGGGAACGAACACGCTCAGGAAATGGAAGCCATGCTTGTAGAAACCATAGACCAGAACCGTGCCGATGACGAAGAGCGCCAGCGCGAAGGTGACGATGATCTGGCTGGTAATGGTGAAGAAATAGGGCACCATGCCGAGCAGGTTCGCCGTCAGGATGAACATGAACAGCGAGAAGACCATCGGGAAGAACTTCATGCCGTGGCTGCCGGCGCCTTCGCGCAGCATGGAGGCAATGAATTCATAGGAGAGCTCGGAGACCGACTGCAGGCGGCCCGGAATGACGGCGCGGCGCGAGGTGGTGAGGTAGAGGAAGCCGGATGCGAGCAGCACCGTGGCGACCATGAAGAGCGATGCATTGGTGAAGGACAGGTCCAGACCACCGATTTCGATGGGGACGATCTTGTTGACCAGGAACTGGTGGGTCGGATCTACCTTGTCAGCCGTTGCCACGTTTCTCTCTCTTCGCTCTCTCCCGCCCGCCGGCGGCCCGTATTTTAACCGAGGCTCCGGCACGCCGATGGCGCGCGCAGCTCCTGCGGATCGATCTCGTTCGGTGCAGCCTTGCGGCCGTCACCTCAAAGGCGGTCGCCCTCATCCCCGTCTGGTCGTCCCGTCCGGTCTGCCGGATGGGGCGCGGCGACCATGCCCGCCGAACGCAGCACGTTCAGCACGCCGGCGCAGAAGCCGAGGAGGAGAAGCACGATCATCCCCCAGGGCGCTGTACCGGCAAAATGGTCGAGAAGATAGCCCAGCAGGGCCCCGACGATGATGGCGGCCACGAACTCGCTCGAGAGCTTGATCGCGACCTGGTACCCCTTGCGGGTTTCGACCGCCCTCGCCTCGTCGGCCGCCTCCTTCGCGTCGCTGCCGCGGCGTGCCGCGAGTTCGCTGCTCAGGCGCTTGCGCCGCTCTTCCAGACCTTCGTTCCGGTCATCCGCCATGTGGCTTGTCCTCCGCCTTGGCCGCCTCCGCAGCGACCTTAAGGTCGTTTCGGATGCAAGGCCACACAAAGGCCAGATTTCAAGCCACTCTCGGCCCCTTTTGAAGTTGCCGCACCATAGTTTCCGGGTTCTTGCTAGTCAAGGCGCGGAGAAGGGTCGGCTGTTGACAATATTCGTGATCGAAATCAGCCTCTTAGAAGCGATCTTGCCGAGCCCTGCGAAAACCGCATAACGCTCCGTGCGAGAAATTCGCACAGAGCGTGCGTTTTGCTCCATCTGCTTGTGGGCTCAGCTCCAGCCGCCGCCATAGGTGCGGTAGAAGATGTGCTTGCCGATCTGCGTGAGCCGTTTCATCGTCGGGCCCCAGTCAGGCCGGACATAGGTGGCATGGTAATGGGTCGCTGACCCGACCTCAGGAAGCCATATCTTACCTGCCGTCACCGCCAGAGCGATCTCCTGGGCGGTCTTCCAATGGGTCGGAGACCAGACGATGTCGGGGATTCGGTCGCAGGCGAAGGAGAACTGACAGCGATTGTAGAGCTGCTTGTTCTGGTAGACGACGCCGCAGATGGTTTTTGGATAGGCCGGGTTGCGCACCCGGTTGAGGATCACCTGGGCGACGGCCGCCTGGCCCTTGGCCGATTCGCCACGCGATTCGAAATAGATGCCTGAGGTCAGGCATTTCTGCTCTTCCGCCGAGAAGACCTCGGCCGGCAGCGGATTGGCGGCCCAGGCATGATCTTCGGGCGCGATGTCCGGAATGAAGCGGCCGCCGGAATGATCGGGCGCCAAGATGCTGTCGAAGGGCGATTCGCTCGCATAGTCCGGCGCGCTCGGCGCGTAAGCGGTGGCCAGCACATCAGCGCGGCTGTTGGTCACCAGGCGCGCAACCATCGGCGACAGCGACGGGTCGGGCTTCGGAGGCGACTTTTTGTAGAAGGCTGTGGCGATCTCGATCTCGCGGCCCTTGATCGAGGAGCGGGCGAAGACCATCGGCTCGCCGCCCTCCATCACCGGACGCGTCAGTGCGCTCGTGCGCTGCAGGATCGAACCGGCCGAGAAATCCTTGGGCGGCGTCACCGGGGAGACCGCGACGATACGGCCCTTCTTGTCACGCCGGTTGACGCGGTCCTCGTCGGGCGACCCGTCGCCCTCCTTGTCGGCGGCGGCAAGCGACACGCGCTCGCCATCGGGCAGCGTCACCCCCGCCCCGTCTTCGATCGCGGCGGTCGTGATTGGATCGTTGAACACCACTTCGACATCATGCAGCGATCCGGCTGGCGAGCGGGTCATGTGCATGCGCCAACGTTCGCCGCCGCGATTGATGCCGGAGAGGAAGGTGGCGAGATCGGCATGGCCCCCGACGGAGGGGAAGCCTGTGAAGATGAGCGCCGCCAGGACCGCCGGTGCTGCGAAGCGGGAGACCTTGCTCCCGCAGAACCCAATCGAACGCTGACCCAACCGATGCACTCCACGCGAACAGACGCAGCATCGCCCGCACGCGACTGCGCAAACCGCGCAGCGCGAGGAAGACCCCTGCCAATTTCCATGAAGACGGTTGGTGACTCACAACACACGACCGGCCCGCCTCGACCCGTGCAGTGACAATGAAGCATTAACCTTGATGCTTGGTTAATACCGGCCTGCGGGCTTCGGCGAAGCGGCCGAAACCTGGCTCACAAAAACGTCATATGATGACGTGCGAGCCGAGCTCGACCACGCGGTTGGTCGGCAGGCGGAAATAGTCGGACGGGTCGGTCGCGGCATTGGCGAGTGCGATGAACAACCGGTCCTGCCATTGCGGCATGCCGGACCGGGCATCCGGCACCAGCTTGCGCCGGCCGAGATAGAAGGAGGTCGACATGATATCGAACTTCAGCCCGGTTTTGCGGAACAGGCCGAGCGCCTGGGAGACGTTCTGCGATTCCATATAGCCAAAGCGCATTTCGAGCAGGCTGAAGCGCTCCGACAGGCTGGAGGCGCTGACGCGAAAATCCTTGGCGACGAAGGGCGTGTTCACCGTGCGGATCGTCAGGATGAAGTTCTGCGCATGCAGCACGTGATTGTGCTTGATATTGTGCAGCAGGGCGGCCGGCGTTGAATCCGGATCGCTGGTCAGGAATACGGCCGTGCCGGGCACGGAGACCGGCGCATGGGCGCTCTTGCGTTCAATCGACTTGACGAAGGCGGCGAGCGGAATGTCGGTGTGGCGGGTCTTGTCGTGCAGGATGCGCGTGCCGCGCCGCCAGGTCCACATGACCAGCATGAAGCTCGCCGCGATCAGCACCGGCACGTAGCCGCCATCATGGATCTTCAACATATTGGCGCTGAAGAACACGGTTTCGAGCAGCGCCAGCGGCAGGATGACGGCAAGCGCCAGCAGGAAGGGCCAGCGCCAGCGCATGCGCACGAAGCGATAGGCAAGAATGGTGTCGACGAGCATGGCGCCGGTGACCGAGATGCCATAGGCGGTGGCCAGCGATTCCGACGAGCCGAAGATGAAGACCAGCGCCATGACGCCGAACATCAGCACGACATTGACGTTGGGCAGATAGATCTGGCCGGTATGGGTCTCGGAGGTGTGCAGGATCGCCATGCGTGGCAGATAGCCGAGGTTGATTGCCTGGCGGGTCAGCGAGAAGGCCCCGGTGATGACCGCCTGGGCGGCAATGATCGTCGCGCAGGTCGCGAGAATGACGACCGGCAGCAGCGCCCAGTCCGGGAACATCAGGTAGAAGGGGTCGGACATCGCCTCCGGGTGTTTGAGCACCAGCGCGCCCTGGCCGAGATAATTCAGCGTCAGCGCCGGGAAGACGAGACAGATCCAGGCCCACTGGATCGGCCGGCGGCCGAAATGGCCGAGATCGGCATAAAGTGCCTCGGCGCCCGTCACCGTCAGGAAGACGGCACCCAGAACCACGAAACCGACGAAGCCCGCATTCAACAGGAAGCGCACGGCATGATAGGGGTTGAAGGCGGAGAGGATCGCCAGGTCGTCGTGGATATGGGAAAGGCCGGCGACGCCAAGCACCAGGAACCAGGCGAGCATGATCGGCCCGAAGAATTTCGAGACCGCTTCTGTCCCGCGCGATTGAACGGCGAAGAGCGCCAGGAGGATCACGACCGAGATCGGCACGACGTAATCGCTGAACTGCGGCGCGACCAGCTTGAGGCCCTCGACCGCTGACAGCACCGAGAGCGCCGGGGCGATGATGGCATCGCCCATGAACAGCGCCGCGCCCGCAATACCCATGACGAAGAGCCAGCCGGTGCGGCCGGTGGAGAATTTCATCAGAAGCGCCAGCAGGGACAGCGTGCCGCCTTCGCCATTGTTGTCGGCGCGCAGCAGGAAGAGCACATATTTGAGCGTGACGATGATCGTCAGTGTCCAGATCATCAGCGAGACGAGGCCGATGATCTCGCCGCGCGTGACGCCATCAGCCGCGACGGGGCGCAGCGCCTCGCGGAAGGCGTAGAGCGGGCTCGTGCCGATATCACCATAGACGACGCCGATCGAGCCGAGCGACAGCATGAGCAATCCGCCCAGTCCGCGCTTTTCCTGCGATGCCTTTTCGTGCCTGTGGCCCATGGGTCCTGTTTCCGGCTTGGGAGCGTCCGCGATGATTGCGCGCTCAGAGCCAGCCTTTCCAGCGGAAGAAATAGAAGGGGATCACGGCCGAGATCACCATGGCGAGGAGCGCCATGGGATAGCCGTAGGTCCATTGCAGTTCGGGCATATGTGCGAAATTCATGCCATAGAGCGAGGCGACCAGCGTCGGCGGCAGGAAGACGACCGAGGCGATCGAGAAGATCTTGATGATGGCATTCTGCTCGACGCCGATCAGCCCAAGCGAGGCGTCGAGAAGGAAGGTGATGTTGTTGGCGATGAACGAGGCGTGTTCGGACAGCGACTGCACGTCGAGCGTCACCGTCCGGCAGAGATCGCGCGCTTCCTTTTCCTGCTGGAGGAGCGGCGTCGCATAGACATAGGTGAGCAGGCGTGAGAGCGAGGCCAGGCTGTCGCGCGTCTTGGCCACCAGCCGGTGGTAGGAGGCGACATCGAGCAGCTTGGCTTCCAGATAATGTGGCGGACGGCGCTTTCCAACCCGCCGCTCGACAAAGACCTGCATGGAGAGCTCGTCGAGCTTGGCGACCGCATGTTCGAGGATCTCGGCGGTGCGGTCGACCACGGTCTCGAAGAGCCGCATGGCGAGCATGGTGCCATTGCGACAGCCGCCGGGAATGCGGTGGAGTGCCGCACGGAAGAGATCGAAGGATTTCGGCTCGTCATAGCGCACGGTGATCAGCTTGCCGCGGGCGAGAACGAAGGCGATGTCGGTGAGCACCGGATGGCCGCTCTCGGCCCGGCAGACCAGCGAGGCTGTCATGAAGATCGCGTCTTCCGTGGAATAGAGCCGGCTCGAGGGCTCGATGTCCTTGAGGTCTTCCCGCGTGGGGATCTCGATGCCGAGAAAGCGCTCGATCAGCCGATCTTCCGCCTTGTCCGGATGCAGGAGGTCGATCCAGACGATGTCCTCCGGAAGGTTTTCCGGCGGCATGTCGCTTTCCACGACCAGCGCCTCGCCGCGCGCATCATAAACGGTGATCATCGGGGATGTCTCACGGGCATGGGAAGAGAGCTTCGGCCTGCGGCGCGAGGGCGGCGGCCAGCAACGGATGATCAGTCATGGTCAAAGACGCCATGGAGCGGGACCCGGTTTGAGCCATCGGCCAGCTCCGCCTCTGAAGCGTCGCGCATGGTCGGCCTTGCGGACCGGAAGCCCCGGCTGCAATGCGGCTGCCATATGGCCTATGAGCGCGCCGAAATCAATGGCGCGCCGTTGCTTTCGCCCTGCTTTTGCCACAAGTCTTAAATGTGATGGGCAGCGCCAGACGGCTTGTTGGCGCCACGCGGCGTTCCAGCGCTATTCGAAGGTGATCTTCGGCGGCTGGCGCGAGCCAGCGCTGCGCCCGGCCCCCACTTGCTCCCAGACCTTGCGGGCGATCTCGCGATAGATCGCAGCAACCGGCCCCTCCGGTTCGGAGACGGTCAGGGGTGTGCCGGCGTCGGAGGTCTCGCGGATCTCGATCGTCAGCGGAACCTCCCCGAGGAAGGGAACGCCGATCCGTTCCGCCTCGGCCTTCGCTCCGCCATGGCCAAAGATGTCGTAGCGCTTGCCCGTATCCGGGGCGATGAAGAAACTCATATTCTCGACGATGCCGAGCACCGGCACCTCGACCTTGCGGAACATGGCGAGCCCCTTGCGGGCATCAATCAGCGCCAGATCCTGCGGGGTGGAGACGATCACGGCGCCCGAGAGCGGCACCTGCTGCGCCATGGTCAGCTGTGCGTCGCCGGTGCCGGGCGGCATGTCGACCACCAGAACGTCGAGCTCGCCCCAGGCGACCTCGCGCAGCATCTGCAGCAGCGCCGACTGGATCATCGGTCCGCGCCAGATCATCGCCACCTCCTCGTCGACCAGGAAGCCCATCGACATGACCTTCAAGCCATAATTCTCCATCGGCCGGATCATCTTGCCGTCGATCTGCTGCGGGCGGCCGGAAATCTTCAACAGCCGCGGCATGGAGGGGCCGTAAATATCGGCATCGAGGATGCCGACGCGCAGGCCGTTGGCAGCGAGACCGAGCGCCAGATTGGCTGATGTCGTCGACTTGCCGACGCCGCCCTTGCCGGAGGCGACGGCGATGATGGCGCCGACGCCTGGAATGCCGGCCTTGGCCGGGCCGGCCGGCCGCTGTCCGGCGGGGGCATGCGGATGGCTGTGCGCCGGCGCCGTGGCGGCCGGCCGGGGCGGCGGCGCGGTGCTGCCGGCCTTGCGGTCGGCGGTGAGCGACACCATGGCCCCCTTGACGCCCGGCATGTCCTTGACAACCCGCTCGGCTGCCGCCCGCAGCGACTCGAGGTCCTTGGCCCGGTCGGCCGGCACGGTGATCGAGAAGTAGACCTTGGCATCGGAGATGAAGACGTCGGAGACCATCTTGAGGTCGACGATGTTGCCGGTCATGTCCGGCCCGCGCACCGTCTTCAGCGCCTCCAGCACCGCTCCTTGCGTCACATCCGCCATGATCAACCCTTCCTGCCTGCACTCGACGATCTGCCGTAGATAAGCGAGGCGGCGGCCTTCGCCAATCCGCTCTGCCGCATTTCACGGCGGATGCAAGAGAAAGAAGGATGGCATGGGTTTGCCGAGGGAGAGGCCGGATCGCGCAAGACCCCAAAATGGTAAGGCCGCTCCCCCGCCTCCGATGTCCGTTCATCCGGGATCATCGCGAGGCGGGAAGCGGCCTGTCCGTGTGCAGCCTTCGTGGGCGCACGTTCTCTCAGTCCCCTCTGGACCTAACAGAAGGAAAGCACGAAGCGTGCCAAGCGCGACTTCAGCAACGTAGCGCGTCGAAACCGCCCCTCCGCGGGCGTCTGCTCACTTGCGTTGTCGAAAGGCGTGCAGTTATGAACAAATTTAGGCAGCACCTTGCCCCTGGTGCGAAAGACATCAGATTCGTACATTCGAAAGAGCCGCATGACTTGACGCTCAGTAAGCCCGAGCTACACTTTCTGCGCGACCATCGGTAACAGGCGTGATGTCAGGCAACGGTTTGGAAGACAGGTTCTACGAGGCGGCCTTCTTGCCCGAGCTCTGGCCGTCCGTTCTCGACTCGCTGGCACGCCTGATCGATGCCGAAGGCACGTTGCTGACCGATATCACCGCGGACGGCCAATCCTTCATCGCCTCCGACGGGGTCCAGAGGCTCTATACCGACTATTTCGAGGGCGGCTGGCGGTTCGACAATCGCCGCTCGGAAGCGCTGGCCCGCATCCCCCATGCTGGCTTCATGTCCGATGCCGATATCCTCAGCGACGAGGTCATGGCCGCGGAGCCGGTCTATACAGACTTCCTCTGGCCGCGCGGCTTCGGCTATGCGGCGGGCACGATCATCCCAATGCCAACCGGCGAGGTCATCGGCGTCTCGATCGACCGCAAGCGCAGTCTTGGCGCGGTCCAGCAGGGCGAGCTCGATCGGCTGGATCGGATGCGGCCACATCTTGCCCGCGCGGCGCTGGTCGCGAGCCGTTTGAACTTCGCGCGGATCGAGGCCGCCGTCGAGGCTCTGGGCCTCGCCCAGCTGCCGGCCGCCATGCTGCGCGAAGACGGGCGGGTCATGATCGCCAATGGGCTGTTCGACGCGCTGGAGCCGCAAATCTCGATCTCCGCTCAGGACAGGCTGTTCCTTTCGCAGCCAGGCGCGCAGGCGATCTTCGACCAGCTGATCGCCCGGGGGCGCCTGGGGCTCGAGCAGGGCCAGGTCCGCTCCTTCCCGCTCCCGGCACGCAAGGCGCTGCCGCCGGCCGTGCTGCATTTTCTGCCGATCCGCGGCGCGGCGCGCGACCTGTTCTACCGCGCCGGCTTTCTGCTCCTGGTCACGGCGATCGGCCGCGCCGAAGCGCCCTCCGTCGACGTCATCCAGGGTCTTTTCGACCTGACGCCCGGCGAGGCGCGGGTGGCGGGACTGATCGCGCGGGGCAACTCGGTCCGGGGGGCGGCAGCCGCGCTCGATCTCAGCGTCGAGACGATCCGCACCTATGTCAAATCCTTCCTCGGCAAGGCCGGCATGCGCCGCCAGGCGGAGTTCGTGGCCGCGATGCGCGTCGTTGGCCGGGGTGAGCCCGAGCGCTGACCTTTCAACTGATCAACCCGCGCCGCAGCGCCTTGACGACAGCCTGGGTGCGGTTGACCGCGTTGAGCTTCTTCGTCACGTGGTTGAGGTAGTGGTTGACCGTATGTTCGGAGAGCCCGAGGATGCCGGCGATCTCCGCGCTGGTCTTGCCGGCGGCCGTCCAGTTGAGGCACTGGATCTCGCGTTCGGAGAGGGCGACATCGCTTTCCCGCCAAAAGGCGCCGATCTCGGTCAGCCGATTGTAGAGATAGATGGCCACCATCTGCAGCTCCATCATCTCCGCCATCGGAATGGCGCGCTGCTCGCCCATCAGGATCATTGCGGCGCGGGTGCCATCGGCATTGTGCACCGGGAAATAGGCGACCTGTTCCACCTGATGGCGGGCGGACACCGCCATATGCTGCGCCGCTTCGGCCGCGCGCGTCGTCTCGCGTGTCCATTCCTGCTGGCTGAGGCAGAAAGGGGTGGTGGTGGACCGCAAGCGGCGGAAGCCTGCGCTGTGCTGCAGGAGCCCGCTCTCGTCGAAGCTCGCCAACATCTCCTTCGGCAGGTTCGAGACGATCGAGGTCTCAGAAAGTTTGGCGACCTCGATCGGCGGGATCAGGCAGATGATGAAATGGCGGAAGCCGTGGTCCTCGGCGAGGCGCCGCAGATAGCGCACCACGTCGAACTGCGTCTGGAGCGCCGCGACATCGGCAGCGAGATCCGTCCCGCTCGCCATTTCGCGTTCGCCCTCCACAACGCGATCCGGTCCGGGCAAAGCCGGTTCGTCGGATGGTCCGTCCTCCGGAGCGATCCGGCTGTCGAAAGGGGCAGTCTCCTCGGCGCTGCGGCCATCAGCCGTGCCGGTCACCCGATCAACCCGGCCCGAATGGCCTTGGCGACCGTCTGGACGCGGTTGACCGAATCGAGCTTCCGCGTCGCGCGGTTAAGATAGTGATTCACCGTATATTCCGACAGCTTGAGGATCTGGGCCATTTCCACCGTGGTCTTGCCGGCGGCCGCCCAGTGCAGACATTCGATCTCGCGACGCGACAGCGCTCCGGAGGCACGCGGCGCCTTCTGGCGCACATCGCTCAGCCGGTCGAACAGCGTGACCGCCGCATAGGTGAGCGTCGCGAGCTCGCCTTGATCGACCACCTTGCGAAGACCGGAGAAGGCGACGGCACCGCAGTGGCCGGCGCTGTCATGGACGGGGACATAGACGCCGCGCGGCATGCTGCGCTGGGTGAAGAGAGCGGCGACAAGGAGCGACCGCGGGCTGCGGCGCTTGCGCAGGTCGTTCTCGACGTCGAAGGTGAAAGGAAGCGTACTCTTATGCAAATGGTCGACCACCGGACTGTCGACCAACATGCCGGCCGCATCGTAATCGGCGATGATCGCCGGCGGCCAATTGCTCATCATCACATGGTCGGCGAAGCGACGCGCGGTGCGCGGCGGCACGCTCATCACCAGGAAAGCCTGGAAGCCGAAGGCCGCGCTGACCCGCTCGAAAGCGGCGTAGATGCATCGCTCGGACCTCAAATCGGTACCGATGACATCCTCGGCGAGCGGGCGGATCGCAGCCCCGTTCAGGCTGATACCCATCTCAATCTCCCATTTTCATCAACAGTCAATCTACCCGCCGGACGCGAGCAGGATTGCTGCCCTAGGCTATAGGTATGACGAATGGACGTCCAGAACGCTCGGCCCATTAATCCTCACCTTTGTCCAGGCCCGGCGCTTCGGCGCGCGGCGCCATGCGGATCGCGACATCCTGGGCGATCGCCCGCGCCGCGCGCACGACCAGCGGCGACCAGGCTTTGAGCTGCTCCATGCTGATCCGGTAGGCCGGGCCGGTGACCGATACGCCGCCGACCAGGCTGAGATCGGCATTGGAGACCGGCGCCGCCACGCAGCGGATTTCCACCTCGTGCTCTTCCTCGTCGAAGGCATAGCCACGCTCGGCCACCTGATCGAGATCCGCCATCAGGGATGCGACCGAGCGATGGGTCCGCGGCGTGAAGGGACGGAAGGACACGCGACGGGCAATTGCCGCCCGCTCCGGCTCGGGCAGCGCGGTCATCGCCGCCTTGCCGAGCCCGGTACAATAGACCGGCGAGGTCTTGCCGACCTGGCTTTCCATGCGGACGGTCTGGCGGCTTTCCACCTTGTCGATATAGACGATCTCGGTGCCGCGCAGCAGGCCGAGATGCACCGTTTCCGCGGTTTCCTCATGAAGACGGGCAAGATGCGGGGCGGCGACGGCGCGCAGATCGTTGCGCGCCCAGGCGCGATGCGCGAAGGTCAGGAGGCGGAGCCCTGGCTCATAGGTCAGGTCGCTACGCTGGGAGAGGAGCCCTTCGCTGACGAGATGGGAGAGCTGGCGATGCAGCGTGCCGCGCGGCTGGCCCGTGGCGGAAAGGATATCGGTGAAGCGCAGCGGATGGTCTGCCATGACGATACGCTCCAGCAGGCGCATCGCCTTGCCAAGCGTTCCCGTGTCCCCGTCGCGGTCTGGCTGTGCCTCGTCCGTGATCTGCATCGGTCCGATCCGAGCCCCTTCCGTCGTCAAACGTGCCTTGACACTGTCGCACGAGGCGGAAGATAATTCCAGATAGTAAACACGAGTTCCATTATGTGGAACACTTCTCCGGATGGCCCGCGCTTTCGGAAACAGTCGCCTTTCGAAAACAGGACCGCCAGCCGCGCATGCCCGCCCCTTCAACCCTCCATCCCGATCTTGAAGGTCGCGGCGTGCTGATCACCGGCGGCGCATCGGGCATCGGCGCCGCACTGGTGGAAGGCTTCGTGCGCCAGGGTGCACGGGTCGCCTTCATCGACCGCGCCGCAGAAGAAGGACAGGCGCTCGCCGCGCGTCTTGCCGCGGGAGTCGATCACGCGCCGCTGTTTCTCGAAGGGGACCTGACCGAGGTCGAGACGATCGAACGTCTCGTGGTCGAGGCGGCGGAGCGGCTCGGCGGATTGGCGGTGCTCGTCAACAATGCCGCGCGTGACGACCGGCACGCATTCGGGCAGACGACCCTTGAGGAGTGGGATGAGAGCCAGGCGATCAATCTGCGCCCGCTCTTCTTCACCGCGCAGGCAGCGGCCCCGCATCTGATCCGTGCGAAGGGCGCGATCGTCAATTTTTCCTCGATCGCTTATCTGCTCAATCTCGGCGAAATGCCCGCTTATGCGGCCGCCAAGGCCGGGATCGTCGGGTTGACAAAGTCGCTGGCGGGACGGCTGGGGCCGGAGGGCGTGCGCGTCAACGCCATTCTGCCGGGCATGGTCGTCACTGAGCGACAGAAGGCGCTTTGGCTGACCGAGGACTCGATTGCGGCCATGAAGGCGCGCCAGTGCCTGAAGGAAACGCTTCTTCCCGACGATCTCGTCGGACCCTGCCTGTTTCTCGCCTCCGACAGTGCGGCGCGGATCACTGCCCAAACCCTGATCGTCGACGGAGGCGTCCTGTGACTTCCACCCCCTCATCCGCCGCCTATGCCGCCGTCGACTGGGGCACGACGAGCTTCCGGCTCTGGCTGATCTCCGACACGGGGGCGATCATCGGCGAGCGCCGCACGCATGAGGGCATGACCACGGCTGCCAAGAGCGGTTTCGCGCCGATCTTCAATGCGCATCTGGCCGCGCTTGGCGCCGGTGCGCATGTGCCGGCGGTGATCTGCGGCATGGCCGGCGCCCGCCAGGGATGGGTGGAGGCCGGCTATCTCGATGTGCCCGCCGCGCTCGGTGATATTGTCGGCCAGGCAGCCCGTGTGCCGGACGCCGGCCGCGACATCCGCATTCTGCCCGGCCTCGCCCAGCGCGACGCCGACCGCCCGGACGTGATGCGCGGCGAGGAAACCCAGCTGCTCGGCGCCCTCGGCAAGGCCGAAGGCGCGCATCTCGTCTGCATGCCCGGCACCCATTCCAAATGGGTGCGGGTGGAGGACGGGCGCGTCACCGGCTTTTCCACCTTCATGAGCGGCGAGCTCTTCGATGTGCTCTCGAAGCAGTCGATCCTCTCCCACGCGGTCGCCGAAGCCTCCGCCTTCGATGGCACGCATGAGGCGTTTCGCGCGGCCGTGGCCGAGGCGATCGCCCATCCGGCGCTCGCCACCAACCTCTTCTTCACCGTGCGCTCCGGCCAGTTGTTGCATGGCCATGACGCGACCCGCTCCAAGGCCCGGCTCTCGGGCCTGACGATCGGGCTCGAGATCGCCGGCGCGCTCTCTTCGACCCGACCGGGTACGGCCGTCAGCCTGGTCGCTTCCGGCCCGCTGGCCGCACTCTATGGCGCCGCCCTGGACGCGGCCGGGCTCTCCGCGACGCTGATCGATGCCGACCTCGCCGTGCGCGATGGCCTGGCCTCGGCTGCCCACTCCCTCTGGCCCGCCTGATCCCCGATTTCGCCGCCTCTGCGGCCACAAGGAAAGACCATCATGACCCGTATCCCCTTCCCCACCCTGAAATATCCGCTGATCGCCATCCTGCGGGGCTTAAGGCCGGAGGAAACCGAGGCAGCGATCGCCGCCCTGATCGAGGCCGGGATCCAGGCGATCGAGATCCCGCTCAATTCGCCCGATCCCTTCCGCTCGATCGAGATCGCGGTCAAAAGTGCGCCGGCCGACGCCTTGATCGGCGCCGGCACAGTGCTGACGAAAGAGCAGGTGGACCGGCTGGAAGACGCGGGTGGCAGGCTGTTCGTCAGCCCCAATGTCGACACCGCGGTGATCGCCCATGCGGTGGAGAAGGGCATGGTCACCATGCCCGGCGTCTTTACCCCGACGGAAGCGCTTGCCGCGGCCGCAGCCGGCGCCACCGGGCTCAAATTTTTCCCCGCCAGCGTGCTCGGCCCCTCCGGCATTTCCGCCATACGCGCCGTGCTGCCCGCGGAGCTGGAAATTGCCGCGGTGGGCGGCGTGTCCGAGACGAGCTTTGCCGACTATGCCAAGATCGGCATCAAGAGCTATGGTCTCGGCTCCAGCCTCTACAAACCCGGCATGACCGCCTCCGAGATCGGCGAGCGCGCGCAAGCCACCGTGAAGGCCTATGACGCCGTTTATTATGGAGCGCACGCATGACCTCGACCGCTACCGTCATCGACCAGGCCACATCCGAACTTGGCGAAGGCCCACTCTATGATCCGGCAACCGGCACGGCCTGGTGGTTCAACATCAAGGGTCGCGAGCTGCATGCGCTGCATCTCTCGAGCGGCGCCAAGAGCGTGCAGCCCCTGAACCTGATGGCGAGCGTCATCGCTCTCGTCGACGAGGACTGTCAGCTGATCGCCTCCGACCAGGGCCTGTTCCTGCGCGATGCCGAGACCGGCGCGCTCTCCGAATATGCCAAGCTCGAGGACAAGCCTGGCAACCGCACCAATGACGGCCGGGTGCACCAGAGCGGCGCGCTCTGGATCAGCACCATGGGGCGAAATGCCGAAGAGGGCGCCGGCGCGATCTACCATGTGGCGCGCGGCATCGTGACCAAGCTTTATTCGGATATCACCATCCCCAACGGCATCTGCTTCTCGCCCGATGGCGCGATCGGCTATTGGAGCGACACCGGAATCAACCGCGTGATGCGCGTGCCGCTCGACCCCGCGACCGGCCTGCCCATCGGCGAGCCGACCGTCTTCGCCGAAGAACCCGAGAGCGAGGGCGGCTTCGACGGGGCGGTCTGCGATGCCGACGGGCAGATCTGGAGCGCCCGCTGGGGCGCCTCGGCCGTCGATGTGTATGCGCCCGACGGACGCCGCCTCGCCCGCCACGCCATGCCGGTCTCCCAGCCCTCCTGCCCCGCCTTCATCGGCGAGAAGGCCGATCGCCTGCTCGTGACCAGCGCATGGCAGGGCCTGCACGAGGCCGGCCGCGGCCAGGATCCGCAGGCCGGCATGACCTTCGAGCTGAACGTTCCCGTCAACGGCCGCTTCGAGCCTGCCTATAGGCTTTGACGGACCGAGAGATTTCCCATCGGCGCGATTTACAGGGCGGCCGCCGAAAAGTATGACAATTGCAGATCGTGCGCCTGGCGCCGACTGAGGAGACACCGATGAGCGAGAAGAAAAAAGAACTGAGAAGCCGTCACTGGTACGGCGGCACCGACAAGGACGGCTTCATCCACCGGTCCTGGATGAAGAACCAGGGCTTTCCCGACCATGTCTTCGACGGCCGGCCGATTATCGGCATCTGCAACACCTGGTCGGAACTCACCCCCTGCAACAGTCATCTGCGCGTGCTCGCCGAGGGCGTGAAGCGCGGCGTCTGGGAGGCGGGCGGCTTCCCCGTCGAGTTCCCTGTCTCCTCGCTCGGCGAAACGCAGATGCGCCCGACGGCGATGCTGTTCCGCAATCTGCTGGCCATGGACGTGGAAGAAGCGATCCGCGCCTATGGCATCGACGGCGTCGTGCTGCTCGGCGGCTGCGACAAGACCACCCCCGGCCAGCTGATGGGCGCGGCCTCCGTCGATCTGCCGACCATTGTCGTCTCCTCCGGGCCGATGCTGAACGGCAAGTGGCGCGGCAAGGATATCGGCTCGGGCACCGATGTCTGGAAGTTCTCCGAAGACGTGCGGGGCGGCAAGATGAGCCTTGCGGAGTTCATGGCGGCCGAAAGCGGCATGTCGCGCTCGCCGGGCGTCTGCATGACCATGGGCACGGCCACCACCATGGCCTCCGTCGTCGAGGCCATGGGCCTGTCGCTGCCGATGAACGCCGCCCTGCCGGCCGTCGATGCGCGGCGCATGGCGCTTAGCCACATGACCGGCAAGCGCATCGTCGACATGGTGCATGAGGATCTCCGCCTCTCGAAAGTCCTGACCAAGGAGAATTTCGAGAACGGCATCATCGCCAATGCGGCCGTTGGCGGCTCCACCAATGCCGTCGTCCACCTCCTGGCGATCGCCGGGCGCGCGGGCGTCGACCTGACGCTCGACGATTTCGACCGTGTCGGCAGCCAGGTGCCCTGCATCGTCAACTGCATGCCGTCCGGCAAGTACTTGATCGAGGATCTCGCCTATGCCGGTGGCCTACCGGCAGTGATGAACCGCATCCAGCACCTGCTGCACGCCGATGCGCCGACCGTCTATGGCGGCCCGATCTCGGACTATTACAAGGATGCGGAGGTCTTCAACGACGACGTCATCCGCCCGCTCGACAATCCGCTCCGCAAGGCCGGCGGCATCCGTATCCTCAAGGGCAATCTTTCCCCGAACGGCGCCGTCATCAAGCCATCGGCCGCCAGCGAGCATCTGCTCGTCCATGAGGGCCCGGCTTTCGTCTTCGAATCGATCGAGGATCTGAAGGAAAAGATCGACGATCCGGATCTCCCCGTCACCGAGGATTCGATCCTGGTGCTCAAGGGCTGCGGACCGAAGGGCTATCCGGGCATGGCCGAGGTCGGCAACATGCCGATCCCGCGCCGGCTCGTGGAAAAGGGCGTGCGTGACATGGTGCGCATCTCGGACGCGCGCATGTCCGGCACCGCCTTCGGCACCGTCGTCCTGCATGTGAGCCCCGAGGCGAATGCCGGCGGCCCGCTCGCCATCGTGCGCACCGGCGACCGCATCCGCCTCGACACGCTGAAGGGCGAGCTGAACCTCCTGATCGACGAGGCCGAATATGCGGCCCGCATGGCCGCCTGGCAGCCGCCGGAGCAGCGATGGACGCGCGGTTACTACAAGCTCTACCAGGACACCGTCCTGCAGGCCGACAAGGGCGCCGACCTCGACTTCCTCGTCGGCGCCAGCGGCAGCGAAGTGCTGCGCGAGAGCCATTGACCCGTTCGCCGCGCAACCCCACCGGGCGTTGCGCGGCTCTACTTTCCCCTTTCCCGAGAGCCGAAGGGCAAGTTGTTCCCTCCGCCGATCACGATTTTTTTTCGGAACAGTTTTCGCTGAGCCCTCGTTCTTTGGGCATCACCGGTGCGGCGTGATGGACCCCGCGCCCTGATCCGAGAAGAGAATAGGAAAGGTAAGAGAGCCATGACCAACAAGATCATCACCTCCGTCGCCGCTGGTGCACTCTTTGCAAGCGTCGCCGCCTTCGCGCCGATCGCATCCGCTCAGGACACGATGCAGCCGGCCCAGCCGAATGCCACCGACAGCACCGCGCCGGCCGCTCAGCCGATGACCCCCGCGCCGATGGATGGCGCTGCCAATTCGACCGCTCCGGCTGCCGATCAGGCTGCCCAGGCCGCTCCGGCCGGTGGCGATTATCTGACCGAGCAGGGCCCGGAACAGATCTCCGCCAACACCTATATCGGTCAGTCGGTCTACACCGGCAATGACGAGAGCATCGGCGAGATCAACGACGTGATCTTCACCACGGACGGCTCGGTCGAAGCAGCCGTGATCGGCGTCGGCGGCTTCCTCGGCATCGGCGAGAAGAACGTTGCTGTACCGCTCGACAAGATCAACGTCGCCCAGGTGCCGAACTCCGATGATCTGAAGCTCACGACCCAGGAAACGGCTGACACGCTGAAGGCTGCTCCGGAGTTCAAGACCAAGTCGGCCCAGATGGCCGAGCAGAACACCGGTGCACCGGTCGACAGCTCCACGACCTCCTCGACCACCCCGGGTGCCGCTCCGGCTGGCACCGCGGCCCCGGCCCCGGCCACGTCGAACAACTAAGCTCGGCCTCACGGCAGAGTATGAACGGCAGCGCCCTGGCGCTGCCGTTTTCGTTGATGGGTTTCAACGCAATCAGCCGGCCTGGCTGCGGTGCTGGTCAAGGCTGCCGAAACGCTTTTCGAGATAGCGCAACGTTGCCTGCAGGTCGGCGGGCTTGCCGTAGAAATAGCCCTGCCCCATGCCGCAGCCGAGGCCCTTGAGCTTCAGCGCCTCGGCGAAATCCTCGATTCCCTCGGCCACCACTTCGAGATTCAAGCCGTCGCACATGGTGACGATCGCCTTGATAATATGTTCCGACGCGCGGTCGGTGGCGATGCGCGAAACGAAGGAGCGGTCGATCTTCAGCTTGTCGAAGGTGAAGTCGCGCAGGCGGCCCAGACTGGACTGGCCTGTGCCGAAATCATCGAGCGAGATGCGCATACCGGCAGCCCGCAGCTCCGCCACGATCTTCTGCGCCATATCGGCATCGGTCATGACCGCGGTTTCGGTGATCTCTAGCTCCAGCCGGCGCGGATCGAGCCCGACGCGGTTGACGATCGCCAGCACGTCGCGGCTGGTGGAGGGGTCCATCAGCTGGGCGGAGGAGAGGTTGAAGGAGAGAAAAAGTTCCTTCGGCCAGAGCAGTGCGGCCTCCGCGGCCTTGCGCAGTAGCGTTTCCGTCAGCGTGTGAATGAACCCGCGCTCCTCCGCGAGCGGCACGAAGACGGCCGGAGAGACGTAGCCGAGATCGGCATCGCACCAGCGGGCCAGCGCCTCGAAGCCGACCGGCATGTCGGTGGCGAGATCGACGATCGGCTGGAAATGCACGTCGACGGCGCCATTGATGATCGCATTGCGGAGCGCCTGTTCGAGCTGTGTCGCCCGCTTCATTTCGGCGGCGATCTCATGGGAAAAGACGGTAATCTGGCCGCGCCCGCGCCGCTTGGAGCGGTAGAGCGCCGTATCCGCGCTCTTCAACAGCTCCTCATAGTCGGCGCCGGCAAAGGGGTAGATGGCAAAACCGAAGGAGGCCGACAGACGAACGGTGCGCTGGCCGAGATCGAACGGGGCGGAGAGCACTTCGCGCAGCATCTGGCCGATCTTCTCGGCCGCCTTGCGCTCGAAGACCAGAGGCAGCACGAAGGCGAACTCATCGCCACCGACGCGGATAACGGTTGCGCCATCGGGCACGCAGGCAAGCAGCCGGTTGGCGACCTGGCAGAGGATCTCATCGCCGGCACCCGGCCCAAACAGATCGTTCAGCGGCTTGAACCCGTCGAGATTGGCCAGGCCGATGGTGAAGGGCGCGGGATCTGCGGCGCGCTCGGTGGCGATCTCGCGCACGCGATCGCGCATCTTGTTGGCATTGCCGAGCCCGGTCAGAGGGTCGGTAAAGGCCATGACATGGAGGTCATTGCGACTGAGATGGTCTGCAGAGCCGTCGTCTGGTCGATTCATCGCTCAAGTCCCGCATGCTTCTGCCGCTACCGGCGCGGTAGACCTTTTCGCTTTTGGTTTAACGAAAGGTAACGATCCTCTCCCCAGATCTCGGTCCGGTCGCAAAACGGGCCGGAAGCCGAAGAACTTACTCCTATACCGTGCAGCTGGCGAATCACGTTCTATTGCCGCAGACGCGTCGCTTCCTCCCCCTGGAAACGGGCCCAGACCGCCTCGATCATGTCCGGGCTGACCGGCTTGACGATATGGGTATCCATGCCGGCGCGGACTGATTCCTGGAGATCCTTGTCGAGCGCCTGGGTGGTGACGGCGACGATCGGTGTACGCTGCCCCACCTCCTCGCGTGCACGGATGGCGCGCGTCGCCTCGAAGCCGTTCATGACCGGCATCGACACATCCATCAACACGAGCCGCGGGCGCAGCGTCTGCCACAGCTGCAGCGCCTCTTCGCCATTGGCGGCGACGCGATAGGTCAGCCCCAGCCCTTCGAGGATCTGCGCGAAGACGAACTGGTTGATGTCATTGTCCTCGGCCACCAGGACATCGATCTCCGACCGATCGACAGGCAGCATCGGCAGCGTCATCAGATCCCAGTCCGAGACGCTCGGGGCCGACTCCGGATCTGTTTCCACAGTCGCGACAGCACTGACCTGCCTTTCGACCAGTGACGGCAGGCTCGGTTCCGGCGCAGGGTCGAGCAGTGCATGGATCGCGGTGCCGATCGCGGCATCGGACCAGGTGGGGTCGAGAACGAGCGTCGGAATGCCGCTCTCGCGTGCCGGCCGCGGGTCGTGCGGCGGATCGACAAGGATGGCGTCGAGCGGAAGCTGCGCCTCACGGGCAGCGGCGAGGAAGGCCGTCAATTCGCTGGCCCCATGCACCGCACAGGCATCCGCGCCATCAGCGCGCAGGAATGCGACCAGATGGGCCTCTCGGACCGGATCCGCAGTCACCACCAGCATGTTACGCGTCGGGCGTTCAGACGCGGCCATCAGCGGCCGCGTCTCGGCGATCGTCTGGACATCGACCGAGCGGAACGCGTCGAAGCAGTTCTGTGCCGGCTCGAAGACATTATAGTCGCGGATGGTGAAGGCCTCGGCGAGATCCGGCGCCAGTTCGCCGATGCCGACCACGACATCCGTGACATCGGCCATATAGGTCACGAGGATGGCGCGGCTGCCTTCGCCGATGCGGAACTTGTGGGTGATGGACCAGAAATCGTCGCCATCAGCGGCCACGATCTGTTCGGGCAGTGTGAAGGTCTTGCCGGTTTCGAGCACCATGCGGTCGGACGCCTCGACCTTCTCGGCAAGCGAGGGCTCGAGCACATCCCAGACCGAACGGCCGAGAATGCCCTCGGCATTGACGCCATGGATCGCGCAGAAGGCCTTGTTGGCGGCGATATAGCTGAGGCTGCGGTCCTTGACGAAGACTGGGTTCGGCAGATTGTCGAGAATGGCTTCGGTGACTTCGACGCGTTCGAGATCGAGCTGAAGCTGCTCTTCCTTTTTCTTCTGCTCGGAGACATCGGTCAGGGCGACAATACAAATGCCATTCGCCAACCGGCGTTTGCGAACGCTGATCCAGCGCTGGCGGCTCAGCCGCTCGACGCTCTCATAACGCTCGCGCCAGTGCAGCGAGACGCGATCGGCGATCCATTCCTCGCGATTGGCGCGGCGGCGGTTCTTCTCGCCGTTGGAGCCTGTGCGCATGCCGAGATCGAAGACAGCGCCCAGGAAATCGCGCAGGCGCGTGCCGCGCTGGACCATCTCGGCCGGAACGGCATAGAAATGCGCCACGTTTCGGCTGGCAAACAGCAGTTCGTCATTTCGATCATAGGCAAGTACGGCCACGTCGAGCGACTCCGCCATCGCTTCGATCATGGAAAACTGGATGTTTGCGTCGCTAAGCGCCGCATCGGTCATGTCATCGTCCTCGTCGAGGCGGAGAGGCTGTGGCGGAGACATGCTGACGCAGGACCCTGACCGGGCCAGCGTGGCGGATCTGTTCGAAACGGACGGTCAGCGGCGCACCGTTTCAGGGTCCGGACAATGTCCGAAGACACCATCTCCTTGTTTGGACAGTGACAGTCTTACCTTAAGCCAAGATTAAACAGGATCGCGAATTTTCGCGTGAAAGTAAGACAGAACGAACTCGATAAAACCGGGAGAGGCGCATGAGGGCGCTTTTCTTGAACGACGGAATGAGGGAAAAGAGGACATGCCGATTTCCCAGCTCTCCGAGACGCTTATCAACCAGATCGCTGCCGGCGAGGTGATCGAGCGACCGGCGAGCGCCGCCAAGGAACTCATCGAAAACGCGCTCGATGCCGGCGCCACCCGCATCGATATTGCGACGGCGGGCGGCGGCAAGGCGCTGCTGCGCGTCGTCGACAATGGCTGCGGCATGGGGCCCGAGGATCTGGCGCTCGCGATCCGCCGCCACTGCACCTCCAAGCTCGACCAGGGCCTGCTCGACATCCGCACGCTCGGCTTTCGCGGCGAGGCCCTGCCCTCGATCGGCTCGGTCGCCCGTCTGACGATCGCCAGCCGCGCTGCCGGCAGCGCGGAAGGCGCCGAAATCGCCGTGCATGGCGGGGTACTCTCGGCACTCCGCCCGGCGCCCGCGAATATCGGCACGGTGGTCGAGGTGCGCGACCTGTTCTTCGCCACCCCGGCGCGGCTGAAATTCTTGAAGAGCGAACGGGCGGAGGCGGCGGCGATCTCCGAGGTGGTCCGGCGCATGGCGATCGCCTTCCCGCAGGTGCGCTTCGTGCTCTCCGGCGCCGACCGCACGACGCTCGAATTTCCCGCAACCGGCGACGACCGGCTGGCGCGCATCGCTCAGGTGATCGGCCGCGACTTCCGCGACAATGCGATCCCGATCGAGGCCGAGCGCGAGGATGTGCGGCTGACCGGCTTTGCCGGCGTGCCGACCTTCAACCGCGGCAACTCGCTCCAGCAATTCGTCTTCGTCAATGGCCGGCCGGTGCAGGACAAGCTGATCCTTTCCGCCCTGCGTGGCGCCTATGCCGAGACCATTCCACAGGGGCGCTACCCGGTCGTCGTGCTGTCGATCGGCATCGACCCGGCCCTGGTCGACGTCAATGTCCATCCGGCCAAGTCCGACGTGCGGTTCCGCGATCCGGGCTTGGTGCGCGGGCTGATCGTCGGCGCGATCCGCCAGGCCTTGGCGCTGCATGGCGACCGGGCATCGACGCTGGGGGCCCGCGGCCTGATGCAGGCCTTCCGCCCGGAGGGGGCCACGCCCCGCTGGCCCTTCCGCCCGCAGACCCCGCCGAGCCCGGCGCCTTGGTCGGCCGAGACCTCCCCGTCCCGCCCCTTCGCCTTCGAGGGTGCGGCGCCGGCCGGAGCGGCCCCAGGCTTCGGTTTTGCCGAGGCGTTGCAAAGCGCGTTTTCCGTGGCGCCTTCGGCCAGTGCGGCGCCGACGCCGGCGCCCGCGTCAGATGAGATCGAGCATCCGCTCGGCGCTGCCCGCGCGCAGCTGCACGAGAACTACATCGTCGCCCAGACCCGCGACGGGCTGGTGATCGTCGACCAGCATGCCGCGCATGAGCGGCTGGTCTTCGAAGCGCTGCGCAAGGGGATGGCCAGCCGCCCGGTCGCCGCCCAGGCGCTGCTGATCCCCGAGATCGTCGATCTTCCCGAGGAGGATTGCGACCGACTCGTTGCCAAGGCCGAGGATTTCACCCGCCTCGGCCTGACGATCGAGCGCTTCGGCCCCGGCGCCATCGCCGTGCGCGAGACGCCGGCCATGCTCGGCGAGATCGATGCCGCGGCGCTCATCCGCCAGCTCGCCGACGAACTGGCGGAATGGGACAGCGCCGCCGGCCTTGAAAGCCGGCTCGACCATCTGGCCGCCACCATGGCCTGCCATGGCTCGGTGCGTTCCGGACGACGGTTGAAGCCCGAGGAAATGAACGCGCTGCTTCGCCAGATGGAGGCCACCCCCGGCTCCGGCCAATGCAATCACGGCCGGCCGACCTATATCGAGATCAAGCTCGCCGATATCGAGCGGCTGTTCGGCCGCAGCTGACGGCGGGTGCCTGGTTGGTGGGTTTGACGGATGCGGAGCGCGGCGCTACTGCGTCTCGGACGAAAGCCGGACAGCATGTGCGGAATTAACAATGCGGGGACGACGGGTGATGAACCGGTTTGAAGGCAGCGGCAACAGGCCGGCAAAGATTCGCTATCTCGACGGCGACTTCCAGATCGTCATGCCCGGCACCCACGTCACCTGCGCCATGACCGGCGTCCCGATCCCCGTCGACGAACTGCGCTATTGGAGCGTCGCCCGCCAGGAAGCCTATGCCGACGCCCAGGCCTCCCTCGACGCCGAACGCCAGGCCGGCACCCTGCCTGGCTAAGCCTTGCCCGCAGGTGCCTCTGTCTGCAGGAAGCCGGACAGAAGCCGCCCCACGCCCTCTTCGAACACCTTGTCCCAATCCGCTTCGCCCAGCAGATTGGAGGCCGCGATGGCCGGATGAGTGTCGGGCAAGGCCGTGGACCGACCGGCGCCTGCCTCATCGCCCTGACCCGCGACGAAGCTCGCCCGCGTGACACTGGCACCGACCGTCATGTTCCAGAGCGCCCAGACTGCGGCATTCAGCCTGTCCGGCGCGATCCCTCCGGCGCTGAGCAGCAGCAACAGCCGCTCCAGCCGGCCGAGCGTCGCGGCGCCGAGCGCGCGGCGGGCTAGAAGGGCGGCCGACCAGGGGTGGAGCAGCATGGCGCTACGCCAGCCGTGCAGTTCCGCGTGAATGGCCAAGAGCCAGTCCGCGTCCCCCTCCGGATCTGCCGCTTCCGCGCGGAGCACCGCATCTAGCGCCAGATCGAGCACGGCATCCTTGCTCTCCACATGCCAGTAGAGGCTCATGGCGCCGGCGCCGAGGCGATCGGCGAGACGCCGCATGCTCAAGCCGTCGAGCCCGTCGGCATCTAGGAGAGCGATCGCAGCCTCGATGATCCGGTCGAGAGAGAGTGCGCCCTCGCCCGCCGCTCCGCCGCTCCGTCCGCTTCGGCTGCGACGTCCCTGCCCTGCGCCTTGCGTTCGCGCCATCGGCGGCCCCTCCTCGCGTTACGATGTCTGCGAGCCTTAGACCGGATGATGGCATCCGGCAATTGACTCGTTCACTGTACGATGCTTCATTTCGTACGTCGTACGAGCGAGTCCCTCGCGCGGCAATCCCAAGCGTTCAGGAGACGACGATGCCCAATTCCGTCCGATCTTTTCTTTTCATAGGAGTGCTTCTCATGACGACCCCTTCCGCGGCAGAGACCGTAACCCGCGTCAATCCGCCCGCCCTCGGCGATCCCACTCCCTATGGCTACAGCACCGCCACGGTACTCCCCCCTGGCGCGCGGCTCGCCTTCATTTCCGGACAGGGCGGGCAGGATGAGCGTGGCGGACTCTCGCCCGACTTTGCGGCGCAGGTCTCGCAGGGCTATGCCAATCTCGCCAAGGCACTGAATGGACTGGGCGCGAAGCCCGACCAGGTCGCCAAACTGACCGTCTATGTGGTCGATCACCAACCCGCCAAACTCGCAGTGCTGACCCGCGCGGTGACGACCCTCTTCGGCGACCATCTGCCGGCGCAAACCCTGGTACCGGTCACGAAACTGGCAGTCGACCCCATGCTGTTCGAAGTCGAGGCGGTGGTGGTCCTGCCCTAAGGTGGAGCCATTCCCACTAAAGCGAAGCCGCTGCGGCCGTGATCGCAACCAGACTTGGTGACGCGACGCTCTTCCGGTGAATCCAATACATCGGAGGAGCTTTCCCTACCGAACCGGATCCAGGCTCTCGATCGTCGAGTGGGTCAGTCGGCGCTGGCGGGCGTTGGTGAGGGTGGCGGTGAGGATTGCGTCGGGGGCGGCGGGGTCGTCGAAGCGGATCTCGACGGCAATGACGAGGGTGCGGCTTTTCAGCTCGCCGCTTAGGCCATGGCCGGCTTCGAGCCGCACCCAGTCCTTGGCGGTGGTCACAAGCGTCAGGCCTTCGCGCGTCGCCGTTTCCAGCATGTCGGCGATCTCGTCGTCGGCCAAGTGATGATGGTCGGGGAAGCGGCGCTCTTCGGCGATGATGGCGCCTGTCTCGCGCACGGTGCGGAAGAATTTCTCGGGATCGGCGATGCCGGCAAAGGCGAGAACGGGTGCGCCTCTCAGTGCCGCATCATCGCCGGAGCGGTGTAGACTGGCGGCGAAAAGCCGCCGGCCGGCGCGTGCGGCGGCGCGGATCACCGGATCGGCGGCGTCCTCCGTGCCGATCTGCAGCAGAGCGGAGGTCTGGCGGAGCTGGACCGGCAGCGGCGCGCGCACCGGTCCGGCCGGCACCACCCGGCCATTGCCGATGCCGCGACGGGAATCGATCACCAGCAGCGCGTAGTCGAAAACGAGGCGGGCACTCTGGAACCCATCATCCATGATGATGAGATCCGCGCCCTCCGCCACCAGCCGCTGCGCGCCCTCGACGCGCCGGCGGGAGATGACGGTTAGCGCCTCGCGGGCGAGCAGCAGCGGCTCGTCGCCGACATCGCGGGCGCGGTGATGGTCGGGATCGACGCGGGTCGTGCGGTCAAGCGAGCCGCCATAGCCGCGGCTCAGGAAACCGGGGGTGAGGCCACGCGCCTTGGCGGCCCGGGCGAGCGCCAGCGCCGTCGGCGTCTTGCCGGCGCCGCCCACGGTGAAGTTGCCGATGCAGAGCACGGGAACGGGCGCGGCCCAGCGCTTCGTCCTTTCCATGCGCGCACCGGCCACTTGGCCATAGAGCCAGGAGAGGGGCGCGAGCGCCGCGCTGGTGAAACCCGGCTTTTCCCACCAGAAGGGCGGTGCTTCGGAGACCATCAGCTCTGCCTGCCCTCTGTCCTGCCCGCCCTGCCTGCGATGCCCAGCATGGTCAGGCCCCGGCCGGGCGGCGGCTGGCGAGCAGCGCCGGCAGCTCGGTGATGTCGTTCAGGCAATGATCGGCATCCCCGAGCGACTGGCGCGAGCCGGTGCCGGTCAGGACGGCGACCGTCAGCCCCGCCCCGGCGGAGATGCCCATGTGCAGATCGTGATTGTTGTCGCCGACCACCACCACCTGATCCGGCGCAAGGCCGGTGGCGGCGCAGAAGCCGAGCACCATGCCGGGGCCGGGCTTGGTGCCGTGGCCGCTGTCATAGCCGGCCACATAATCGAGGCTCTCGGCAAAGCCGAAGCGCTTCGCCGTCTCGCGGATCGAGGTCTCGTTGTCGCTGGAGGCGACGCCAAGCCGATAGCCGTCGGCCTTCAGGTCGGCAAAGAACGGAGCGAGATCTGCGACCGGCACCGCATAGGCGGCCGAGCGGGAGAAGAGATCGTCGAACAGTGCCCGGAGTTCCTCGAACGGATAAGGCGAGCCGGCGGCGACCATGCCCTCGGCGATCTCCACCGTATTGCCGGCGGCAAGCAGGCTGTCCGCCACCACATGGCCGGTCTCCGGGTCCATGCCGCAGGCCATGAGGAGCCTGTTTGCGAGGTCTGCATCGCCGCGGGCGGCAATGCGCGCCAGCTCGTAATTCACCGGCACCCAGCTTTTCGCGTAGTCGAGCAGCGTGCCGTCCTTGTCGAACAGGATGCCGGCGATGGCCGGATGCTGCTCGTGGGCGGCGGTCTCAGCGGACATCGCTTCTGTCCCCCTCGTCGCGCGGCAGAAGACGGGCCTTGACCGTCAGCGGATTGATATAGGGCTCCAGGCCGCGCATGGTGGCGGCGAGCGCGCCGCGCATTTCATGCATGGTTTCCTGGCCCGCGTCGATCATCTTGTGCCGCACCTCGTCATTGACGAGCAGATAGTGCACGCCCTTGGCGAGCATCTCCACATCGCGCACGATCTTGGCACTGCCATTCTTGGCGAGGCGCTGATAGCTCTCGCGGAAATTCTGCACATTGCCGCCCGACAGGATAGCGCAGCCGAGCATGGCCGGCTCCAGCGGATTCTGCCCGCCCTCGCCGAACAGCGAGCGGCCGACAAAGGCTACCTCGGTCAGGCGAAGATAAAGGCCCATCTCGCCGATCGTATCGCCGAGAAACACGTCGGTCTCGGGCGTCAGGGGGTCGCGCCGCGTGCGGCGGGCGACCGTCAGGCCGCGAGCGTTGAGCATGGCCTCGATCGCGTCGCAGCGCTCCGGATGGCGGGGCACGATGATGGTCAGCAGGCCGCTACGCTTCTTCAGCGCGGCATGGACGGCCGCTGCCGCCGCCTCCTCGCCCTCGAAGGTGGAGATCGCCGCCCAGGTCTTGCGCTTGCCCAGCTGCTGGCGATAGCTGCGCAGCGCCTCTGCATCGGCGGGCGGCGCGTCGGTATCGACCTTGAGATTGCCGGAGACCATGACCGGCAGCGCCCCGAGCGTGCTGAAGCGTTCGGCATCGGCCTCCGACTGGGCGATCACCAGCGCCAGGTTTTCAAACAGAGCGTCGGCAAGGCTCGCGCGCTTGCGCCAGCGCTTGAAGGAGCGATCCGACATCCGGCCATTGACGAGGATCTGCGGAATATGGCGCCGGCCGAGCTCCATGATCGTCATCGGCCAGATTTCGGATTCGGCGATGATCGCCAGATCCGGCTCCCAATAGTCGAGGAAGCGCGAGACGGCGGGCTTGATGTCGAGCGGCACATATTGGTGGATGGCGGCAGGCCCCAGCCGATCGGACGCGATCCGGGCCGAGGTGGTGGTGCCGGTGGTCAGTACCACGGCGATGCCGCGCTTGTGGATCTCGCGGATCAGCGGAATGACCGAGGCCGTCTCACCGACGCTCGCCGCATGGAACCAGACGAGCGGGCCCTGCGGTCGCGGCGCGCTTGGATGGCCGTAGCGCTCCTGCCGGCGGGCACGATCTTCCTTGCCCTTGGCCGCGCGGGTGGCGAGGTAGGACCAGATGAAGGGGGTCAGCGCCGTGCCCATGACGCGATAGGTGGTCAAGACCGCACGGGCGAAGAACCGGCTCATGCGACACCTCCGTCGCTCCGACCTTGGCGAAGGGAGCCCCGTCGGACGCAGGACCCGAGGCGAGGCCCCCGGCACAGCTCGCCCATGACCGCAGCGGCCGGCATGCGCACCGCCCGCTCCGCTCTCACCATCAGACGGCGCCTGGATCGAGCAGGCGATGCATGTGGACGATGAAATAGCGCATATGCGCATTGTCCACGGTCAGCTGTGCCTTCGACTTCCAGGCTGCGAGCGCGCTCTGGTAATCGGGGAAGATGCCGACGATATCGAGCTTGTCGAGGTCGCGGAACTGCACCTCGGTCAGCGTCGTCAGCTCGCCGCCGAAGACGAGGTGGAGGAGTTGTTTTTTCTCGCTGCTTGGAGCCATCACTCTGCCGTCCTGATCGATATTGAAGTGGATGTGAGCCATCCCGCATGAAAGGTCAATGGGGGGCGCCGCCTGCGGCCGCCACGAGCGGACCCAGAATGCTCAGCCGGGCCGCGCAGAGCATCTCGTGCGTCACCTGCTTGGTGTTGTAGGCGAGCGGCCGACCGTCGAGCCCCGCCAAGCGGCCGCCTGCCTCGTCGAGGATCAGGTCGGCGGCGGCGAGGTCCCAGTCATGGGAATTGCGCTCCACCACCGTGCCGTCGATCCGCCCGTCGGCGATCATGGCCAGCCGATAGGCGAGCGAGGGCACATGGGCGATGCGGGTCATGCCGGCGCGATAGGCGGCCGGCAGCCGCGCCACCCGCTGTTCGGAGAGCGCGATCAGCAGCTTCTCGCCCTCGCCCGACTTGGCCGCCCGGATCGGCAGGCCGTTGCGCCGGGCGCCTTGGCCAAGAGCTGCCTGATAGAGCTCGATCAGCGCCGGGGCATAGAGGACGCCCGCCACCGGACGACCCTCATGCACGACCGCGACGCTGACGCACCAGATATCCTTGCCTGCGATGAAGGCACGGGTGCCATCGATCGGGTCGACGACGAAGACGGTCTCGCAGCCGAGTCGCGCCTCGTCATCATCGGTCTCCTCCGAGAGCCAGCCATAATTGGGCCGGGCAGCGAGCAGCCGCTCCTTGAGCACGTCATTGGCCGCATAATCAGCTTCGCTGACCGGCGAGCGATCCTCGTTCTTGTAGCGGAAATCGGGATTCTTGCGGAAGAAGCCGAGGGCCTTTTCGCCGGCCGCCATGGCGGCGGTGGTGATGAGCTCGAGATCGCGAAGCCACTGCGTATCGTCTAAGGCGGAAGCCGTCATCATCGTCCTTTGCGCCCGGCAGGTCCCGGGAATCGGAGGGGCAGGCCCTCCGGCAATGTGTCATCATCCTCCCGGGCGCCTTCGACCGCGCAACTGCGGCTATTTTCCGGCGAGCGTCATGCCTTCGATGGCAAGCGTCGGCGCCGCGGTGCCGAAGCTGCGGTCGATATCGTCGGCCAGCGTAACCGCCATGAACATCTGTTTGAGGTTGGAGGCAATCGTGACTTCCGAGACCGGATAGGTGATCTCGCCATTCTCGATCCAGAAACCCGAGGCGCCGCGCGAATATTCGCCGGTCAGCATGTTCAGCCCATGGCCGATGAGCTCGGTCACGTAGAAGCCGGTGCTCACCCCCTTGATCAGATCGTCCCGCGAGATCTCGCCCGGCTCCAGCGCGAAGTTGGTGGAGCTCGGGCTGACCGCCGGCCCGCCACGCACGCCGCGACCATTGGTTTCGAGGCCGAGCTCGCGGGCGGTGGAGGTGGACAGCAGCCAATGGCGAAGCACGCCGTCCTCGACAACCGTCAGGGGTTCGCCGGCGATCCCCTCGCCATCGAAGGGACGCGAGGCCGGGCCGCGCACGATCTGCGGCGTGTCGGTGACGCGGATGCCCGCCTTCATCACCTGCGAGCCCATGCTGTCCTTGAGGAAGGTCGTCTTGCGCGCCACGGCGGCACCGTTGATGGCGCTGGCAATATGGCTGGCAAAGCCACGGGCGACACGCGGGTCGAAGACGACGGTGACGTTCTTCTGCGTCTCGACCTGGCGGGGATTGACGCGAGCCGCTGCCCGTTCTCCGGCGAGACGGCCAATCTCCTGCGGACCGCGCAGATCGGCGAAAAACAGCGTGCTCGCATAATCATAATCGCGCTCCATGCGCGTGCCCTCGCCGGCGATCGCGCTGACGGAGCGGCCGAAGCGGGTGCCCATATAGGCGCCGGAGAAGCCATGGGAGGTGACGAGCACCAGCCCGCCCATGCCGGCGGAGGCGCCGGCGCCCGAGGAATTTGTGACACCCGGCACGGCGAGCGCTGCGGCTTCCGCCTCGAGCGCGGCATCGGTCAGCGCCTGGGTAGAGACCTCCGTCGGATCGAAAAGATCGAGATCGGCGATCTGGCGCGCAAGCCGGGCTTCGTCCGCGAGCGTGGCATAGGGATCCTCGGGCGAGGCCTTGGCCATGGCGACCGCACGTTCGGCGAGAACCTTGAGATCGAAGCCGGGATTGGCCGAGATACTGGCGACCCTTCGGCCGACGAAGACGCGAAGCGAGAAATCGTCGCTCTCGGACGACTCGGTGCCTTCCACCTTCCCGAGACGGACGCTGACCGAGCGCGAGCGGCCCCGGACGACCACGGCATCGGCCTGATCCGCGCCTGCCTTTCGTGCCAGATCCACAAGTTCGGCGGCCCGCGCCTCGAGCGCGTCGGAGAAGATCGGTTCGGACATGGATGTGGCCTTTCTTTCGCGCCCCATTTATTGTGCACTGGCCTCTGCATCAAGGCCATAGCGCGATTCTCGCCTGCCTTGCGCACAATCCGCTGATTTGCGCCGCCTGCGCGCGACTGAAAGGAACACGCCATGTCGACCACGTCCGCCATGACCGGCCAGGCTCTCCTGCTGCTCGGCGGCGCGGTCGTCGCGGCGCCGATCTTCAAGAAGCTCGGCCTTGGCACGGTGCTCGGCTATCTCGCGGCCGGCGTCGTCATCGGCCCCCTGCTCCACCAGATCACCGAGGGGGAGGAAATCCTGGGCTTTGCCGAGCTCGGCGTCGTCTTCCTGCTCTTTGTCATCGGGCTCGAACTGAAACTGTCGCGGCTCTGGCAGATGCGGCGGGATATTTTCGGGCTCGGCACCGCCCAGGTCCTGGCGACGGGCGGCGTGCTGTCCATGCTCATCTATGGGCTCGGCCTGCTCGACTGGGCGGGCAGCCTGATCACCGGCTTTGGCTTGTCACTCTCCTCCACCGCGTTTGCGCTGCAGATTCTCGACGAGAAGGGCGACACCAACACGCGCTACGGCCAGCGCGCCTTCTCGGTCCTGCTGCTGCAGGATCTGGCGATCGTGCCGCTGCTCGCGCTCATCCCGCTGATCGCGCTGCAGGCGCCGGAAGACACGACCCCGCCGATCGAGGACTTCTCCATCGCGGTCGGGGCGATCCTGATCATGGTGGTTGCCGGCCGCTACCTCATCAACCCGATCTTCCAGATTCTGGCGCGCACCGGCGCCCGCGAGATCATGATCGCCGCGGCGCTGCTGATCGTGCTCGGTGCCGCCACACTGATGCAGATGGCGCAGCTGTCCATGGCAATGGGCGCCTTCCTGGCCGGCGTGCTGCTCGCGGAATCCTCCTACCGCCACGAGCTGGAGGCCGATATCGAGCCCTTCCGCGGCTTGTTGCTCGCTCTGTTCTTCATGGCCGTCGGCCTTTCCCTGAAGCTCGACGTGATCCTCGCCAATTGGGGACTCGTCCTTGTCGCCGTGCCGCTGCTCGTCGTCATCAAGGCGGTGATCTTCTATGCGCTCTGCCGGGTCACGGGCTCGCCGCACAATGATGCGGTGCGCATCGCGCTGCTTCTCCCCCAGGGCGGCGAGTTCGGCTTCGTGCTCTTCAGCGCGGCGGCGGCGGCCGGCGTCTTCTCCTCCGACATCGCCTCGCTGCTCGTCGTCGTCGTCACGCTCTCCATGGCGCTGACCCCAGCCGCTGCGGCCCTTGCCGGCCGGCTCATGGATGGCGAGACCGAGGAGGAGGAAGAGATCGAGGAGGATTTCGAAGGGGCCGGTGCCGACGTGCTCATGATCGGCTTCTCGCGTCTCGGCCAGATCGCCTCACAAATCCTGCTGGCGGGCGGGCGAAACGTGACGGTCATCGACCATTCCGCAGCCCGCGTTCGCCAGGCGGCCACCTTCGGCTTCCGCATCTATTTCGGCGACGGGACGCGTCTGGACGTGCTGCGCGCCGCCGGCATCGAGCGCGCCAAGATCGTCGCCATCTGCACGCATAATGTCGAGATCACCGACCGGATCGTCGACCTGATCCAGGCCCATTATCCCGGCGTCCGCCTGTTCGTCCGCTCCTACGACCGGCGCCACACTTTGTCGCTGCGGGCGCGGGGCGTCGATTACGAGCTGCGCGAAACGCTCGAATCCGGCTTTCTGTTCGGTCAGAAGACGCTGGAGGAGCTCGGCGTGGCCCCCAACCAGACCGCAGCGATCGTCGAGGACATCCGCCGCCGCGACGAAGCCCGCCTCGCCGCCCAGGCCGTCGAAGGCTTCACCGGCGGACGCGATCAGCTGCATTCCGAACCGGTCAAGCCGGAACCGCTGATCAAGCCGAAGCGCGAGGTCCTGGCGCCGGTCGGCCCGGACGAGGAAATCGCGGCGGCCGTCGTGGCGCGGTAGGCGGGACTGGCCCTTCCGAGTGTGGCGGCCAAAGACCACTTCTGGGCTGCCGTGGCTTCAGCCTAAGCCGCGTCTCAGGAACAACCAGATTCTGCTCCTCGAGCCAAACGCCCCTCCACCTGTGCCTCCAGCGCCCGTTTCACCTCGTCCTTCGTGCCTGCGGTGGCTGAGAGGATCTCTTCGGCGCGCAGGAAGTCGAGGACGCGGAAGCGGTGGATGGCGGGGCGGATCAGGAGGTCGGGTGGAGCGGCCTTCATCTTCATGCCGATGATCGTCTGCATCATCAGCTGGCTGGCGCCGAACATGGCATCGATCCGCCCCGGCGTCGGCGTGGCATGTCCCGTTGCACCAACCTCTGTCGTCCAGACGGTCTGGTCGGTTCCAGGCGTGCTCTTGCGAGCCTTGGCGGTGCCGGCAGCGCTGCTTCCCGTCATGGACAGCCCCTCCGGTCCGCCGACCACATCGACGCCGAGCACGATATCCGCCTGTCCCTGCAGAACGTCGAAGGGAACCGGGTTCAGGAGGCCGCCATCGACCATGGCGCGGCCCTTGACCATCACCGGCTGGAACAGGCCCGGAATGGCGGCCGAGGCGGCGATCGCCTTGCGCAGGTCACCCTCGGTCAGATGGGCCTCGCTCTGGCCATAATAATCGGTCGCGACGACGGTCAGGCGGGTCTGCAGCCCGGCGAAATCGAGCGGCACGCTGTCCGGCAGGAACCCCTGCAAAATGCGCTCGAGATGATAGGGGCCGAAGCCGAAGCCGCCGCTCATGACCTCCGCCCAGCGCGTCGGCCGCGCCTTCCAGAGCCGTCCCATCAGCTGGTCGCGCCGCGCCACGCTCGACAGCACCAGCGCACGGATGTCTTTCCCGGAAAGACCGGCAGCACAGGCGCTGCCGAGGATCGCGCCGATCGAGGCACCGGCAATGACACTCGGGCGGAGACCGAGTTCGTCCAGGGCTTCCAGCACCTGAATATGGGCAAGTCCCCGCGCGCCGCCACAGCCGAGCGCCAGGCCAATCGTCGGCTGGGTGGCGGTCTGATTAGCGGAGCACGGGATTGCAGATATTGTCGGCAACCGGCTGGCATCAGAGGGGCCGGGCTGAACCACATCGGCGGAAGCGGCGCCGCTCGGCGGCGTGTCGTTTGACGACGTCATGCGCGGCCTCTTTTGATCCGGCCGGGTTATACCGGCTCAAAACGGTAGAAATGCATGCGGGTCTCGCCGAACTGGCGGTCGTCGAGGCTGCGGAAGCCGGGTCCGGGTGCCGGGATGACATCGGCCCGCTCCTCCAGCACCGCCAGCGCGCCGGCCACCAGCCAACCTCCCGACGCCGCAGCCGCAAGGGCCTTGTCGCCGAGCCCGCGACCATAGGGCGGATCGGCAAAGAGCAAGTGGAAGGGCTCGACCGTGCCGATGCCGCCGAGATCGGTCGCGTCGCGCCGATAGATGCGCGCGCGGCCGGTCAGACCCAAGGCCTCGATATTGGTGCGCAGCAGGCCGCGACCCTCGGCGCTGGTTTCCACGAACAGCGCCTGCCGGCAGCCGCGCGACAGCGCCTCGAGGCCGACCGCGCCGGTGCCGGCGAAGAGGTCGAGAATGCGCGTGTCGTCCAGGCTTTCCGGATAGCTGTGGCTCAGGATGTTGAACAGGCTCTCGCGCGTGCGGTCGGTGGTCGGGCGAATATCGCTCGAGCTCGGCGCGGCCAGGCTCCGCCCGCGCAGGTCACCGCCGACGATCCGCATGCCCGCCTAGTTCCCGCGCCCGCGCGGCTTGCCGCCGCCGGACGGGCGGCCGCCGAAGGGCTTGGCGCCGGAAGGTTTCGACCCCGAGGGTCGCCCGCCAAAGCTCTTGCCATCGCCGCTCTTGCCACCAAAGCTCTTGCCACCAAACGACTTGCCGCCCGCTGGCTTGTCGCCGAAGGACGTGCTGCCACGGGGCGCCTTGGCGCGGTCGCCAAAACCCTTGCCGGCAGGGCGATCGCCGAAGGCAGCATCGCTGCGGGCCGGACGATCGCTGAAGCTGCGCTTGCCACCCTCGCGACCGGCAGGCCGGTCCTCGCGGTCGCCGAAGCGCCCGCCAGTCGCACGGTCGCCGGAGCGGCCGGCTTTCGCAAAGCCGCCGTCGCGGCCACCCCGGCCATTCCCGCCGTCCTCGCGCGCGGGCGGCGTGCTGGCACTGATCCACTCGCCTTCACTGTCCACCAAACGGGCCGCGCGCGGCGCGCGCTTCGGGGCGCCGCGGTCGTCGGCCTTGCGGTCGGGATCGAACTTGCGCGCACCCTTGGTCAGCTGGCCTTCCGCCGTGCGGCCATAGCGCTTGGCGCGCGGCACGCCATCGGCGCGATCGCGCCGGATCGGCGTCTCCGCCGTCTCCCCCTCGGCCCGCTTCTCGGCCACCGGACGCGCACCCGGCGCCATCCAGACATTGGCGGTGCGCTGGCGCTGGGCCGGCTGGCGCTTGGGCCGGGCCTCGAACCGGTCTTCATCCCGGCCGCCGGCCTTGCCGTCACGGCCTCCAAACTTGTTGTCGCGGCCTCCCCGGCCGGCATCTTTCGCGTCGCGGCCTCCCCGGCCGGCATCTTTCGCGTCGCGGCCTCCCCGGCCGCCGTCGGGCCGGGTGTCGAGCCGAGCGCGCAGCCGTTCGCGGCGGTCGCCCTCATCCTCGCGGAAGCCGCCTCGCTCGCGCGGTGCACTGGCGCGCGGCGACGAGGCCTCGTCCTTCTCCTCGGTGACGGCCGGCGCATCGTTGAAGAGCGGCGCCTCGAAATTGGCCTTGGCTTCCTCGATCAGCCGCGGGCCCAGCTGGTCGCGCAGCATGCGGCCGCGAATTTCCTGCACCGCGCCTTCCGGGATGTCCCCCAGCTGGAACGGGCCGTAGGACAGGCGGATCAGCCGGTTGACCTCGAGCCCGAGTGCGCCGAGCACATTCTTGATCTCGCGGTTCTTGCCCTCGCGCAGACCCATGGTGATCCAGACATTCGAGCCCTGGACCTTGTCCAGCGTGGCCTCGATGGAACCATAAAGCACGCCCTCGACGGCGATGCCGTCCTTGAGCTTGTCGAGCTCCGCCTGCTCGATCGTGCCATGGGCGCGCACGCGGTAGCGGCGCAGCCAACCGGTGGAGGGCAGTTCCAACACGCGAGCGAGGCCGCCATCATTGGTCAGCAGCAGCAGGCCTTCGGTATTGATGTCGAGCCGGCCGATCGACAGCACGCGCGGCAGCTCCTCCGGCAGGCGGTCGAACACGGTCGGCCGGCCTTCCGGATCAGAATTGGTGGTCACGAGGCCGGCGGGCTTGTGGTAGAGCCAGAGCCGCGTGCGCTCAATGCCACGGATCGGCTGGCCGTCGACCTCGATGCGGTCGGACAGCGTGACATTGACGACCGGCGTGTCGAGCACGACACCGTTCAGCGCCACACGGCCTTCCATGATCATCCGCTCGATATCGCGGCGCGAGGCGACGCCGGCCCGGGCGAGGATCTTGGAGATCCGCTGCGGCGCGTCGTCGGTGGTTCCGACCGTCTCGGCCTTGCGGGCACGGGCCGGCCTGTCGCCGCCGCTCTTGTCGAAGCGCGGCCGCTCAGCCCGCGTCTCGTCGCGATCGAAGGACCGTTCGCCACGGCCTGCACCGGAGGGCCTGGCCCCGCGCTCACCCGCAAAGGGCTTCTCGCTCCGGGCGCCCGAGAAGGGCTTGGCGGCCTTGGCAAAGCCCGGCTTGTCGTCGCGGCTGCGGCCTTCCGGCCGTCCCTCGCGCTCGGCGGCGCCGGCGAAGCCTGCCTTTGCGCCGAATTTCGATCCGCCCGGCTTGCCGGAGGATGGCTTGGACGAAGCGGATTTGGAAGCGCCGGGCTTTGCAGCGCCGAAGGCGCCACGGCCCGCGCCGCCCTTGGGCGCGTCGGAGCGGGAGGCTTTCGAGCCGGAGGACCGGGCGCCGGTGGGGCGGCCGGATGCGGCGCCGCGCGGGGGCTTGTCTTTGGATGTCATTTGTGTTGCCTGCCTTTTCGGCTCTCCTATCAGGTCGGGGCCGAAGGGTTAAGAGGAAATCGGCGCGCAGGCGATGGTCGACACCGGCGGCTTCATGGAACGGGCGCTCCGCGAGGCGCGGGCCGCGGCAACACGCGGCGAGGTGCCCGTTGGGGCCGTCCTCGTGCGGGATGGCGCCGTGATCGCGGCCGCCGGCAACCGCACGCGCGAGCGGGCGGACCCAACGGCCCATGCCGAAATCGAGGTGATCCGCGCCGCTGCCGAAGTGCTGGGCAGCGAACGCCTGACCGAGGCTGACCTTTATGTGACGCTGGAGCCCTGCGCCATGTGCGCCGCGGCGATCTCCTTCGCCCGAATCCGCCGTCTCTATTATGGCGCGGAAGATCCGAAGGGCGGCGCGGTGGACCATGGCCCCCGCTTCTACCACCAGCCGACCTGCCACCACGCCCCGGAGGTCTATTCCGGTCTCGGCGAAGTGGATGCGGCCCGCATCCTCAAGGACTTCTTCGCCGCACGGCGGTGATCGAAGATCAACCGAGAGTGCCGGAGGCGGTCGCGGCGACGCCTTTCCCGACAGCGGGTCTCTAGCCTCTGCGAAGGCCGAGCCTCGCAGGCGAAACTATCCAGCCGCGAAGTCCTTCAGCGCCTGGCCGTCGAGGCGGTAGCGGATCCATTCGCTCTGGGGCTTGGCGCCGATCGCCTCATAGCCGCGGATGGCGGGTGCGTTCCAGTCGAGCACGCTCCATTCGAAGCGGCCGCAGCCCTCGGCCACCGCGATGCGGGCAAGTTCGCGCAGCATCAGCCGGCCGGCACCGGCGCCGCGTGCTTCGGGGGTGACGTAGAGATCTTCGAGGTAGAGCCCGTTGCGGGCCTGCCAGGTCGAATAGCTCATGAACCAGACGGCAAAGCCGATCGGCTCGCTGGTTTCGACCCGCTCGCAGATCAGGGCCTTTGTGATCGACCCTTCGCCGAAGATCGATTGGCGGATGGTGTCTTCCGTCGCCTGCACCTCGTGCCGCGCGCGCTCGTAGTCGGCGAGCTCACGCACGAAGCGCAGAATGGTCGGCGCATCGGCCGCCGTGGCGCGCCGCAGGCGCAGCGGGGAGGACGTAGCGGTCATCGGATCAGAAAATTTGCCACCACTTCTTGCCGCTGCCCTGGATCTGGGCTTCCTTCTTGCGGCGCCGTTCCTTCTGCTGCTCCGGTTCGCCCAGATCGGCCATGGCCTCTTCCGGGGCCTTGCGATAGTCGAGCGGCGGATCGGAAAGCGAGCGGCGCTTGTCGGAATAGGCGCCCATCTGCAGGCGGCGGGCCTCGCGATAGGCTTCCGTCTGCTCCTGCGCCGTCAGGCGGCGGCCATTGGCCGAGGCCTTGGCAAGCGGCGAAACGTAGCCGGGCGTGTCCTTGTTGGCATCTGCCTCTTCGCGCAGGCGTTGACGGGTTTCCTCCGGGCTCTCCACCCAGGCCGGATTATCGGCAACGGCCGACTTCTGCGGCGCGACGAGGGCGGCCCGCTCCTGGCTCGGCGGCAGGACAAGGCTCGGGCGCGGCTGGTACTTGATGTTCTTCGGCGTGCCGGCATCCATGCTGACGGAGGAGCCGAGGTCGTCCATCAGCTGCTCGCCGGCGGTCTTGTCGGTGCCATAGGTGGGGCCGCCAATGCAGCCTGTCAGCGTCAGGCTGGCGACCAGAACCGAGACGAGGCCGGCGCCGGCCCGAAACTCACGTGTCATACGCATGAAATCCTTCCAGCCGAGCGCGGTGCCGGAGCCCCTTGCCCCTCAGACCGTGCACCCCGCATGCCCGTTGCCCGTCCCCTTGGCGGAGAAATCCGCCGAATTTCAGGCAGGTTTACCGGATCATGCGCAGGAGCGCAATTGACCCGGCCCCCTGCCCGTAACGGCCCGGCGCCTCAGGCGCCGTAGCCGAGCTCGCGCAAGGCCGCCGCATCGCGGGCCGAGACATCGGGGAAGGCCGGATCGCTGCCGACATCCGTCGTCACCTTCCAGGAGCGGGCGCATTTGGTGCCCTCGGCGAGCTTCGGCTCGACGGCGACCGTTGCAACATCCTCCGGCCGGAAGGCCTCGGCCGGGCCCTTGCCCGGCACGACCGTGATGGCGGAGGTGATGCAGATCTCGGCGAAATCGAGGCCTTCCAGCGCGGCGAGGAGGTCCGGATCATCGACATGCACCACGGGTGCTGCCTCGAGCGAGGCGCCGATGCGCTTGTCCTTGCGCTCGATCTCCAGCGCGCCGGTGACGGCGCGGCGCACGATGCGCACCTTGCGCCATGTCTCGGCCACCGCCTCGTTCCGCCATTCGGCCGGGATCGTCGGGAACTGCTCGAGATGGACCGAGACTGCGGAGGGATCGCGCGAGAGCCAGGCTTCCTCGGTGGTGAACGGGATCATCGGCGCGAACCAGAGCACCAGGCAGTCGAAGAGCTTGCGGATGACATGCAGCGCCGACCGGCGCTTCAGGCTCGAGGGCGCCTCGCAATAGAGCGTGTCCTTGCGGATGTCGAAATAGAAGGCGGAAAGCTCGACATTGGCGAAGTCGGTCAGCGCGCGGGTGATGCGCTTGAAGTCGAACTCGTCATAGGCCTTGCGCACCAGCTGGTCGAGTTCGGCCAGGCGATGCAGCATCAGCTTTTCAAGCTCGGGCAGATCGGCGTAAGCGATCTCCTCGCCCGTGTCGTGGGCGAGCGTACCCAGCATCCAGCGCAGCGTGTTGCGGATCTTGCGATAGGCATCGATATTGGTCTGGATGATCGTCTTGCCGACGCGCAGATCTTCGGCATAGTCCGAGCTCATGACCCACAGCCGCAGGATGTCGGCGCCCGCATCCTTCATCATGTCCTGGGGCGCGGTGACGTTCCCCTTGGACTTCGACATCTTCTCCCCCTTCTCGTCCATGATGAAGCCGTGGGTGACGACGGCATCATAAGGAGCGCGGCCGCGCGTCGCGCAGCTTTCGAGAAGCGAGGAATGGAACCAGCCGCGATGCTGGTCGGAGCCTTCCAGATAGACATCGGCCGGCCATTTGAGGTCCGGGCGGTCTTCCAGCGTGAAGGTGTGGGTCGAACCTGAATCGAACCAGACGTCGAGAATGTCGGTGACCATCTGCCAGCGTTCGCCGTCATGGCCATTGCCGAGGAAGCGCTCCTTGGCGCCGGCCGCGAACCAGGCGTCCGCGCCTTCCTTTTCGAAAGCGTCCAGGATGCGGCGGTTGACCTCTTCGTCCTTCAGGACCTCGCCGTCCTTGTCGGCGAAGACGCAGATCGGCACGCCCCACGCCCTTTGACGGGACAAGACCCAGTCCGGCCGCTGCTCGATCATGGCGCGCAGCCGGTTCTGGCCGCCGGCGGGGACGAAGCGGGTCTCGTCGATGGCGGAGAGCGCGCGCGAGCGCAGCGTCGTGCCGTCGCCGAGCGCCTTGTCCATATAGACGAACCATTGCGGCGTGTTGCGGAAGATCACCGGCTTCTTCGACCGCCAGGAATGCGGATATTCGTGCTTGATGCGGCCGCGGGCAAAGAGCGTGTTGGTGGCGATCAGCGCCTCGGTGACGCGCTTGTTGGCATCGCCCTTCTTGCCGTTGTCGTCGAGCACGCGCGCAGCGCCGCCCTCGGCCGAGGGGCCGAAGCCCGGCGCCTCCTCGGTGTAGAAGCCGGCATCATCGACCGGGAATGGGATTTTCGTGTCGATGCCGCGGGCCTCCAGCGCCCGGACATTCGCCATCCAGGCCTCGAAGTCCTCGCGGCCGTGGCTCGGCGCCGTGTGCACGAAACCGGTGCCGGCATCGTCGGTGACATGATCGCCGTCGAGGAGAGGCACGGGGAAGGTGTAGCCGAGATCGGCGAGCGGGTGGGCGCAGGTGATGGCGGCGAGTTCGCCCGCTTCGACCGTGCGCAGCCGCGTATATTCGAGCTTGGCCTTGGCGAAAGCCTCGCCAGCCAGCTTGTCGGCAAAGATCAGCCTTTCGCCGGGCTGGGGACCGAACTCATTGGTGGCGGCCGTCACCTCGTAGAGGCCGTAGGAGATGCGCGCCGAGTAGGAGATCGCCCGGTTGCCGGGGATCGTCCAGGGCGTCGTGGTCCAGATGACGACGGAGGCGCCAGTGAGACTGGACGGCGACAGCGTCTCCAGTTCAACTTTTAGATCCGGAAGACCACTTTGCTCATCAAGCTCTCCCGCCGAATACCATCGCGCTTCAGCGTTCTTCAACAAGCGAGCATTGGTGTCTGCCTTTACAGGAAACTTCACCCAGATCGTATCGCTTTCGACCTCGTGATACTCCACCTCCGCTTCCGCAAGCGCCGTGCGCTCGACGACCGACCACATGATCGGCTTGGAGCCGCGATAGAGCTGGCCGCTCATGGCGAGCTTCAGGAGCTCGCCGGCGATGCGGCTTTCGGCGTGGAAGTTCATGGTCGTATAGGGATGGTCGAAATCGCCCTCGATGCCGAGGCGGCGGAATTCTTCCGACTGGATGTCGATCCAACCTTGAGCGAAATCGCGGCATTCCTTGCGGAATTCGTTGATCGGGACCTCGTTCTTGTCCTTGCCGCGGGCGCGATAGGCCTCCTCGATCTTCCACTCGATCGGCAGGCCGTGGCAGTCCCAGCCGGGCACGTAATTGGCGTCGCGGCCGCGCATCTGGAAGGAACGGGTGATGACGTCCTTCAAGACCTTGTTCAGCGCATGGCCGATATGGATGTTGCCGTTCGCATAGGGCGGGCCGTCGTGGAGCACGAACTTGTCGCGGCCGGCGGCGGAGGCGCGCAGCGTCTTGTAGAGATCCATCTCCTTCCAGCGCCGGGCGATCTCCGGCTCCTTCTGCGGCAGGCCGGCACGCATGGGAAACTCGGTCTCGGGGAGATAGAGGGTCTTCGAATAGTCGATCTTTTCGGCGGTCATCGGTCACATCGTCTCTGGCGCGCGGCGCGCATGCGGGCGGATAAGGTGAAGCGGCGCGCGGGGTATCAGGTCTCGCCCGCGCAGGATCCCGGACCTCCCGTCGGCATTTCAGCCGGCGCGGAAGGCCGGGCCGGTAATTCGAAGACGGCGGACGGCGGAACACGAGCGCATGATGCCGGCTCTGTAAGGGGTTTTGGGGGCGAAAGGAAGGGGGGGAGTCCACCGTTGGCTTTGCTCCTCATCCGACTTGGACCACGCCAGTGACAACCGCGATGCTCTCGGCTTTCGCCCGGGCAGAAACGTGATAGTCTTTCGTGGTTCCTTAGCACGATGGCTCGGAGGACAGATGCAGAAGCGGACATTCTTCGTCAGGGCGGTCTGGGATGACGAGGCTCAGCTGTTCTACACCGAGAGCGATATCGTCGGCTTGCATGTGGAAGCGGCAGATCTTCCGTCGTTGGAGGCGGTCGTCACCGAGGTCGCCGGCGAACTGATCGTCGTCAACCATCCTTTACGAGCCGACGACACAGCGCCCTGAAAAAGCGTCGCTGCCTAAAAACACAGCCGCCGGTCAACCTCCCCCAACGCCGTCACGCCGCTCAAGACCGCGCGGGCTTCGGCCTCGTCCTGCTTCATCTGGACGACGAGTGCCTCGAGGCCGTCGAATTTGAGCTCGGGGCGGAGATAGGAGAAGAAGGAGACGGCGGAGACTTCGCCGTAGAGATCGGCGGTCATGTCGAAGAGGAAGGTCTCGAGCAGCGGCTCGCCATCGCTGTCGACGGTGGGGCGGCGGCCGAAGCTCGCCACGCCGTCATGGAGCGCGCCGTCCGGGCGGCGGAAGCGCACGGCATAGATGCCGGTCGCCAGCGTCACCTCCCTCCCAAGCCGCATATTGGCGGTGGGATAGCCGAGCGTGCGGCCGAGCCGCTTGCCGCCGATCACGGTGGCCTGCACGGTGTAGTGATAGCCGAGCAGGCCGGCCGCTTCCGCCACCTCGCCGCGGCAGAGATGCTCGCGGATGCGGCTCGACGAGATCACTTCGGCATTCTCGTCGCGATAGGCGTCGACGAGGGTGACGCCGAATCCCTTTTCCGCTCCCGCCTTCATCAGGAAGGCCGGGCCGCCTTCGCGATTCTTGCCGAAGTGAAAATCGAAGCCGGTAACGACATGGCCGACCTTCAGCCAATCGATCAGAACCGTATCGACGAAGGCCTCGGCCGAAAGGGTGGAGAAGGATCGGTCGAAGGGATATTCGATGACGGCGGCGAAGCCGAGGCCTTCGAGGATCTGCGCTTTGAGCGGTGCGGGGGTGAGGCGGAAGACCGGCTGATCGGGACGGAAGGCGGTGCGGGGATGCGGCTCGAAGGTGAGCACCAGCGCCGGCACGCCGCGCGCCTGCGCTTCGGCCAGCGCCCGGTTGAGCACCGACTGGTGGCCGCGATGCAGCCCGTCGAAATTGCCGATGGCCACAACGCCGCCTTCGAGCGGAGTGGGCAGCGGCACCTTGGTTTCATTGCGATGAAAGACGGTCATGGTGCTTAAGCGAGCCTCGGCATCCACCATTTCGGCGAGACGCCCTCCTTCTTCAGAAAGGCATTGAGCCGGGTTTCGTCGGTCTTCTCGCCGGTCATATATTCGGCGGCATGGATGCCGGCGGCGATATAGAGCAGGTCGATGCCGAACTCCTGGGCGCCGCGCACGTCGGTCGGCATGCCGTCGCCGATGGCGAGCACGCGGGCACCTTCGAAGGGGCCGCGGGCGGCGCGCGCCTCGCCGATCGCGGCGCGGTAGATCGGCTTGTGCGGCTTGCCGGCAATGCGCGCCTCGCCACCCAGCGTGGCATAGACCTCGGCGATCGCGCCGGCGCAGGGGATCAGCTTGTGTCCACGCTCCACCACGAGATCGGGATTGGCGCAGATGAAGGGCACGCCGCGCCGCGCGAGCGGCGTCAGCGTCGCGCGATAATCCTCCGGCGTCTCGGTCTCGTCATCATAGAAGCCGGCGCAGACGATGATCTCCGCATCGGCCGCCGAGACCATCTCGACGCCGAGGCCCTCGATCAGCGGCAGGTCGCGCTCGGCGCCGATGAAGAAGATCTTCTTCGGCCCTGCCTGGATCAGCGCGCGGGTGACATCGCCGGAGGTGACGATCCGGTCATAGGCGGCATCGGGCACGCCGAGCCCGCGGATCTGGACGATGACGCCCGGATGCGGGCGCGGCGAATTGGTGATGAGCACCACGGTGGCGCCGCGTTGCCGGGCCTCGGCCAGCGCCAGCCCCGCCTCGCGGAAGGCGTCGACGCCGTTGTGCAGCACGCCCCAGACGTCGCACAAGACCACATCATAGCGGCTGGCGATGTCTTTGAAGCTGTTGATACGCACGGCCATCGGCAGGTCCAGTCCCATTCTCTCTGCCCGATCACATCGCAAGGTCGGCGCGAAAACACAAGTCTTGTTCGCCACCCTCCTTGCATTGCGATCGCCTAAAGCCGTGCGAGCAGCAGGCCGGCACCGCCGCAGAGGAGAAGCGTCAGCGGCACGCCGCGCTTGAGACCGAAGAGCAGGAGCGCGGCGAAACCGGCGAGAAGAAGTGCCTGCGGCTCGAAACTCGAGAGCTCCGGTACGGGCACGGAGAGCGGCCCGATCTCAGACCTATCCACACGCGCGAACAAGACATGCAGGGCGAACCAGACGGCGAGATTGAGGATGACGCCGGCCACGGCGGCGGAGATGGCGGAAAGAGCGGCGGAGAGCCGGCGATTGCCGCGCAGCCGCTCGACCGAGGGCGCGCCGAGGAAGATCAGATAGAAACAGGGCACGAAGGTGACCCAGGCGGCGAGCGTTCCGCCGAGAAGCGCCGCCACCACCGGATCGAGCCCGCTTGCCTCGCGGAAGGCCGCCATGGCGGCGACGAAGCTCAGGACCAGCACCAGCGGCCCGGGCGTCGTCTCGGCCAGCGCCAGACCATCCAGCATTTCGCCCGGCCGCAGCCAGCCATGGGTCTCCACCGCCTGCTGGGCGACATAGGAGAGCACCGCATAGGCGCCGCCGAAGGTGACGACGGCAATCTTGGCAAAGAAGATGCCGATGGCGACGAAGATCGTGCCATCGAGCAACGCTGCCAGCGCCACCGGCGCCATCCACAGCGCAGCCCAGATCAGCGTCATGCGCAGGATTTCCGGCGCGCGACGGCCGGGCGGCGCGGGGTCGAGATCCGGAACGCCCGCCCCAGCGCCGCCGGCGAGACCCGCAAGGCCAATCAGCCCGGCGAGCAGGATGACGATCGGAAAGGGGACGGCGAAGAGGAACAGCGACAGGAAGGCGGCGGCTGCGATCAGCCTCGCCGCGCCGCCCTTCAGGGCCCGCTTGCCGAGCCGCAGCAACGCCTCGACGACGATGGCGAGCACGGCCGCCTTCAAGCCGAAGAAGATGGCGGCAAGCGTGTCGGTCTGGTGGTAGAGCGCATAGAGAACCGAGAGCGCCAGCATGACGGCCAGCCCCGGCAGCACGAAGAGGAGGCCGGCCACCAGCCCGCCGCGCGTGCCATGCATCAGCCAGCCGATATAGGTGGCGAGCTGCTGCGCCTCGGGCCCTGGCAGGAGCATGCAGTAATTGAGCGCATGCAGGAAGCGCGCCTCGCCGATCCAGCGACGCTTCTCGACCACCTCGCGATGCATCAGCGCGATCTGACCCGCTGGCCCACCGAAGCTCAATATGCCGATCGTTGCCCAGAGCTTCGCCGCCTCGAGGAAGGTTGGACGGACGGCAAGATCCGCCTCGCCTGGCGCCAGTGCCTCATTCCCGTCGCGAACCGCTGCCATGCTCTACCCCATCTCTCGCGACCCGACAGGTCGCCACCCTCGCGCCTTGCCCGAGTATCCGTGACGAGACGATGACAGCGCGATCCAGAGCGTGACGGATCGGTGAAATCTTGCACAGGAGCCCGTGCCTCATCTTGACAGCCGCATGAGGCCAACTTATCTCGACCACGCTGGCACTCGCCACTGGGGAGTGCTAACATCATCCGGCGGATCGGCTCGAGGAGCGATCCGCAGCGTCATTTGATCGAGGGATAAGACAATGACAAGCACCAACTTCCGTCCGCTGCACGACCGCGTCGTGGTTCGCCGCGTCGAGTCCGAAGCCAAGACCAAGGGCGGCATCATCATCCCGGACACCGCAAAGGAAAAGCCGCAGGAAGGCGAAATCGTTGCCGTCGGCACCGGCGCGCGTGACGAGTCCGGCAAGGTGACCCCGCTGGACGTCAAGGCTGGCGATCGCGTGCTGTTCGGCAAGTGGTCGGGCACCGAGGTCAAGCTCAACGGCGAAGACCTGCTGATCATGAAGGAATCCGACATCATGGGCGTCATCGCCTAAGTCGGATCATCCATCCATCCTGAACGAATAACCATGGGGCAATCCGCCCGGGAGTTTGAAAAATGGCAGCTAAAGAAGTCAAGTTCGGCCGCACTGCGCGCGAAAAGATGCTGCGCGGCGTCGACGTTCTCGCCGATGCAGTCAAGGTGACGCTGGGCCCGAAGGGTCGTAACGTCGTGATCGACAAATCCTTCGGCGCACCGCGCATCACCAAGGACGGCGTTTCGGTCGCCAAGGAAATCGAGCTCGAGGACAAGTTCGAGAACATGGGCGCACAGATGGTGCGCGAAGTGGCCTCGAAGACCAACGACATCGCCGGCGACGGCACCACGACCGCCACGGTTCTCGCCCAGGCGATCGTCAAGGAAGGCAACAAGGCCGTTGCCGCCGGCATGAACCCGATGGACCTGAAGCGCGGCATCGACCTCGCCGTCACCGCCGTCGTCAAGGACCTGCAGGCCAAGGCCAAGCCGATCTCCACCTCGGAAGAAGTTGCCCAGGTCGGCACGATCTCCGCCAACGGCGACAAGCAGGTCGGCGCTGATATCGCCGAAGCCATGCAGAAGGTCGGCAATGAAGGCGTCATCACGGTTGAAGAAGCCAAGACCGCCGAAACCGAACTCGAAGTCGTCGAAGGCATGCAGTTCGACCGCGGCTACCTGTCGCCCTACTTCGTGACCAACCCGGAAAAGATGGTCGCCGACCTCGAAGACGCTTATATTCTCCTGCACGAGAAGAAGCTGTCGAACCTCCAGGCCATGCTGCCGGTTCTCGAAGCCGTCGTTCAGACCGGCAAGCCGCTCCTCATCATCGCTGAAGACGTCGAAGGCGAAGCGCTGGCGACCCTCGTCGTCAACAAGCTGCGTGGCGGCCTCAAGATCGCTGCCGTCAAGGCTCCGGGCTTCGGCGACCGCCGCAAGGCCATGCTCGAAGACATCGCCATCCTGACGGGCGGCACGGTGATCTCCGAAGACCTCGGCATCAAGCTCGAAAACGTCACCATCGACATGCTCGGCCGCTCCAAGAAGGTTTCGATCTCCAAGGAGAACACGACCATCGTTGACGGCGCCGGCGCCAAGAACGAGATCGAAGGCCGCGTGGCCCAGATCAAGGCGCAGATCGAGGAAACCACCTCGGACTACGACCGCGAAAAGCTGCAGGAGCGCCTGGCCAAGCTCGCTGGCGGCGTTGCCGTCATCCGCGTCGGCGGCTCGACGGAAGTCGAAGTCAAGGAAAAGAAGGACCGCATCGACGACGCGCTGAACGCAACGCGTGCAGCCGTTCAGGAAGGCATCGTCCCCGGCGGCGGCGTCGCCCTGCTGCGCTCCTCGACCAAGATCACCGTCAAGGGCGAGAACGCCGACCAGGAAGCCGGCGTCAACATCATCCGTCGCGCCCTGCAGTCGCTCGTTCGCCAGATCGCCGACAATGCCGGTGACGAAGCCTCGATCGTGGTTGGCAAGATCCTCGAGAAGGATGACGACAACTTCGGTTACAACGCGCAGACCTCCGAATATGGCGACATGCTCGCCATGGGCATCGTCGACCCGGTCAAGGTCGTTCGCACGGCCCTGCAGAACGCTGCATCGGTTGCCTCGCTGCTGATCACCACCGAAGCCATGATCGCCGAGCTTCCGAAGAAGGAAGCTGCCGGCGGCATGCCGGGCGGCATGGGCGGCATGGGCATGGACGGCATGATGTAATCATCCCGTTCGGCGAAAGCCGGATGAGACGGAAGGCGGCCTCGCAAGGGGCCGCCTTTTTTTGTTCAAATACCACGGGCGCCCGAACACCGTGGGCATAGCTGCCAAGCCTGCCGCTGCGCCATGTGCGGCCCCCTCCCCGAGCCCTTCGCCGTTCCAGCCGGCGCCCTATCTCCTTCCGCGTCTTGGAGAAGGGAAAAGCCGATGACCGATCTCGCGACCCGCTACCGCGCCTATATCGATTGCCTGAACGCCCGCAACTGGGCCGATCTCGGCCGCCACGTCCATGACGACGTCGAGCATAATGAGCGACCGCTCGGGCTTGCGGGCTATCGCGCTATGCTGGAAGCGGATGTCGAGGCGATCCCGGACCTCGCCTTCGTCATCGACCTCCTCGTCTGCGAGCCGCCGCATCTGGCCGCGCGTCTCGCCTTTACCTGCACGCCCAAGGCAGAATTCCTCGGCCTTCCCTTCAACGGCCGAACCGTGTCGTTCAGCGAGAACGTCTTCTACACCTATCAGGAGGGCAAGATCCGCTCGGTGCTGTCGGTGATCGACAAGCAGGCGATCGAGCGGCAACTCTGAAGGGATGCACTCGCCTGCCGAATAGAGCCGAACTGCATTGACGCATCATACGATTCTCCATTAGATTATACTTATGGATGAGATCAGGCTTATCCGCCCCTTGGCGGACATCGTTCGGGCCTATCTTCGGGCCGACCGGTGGATGCTCGGCGGCGTGATCGGCGCAACCGTGGTCGCAAGCCTCGCATCGGTCGCGGCACCCCTGCTCTTCTCGCGGCTGATCGACGGTCTCTCGCAAACGACCGTCATCGGCTCGCTGCTCCTCGGCTTCCTTGCCTATGCGGCCCTCAATGGGCTCTCCATGGCGATCTCGGAAATCGCCCGCCTGCTCGCTTATATGAGTTCGGAAAATCTGAGCTACATCGCCAGCACGCGCTTCTTCGGAAAGATCTTGAAGAAGACCAATGGCTTCTTCGTCGAGCACAACCCAGCAGAGGTCAGCGCGCCGGCCAAGAGGGCTGCGCGGCGCTGGTCCTGGTCGTCGACTTCTTCCTGCTTGCGGTGCTGCCGAGCGGTTTGCAGATCCTCCTGGCGATCGCGACCCTCGGCGCGCAGATCAATCTGGAAATCCTGGCGATCGTCTCGCTTTACGGCGTCGCCAGCGTCACGCTGTCGGTCGTCGCGATCCGCCGTGTTCAGCCCTTTCTCGACGCCGCCGTCGAAGCCGGACAGACCCAAGCCGCCCTGGTCGGCAATGCGGTCGCCGCCATGGAGACGCTGCGGATCTTTGGACGCCACGACTGGCTGAACCACCGCTTTTCCGATGGCGCCCGCAGAGTGCGCGACAATTGGCTGCGCTACATGGGCCGGCGCATCCCCTTCGTGATCCTCGCCGGCTGCGGCCTCGCCTTTCAGCTCGCCGTCACCTATGCGCTGCTGCTGCCCCGCTTTCGGGCCGGCAGCCTGACGCTCGGCGATCTCGTGTTCGTCAACATGCTGGTCATGCAGCTCAACGCGCCCTTCGACATGATCGGCCATGCTATCGACAGCCTCGCCCGCGCCAAGGCGCGAATCATGCCGCTCGCCCGGCTGTGGAACGCAGCGGAGGCGGCTCCGGGCGGATCGCTGAAAGCGCCGCCGCTCTCGGCGGGATGCCTGCGCTTCGAGGGGGTCGCGTACCGTTACGACACGCAGCGTGGCCTTCAGCCCGTCAGTTTCGAGGCGCGACGCGGCGCCATCACCTTCCTGGTCGGCGAGACCGGGGCCGGCAAATCCACGGTCTTCCGGCTGGCGCTGAAGATGTTGGAGCCGAGCGAGGGGCGGATCCTGATCGACGACATCGATCTTACCACCATCGACGCCGCCGCCTGGACGGCCCTGATCGCGCTCGTGCCACAGGATGTGGTGCTCCTGAACGAGAGCCTCGCCGACAACATCCTGCTCGGCCGCCCACGCGACGAGGCGCGGCTCCACGAGGCGGCGGACAAGGCGGCCATCCTCCCCTTCATCCTCGCGCTCCCAAAGGGCTTCGACACCAATGTCGGCGAGCGCGGCCTGAAACTTCCGGCGGCGAGCGCCAGCGGATCGCCCTCGCCCGCGCGCTCTATTCCAAACCTGCCCTGCTCTTCCTCGACGAAGCAAGCGCCGCGCTCGACGACGCCACCGAAGCCGACATCATGCAGCACATCCGCCGGATCGCCGACAGCGTCACCGTGCTTGCCATCACCCACCGCCGCAGCGTGATCACGCCGGCCGACCGGGTGGTGACGCTGAGGGCGGCGGAAGCGGAGGGAACCCAGGCCGTGGGCAAATGAATGGCAAACTACACCAGACTTCGGATCGCGAGGATTGTTGATGGACCAGTTTCGATTGACAAAGCACGCTTATCGCAGGGCTACCGAGCGCGGAGAGCGGGCGCGCGGCGCGGTGCCGGTTGGCGTCGGGTTTGACGAGGCATCGGGCCGTATCGTCATCGATTTCGACAATGGCACCACCTTTCTTGTCCCGGCCGAGCGGCTGCAGGGCTTGCAGGGCGCGTCAGCCGCGCAGCTCAACGAGGTCCAGTTGCTCGGGGAAACCGGCCTGCATTGGGAGAGCCTCGATGTCGATTTTACCATCGAGGGCCTGATGCGCGGCCTGTTGGGCACGGCACACTTCATGGAGGCGCAGCGCCGCGGCGGCCGGTCCCGCTCCGACGCCAAGATCGCCGCCAGCCGCGCCAACGGCGCCAAAGGCGGCCGCCCGCGGCGGGTCTGATCTCACCGCTTGACCGCCACCCACACCACATGCCGCGCGCCGCCGCGCTTGCCGTTGGCGCGCACCGGAACGGCCTCGGCGGCAAAGCCAGCCTGGGTCAGGCGGCGGGTGAAGGCGGGGTCGGGGGCGGAGGACCAGATCGTGAGTACGCCGCCGGCCTTGAGCGCGCGATGGGCGCTAGCGAGCCCGGGGGCGCTGTAGAGCCCGTCATTGCCGGCCCGCGTCAGCCCGTCCGGCCCATTGTCGACATCGAGCAAGATGGTGTCCCAAACGCCGGGCGTGCTGCGGATCAGGGCCGCAACATCGCCCTCGTGCAGCCGCACGCGCTTGTCCTCAAGGCAGCCCTTAAAGACCGGCGCCATCGGCCCGCGCGCCCAAGCGATCACCGCCGGGACGAGTTCGGCCACAGTCACCTCCGCCGCTTCGGGCAGGACAGCGAGCGCGGCGCGCAGGGTAAACCCCATGCCGAGCCCGCCAATCAGCATGGCCGGACGCGGCCGATCGGCGATCTTCGCCTGCGCCAGCGTCGCCAACGCCTCCTCAGAGCCGCTCAACCGGCTGTTCATCAGCTCCGTCGGCCCGAGCATGATCGAAAACTCATCCCCCCGCCGCTTCAGCCGAAGATGCGTCGATCCACCCGCCACCGCGTCCTGGCCGGGGATTTCAGCGGTGTCGAGTTCGATCCAGGGGAGCATGGTGCGGCTTTCGGTTGATCAGGATGCGCAGCCGAGCGTCAGCCACTCTTTGTTTCTTAATGCACCGGGGTTAGCCCAGGAGCGCCTTGAGATCGAGAGTCTGGTCGTCAACTTGTTCGGGCGTCGGGCTGAGGCCGGACTCGATCATCTTCTTGCCCACCACATAGGCTTTCGCGTCGTTGATCGCATCCACCGCGATCAGGGTGCCCTCACGGAAATACCAGACGGAGGCGCTGCCCGGGCGGGGGCCGGGGCGGGTCACGGTTCGGTCATGGCCGAGGCCGAAGCCGGCGATCTGCAGCTTGGTATCGTATTGATCGGACCAGAACCAGGGTTTGGGATGATAGGGCTCGGTTCCGCCGGCCAGAAGGGCGGCGACGGCCTCCCCTTGGTCGACGGCGTTCTGCACCGATTCCAGGCGGACCATCATCTCGCCATAGGGCAGCACGGCGCAGTCGCCGATCGCGAAGATGGCGGGGTCGGCGGTGCGGGCGTGGCGGTCCACCACGATGCCATTGGCGGTCGCAAGCCCGGCCTCGCGCGCCAGCGCATCATTGGCCGTGACGCCGATGCCGACGATGGCGAGATCGATCGGCAGTTCCGTGCCGTCGCTCAGATGCGCGGCCCTCAGCCGTCCCTCTTCGCCCACCAGTTCGCGCAGCCCCGTGCCCTCGCGCAAGTCGACGCCACGGGAGAGGTGGAGCGCCCGGACCAGATCGGACGTCGCAGGTGCTGCGACGCGTTGCAGGATCCGGTCGGCCATTTCGATCAGCGTCACCTCGAGCCCGAGCCCACGCGCAACGGCTGCCGCTTCCAGCCCTATATAGCCGCCGCCGATGATCAGCGCCCGCTTGCCCGGCTGCATGGCATCGGCCAGGCGGTCTGCATCGGCGAAGTCGCGCAGCGTATAGACGCCGTCGAGCGCCCCGCCGAGGCTTTCCGGCAGATGGCGGGGGGTCGCGCCGGTGGCGAGCACCAGCGTCTCGTAATCGAGCGTTTCGCCAGAGGAGAGGCTGAGGCGGCGGGCCGCGCGATCGATCGCCGTCGCGCGGGTGGAGAGGCGCAGCTCGATCGCCTGATCGCGGTACCAGCTCTCCGGCCGATAGATCAGCCGGTCCAGCGTCATGTCGCGGAGAAGATATTTCTTGGAGAGCGGTGGGCGCTGATAGGGCAGGCTCGCCTCGCCGGCAACCAGCGTGATCGCCCGCCTGTCGCCGAGCGCCCGCAATCTTGCGATCAGGGCAAAGCCCGCCTGCCCGCCACCGACGACCACCAGCCTGCCCGTCACATTCGCTCTCCTTTGGCAATGATGCCGGAGACGTATCGCGACGCGCCGGCCCGGGTCAACAGCGCCCGGACTGGCAGAGCAGGTATCGATGATGAAACGCGCAGGACCGGCCAATGAAGAGCGGACGGAGCCAGACCCGGCCCGTCGATCAAGCGCGCTTGGGGATCTCCATGCCCGTTTGCACGGCCGGGCGCGCCAGAGCCCGGTCGACCCAGGCCAGCACGTTCGGGAAGCTCGCATAATCGAGCACCGTGTCGCCGCCATAGAATTTCCGGGCGCCCTCGATCCAGGGGAAGGTGGCGATATCGGCGATCGTGTAATCATCGCCCATCAGCCACTGACGCCCTTCGAGCCGCGCTTCGAGCACCGAGAGCAGGCGCTTGGATTCGTCGCGATAGCGCTCCATCGGATAGGGATTGTTGGCAACCTTGTCGGCGGCGAACTTGTAGAAATGGCCAAACTGACCGAACATCGGCCCGACGCCGCCCATCTGGAACATGACCCAGCAGAGCGTCTCGTAGCGCCCGGCCGCACTCGCCGGCAGCAGCTTGCCGGTCTTTTCCGCGAGATAGACGAGGATCGCGCCGGATTCGAACAGGCCGATCGGCTTCCCATCGGGCCCGTTCGGGTCGATAATGGCCGGGATGCGTCCGTTCGGATTGAGCGAGACGAATTCCGGCGACTTCTGGTCGTTGGTAGAGAAATTGATGAGATGCGGCTCGTAGTCGAGCCCGAGCTCTTCAAGCGCGATCGAGATCTTCACGCCATTCGGCGTCGGCAGCGAATAGAGCTGGATGACATCCGGCTTGGTCGCGGGCCAGCGGGTTGTGATGGGGAAAGCGGAAAGATCAGCCATGCTCGGGTTCCTGAAGGACGGTTGGAGCCTTGAGATAGGCCACTGCGAAAGCTGGCACAAGGCGAGCCTTTTGAACGATGCGTCCGCCACATGCGACAAAAGCCTTCGATCAGGCGGCGCGATCGAGCAGTCCGATCACGCGTGGCCCGGTCAATCGGAAGCTGGCCGACCGGTTACCGCCGCCTGCACCCGCTCCACGATCTCCCCCACCCGCGGGTCGCCCTCGTGCTCGGACCTGCGGGCGCGGATCAGGCAGGCCTGGGAGCGCAGGATGATGCCGTCTTTCAGGATCTTCAGGTGGTTGGCGCGCAGCGTCGCGCCGGTCGAGGTGATGTCGACGATGATATCGGCCGAACCGGTGGCCGGCGCCCCTTCGGTCGCGCCCAGGCTCTCGACGATCCGGTAGAGCTGGATGCCGTGGCTTTCGGAAAAATGCTGCTGGGTCAGCCGCCAATATTTGGTGGCGATCGCCAGGCGGCGGCCGTGGCGGGCGCGGAAATCGGCGGCGACATCGCCGAGATCGGCCATGCTGTCGACATCGAGCCAGAGATCCGGCACGGCCACCACGACATCGGCATGGCCGAAGCCGAGCGGCACGCAGATCTCGACGCGGCGGTCGGCCTCGGCGAGGCCTTCGCGCACCAGATCCTCGCCCGTGACACCGAAATCAACTGCGCCGGCGCCGAGCTCGCGCGCAATTTCGGAGGCCGAGAGGAAGGCGATCTCGACATCGTCGATGCCCTCCAACCGGCCGCGATAGGAGCGGTCATTGCCGATGGCCGTGATCTTCAGGCCGGCGCGTTCGAAGATCGACGAGGCCTCCTCCTTCATCCGGCCCTTGGAGGGGAGCGCGATGGTGAGCGTCATGCCCGTCCCTCCGAAAGATCCTGCCCGCCGCGCAGCACGGCGATGCGGTCGAGCCAGAGGGCGAAGCCGACGGCAGGGATATGGTCGCGCGCCCCGAGCAGCGTCATCAGCCGGTCGAAGCGGCCGCCGCCGGCCAGGACCTCGGTGGCGCCGGGCTCGGCGATCTCGAAGACGAGGCCGGTGTAATAGTCGAGCGGGCGGCCGAAGGCGGCACGGTAGGTCATGGCGGAGAGATCCGCTCCGAGGGTTTCGAGTGCGGCGAGCCGTTCGGCGAAGTGGGACAGCGCGCCGCCGAGCCTGAGACCCGCCGCATCGGCAAAGCCGTCAAGCGCTGCCGGCGCTTCGGCAAGCGGCAATTCCAGCGTCAGGAATTCGCGCAGCAACAGGAGCGCCGTGCCGTCCAGCCGGGTTTCGGCCAGTTCGCGCTTTTCTTTCAGCCGCCGGGCGATTTCGAGCGGGGAGCGGCTGGCATTGGTGGAATAGCCGGTCGCCTCCATCCGCGCCGCAATCTGCGCCACCAGCTCCGCCTCGTCGCCGGCCGAGAGCAGGGCCTGGGTTTCGGGGTCCAGGCCCGGCATGGGCTGCGGGCGGGCGAGCCGCTCGAGCATCTGGTCCAGATGGGTGCGGTCGCCGAAGGCGTGGATCAGCCGCTTGCGCCAGCCGAGCGGCAGGCCGAGCGCCTGGATCACCGCTTCGAACACGGCCTGGTCGCCGACCGTCAGCTGGAGGGGCCGCCCCGGCAGCAGCGTCGCGAGGATTTCGCTCGCATCGAGAATGGCGCGGGCATCGGCACGCGCCGTGTCGCCTTCGCCGAGATCCTCGATGCCTGCCTGGTAGAATTCGGCCGCGCCTTCGCGCCGCTGGCGAAATACCTCGCCCAGATAGGCATAGCGCTTCGGCGTGCCGGTCGCGGTTTCGATATGGCGCAGGCAGACGGGAATGGTGAATTCGGGGCGCAGGCAGAGCTGGGCGCCCGTCTCGCTGGCGGTCAAGAAGATCCGCCGCCGCAGATCCTCGCCCGCCATGTCGAGAAAGGGATCGGCCGGCTGGATCACCGGCGTATTGACGCGCTCCGCCGCCCGCGCCGAGAACTGCGCCAAGAGGGCCGGAGCGAAATCGGGAAGGTCCAAAAGGCTCATGCGGCACGCGCCTCGGTGGCGGAGACGGACCGGAACGCCCACCCCCAGCTCTCTCCCCCCTTGTGGGGGAGATGCCGGCAGGCAGAGGGGGACTGTGGCTCGGCTAGGACCGAGGCAGGAGAGCTGGAGCATGTGGCGAGCCAAGACCCCCTCTGGGCTGCCGCCCATCTCCCCCACAAGGGGGGAGAGACCGTGGGGCGAGCGCCTGCCACGAGGGGAGTTGAGGGTCTGCGAAGTGCCGGGTGTTTTGAGGTTTGCGGGCGGGCCAACCCGCCGACGTCAGAGAGGGCACGAGACGCCAACCCCCAGCCCTCTCCCCCCTTGTGGGGGAGATGCCGGCAGGCAGAGGGGGGCTTGGGCTCGGCGGACGCGACGTTTGAGGTCACGGATCGCTCCGGGCGCGGTCTTCGGCCTGGGCGGCGAGCATCTCCCGGACTTTGTCGACCAAGGCCTCTTCCGGCACCGAGACCTGGGCGACGCGGGCCTCGCGCCAGGCGGCGTTGTCCTCGATCTCGCCAGAAAGGCGCTTGCCCTCGATCAGGTCCTTGATCTGTACCTCGCCCGCCTCGCGCTCGCTCGACCCTTGAATGATGGCAAGCGGCGCGCCGCGGCGGTCGGCGTATTTCAGCTGGTCGCCGAAGTTCTTCTTGTTGCCCTGGTACATTTCGGCGCGGATGCCGGCATGGCGGAGTGCCTGGGTGAAGCGCTGGTAGCGGCCGAGCGCCTCGATCTCGCGGTCCATGACGCAGACGACGACCGGGGCCAGCACCTCCTCCGTGCCGAGCTTGCCGAGGTTTTTCAAGGCCGTCATCAGTCGCGAGACGCCGATCGAGAAGCCGGTGGCCGGCACCGGCTGGCCCATGAAGCGGGAGACGAGCCCATCATAGCGCCCGCCGCCGCCGACCGAGCCGAACACCACCGTCTCGCCCTTCTCATTGGTGACGGGGAAGGTCAGCTCGGCCTCGAAGACCGGGCCGGTGTAGTACTCGAGCCCGCGAATGACGGAGGGATCGATCTTGATGCGATCGACCGCGTAGCCGCCGGCGCGCACCAGCGCCTCGATCTGGCCGAGCTCGTCAATGCCCTGCGTATAGAGATCGCTGGACGGCTGGTAGTTGTCCTGCGCCAGATAAGCGAGCACGCTGGCGATCGCCTCCTCGGAAAGCCCGGCGCCCTTGGTGAAGTCACCGCTTTCGTCCTTGCGGCCCGCGCCGAGCAGGAGACGCACGCCGTCGAGCCCAAATTTATCCAGCTTGTCGATGGCGCGCAGAACGGTGAGCCGGCGCCCGGCATTCTCCTCGCCGCTCAGGCCGATGCCGTCGAGCACGCCGTCGAAGACCTTGCGGTTGTTGACCCGGATCACATAGTCGCCGCGGGCGATACCGAGCGCTTCCATCGTGTCGGCCATCATCATGCACATTTCGGCATCCGCCTGGACGCCGCTCGCGCCGACCGTATCGGCATCGAACTGCATGAACTGGCGAAAACGGCCGGGGCCGGGCTTTTCGTTGCGGAACACCCAGCCGGCGCGATAGCTGCGGTACGGCAGCTGGATCTCGTTGAAATTTTCCGCGACATGGCGGGCGAGCGGCGCGGTCAGGTCGTAGCGCAGGCTCATCCACTGCTCGTCATCGTCCTTGAGCGAAAAGACGCCCTCGTTCGGGCGGTCGCTGTCGGGCAGGAACTTGCCGAGCGCATCGGTATATTCGAACAGCGGCGTTTCCACCGGATCGAAGCCATAGCGCTCGTAGACGGCGCGGATTTTCGCGACCATTTCATCGACGGCGCGGATATCGGCGGCGGAGCGGTCGACGAAGCCGCGCGGCAGGCGCGCCTTGAGCTTCTGAGGCTTTTTCTTCTTGTCGCTCATGAGGATCGAACCTTCGGCAGGCGGGGATCGGGAACGGCGCCTTCCCTATCCGAAAGGGCCGGATGCGGCAAGCCTCGCGGCCGGGTCCGGCGGCGCTCGCGCCGCCTTGCGTTCGCCGGGCGGCGCGGCCTTTTTTTTGCCGCGAGAGGGTCTATGGTGGGGTCATGCGCCGCCTCGCCCTCGCCCTTGCCGTGCTCTGCGCCATCCTGTCCGGATGGATGCCGGCGCTGGCGCAGCTGCCGGGCCACGCGGCGGGCGCCCATTCCCACCATGGCGACCCAGCGGCGCTCCCTGCCGCGCAGCATGCCGGCCACGGGAGCAATCTGTCCCACGCGCCACAGCCCGGCTCCTGTGGCCACGACTGCGCCGGGCATCGCGCCATCCACCCGTTGCTCTGCGCCGCCTGTTTCGCCATCGAGACAGAAGAGGCCGTGCCCACACTTCCCCTCGCCCTGAAGCCCGCCTTCACGCGAGAGCAGGCGGCGGCGCTTGTTGCGCGCGATCCGGCCCCGCGCGTGCCGCCACCCAAGCCCGGCGCCCTTTCCTGACGAATGAGCACATCCCTCAACACTGTTTTCTCAGGACAAGGAGACGAGCATGTCTTCCCGAACGATAGTGCGCGCCGCTGCAGCCGGTGCCCTGCTGACCATCGCCGCCCTCACCATGCCCCTCGTTGCCGCGCAGGCACAGGAGGCCGGCCATAGCGGCCACTCGATGAGCGGCGACATGGCGATGCCCATGGACGACCAGGTCCCCTCGAACCAGGCCTTCGCCGCGGCCAATGACAAGATGATGAACGGCATGAGCATCGATTATACCGGCAAGCCGGATGTCGATTTCGCCCGCAGCATGATCGCCCACCATCAGGGGGCGATCGACATGGCAAAGGTCGAGCTCCAATATGGCAAAGATGCCGAGATCCGCGCGCTCGCTGAAGGCATCATTGCAGCGCAGGAAAAGGAAATCGCCGAAATGAAGGCCTGGCTTGCCAAGAACGGCGGCTAGTCCACATTTCAAGCTCGAGGGGCGCGCCGGCTGGCTCGGCGCGCTTCCTCAAGACAACGGAGCGGCGGTCGTTCCGAGCAACGAGGAAGATAGACCCATGCAGCGTGTTTCACGGATCGTCGGCATCATCTGCCTCGTGCTCGGCCTGCTCTGGGCCCTGCAGGGGCTCGGCCTCGTCGGTGGCAGCTTCATGACCGGGCAGAGCCGGTGGCTGGTGATCGGCTCGGTGGTGGCCCTCGTCGGCCTCGGCCTTCTGGGCTTCAGCTTCTCGAAGCGGCGCTGAGCGGCACGGGCCGGGTAAAACCCGCGCGCAGGGCCTCGATGCGAGGCCGGCAGGCGCAGCCTTCGATATGGTCGTTGACGAGACCCATGGCCTGCATGAAGGCATAGATCGTCGTCGGCCCGACGAAGGTCCAGCCGCGTTTCTTGAGATCCTTGGAAATCCGAGTCGAGACCGGCGTGGTCGGGTTGGCGCGCAGGACTTCCAGCGTCATCGCCGCCGGCCGCTCGTCCGGCTTCGGCTCGTGCGACCAGAAATAGGCGGCGAGCGAGCCGAATTCGTCGCGCAGCGCCTGGGCACGGCGGGCATTGTTGATCGTCGAGACGATCTTGCCGCGATGGCGGACGATGCCGGCATCGGCCAGGCAGCGCGCAACATCGTCATCGGTGAAGGCGGCGACCGCATCGATGTCGAAGTCGGCGAAAGCCTTTCGGAAGGCCTCGCGCTTGCGCAGGATCGTCAGCCAGGAAAGGCCGGACTGGAAGCCTTCGAGGCAGATCCTCTCGAACAACCGGCGATCCTCGCCGACCGGCACGCCCCATTCCTCATCATGATAGAGGAGGTAATCCGGCAGATTGGCCGGCCAGGCGCAGCGCACGACGCCATCGGTGCCCTCGAGCAATCCATCCATCCGCCGTCCCCACCCTGTTCCATCCGGGTCGTTCATCGACCGTCAACCATGCCTGAAAAGCTGGCGATAACCCTACCGAACGGTTTCTCCCGTCGCCACCCGCTTCGCCACTCGACGTTTACGCTTCGGACTCCGGCGCGATGCGAGGTTTTCCCCTAGCCCGCCCTGCTGCGAGGCGAAAGCCCGCATTCCCACCGAATGCTTCGAAACAGACGAAACGAGCGCACCGATGAAGATCCTGCTCCTCCTCACTTCCGCCTTGTCGCTGGTTCTCGCCGACAGTGCCGCCGCCGATCAGCGCGGCCGCTATGGCGATCGACCGCCGGTGATCGTCAGCCCGGACCTGACGGCACCCTGGCTGATGCAGCTCGGCGCTCCGGTTGGCGCGGGGCGGCCCGTCCGCCGCCAGGTCGTGGTCCGCCAGGCCCCGGCGCCGCGGACGCGTTTCGAGGCACCACCCGGCGTGCGCGTCGGTGGGACGGTGCCGGCCGCGCGCCAGCCGCTCTTCGGCCAGCGCCGCACACCGGCCCTCGTCCAGCCGGTTGGGCTGACGGCGGCGGAGCGGCCGGTCCGCCCGATCGACCCGCAATTTCTGCCGCAGACGGTCGCCTATGAGAGCGGCGAGAAGCCCGGCACCGTCGTGATCGACACCAACAACCGCTTCCTCTACCTAATCGAAGGCAAGGGACAGGCGCGGCGCTACGGGGTCGGCGTCGGCAAGCCCGGCTTCGAATGGGCGGGCACCCACACGGTGACCCGCAAGGCCGAATGGCCGACCTGGACGCCGCCGGCCGAAATGCGTAGCCGCGAGGCGGCCAAGGGCCACTACCTCCCCGCCTCCATGGAGGGAGGCCCGGCCAATCCGCTCGGCGCCCGCGCCATGTATCTCGGCTCGACGCTCTACCGCATCCACGGCACCAATGCCCCCTGGACGATCGGCTATGCCGTCTCCTCCGGCTGCATCCGCATGCGCAACGAGGACGTGACGGATCTCTACGAGCGGGTGACTGTCGGCACCAAGGTCAAGGTGATCTAAGGCCGGAAGGCCCGGCGGAGCGGCGACAGCGTGTCCTTTGCGCAACAGCCGTTTCCCACGTAACAGCAGGGCCGCCCGCAAACGGCCTATCCAGGAAAACTCGGATGTTCCGAAGGCAGTTTGTGACTTACGGTTGTCGGCATGATCGGCGGTCTCTGCTTCGGGACCGCCAGCATGGCAGACGGGGTTGGAGAAGACAGGACATGACGATGACGACAGGATCTCACGGCGCGCTGCGGCGGCTGGGTCTGGTGGTGGCGGCAGCCGTGGCGCTCGGCGCTTCGACGGCCGGTGCGGTGCCCCTGGAACGACCGGCGGCCGCGACGGCCACGAGCGACGTGGTGCGGATCGCGGGCGAGCAGCGCAAGCCAGCCAGCAAATATTGGCGCACCAAGGTACGGCTCCAGACGAATGAGGAACCGGGCACCATCATCGTCGATACCAACAACAAGTTCCTCTACCTGGTCGAAGGCCCGAAAAAGGCGACGCGCTATGGCATCGGCGTCGGCCGCGAAGGCTTCGGCTGGTCGGGCGTGGTCAAGGTGCAGCGCAAGGCCGAATGGCCGGGCTGGACGCCGCCGCCGGAAATGATCGCCCGCGAGCGCAAGAAGGGCCATATCCTGCCGGACTTCCAGCCGGGCGGGCTGGACAATCCGCTCGGGGCCCGCGCCCTCTATCTTTACAAGGGCAAGAGCGATTCCGGCTTCCGCATCCATGGCACCAACCAGCCCTGGAGCATCGGCCAGAACATGTCGTCCGGCTGCATCCGCATGATGAACGAGGATGTGGAGCATCTCTATGCCCGCACCTCGATTGGCACCAAGGTCATCGTCGTTGGCCCCGGCAACAAGCAGGGTGCCGTCTCGTTCGACGACCGCGGCGTCGATTTCCTGCGCACGATCTTCGGCGGCTGACGCCCTCTGCCTGGTCTCCCGGTCAACAGGCCTGGACAAGGCTCGTAAGGTAACTCTTGACCAACAGTCTTCGCCCTGAATGGGCGCAGACCCCTCCGCCGGTTTCGGTCGCGATTGGACGCAGCCGTGTCGGTCGAACACTGGATTTTTTGGCAATTGGCGTGTACGAAAGCGGACGATATGAGCATGCGCATCCTACTCAAGCGCCCCTGCCCTTCCTATCTCTTCGCTATCCCTGTTTCGCTGCGTGTCGCGGGCGGTGGTTCCTCCATGCCGACCTGACATGCCCTGGTTCCTCGAAAGGACCACCTTGAATTGAACGTGATCGATAGCCTCCTTTCCGAGGCCCGCCTGATGTTCCGTCGCCCCGAGAGGGTGCAGTACGCAGCCCTTTGCTACCGCTTTCGCAAGAAGAGCGCGATGCCCGAGATGCTGCTGATCACCAGCCGCGACACCGGCCGCTGGGTGATCCCGAAGGGCTGGCCGATGGAAAACCGGGCGTCGCACGAGGTTGCCGGCCGCGAGGCCTGGGAAGAGGCTGGCGTCAAGGGCCAGGTCTCGCCGGATTCGATCGGCAGCTATCGCTACGACAAGCGCATGAGCCATGGGCTGAAGCTCTCGGTCGTGGTCAAGGTCTACCCCCTCGTCGTCTTCGACATGGCCAAGCGCTTTCCCGAGAAGGGCAGCCGCCGGCTGGAATGGATGGGCTTCACAGAGGCGGCGGGCAATGTCGCCGAGCCGAGCCTGCGCACGCTCATCCTCGACTATCAGACCCGGCTCCTGGCCACGATGAATTCGGACGGCAAGGCCCAGCCGACATCGGCAGCCGGCTAGGCGAACCGCTCCGCCTATTGTCGATAGCAGCGCGACGGCGCGGTGCTCCGCCTGGATGTAAATTCCAAGATTTTTCAGTGGCGATACGGTGGTTCTGAACCTCCTGTCGCCATTCCATGTTTGAATAGACGACGCCCTGAGTCGGCCCGTTCTGCGGACCGAGGACCTGACAGAACCGATGACGCATTTCCTGGAAAAACCGACGCTCGACAAGGATCTCGACAAGCTCTCCCTGCAGGAGGCCGCCTCCAACCATGTGTTGCGCGGCTCCGTAGGGCTCGGTTTCGGCCTGATCATGCTGGTGCTCGCCATGGTCATGGCGGCCGGGGCGGTCACCGGCTCGCAAGGGGCGGTCGTTATCATCGCCGCTGCCGCCATCGGCGCCTATATGGCCATGAATATCGGCGCCAACGACGTGACGAACAATGTCGGTGCTGCGGTCGGTGCGCGGGCGATCAGCCTGCCGCTCGCCCTCGCCATTGCCGCCGTGTTCGAGATCGCAGGCGCGGTCTTTGCCGGGGGCCGGGTGGTCTCGACCATCGAAGGCGGGATCCTCGATGCGAGCACCTTCCCATCTGGCGAGGTGCTGGTCTGGGTGATGATGGCCGCACTCGTCTCGGCGGCCGTCTGGATCAACCTCGCGACCTGGCTGAAGGCACCGATCTCCACCACTCATTCGCTGGTCGGCAGTATTCTCGGCGCCGGCGTGGCGGCCGTCGGCTTCTCCTCCGTCCAGTGGCTGTCGCTTGGCGGCATCACGCTGAGCTGGGTCATCTCGCCCTTTCTCGGCGGGGCGGTCGCCGCAGGGCTCCTGTTCTTCCTCAAGGTCTTCGTGCTCTATCGCGACGACAAGATCGCAGCTGCGGTGCGCTGGATGCCGATCCTGCTCGCCGTCATGACCGGCACCTTCGCCGCCTATTTCGCTTTGATCGGCATGGAGCGCGTCGTGAGCGTCGCGCCACTGACAGGGCTTGGTATCGGCCTCGCCGTCGCGCTCCTCACCTATCCGCTCGCCCGCGCCGTGATCGCGAGGCAGGCGGTGGGGCTCGAGAACCGCAACCAGGCACTCCGCCCGCTCTTTCGCCTGCCACTGATCCTATCGGCCGCCCTGCTCTCCTTTGCCCACGGCTCGAACGATGTCTCCAACGCCGTCGGCCCCCTCTCCTCCATCGTCGCCAATGTCGGTGGCAGCGGACCGGCGCTTGCGGCGATCGTACCCTTCTGGGTGCTTCTGATCGGCGCGCTCGGCATTTCCTGCGGGCTGATCTTGTACGGGCCGAAGCTGATCTCGGTCGTCGGCGAGGAGATCACCAAGCTCAACCCGATGCGCGCCTTCTGCGTGGCGCTGGGCACGGCGATCACCGTGCTGCTCGCCTCCTCGCTCGGCCTCCCGATCTCGACCACCCATATCGCCGTTGGCGCCGTCTTCGGCATCGGCTTCTTCCGTGAATGGTTCACCCGCCACTCCAAGCTTCGGCTCGATTATGTGCGCAAGAAGACCGGCCAGACCGAGTTCAAGGCCGCCGTCGAGCGCAGCCCCGACGAGATCCAGCACCGCCGGCTGGTCCGCCGCTCGCATTTCCTGACCATCGTCGCCGCCTGGGTGGTGACGGTGCCGGCATCGGCGCTGCTTGCGGCGCTGGTCTATGCCATTCTGGCCGCCATCTTTCTCTAGGGAGCGGCCATGCGCGCCAATTTCCGCTTGCAGCGCCTGTTCGTCGAGGCCCCGCTTCATGACGGCGCCGTCGTCGAAGCGAGCCGCGAACAGGTCAATTACCTCGCCAATGTGCTGCGCATGGAGGAAGGACGCGAGGTCCTGCTCTTCAACGGTCGGGACGGCGAATGGCGCGCGCGGCTGCGCTTCCCGACCCGCAAGCGGGTCGAGCTGGTGCTCGAAGAGCAGACGCGGCCTCAGCCGCCGCTCCCCGATCTCCATTATCTCTTCGCGCCGCTGAAGGTCGGGCGGCTCGACTATCTCGTCCAGAAGGCAGTAGAAATGGGCGCCGGCCTGCTGCAACCAGTCATGACCCAGCATGTGCAGGGCAAGCTCGGCAGCCTGGAGCGGCTGCGCGCCAATGTCATGGAAGCGGCCGAGCAGTGCGGCATCCTCGCCGTGCCGGCGGTGCTGGAACCGGTCCGGCTCGATGCGCTGCTCGACGACTGGTCGCCCGATCGGCGGATGGTCTTCTGCGACGAGGGGGCGGAAAGCAACAATCCGCTGCCGATCCTGGAGAGGATCGAGGAGCAGGCGTTGGCATTGCTTGTTGGCCCGGAGGGTGGTTTCTCGGAAGCCGAGCGCCAGCGGCTGCACGCCCTTCCCTTCGTCACCGCCATTCCGCTCGGCCCCCGCATCCTGCGCGCCGATACGGCCGCGGTGGCGGCGCTGGCCGTACTCCAGGCGAGCCGCGGCGACTGGCGATAGGGATGCTGATCGACGCGCGGAATTGAAGTGGCGTTGAGAGAATTTCACTTGCGCGCCCGGTCGATCCAGTCCAATCACCCTGTCTCGACCCTCGACGTTCGAAGGGTCCTGCCGCTGCAAGAAGACGCTCATGGCCCGCGACACCACCGACCAGACGCCGGTAACCTCCCTTTCAGAGCTGACGGACTATCTGGCCGAAGGCTGCAAACCGGAAGAGGCCTTCCGGATCGGCACCGAGCACGAAAAATTCGTCTTCTATCGCGCCGATAACAGCCCCGTGCCCTATGCCGGGGACCGCGGCATTCTGGCGCTGCTCGAGGGCATGCAGGCCCGCACCGGCTGGGATCCGATCGTCGATGCCGGCTTCCTGATCGGCCTCGTCGCACCCGGCGGCGCCGGCGCGATTTCGCTCGAACCGGGCGGGCAGTTCGAGCTCTCCGGCGCGCCGCTCGAGACGCTGCACCAGACCTGCGCGGAATCGAACGGACACCTCGCCATGCTGCGCGAGATCGCGGAGCCGCTCGGCATCCGCTTCCTCGGCATGGGCGGCAGCCCGAAATGGACGCTGGCCGAAACGCCGCGCATGCCGAAATCGCGCTACGACATCATGACCCGCTACATGCCCAAGGTCGGCAGCCACGGGCTCGACATGATGTACCGCACCTGCACGATCCAGGTGAACCTCGACTTTTCCTCCGAGGCCGACATGGCGGCCAAGATGCGCACCTCGCTGAAGCTGCAGCCACTCGCCACTGCCCTCTTTGCCAGCTCGCCCTTTACCGAGGGCAAGCCGAACGGCCTGCTCTCCTGGCGCGGCGAGATCTGGCGCGACACCGACAACCAGCGCGCCGGCGTGCTGCCAGCCGCCTTCCGCCCGGATTTCGGCTTTGCCGATTATGTGGATTGGGCGCTCGACGTGCCGATGTATTTCGTCGTGCGCGATGGGCGCTACCACGACTGCACCCATGTGACCTTCCGCCAGTTCCTGAACGGGGCGCTGAAGGACGAGCTCTCCGACCCAACGCCGAACATGGGCGATTGGACCAACCACCTCTCCACCCTCTTCCCGGATGTGCGGCTGAAGCGCTTCCTGGAGATGCGCGGCGCCGATGGTGGGCCGTGGCGGCGGATCTGCGCCCTGCCGGCCTTCTGGGTCGGACTGCTCTACGACGCCGAGGCCTTGGCCGCGGCCGATGCGCTGACGGCGGGCTGGACCCATGCCGAGGTCGTGGCGCTGCGCGACGCGGCGCCGGCCAAGGGCCTTGCGGCGGAGATCGCCGGCCGCAGCCTGCGCGAGATCGGCCGCGAGGTGGTGGCGCTCTCCAAGTCGGGGCTGAAGCGGCGCGGCCGGCTGAACGGCGAAGGCATGGATGAGAGCCTGTTCCTGCTGCCCGTGGAAGAAGTGCTGGCCAAGGGCGCAACGCTCGCCGAAGACATGCTGACACGCTATCACGGCGCTTGGGGCGGCTCGGTCGAGCCGGTCTTCGCCGACTATCAGTATTGACAGCTCTCACGCATAAACCGATTTCCTCGCTGCCATTTCCCTTTATAGTGCTGGCCATTCACCGGCCGGCACTCAAGAAGGAATGCGCGCATGATCCCGCTGTTTGACATGATGATGCAGGCTCAAGACGGGCGCGCGATCGACATCATGGCCAAGCAATATGGGCTGGCGCAGGAGCAGATGGCCCGGGCCATGGCCGCGCTAATGCCGGCCTTCTCGGCCGGACTGAAGAGCAAGGCTGCCAATCCTTATGATTTCACCACCTTCCTCGCCGCGATCAGCCAAGGCAACTATGCCCGCTATTTCGAGGATATGACCAAGGCCTTCACGCCGCAGGGCCTTGCCGATGGCAATGCCGCCCTGCTCGGCCTGTTCGGCTCGCCGGAAACGGCACGCGCCGTCGCCGAGCAGGCAGCGCGGTTGACGGGGATCGGCCAGGAAATCTACCAGTCGATGATGCCGGTGGTCGCCAATGCGCTGATGGGCGGGCTGTTCAAGCAGGCGACCGGCCAGATGAAGCCGTCCGCCCCGGACGCCAACCCCTTCGGCGCAGCCATGCAGAATTGGCTCGAAGCGGCGGGCTTTGCGCGCAAGCCGGAACAGGCAGCCCCGCTCGGCGCCTTCGACAATCCGTTCACGCAGGCCATGCAGGCCTTCTTCACCGCGCCCAAGGCCAGTGCCAAGCCGACATCGACACCGGACCCCTTTGCCCTCAACCCGTTCCTCAAGGCGTTCCAGGATATGGTGGCGAGCACCGCCAAGGGCGCCGGCCAGGCTGAGCCTGAAAAGCCGCAGCCGAAAGCGCCTGCCGTCGAGATGTTCAGCGCCATGTTCGAGAGCGGGCTCGAGGTGCAGAAGGAATATCAGAAGGCGATCGATGGCCTCTTCGCCGGCTTCACCGCCAGGAAGGGCTGACAGCCGCAACGAAAAATCCCGGCGCCGACTGAAGGGTCGGGCCGGGTCAGGTGGCAGGGGACGTTTGGCTCTCTCCCTGCGGGGCGGTTGGCCCGTCATGCGGGCGTTCGGAGAGGCAACGCGCTATCGGCGCGCAGCCCGGTAGAAGCGTGCCGCCCGGTCGCGGGCGACGAGATTAAGGCGGCCGGAGGGATCCTGGAGAAGCGGTTCGGCCAGTGCTTCGCTGATATCCGCCCGGGTCAGGCCGATATCGAGCAGTTGCGCGTCGCTCAGATCGCAGAGGCGCATCGTCACCTGGCGGTTTCGCAGGACACGCCACGCCTTCGCCATCCATGTCAGGGCCGTCACGATGCGGGGCGCGGAAACCGGCCCTTCAAGCGGGATGATCGAGGGGCATTCGGCCGTGCGCATGGGTCTACTCCTTCATCAATGCACGTCGGGTCCGGTCCCGCGATCGGACGGATCGCAGGGCTGAGTGCTGGGCTTGTAGCGTCTGTCGGAAATGCTGTTCGACGGTTGCAGTGTCGCGAAAATCTATTGATCAGTCTAACGAATGTTTTTAATGTTATCCATCAACCCTACTGATAGGCGCCGTCCATGTCGTCCCCGCTCGATCTCGACCAGCTCCAAACCTTCGTCGCCATCGCCGATACGGGCAGCTTCACGCGCGCGGCCGATCGCGTGTTCAAGACACAATCGGCGGTCTCCATGCAGATGCGGCGGCTCGAGGAGCGGATCGGCAAGGCGCTCTTCACGAAGGACGGCCGCGGCAACCGGCTGACGGCCGAGGGCGAGAAGCTGCTCAACTATGCGCGGCGCATGATTCGCCTGAACAACGAGGCCGTCGCCGCCTTCGACGACAACCGCCTGGAAGGCACGCTGCGCATCGGCACGCCGGATGACTATGCCGACCGCTATATTCCGGAAATCATCGCCCGCTTCGCCAAGACCCACCCCAATGTGGAACTCTACATCGTCTGCGAGCCCTCGGTCGATCTGAGCGAGAAGATGGCGCGCGGCGATCTCGATATTGCGCTCGTCACCCATTCGCCGCGGGCCCGCGCTTCCGACGTGGTGCGCACCGAGCCGCTCTGCTGGGTGGCGTCGAACAACCATCCCCTGCCCGAACATGCCCCGGTGCCGCTCGCCGTCGGCAAGCGCGACTGTCAGTGGCGCCAGGCGGCCTGCGCCTCGCTCGATGCGACCGGCCGGGAATACAACATCCTCTTCACCAGCTGGTCCTCCACCGTGATCGCCGCGGCGGTGCTTGCCGGCATGGCCGTCTCGGTCATGCCCGAATCGGCGCTGCGCAGCGGCATGAAGGTGCTGACCCAGGCCGATGGTTTCCCACCGCTCGCCCCGGTGCAGATCGGCATCATGAAGCGCCCCGGCCTGTCGCCGTCCTTGTCGAGCGCCATCACCAACCATATCACCGCCTGCCTCGACAACATCTCGCTCCCCTCGGTGGACGAGGATCTCGACGTTACCGTCCGCCCCCTCTCCCGCCAGTCGCGCCTGCGAGCCGGGCAGTTGCTGGCCGGGTGGTAGGACTGCGCATGCATCGCTTGCACGTCGGAACGCTGCGCAAGCCCCGGAATGGCGGGGCGCGACGGGCACAGTCGCCCGCCCCCCTGCAGACGCAGCGGCCGCTCGCGCCGTGATCGGCGAAGCTCTTCTTGCACGGGCCCGTCGAGCCGCGCGGCGGCTAAAGCGGGAGGTGGTCGCCCTCTGGTTTGCGGCCCGCGATCCGCGCACGCCCTGGCTCGCCCGTCTCGTGGCCGCCGCCGTTGCTGCCTATGCGCTCTCGCCGATCGACCTCATTCCCGATGTCATCCCCGGCCTCGGGCTCCTCGACGATTTTCTGCTCGTGCCGCTCGGCATCCTGCTTGCGCTGCGGCTGATCCCGCCTGACGTGATGGCGGAAGCGCGCGCGAAGGCGGAGGCGCAGGCCGATAGGCCGGTGAGCCGGGCCGGGTTGATTGTCATCGTGACGATCTGGCTCTCTGCAGCAGGCGGGTTCGCGTGGTGGATCCTGTCGACGGCTTGATCCGATGCTGCCCAGTCACACTTTTGTGGACAGACGAGCAAGCAGGTCGGAGAGCTGCACCGCCTCGGCATCGCTCAGTTTCTCGCCGACATGCGTCCTGATTGCCTGGCCATAGACGGCCCAGATCCCCTTCTGCATGGCCCGCCCGTCCTCCGTGATCACCGCCCAGCGACCGCGACCATCTTCGGAAAACACCTCTCGCCGTACCAGACCGGCTTTCTCCATCCGATCGAGCAAGCGCGAGAGATTGTGCTGCTCCAAGAGAATCCGGTCTTCGATCTCGTAGGGCCGAAGCCGTCCATCCGCAGCCCGCGCGAGCTCCAGCAGCACATCGTACCAGCCCAGCGGCGGTAGACCCGCCGCCTTCAGATCCTGTTCGATCGCAGCAAGTAGGATGCGCTGGGCACGCATCAGTCGGACCCAGGCGTTGACGGATGATGGCGAGGGGGCGGCGGAGGAAGGGGTCGGGCAATCAGACATAGATGCATTTACATCGAGATTGACAGGCGACGCAAGCCGGCATAGATGCAATTGCATGTATATGGCAGAGCGGCAGGCCTGCTTAGTCAGCCCTGTTCCGCTGCTGCTGAGTTTCAACCCGGATGAGAGGACCCTTCATCATGACCGATACGACGCTGGTGCTGGTCAGCCACCACCTTTGCCCCTATGTCCAGCGTGCAGCCATTGCACTTTCGGAAAAACAGGTGCCCTTCGACCGTCGGTTCGTCGACCTCTCGATGAAGCCGGATTGGTTCCTTGCCCTCTCACCACTCGGCAAGGTGCCTCTGCTGCTGATCGAGAGAAAGGATGGGACGCGGGATGTTCTGTTCGAAAGCGCCGTGATCTGCGAATATCTCGAAGACACCCAGCCTCATCCGCTTCATCCCGCCGACCCGCTCAGCCGCGCCCGCCATCGCGGCTGGATCGAGTTCGGCTCCTCCATCCTTGCCGACCTCTGGGGCTTCGAGACAGCGAAGACCACGGAGGCCTATGAGAGCAAGCGCCAGGCTCTGATCGACAAGTTCGGCCGGATCGAGGCTGAGCTTGGTTCAACGCCCTTCTTCGCCGGTTCCGAGTTCAGTCTCGTCGACGCCGTCTTCGCCCCGATCTTCCGCTATTTCGATGTCTTCGACCTGATCGCCGACACGGGCGTCTTCAATGAGACTCCAAAGGTCCGCGCCTGGCGCGCTGCCCTCTCGCAGCGCAAGAGCGTGAGGGAGGCGGTGACGGAGGACTATCCCGACCGCCTCCGAGATTTCCTTGTTGCGCATGACGCCTGGCTGTTGAAGCGCGCGGCCTGACTGGGGCGGCTCTTTTCGGTTCGTTGTGGAGAGAGCGGCGGGCTTAGCCGGATGTCCGGATAGGCTGGCGCTGTTCCTCTCGGATCGCGTCTCCCCAGCCGAGGCCAAGTCCCCCTCTGGCCTGCCGGCCATCGCACGGGCTCGCCATCCTTGGGCCGGACAATCCTCTTTGCCGACGATCGGCAGGACGATCTGAAACATCGGAAGTGCCAGTGAAGATAGCTCGGCGCATCGCCCCATTGAGGCAAGGAGCATGACCCTCGGTCTCGCCCCCCCTTGGGGGGAGATGGGCGGCAGCCCAGAGGGGGTCGTGGTCTCCGCACCCGAGAGGTTCACTACAGCTACCAATTCGCACGGGAACGCCGGGGATGTTGCCACCCCCGGCGTTCAAAATCTCTGCGTCAGAGCCGATTACTCGGCAGCGGCCGGCTGGTCGGCGCTGATCGTGTCGGCCTTGTAGCCATGCGCCTTTTCGAGCGCGGCGCGCACGCCGGCTTCGTAGTCCGGATGCACGAGCTTGAAATGGCCGAGCTGGCGCTCGACGATGAAGCCCGGGACGCCGCCCATCGCAGCCGCGATGTTGGAGAACAGGCGGGCCTTCTGCTCGGCGCTGAACAGGTTGAACAGCGCGCGCGGCTGGCCGTAATCATCATTGCCTTCGCGATGATTGAAGCGGGCCATGTCGCCATCGATCCGCAGCGGCGGTTCTTGGGCGGCCGGTGCTTCCGCCGGGCCGTTGAAGGAGTTCGGCTCGTAATAGGCGTCCGGATTGCCGGTGCGGATGCCGCCGAACGTGTTCATCTGGCCGTCGCGGTGATAGTGGTGCACCGGGCACTTCGGCTGATTGACCGGGATGTGCTCGTAATGCGTGCCGAGGCGATGGCGATGCGCATCCGCATAGGAGAAGATGCGGGCCTGCAGCATCTTGTCCGGCGAAAAGCCGATGCCCGGGACGATGTTCGACGGCGAGAAGGCGGCGTTCTCGATCTCGGCGAAGTAGTTTTCCGGATTGCGGTTCAGCTCCAGCACCCCGACATCGATCGGCGGGTACTCGCTATGCGGCCAGACCTTCGTCAGGTCGAAGGGGTTGTAGCTGGTCTTCTCGGCATCGAGTTCCGGCATGACCTGAACCTGGACGGTCCAACGCGGATAGTTGCCTTCCTCGATCGCGCCGAACAGGGCTTCCTGGTAGCTCTCGCGCGTCTTGCCGATGACGGTCTCGGCTTCCTCGTTGGTATAGAACTTGTGGCCGTGCTGGGTCTTGAAGTGGAACTTCACCCAGTAGCGCTCGCCGGCATCGTTCCAGAAGGAGAAGGTGTGCGAGCCGTAGCCGTTCATGTGCAGCGGCGATACCGGACAGCCACGGTCCGACATCAGGATTGTCACCTGGTGCAGGCTTTCCGGCGAGAGCGACCAGAAGTCCCACATGGCGGTGGCGGAGCGCAGATTGGTCTTGGGGTGGCGCTTCTGCGTGTGGATGAAGTCCGGGAACTTGTAGGGATCGCGGACGAAGAAGACCGGCGTGTTGTTGCCGACCAGATCCCAATTGCCTTCCGAGGTGTAGAACTTCAGCGCGAAGCCGCGCACGTCGCGCTCGGCATCCGCCGCACCCTGTTCACCGGCAACGGTCGAGAAACGGGCGAGCATCGGGGTCTCGGCGCCCGGCTGGAAGACGGCCGCCTTGGTGTATTTGGAAATGTCGCCGGTGATCTTCAGCGTGCCATAGGCACCCCAACCCTTGGCGTGGACGGCGCGCTCCGGAATGCGCTCGCGGTTCTGATGCGCCAGCTTCTCGATCAGCTGGTAATCCTGCAGCATGACGCCGCCACGCGGGCCGGCGGTCAGCGAATTCTGGTTGTCCGGCACCGGTGCGCCGGCCGTGGTGGTCATTGTCGGACGATCGGTCATGGCCAATTTCCTCTTCTTTCCTGTGCGGGACCGGGCAGTGCCCGGCAGGGCCATGTTCGTCCCTCCCTGCGGCGCTGGCGCGAGAAACGGCGCGCGGATGCATCGACGGCACTGAGACATGGCCCTGTGCTTATCGCATCGCCGTGTTATAATTTCCAATCGTATTTGATGAATGCCACGATAGGATTTTCCGATCATGCCGACCGTCCGCCAGATGCGCTATTTCGAGGCTCTGGCCACCGCCCGCCACTTCGGCCGGGCCGCGGAAGCGGTCAATGTCAGCCAGCCGGCGCTCTCGGCCCAGATCGCGGAGATGGAGAAGGGCCTGGGCGTCAGCCTGTTCGAGCGCCAGCGCGCCGGCGCCAAGCTGACGGCCGAGGGCGAGGCGCTGCTGCCCGAGATCCGCGCCATCCTGGCGGCAATCGACGGGCTCTACCAGCGGACGCGCCAGGCGTCGGGCATCCTCATCGGCCGGCTGAAGGTCGGCATCATCCCCACCGTCGCCCCCTATCTCGTTCCGCGCCTCATCCCGCTGCTCAAACATCGCTATCCGCGCCTCGAGGTGGAACTGCGCGAGACGCTGACGTCCACCTGCATCGACGATGTGAAGGCCAACCGGCTGGACTGCGCCATCATCGCCCTTCCCCATCGTGACGAGGCGCTGGAGGCGGAGGAGCTGTTCCGCGACCGCTTCCTGATCGCGAGCGCCGAGGACGAGCAGACAGTGCTCGTCTCGCCGATGAGCGAGACGGAGGTCGATCTCGACCGGCTGCTGCTGCTGGAGGAAGGCCATTGCCTGCGCGACCAGGCGCTTGCCGTCTGCGGCACGGCGGCCGGGCGGCGTGTCGCCAATTACGGCGCCACCTCCATGGCGACGCTCCTGCAGATGGTCAGCCACGGCATGGGGATCACGCTGATCCCGGAGATCGCAGTCAAGGAGGAGCGCGGCCGCAACCGCCTGCGAATCGTCCCCTTCGCCGAGCCGCAGCCCGCCCGCACCATCGGCCTCATCTGGCGCCACCGCACCCGCCGCACCGGCGACTACCGGGCGCTCGCCGACGCCGGCCGCGAGGCGGCGCGGGGGTTGCTGGAGTAGAGACCGAAGGCAGTACCGGTTGCCGACCATGAGGATTTTATTTATTAGGACTCATGATCCTCTCCTTCCGCAGCAAAGGGCTGTCGGAGCTCTTCAAGACGGGGCGAACACGGCGCATCGCACCCGCGCTTCATAAGCGGATCTTGCTGAGGCTCGACCGTTTGAATGCCGCTGCGCGGGTCGAGGAAATGAACTTGCCGGGCTTCGATTTTCACCTGCTGCTGGGCTTCGTGCCCCAGCGATATACGGTGCACGTCAACGGCCTTGGTGTATCACCTTCGAGTTCGAAGACGGCGACGCGAAGGGCGTCGACCTGGACCAGTATCATTGAGCGCTTCGCAACGCGGAGGAACAGACCATGCCGAACGAAGAGGTGACACAAGAGCGCTGCCCCTCGCATCCCGGCCTTCTGCTGGAGGAGGTCATTGCTGCGACGGGGCGATCGAGGACAGATGTCGCCAAGATGCTCGGCATGCCGCGCCATCAGCTGACTGACATTCTCAAGGAGCGCCGGCCCATCTCGCCCGCCGTTGCTGCGCGCCTCGGCAAGATGTTCGGCGACGGGGCAGCCGTCTGGCTGCGCATGCAGGCCGCGCATGATGCCTGGCGTGCGGAGCGCGATGTCGACACCTCGGCAATCCCGCGGCTGACAGCCCGCTGAGTCGCGTCTCGGCGAACGGGCCTAAATCCTCGCTCTACCCGAGATAGTTTTTGAAAAACGCCACCGTCCGGCTCCAGGCGAGGTCGGCGGCGGGTTTGTCGTAGCGCGCGGCGGAGGTGTCGTTGTTGAAGGCATGGTTGACGCCGTCATAGATCTCGATCGTGAAGGTCTTGCCGGCCTTGGTCAGCGCCGCGCGATAGTCCTCGATGCCGGCATTGATGCGCTCGTCGAGCCCGGCATAGTGGAGAAGCAGCGGCGCCTTGATGGCGGGCACCTGATCGGCCGGCGGCTGCGCACCGTAATAGGCGACGCCGGCGCCGAGATCGGGTGCGGCCACCGCCAGCCGGTTGACCAGCCCGCCGCCCCAGCAGAAGCCGACGGCGCCGACCTTGCCATTGGCTTGCGCATATCCGGCGAGAAAGGCGATCGTCGCCTTGGCATTGCCGACGGTCCGTGCCGGGTCGAGGGCGCCGATCTTCGTGCGGGCTTCGTCCTCGTTCTCCGGCGTGCCGCCATCGGGCGAAAGGAAATCCGGTGCGAGCGCCACGAAGCCTTCGAGCGCCATGCGGCGCGCGACATCGCGGATATGCGCGTTCAGACCGCGATTTTCGTGAATGACGATGACCGCCGGCAGCCGGCCCGTCGCCTCGGCAGGCCGGGCGAGGTAGCCGCTCATCGTGCCGCCCTCGCCGGGATAGGTGACCGTCTCGGTCTTCAGCCGGGTGTCGTCGGGCGCCACGAGCGCCGCCCGGGCGCCGCTTGCGGCGAGCAGCGGCGCGATCGCCGCAGCACTCGCCGCAGACCCCGACAGCACGGTCAGCTTCTGCATGAAGCCGCGCCGATCGAGCGTCAGATGGGTGTAGTCGTCATAGGCCTTGATCATCGCCTGCGTGATGACCGGGCCCTCGGCCCCGTTCTTTGTCCCATCGCCCATCCGACCCTCCTCAAGATTTCGCCGAACGCATCGGCGCCGTCACTCTTTCCGCGGCAGGCGGCGCTGGCAAGGCACAAGAACGTGAGGAGCGGCGAGATGCGGACGGCATCTCGCCATTGTCTCGATAAAGCCGAACGGACCCTTACTGCATGTACCACCCATGGCTGACCACCAGCGACTGGCCGGTCAGGGCGTTGGTTTCGAAGCCGGCGAAGAGGAGGGCGACTTCGGCGACGTCGTCGATGGTGGTGAATTCCGTGTCCACCGTGCCGCCGAGCATCATCTTCTTGACGACCTCATCCTCGGAGATGCCAAGTGCCTTGGCCTGTTCGGGGATCTGCTTGTCGACGAGCGGCGTGCGCACGAAGCCGGGGCAGATGACGTTGGAGCGGATGCCGTGCGGCCCGCCTTCCTTGGCGACCACGCGGGCGAGGCCCAGGAGACCATGCTTGGCGGTGACATAGGCGGATTTGAGCGGCGAGGCCTCGTGGCTGTGAACCGAGCCCATATAGATGATGGCGCCGCCGCCCTGCGTCTTCATATGCGGCACGCAGGCCTTGGTGGTGAGGAAGGCGCCGTCGAGATGGATCGAGAGCATGCGCTTCCAATCCTCGAAGGGAAATTCCTCGACCGGATGGACGATCTGGATGCCGGCATTGGAGACGAGCACGTCCACCCTGCCCCAGCGCGAAACCACGGCGGCGACGCCCTCATTGACGGCCGCCTCGTTCGTGACATCCATGGCGATGCCGAAGGCTTCCCCCGGCCCCTTGGCCGTGAGTTCGGCGGCGGTGGCCTCCGAGGCGTCCAGCTTGAGATCGGCGATCGCGACGCGCGCGCCTTCGGCCACATATTTCGCAGCGATGGCGCGGCCGATGCCGCTTGCCGATCCGGTGACGATGCAGACCTTGTCCTTCAGTTTCATGCGCCTTCTCCCTTCCCTCTGTGTCGCATGGTTACCTCTCACGCGTGGCGGTGCTTGAGCGATGGTTCCGCCAGGTCGAGAATGCGGATGCCGTTTTCCGGCCGGGTCCGCGTCATCCACTCCTCGCTTTCCAGCGTCTCGCAGACATCCCGATAACCGGCGGCCCAGTGATCTTCGACCGACAGGCGCGAGAACTCGTAATCCTTCGAATGGCCCTCATAGGCCGCCTGGCGATAGATGAGGTGGACGATGGTGACGGCGCCGTCATTGCCGATCTTTGCGAGGATCTTGGCGTCGGGGTCCTCCGCCAGCTCGGGCGGCAGCTTGGCCATCAGCCGCTTGGCGGCCATGCGCACCGTCTGCATGCGGCGGAAGAGATCGGTGTTCATGCGCGTGCGGCTGGAGAAGCGGATCTCCTTCTCGCGCGCCTGCACGTCGGCCAGATCCCTCGGCATGGGTCCGGTGGCGCTGAAGAGATCGAGCTGGAAGATGAGGAGATCGCTCTCGAGCTCCTGCGACAGCACCTTCTGCAGCGGCGTATTGGAAACGAGCCCACCATCCCAATAGAAGCGACCGTCGATCTCGACGGGGGCGAAGCCCGGCGGCAGGGCGCCGGAGGCGGCGACGTGGCGTTTGTCGATTGGCCCGGTCTGATTGTCGAAATAGCGAAAATTGCCGTTCTCGACATCGACCGCGCCGAGGCTGAGGCGGACATCGCCATGGTTGATGCGGTCGAAATCGACCAGTTCGGCCAGCGTCGCCTGCAGCGGTGCGGTGTCGTAGAGGCTGAGCGACGCGGTCGGGTCGGTAAAACTCGCCAGAGGATTGAAGGCGCGGGGGGTGAAGAAACCGGGGACGCCGGTGAGCGAGCCCCAGAGAGCCGCCGTTTCGTTGAACCATTTGCGCAGCGTCTCGCCCTGGCCGACCAGCATGCCGGTCAGCCCGGAGGACACCGTCATCCAGAACTGGCGCAGCCGCGCCACGCGCTCTTCGGGCGGGCTGCCGGCGATGATCGCGGCATTGATGGCGCCGATGGAAATGCCGGCCAGCCAATCCGGGCGGATGCCATGCTCGTGAAGCGCTTCATAAGCGCCGGCCTGATAGGCACCAAGCGCGCCGCCTCCCTGGAAGACGAGCACGGTCTTCTCGACATTGGCGCTCATGGGTCCGCATCCTTTCGCCTCATGCTGCACTGCGAAGATAGGACGATCCGTCTGGCTGTAAAGCGCCAAGGCTTGATGGCCGGGGATCAAAGGATGTGCGCGGCGAACAGCAGCCAGAGGGCCACCTCGATGGCGAAGCCGGCGATGAACAGCTTCTGGCGCAGGAAGAGCCGGTTGACGGTGACATGCACCAGCGCATGGGCATAGCGAGTTGCCACGAAGCCCCAGGCGAGCAGAACCGCTAGGAAGCCGGCGCCGCCGGTCAGGAACAGGAGCACGGTGACGAGATAGAAGAGCACCGGCAACTCGAACTGGTTCATGATGCTGCGCGCGACAGAGGCGCTTGGCGCCGGCTCGACGCTCGGGATCAGGAAATCCTTGACCGAGGCGGCGCCGGCGCGAACGCCGGCAATGCGGCGGCGCAGCATGAGGATGTAGAGGGCGTGGACCAGGAGGACCTGCGCAATCACCGGCCAGAAGATCGCTGTCTGCATGAAGGCCTCGCGCTCCGCGGCTCCAACAACGGATAATGCCTCCCCCGGGCGGAACCGGGGAAGGCGAAGACGATGGGCTCAGGCGCCCGGATAGTTGGGGCTTTCGCGGGTGATGGTCACGTCATGGGCGTGGCTTTCGCGCAGGCCTGCGCCGGAGATGCGCACGAAGGTGGCGCGCTCCTGGAACTCCTTGAGGGTGGGCCCGCCGACATAGCCCATGGAGGCCTTGAGGCCGCCGGCAAGCTGGTGGAGAACGCCGGAGACCGGGCCCTTGTAGGGCACCTGGCCTTCGATGCCTTCCGGCACCAGCTTCAAGGTGTCGCGCACCTCCGCCTGGAAATAGCGGTCGGCCGAGCCGCGGGCCATGGCGCCCACCGAGCCCATGCCGCGATAGGCCTTGAAGGAGCGGCCCTGGTAGAGGAAGACCTCGCCCGGGCTCTCATCCGTGCCAGCGAGCAGCGAGCCGATCATGACGGCGGAGGCGCCGGCGGCGATCGCCTTGGCGAGATCGCCGGAGAACTTGATGCCGCCATCGGCGATGACCGGGATGCCGGAGGCCTCCGCCGCCTCGACAGCGGACATGATGGCGGCGAGCTGCGGCACGCCGACGCCGGCGACGATGCGGGTGGTGCAGATCGAGCCCGGGCCGATGCCGACCTTGACCGCATCCGCCCCGGCATCGATCAGCGCCTTGGTGCCGTCGGCGGTGGCGACATTGCCAGCCATGATGCGCACCGAGTTGGAAAGCGTCTTCACCCGCGTCACTGCATCGAGCACGCGCTGCGAATGGCCATGGGCCGTGTCGACCACGATCAGGTCGACGCCCGCCTCGATCAGCCGTTCGGCCCGCTCGAAGCCGTCATCGCCCACGCTGATGGCAGCGGCGGCACGGAGGCGGCCCTGGGCATCCTTCGAGGCGTTCGGGTTCAGCTGCGACTTCTCGATATCCTTGACGGTGATCAGGCCGACGCAGCGTCCCTCGCTGTCGGTGACGAGCAGCTTCTCGATGCGGTGGCTGTGCAGCAGGCGCTTGGCCTCCTGCTGGTCGACGTTCTCCTTCACCGTGACGAGATTGTCCCGGGTCATCAGCTCGTGGATCGGCTGGGCCGGATCGGAGGCGAAGCGGACATCGCGATTGGTAAGGATGCCGAGGAGCCGGCCACCCTTGCCGCCTTCCACCACCGGGATGCCGGAGATGGAATGCGCCTTCATCAGGCCGAGTGCTTCGGCGAGCGAGGCTTCCGGACCGATGGTCACGGGGTTCACCACCATGCCGCTCTCGAACTTCTTGACCTGGCGCACCTGCTCGGCCTGTTCGACCGGGGTCAGGTTGCGGTGGATGACGCCGATGCCGCCGGCCTGGGCCATGGCGATCGCCAGCCGGCTTTCTGTGACCGTATCCATGGCCGACGAAATGATCGGCAGGTTAAGGTCGATATCCTGGGCGATGCGGGTGGCAATATTCGTCTGGCCGGGCATGACTTCGGAGTGGCCCGGCTGAAGCAGGACGTCGTCGAAGGTCAGGGCTTCGAGCCCGGTTGCCGTTTCAATGATGCGCGCCATGCCAAAATCCTTAAAGAGATCACGTGCCCGGAAGCGAGCCGCCGGGAGCACTGCCTGCCGAACCTTTGGGAGCAAGGGCGGCAAGAGGTTGCAGGGAAGTTGGCGAGGGCTCGTAACACGGATGTGACGGGATGCAAATAGAAAATGCCGCCCCGCGAAAGACCCGGACTGCAGGGGCCCGCGGCACGCAGTTCCGCATGTCCTGTGCGACCTTCGCACGGGGGGACGCGAGCCGGCGGCGCGATCTTGACGTTTTATTAGTTCTTCCTATTGAAGCGCCCTTAAAACCCGTCCTGTAAGACGGGTGGCGTGGCGGCACGGAAGAGGCCGCGGAACGGACAACAGGGACGCGGGAAAAGACGATGAGAGCTTTGAAGGAACGCGCTCAGGCGCATGAGACCCAGTTTGCGATCGACCAGGAAATTCTATTCAAGGCGGAGGCGCGCCGCAATGCGCTGATCGGCCTATGGGCGGCCGGCGCCCTGCACCATCCCGAGCGCGATGCCTATGCACGTCAGATTGTCGAAGCCGGCGTGGAAGATCCGGACTCGGTCATCGAAAAGCTGCGTGCCGATTTCGAGGCCGCTGGCGTTATCTGCCTGGAGGAGGAGATCGAGAGCCGGATGATCGTCATGCTTCGTGAAATCGCCGACGAGATGAGCCGCAGCTGAGCGGCGGCCGGCGACCACACGCCGCCGGCCAACACTGCCTAGAGATAGAACTGATAGGAGGCGGGGATGAAGCGGTAGCCTTCGCCCTGCTTTTCCACGAAGCCCAGCGACGGATAGGGCATGTGGTATCCGATGAAGGGCAGGCGCTCGGCGGCGATCATGTCGAACACCTTGCGCCGCGTCGCCGTCGCCTGCGCCTTGTCCATGTCGAAGCGCACCTGCCAGTCCGGCTTCTGCAGCGACAGCACATAGTGATTGGCGGTATCGGCCGTCAGCATCAGATCCTTGCCGGCCGAGGAGACGCGGAAGACCATGTGACCCGGCGAATGGCCGAAGGCCTCCATCGCCGTAATGCCCGGCACCACCTCGGCACCGCCCTTGATGAAGCTGATCTTGTCCTTGAGCGGCACGACGCTGGCCATGACCGCCTTCTGATTGCCTTCGGCCGGCGTGCCGGCCCGGGCGGGATCGGTCCAGAAGGCATATTCGACCTCGCCGGCAACGATCGCCGCCTTCGGGAAGGCCGGCTTGCCGCCCTCGATCAAGCCGCCAATATGGTCACCGTGCATGTGGGTCAGCACGACATGGGTGATATCGTCCGGACTGTAGCCGGCCTCGGCCAGGCCCTTGATCAGCTGACCATTGCCCGAGGCGCGGCCCGCTTCGCCGAAGCCGGTGTCGAAGAGCAGCACGGCGCTGCCCGTGTCGACGACGACTGGCGAGAAGCCATTGGCGAACTTGTCGGCCGGCAGGAAATTCTGCTCGAGCAGCGCAGCCACCGCCTCCTTCGACTGATCGATGCCGAAGGTCTCGTTGGGGCTGTCGGAGACGCGCAGGCCGTCGCTGATCACCGTGATGGTGAAATCGCCGAGCTTGATGCTGTTGGCATGACCGGCCGGGGTGGTCTGCGGTTCGCTCATCGGCTTGGCATTCTCCTGCGCGCGGGCCTTGACGGGCCGAAGGATCATCGGCGCAGCGAGCGCCGTCAATGCGGTCGCGCCAAACAGCGTTCGGCGGCGAAAGGTGACCTTGTCCATGGTTGCAACAACTCCGTTCGTGAGTGAGGCCGTCTCGTCGTAAGCCCAACCTAGTGCAACCATGACCATAGGACAGAATGCGGCATCGCTTTCACGCCGTTGTGATGGAGAGCAACGAAGGGGTGTAGGCTTTTTACGACGACTGCCCTAGGTCTTGCATCGGCCGTGCCCCGATTCTCGCCGCTGCGACCGCAAATCCGCCGCTCGCCCGCCCCGCCCCTCAAGGCTCACACACTGATGAATCGCATCGTTCCGCTGATCCTCGCCGTCGCTCTGTTCATGGAGCAGATGGACTCCACCGTCATTGCCACGTCCCTGCCCGCGATCGCGCATGATCTCGGCGTCGGGCCGATCACGCTCAAGCTCGCGCTGACCTCCTACATGGTGTCGCTGGCGATCTTCATTCCATTGAGCGGCTGGATGGCCGACCGATTCGGCGCCAAGCGCGTCTTCCGCCTGGCGATCCTCGTCTTCGTCGCGGGCTCCATCCTCTGCGCGATCTCGGGCAGCCTGGTCGCCTTTGTCGGCGCGCGCTTTCTCCAGGGCATGGGCGGGGCGATGATGACGCCGGTGGCGCGCTTGGTGCTGGTCCGCTCCACCCAGCGCAGCGAACTTGTCGGCGCCATGGCGCTGCTCACCATCCCAGCCCTGACCGGGCCGCTTGCCGGCCCGCCGCTCGGCGGATTTATCACCACCTATTTCTCATGGCACTGGATCTTTCTCATCAATGTGCCAGTCGGAATTCTCGGCTTCATCCTGTCCGGCATCTATCTGCCGGAGGTCAAAAGCGAGCAGCCGCCGCCGATCGATATGGTGGGCTTTTTCCTGAGCGCCATTGCCGCCGCCGGCACCATGTTCGGCCTGTCGGTGATGAGCCTGCCCGCCCTGCCGCCGATCATCGGCGTCGTCTCGACGGTCATCGGCCTTGCGACCGGCATTCTCTACGTGCGCCACGCACGGCGGCATCCCGCACCGCTGCTCGACCTCAAGCTCTTCAAGGACAGCGCCTTTCTCGCCGCCTCGCTGGGCGGCACGCTGTTCCGCATCTCGATCGGCGCCATCCCCTTCCTCATGCCGCTAATGCTGCAGGTGGGCTTCGGCCTTTCACCGTTTCAATCCGGCATGATCACCTTCACCGGCGCGGTCGGCGCGCTGACCACGAAGCTCTTTGCCCAGCGTGTGCTGATGCTGGCCGGCTTCCGCACGACACTGATCGCCGCGGCGCTCGTCGCCACGGCGCTGACCTTCGTCAACGGCCTCTTCACGCCGGCGACGCCCTGGCTTGTGATGGCAGCCGTACTCCTCGTCGCAGGCTTCGCCCGCTCCTTCTTCTTCACCAGCGTCAATGCACTGTCCTTCGCCGATATTCCCGACAGCATGGCGAGCAAGGCAACCGCGATGAGCGCCGTGCTGCAGCAGATGAGCCTTGCCATGGGCGTGGCGGTGGCCGGCGCGATCCTCGAAATCGAGACGCGGATCACCGGCACGGCGCTCGAGCTCGAAGACTTCCAGCTCGCCTTCATGATCATCTCGGCGATCACGCTGGTCGCGGTCATCCCCTTCCTCGGCATGAAGAAGGACGCCGGCGCCTCCGTCTCCGGCCACCGCACCCCGGCCAAGCGCCAGGCGGAGAAGGAACTGGAGGTGGCGGCGGGAAAATAGGCGGACGGCTTAGTCCTCCGACCCGTCGTCCCTCGAGTCCTCGGCGATCTCATCCTCCCGCGCGCCGCCGATGCCCTGGGCCGGGCGGCCCTTGAAGCCCTTGGCGAGCAGGAACATTTCGACCGATTCGGCCCGCGAGGAGGCCGGCTTGACATGGACCACCTGGCGAAAGTTCAGCTTGAGCATGGTCAAGAGCTCGCGCTCCGTGCCGCCCTGGAAGGTTTTCGCGAGGAAATGCCCGCCGGTCGCCAGCACATCGACGGCGAAATAGGCGGCGACCTCGCAGAGATGCATGGTGCGGATATGGTCGGTCTGGCGGTGGCCCGTTGTCGGCGCCGCCATGTCGGAGAGCACGAGGTCCGGCGCGCCGCCGAGCGCCTGCATCAGCCGGTCGGGCGCGGCGGGATCGAGGAAGTCAAGCTCGAAGATCGTGACGCCCGGCAGCGGGTCCATCGGCAGGAAGTCGATCGCGACCACGCGGGGATCGGCATCGGTGGAATCGGTCACCTTGGCGGCGATCTGCGACCAGCTGCCGGGGGCAGCGCCCAGATCGATGATGCGCCGCGCGCCGGAGAGGATCTTGTGCTTCTCGTCGATCTCCAACAGCTTGAAGGCGGCGCGGGCGCGATAGCCTTCCAGCTGGGCGCGCTGGACATAGGGATCGTTGATGTGCCGCTCGATCCAGCGGCGCGAGGAGGCCTTGAGCTTGCCCTTCTTGACCTTCTGGCCGAGCTTGCGGCCGGTGCGGTTGCCGCCGATCGGTGGCTTGGTCATGGGTCCTGATCCTTCTCATTGCCGCCGATGCGCCGGCCCAACGGGCGGCTTAAGCATCGCAGCAGCTTTCGTTTCTTGCAAATTCCGAGCGCTCAGGCGCCGCGCCGCGGACGGCCGCGGCGCCAGACGCCGTCATCGGCCATCATATCGGTCAGCAGCCCCTCGCGCAGGCCGCGATCGGCGACCCGCATGCGCGTCGAGGGCCAGCGGCGGCGGATCGCCTCCAGAATGGCGCAGCCCGCCAGCACCAGATCGGCGCGGTCCGGCCCGATGCAGGGATTGGCGGCACGCGCCGCGAAATCCCAGGAGAGCAACCGCGCCTGCATCGCGGTGACCTCCTCATCGCTGAGCCAGACGCCATCCACCCTGCGGCGGTCATAGCGGGGCAGATCGAGATGGACGCCGGCCAGCGTCGTCACCGTTCCCGATGTGCCAATCAGGTAGAAGTCGCCCTTGCCGCCCGCTGACAGGCCGGGATCGTCGATCGCCGGACAGTCGAAGCCGGCGAGCATTCCCTCCACCTCCTGAACCATCGCCTCGAAACGCTCGGGCGTCACGTCCCGTCCACCATGGCGCTCGGAGAGAGTGACGACGCCGACGGGCAACGAGGTCCAGTGGGTGATGTGGTTGGCAAGCCGCGGCGAACGGCTTTCGCCAATCTTCAGAACGGCGATCTCCGAGGAGCCGCCGCCAATATCGAAAAGCACGACCGAGCGCGCCTCGCGCCCGACCAGCGAGGAGCAGCCGGACACCGCAAGCCGCGCCTCGGTCTCACGGTCGATGATCTCGAGCTCCAGCCCGGTTTCGTCCGCCACGCGCGCCATGAAGGCCGCGCCGTTTTCCGCCTGCCGCGCCGCCTCGGTGGCAATGAGACGCCGGCGCCGCACCGGCCGGCCGGCCAGCTTCACCGCACAGACCTTCAGCGCCTCCACCGCGCGATGCATCGCCTCTTCGGAGAGACGGCCGCTCGCCGCCAGCCCCTCCCCCAGCCGCACGATGCGCGAAAAGGCATCGACGACGCGAAACTGCCCCGGCCGCGTCGGCTGAGCGATGAGAAGCCGGCAATTGTTGGTGCCGAGATCGAGCGCGGCATAAAGCGGCGCCGCATCCGCCCCGTCGCCGCTGTCGCCCGCCTTTCCCCGCGGCCCATCCGGACCGGCATTCTGCGAAAAGGGCCGCGGACGCGCCAAGCCGCCCGCCCCGGCCGAGGCCGGCCATCCGGCCCCAGTCTCGCCTGCGGCGTCGCTCTGGTGAGACGCGGCACGATGCGCTGCAGGCGAAGGACCGTGCAGCTCGACCGCAGCGGACAACGACGGCACGTCGCCCCGCCCGGCACTGCCGGCAGAGGACGCGCTTGGCCGCATTGATGCGCCCTTCGCCTCATGGGCCGGCAGAGGCCGGCCCTGCAGCGAGCGCGGCCGCCCCTTGGTGCCGGCCGCAGGGCCGCGCACTGGCTGGCTCCGCCCCGCCTGCCCCCGCGCCGCCTGGGCGGGCGCGGACGGGGCAGCAGTCGATGGACCGCGATTGGTTCCATGACCGCCCGCGGCCGCGCCGACAGCTGCGCCGGCGTCGAGGGGCGCCGTTGCGCCGATCACCCCCTTCTCCTGACGCGCCGGATCATGCCGCCTGCGACGGCGCTTGCCCTTGCGGGACAGGCCGGCAGTTGGCCCATGCGCCGCACCGCCATCCGCCCGACCCGGCGAAGGCTCCGTCGCCGCTGTTCGGCTGGGCGCCGAGACGTCGAGGTTGCCACCCGCGCTTGTTGCGGATGGAGCCGCAGACGAAGAACGGCCGCGCCGGCGGCGCTTGCGCTTACGCTCCGCCCCCCTCGCCTCGCCATCCCGCCCTCGGTCCACGAATTGAGGCGCTGGCCGCTCGCTCGGGCCATCGCTGACGGTCGTCGCAAGAGACGATGGCGCGCCCGGCGATGTCGCTCCCGCTTTTAAAGCCTGATCCGATCCGACCCGTCGCCCCTCTTCGGGACGAACCTTAAAGGAGCCGGACCGCCCGAGCGCGGGCGCGCCCGTTGGGACATCACCCGACGCCGTGCGCGGCCCAGCGGAGGGCAAGCCCGGAACGAGCAGGAAGGAGGGTGCTTGATCGGATGCGAAAGCGCGCGATGGCGCATTGCCCGATGCCGCCTGGTTGTCGACCTTCATGTCGGACGAAGCCGTCACGTTGGAGCGCGCCCTGGACGACCGAACGCCACCCGACCCGGCAGCGGCGGAGCCGGAGAAACCCACGTCCGCTGTGCCGCCGTAAGGCGCGGAGGAGCCCGGCAGACCAGAACCGGACGGCCGTGAGCCAGCTGTTTCGGCGGCAGATGGTCCAGCACCAGGAGAACCCGCGCCTGCCGAGCCGGCGTGCAACTGGTCACCATCAGACCGGCCGGAACCAGACAGGCTCAGACCGGCTGCAGCCGCAGGCCGCTGACCAGCCTCCGCGAGCGACACGGATGGGGATGAGGAGTCGGCATGAGGGCGGGCCACGCGGGCACGCTTGCCGCGTCGACGCTTCGCCTTGCCGGCGCGCGGCTTGTCCAGCCCTTCGCCCCGGCCCTCGGCCGACACCCCGGAATAAGACGGCTCTTCGCCGCGGTCGGGGTCTTTCACGTGGTCTCTGCCATGACGCCGCGCAAGCCGCTAAGGCCGCTCAAGGCGTTTCTTGATGAACGTTGAGAAGACTTTACCAGTCCGGCCGCAGATCGCCAAATTCTTTTTGGCGCGCCCCTTTCTGGGAAAACGAAGGCGAACCAAGCCTTCCCTCGGCCACCTCTTGCGGTTCTCTCCTCCGATCCCGTCCGTCCTTCCTCCCCTCTCCTCAGCGCTCACCGAGAGGCCGCAGTCCCACCCCGAAAATTCTTTCGAAAACCGCTTTGCATCCGCCCCGCTTTTGTCTATAAGGCCGCTCACCGAACGGCAGCGTCGAAGGCGCGCCGATCGGCCTGCTGGGGAATAGGTTAACGGTAGACCCACGGACTCTGACTCCGTTAGTCCTGGTTCGAATCCAGGTTCCCCAGCCAATTCTCCCTAAATCCCTGTTATCTTTCAGTTTTCCAGCCGCGTTGGATCCCGTTTTGGCATCATTGGCGACCTGATGCCCAAACCTGATGCCCACAGGTGAGGCCCACGCGTGCGTTGACGTGGTTCCTGACCGGTGGCCTGCAAGGGCAGTCGCGCCATGCCGGTTCGTCACGACGTCGAAAATCTCATCCGCCGGGGCAACATCTTTTATTGGCGCGCCCGCATCCCCAGCGCCTTCACACGTTGTCGACCCGGCAGCCGACTTTCATTGAGCCTTCAGTGTTCCGACCATAGAAAGGCACAGATGATCGGCCGCCGGCTCAACCTGCGGCTTGCTGAACTGAAGATGGACCAGGTACACGTCATGTCCGACAGAGAGCACCTTCGACAGCTCTTCGAAGCCGAGCGGAACGCCATGCTCGAGCATCTCGACGACGTGGCCACCGCTGCCAAGCGCATGGGCCGGCCGTCAGACATTCGGGATGTCGAACTCGACCTCGAAAACGGTTGATTGAGTTGATTGCGTCATTTCAATTCCTCTTACCATTCCCGACAGTTCCGGCCGGTCTGTTTCTGTCAGTATCTGTCAGGCCATTCTCGCCGTCGCTTACACAAGATGCCCCTGTGTGGTTCCCGGCCTTGTCCGGACGAGCCGGCGCCCGAGGCCTAACCCAGCTTTGTATAAAGGACCTTCCAATACGGATGATATCGGATGCCCGCTGGTCCCTCGACCTTGTCGAATCGCTACCACCGAGGGTCGCGTCGTGGCACTGTCGGGCCCGCATTCTGATTTCGGAGACGACGCATGTTCACCCACGTCATGATCGGCAGCAACGACCTCGATCTGTCCAGACGGTTCTACGATGCCACCTTCGCCGCCTTGGGAGGGCAGCCCGGCGAGATGGATGAGCGTGGCAGGCTGATCTATCGTCATGACGGCGGTCGGCTGATGATCACGAAACCGATCGACGGCAAGCCCGCGACTGCGGCCAATGGTGGAACGATCGGCATTTCGGCGGCCAGCCGGGCTCATGTTCAGGCGTGGCATGACGCCGGAACGCTGAACGGGGGAACGTCGATCGAAACGCCTCCAACCCTCCGTCCGGATGGGGTCTTCGTCGCTTACCTGCGTGACCCCGACGGAAACAAGCTGACGGCCCGGTGTCAGACGACGACATGAGCCAACTGCCCTTGCCGCTCCGATCCGCTGCCCTTTTCCGCAGTTCGATCATCGCAGGCTTCGAGTGCGGGCTCGTTCACCGCGGCCGTCATGATCTTTTGTTGACCACCGGCCACACGCCGGATGCGCGGATGGCAGATCATTTCCGCATCGTTGGAGAGCACGGACTCCGCACGATCCGTGATGGTCTCGTGCCTGGTCATGGCGCCCTCCAGCGTCTTCGCGCAGCGAGGGACGCAGGGGTCCAGGCCATCTGGGACCTGTCGCACTATCATCGCAATCAGGATGCGGTCCGTTGCGCGCGCATCGCGGCCGAGGCGGCCCATGCGGTCAACGGTGAGGAACGGCTTTGGCTCTGTCCGGTGAACGAGCCGTCGCTTTATCCTATGCTTGCCGGACTAGCGCGCCACGACGCCGTCAACATGGCGATACAGATGGCCAAGGTCGCCCGCGACCATCACCCCGCTGTCGGCATCCTCACCAACGACCCGATTACTGGGGTCGGAGAGCGGCAGTTCGAGGCGACCGATGCGATCGTCGCCGCCGTGGATGTGGACGTCGTGGGCATCAACTATTACCCGCACACGGCGCGGACGTCGCTCGTGAAGGTCCTGCTTGCAGCATGGAAACGCTACCGCAAACCGATCATGGTCTCGGAAACGAGCTGGCACGACGGCCATCCCATCCACCACCGCCGCTATCCCGGATTGAACAAGGGGACCTGGCTCCGGCTCGTGCTGGATCAGGTCGATATCGCCGCCTTCCATGGCGCGGTCATCGCGGGCGTATGCTGGTATCCCATCGTCGACTGCCCACCCTGGCACCGCCCTTTCTCCAAGGATCGCTGGAGCCACGGCCTGATCCGCTCCGACCTCTCCGTCGACGCCCACCTCTCCGCCGAACTGAGGTCGTTTCGCACCGGTTGCGTTCGGCAAGACGTGGCCATCGACGCTGCATTACGATACGAGGGGCCTCCTGGCCGATCCTCGGATCCACGCCTTACCGAAGTTCATTCGACATTTCGCGGATAGGAATCTTGCGATGAGTTTCTGGCATGCGATGTCTTGGAAGACACAAGGCATTCGTGCAACCGCGCCGGTCAAGTGGCATCAGTGGGATGGCTTGGTCGGAGTCGTCTGGGACGCCGAGGCGCAAGATGGAGCCAGCGGCTACTACCTTGCCGATGATCCATGGATCATGGTCTTCCTCGATGATATATCCGACACGTTCCAGATCACCAATGACGACCCGGCAGTCGGTGCGGTCTGGCGACCGCTTGCCAACGCGATCTATATCCCACCCGGAATGCCGCTTTGGACGAAGAGCCTCGCCGGCCAACGATTCTCGCATCTCAACCTCCACCTTCGTTCCGATCGGCTTGCGCATTTCCTGAGACCGGCGATACCGCCGTCGATGGTGCAAGTGGCCGTTCGCCGTCCGGTTGAGCTGCATGACGACGTGGCGATCCGGCTGCTCGCCGACCTCCTCGCCGATGAAATCAGAGAGCCTACGAAACATCCGCTTTTCGCCGAGAGCCTCGCCCGGAGCCTCATCTGCGGGCTGGTTGAAATACCGACGGAAAAAGTCGCCAGATCGACCTCCCGGCTGACGCAGGCGCAGATGAATAAACTGGTGCATCGATTCTTAGGAATTCCCGACGGCCGACTTTCGGTCGCGGAGATGGCGAAAACAGTCGGTCTCTCCGAGAGCTGGTTCGCGACCGCCTTTAAGCAGACGACCGGCCAGTCACCACTGCAGTGGCAACTGGCCGGTCGGATTGAAAGGGCCAAGCAGCTTCTTTCAGACACCTCACTGCCGGTCGCGGCGATCGCAGCCCAGCTCGGCTTTGCCGATCAGGCGCATCTGACAAAGGTGTTCCGCCAGATCGCCAGGGAAACGCCGGCCGCCTGGCGTACCGCCCACCAGGCACGTCAGACCTGAACGTCTGGGAGCCTCTCGTCGCCCCTCACCATGTCTGACGCAGGGTCGCCAGGATCTTGCGTCCCGGATTGTAGTAGACACCGCCGGTATCCGTGCTCGCGATGTGCTTCTCGTCGAAGAGATTGCTGACATTGAGCTGGAACGTGGTGTTTTTCTGGACCTTGTAGGTGAAGGCGGCATCGAACACGACTGCGCTTTCCGAGGTCTTGGTGTTGGCGATGTCGGTAAAATACTCGTCGGTATAGCGTGCGCCGAGCCCGAACATCATGTCGCCGCGCGCGCCCTGCCCTGCGAGCGTATAGGTGCCCCAGACGGAAGCAACATGGCGTGGAACACGCATCAGGCGGTTTCCGTCATTGGCGCCGCCGGGCTCGTCGATGTTGGAATCGATGTAGGAATAGGCGGCGATCACGTCGATCGTATCGGTGACCTCCGCCTTTGCCTCCAGCTCGAAGCCGCGGTGGCGCACCTTTTCCACGGTCTGCGGCAAGTAGGTGACCTGATCGAAGACCGTTATGTCGCCCTTGGTCAGGTCGTAGACGGATGCAGTGATCAGCGCCGGGAAAGCGTCCGGCTTATACTTGATGCCGACCTCATACTGCTTGCCGGTGGTCGGCTCGGCGCCGGCGGCCGGCGGCGCGGCAGATTCTGCATAGCTGATGTAAGGTGCCAGTTCCTCCGTCAGCTTGTAGCTCGCGCCAATCCGCGCGGTGAACTCGCTGTGGGTGCCGGACTGCGTGCTGTCGGTAAGGAGGTTGGTTTCCGACAGATCCAGCCAGTCGTTGCGCAGGCCGACGCTGACCGAGAGACGGTCGAAGAAGGTTAGATCCTGCTGCAGGTAGAGGGCGGTGGTCTTTTGATCGTTGGCCGTGCTGGCATAGGGCACAAGGGTACCGGGCCCCCCGGAATAGATCGGATTCTCCCAATCGATCGGCGGAGCACCGGTGTAGAAGCTGTCGCTATCGGCCTGGTAGTTGTTGTAATCGGCACCGAGGAGCGTCCGGCTTTCGGTACCATTGATCTCTGTCTCATAGACGAGGTTGGCGTCGATCACGAACTGTTCGTTCGAGCGTTCATTGCCGAAGAAGTAGCGTCCTGCCTCGGTCGTGCCATCGGTCGGCGTGCTGCCGATATAGGCGCTGCCGAACCCGTCGTTCAGGTTGCTGTACCGCGCGTGCGAACCGAAACTCAGCCCGTTGCCGAAGTCGTGGTCGAACATCACGCTATAGCTGTTGCGGTTCGTATCCGTGAAATAGTAGTCCGGCTCGCCGAAGAACTGGTGGCGATCGAAATCGGTACCAAGCGGGTGGCCGCCGCTACCCGGTACGCCGTCCTTGTCCAGATGGTCGAAGACGACGGTAAGGCTGGTCATGTCGTTCGGCTGCCAGCTGAGACCGCCCATGAGAAAGTTCTCGTCATCCTGGGAATAGTCGTATTCCGCATCGGCGCGTTGGAACTTGCCGGTCAGGCGATAGGCGAGACTTTCCTCGGCGTCGATGACATCGCCGAAATCGAAGCCGAACTCCTTGTGCGAGAAGGAGCCGCCGGTGCCGTAGACTTCGCCGAAGCGATCCCACTTCGGGACCTTCGTCACGTAATTGACGGAGCCGCCCGGTTCAGCGGCACCGAAGCCAGACGAGTTCGCGCCCTTGAGAACCTCGATCCGCTCGAACGCATAGGGCTCCTCACGCACCCCGGCGAAGGTGCGGCCGACCGCAAGGCCGTCGCGATAGGTATAGGGCGTGAAACCGCGAATGTCGAAGTAATCATAGCGGTCATCCGAGCCGTAGAAATCCGTCACGACGCCCGCCGTGTACTGCACGACCTGCTCCACTGTATCGGCCGCGCGCTCCTCGATCTCCTTCGAGGTGACAACCGACACAGCGGCCGGAGTCTTGAGGATCTCCGTCGGCATCTTCCCACCAGCGGTCGTTTCCGTGGCCACGATCGTGTCAGAATCGCCCTCCGTATCAAGACGGGTGCCCGTGCTGCTGCCTCTCCCGACCTCCAGCGTATCAAGCTGCGTAGCGGTGCCTGCTGTCACCGCGTCTTGCGCGACGGAGAAGGCCGGCGTCAAAGCGACAAGCGCCGTACATCCGAGGAGGCGTAGCCACATCGCCCTTCTGCCCAATCCCACCACGCTCGAACCAGCCAAGCTCTTCGTATTCATCCCAGATGTCCCCAATCCGATACCTGCGGGCCGCCCACGGCCCGATGATTCGAACTCGCTATAACTAGAGTCTCATTGTCAGGTATTGTATGATCCGCCTGGTTTGTACGATTCTTTGTCGAAGTTCACACAGTGGGCGAATGTGACGCCGAGGCAGGTTGACCACAGAGGCTGAAGCTGAGAATTGAACTCAAGTTTGTTTTGCGAGGTGCGTGGATGGCGCTGAGATTTCGATTGAGAACGATTGGCCTATGCCTTTTGCTCTTTACGGGCCTATGCCTCAAAACCACCGGACACGCACGAGCCGAGGACAATGCCGTCTTTCCGCTGACCATTCACCATGCCTTCGGTACGACGGTCGTGGCGCAGAAGCCGGTGCGGGTGGCTACGGTCGCCTGGTCCAATCACGAGGTTCCGTTGGCGCTCGGCATCGTACCCGTCGGTATGGCGCGGGCGAATTTCGGGGACGATGATGGCGATGGCATCCTGCCTTGGGTCGCCGCCCGGCTTGACGCGCTGAAAGCCGAACGGCCGGTTCTGTTCAACGAGGGTGATGGAATCGACTTCGAAGCGGTGGCGGCGACCGAGCCGGACATTATTCTCGCCGCCTATTCCGGCCTCAGCCGGTCGGACTACGAGACGCTGAGCGCGATCGCCCCTGTGGTCGCCTATCCCGATGCGCCTTGGTCCACTGATTGGCGGGATACCATCCGTCTGAACAGTGCCGGCCTCGGTCTAGCCGCGGAGGGCGAGGCGCTGATCGCCCGCACCGAGGCGGAGATTGCCGCGACCATGGCGGGACATCCGGAGCTGACGGGCAAGTCCGCGATGTTCATTACCCATCTCGGCGCCAACGATCTCAGCGTCGTCAACTTCTACACGACCAACGACACACGGGTGAAGTTCTTCGCGGATCTCGGCCTCGCCTCACCGAGAAGCGTCGTCTCCGCCTCCCGACCCGGCACGTTCTCCGGCTCGATCAGCGCCGAGCAGATCGACACCTTCGACGATGTCGACATATTGGTGACCTATGGCGATGCCTCGCTTCTCGAAGCGCTCGAAGCCAATCCGTTGATGCGGCATATGCCGGCCGTTTCGAATGGCTCCCTCGTCATGCTGAAGAACGACCCGATGGGGACAGGTGCCAATCCGACGCCCCTGTCGATCAGCTGGGTCCTGAAAGACTATGTCGCCGCCTTGAGCAGAGCCGCCAAGGCTGTCCGGTGACCGGCTCGTCTCTCACTCGTGACGCTGCGCCGGTAGCGGTTCGCGCCGAAATCGGCCAGCCGCGCCTTGTATGGCTACTGGCCTTCGCCGCCCTCCTCTTCGGGCTGGCGATGCTCTCGGTCACCATCGGCACGCGGAACGTGGCTTGGAGCGAGCTGCTGGCAGCGCTTGGCGGCGCCCGTGAAACGATTGGCGAGGCGGCGGTCGCACTACGGCTGCCAAGAACGGCGCTCGCAATCCTCGCCGGTGCATCACTCGGCCTGGCCGGCGCGATCATGCAGGGCATCACCCGCAATCCGCTGGCCGATCCGGGCCTGCTCGGCGTCAATATGGGGGCATCGCTGGCTGTTGCCGTCGGCGTTGCCTGGTTCGGCATGTCAGCGCCGCAGGCCTTCATCTGGACCGCGATTGCCGGGGCAGCGGTGGCGGCTCTCTTCGTCTACTCGGTCGGCTCGCTCGGTCGTGGTGGCGCAACGCCGCTGAAGCTCGCCTTGTCGGGAGCGGCGACCTCAGTGGCCTTCGCGTCGCTCCTGCTGGCGCTGATACTACCGCGGGCGGACATTGCGGGCGGCCTGCAGGCCTGGCAGATCGGCGGCGTCGGGGGCGCGACGCTCGCGCGGATCATGCCCGTCCTTCCGTTTCTGATCGTCGGACTTCTCGCCGGGCTGCTTTCCGCCCGAAAGCTCAACGCCCTCGCGCTGGGAGACGAGTTGGCAGCCGGACTGGGAGAGAACGTCGCCGCCGCGCGGGCCTTCTCGGCGCTTGCCGCCGTTCTCCTCTGCGGCGCGACCACCGCCATGTGCGGGCCGATCGCCTTCGTCGGACTGGTGGTGCCCCATATCTGCCGGCTGCTCGTCGGCATTGATCATCGCTGGCTTCTTCCGTGCTCGACGATCGGGGGCGCCTGCCTGCTCGTGACCGCCGACATCCTCGGGCGCATCGTCGCCCGCCCGGCGGAGATCGACGTCGGGATCGTAACGGCACTGCTCGGCGCTCCGTTCTTCATCGCGATCGTCCGGCGGCAAAGGGTGAGAGACCTATGATCGCCGATCCTGCCAATCTTGAGCGTTTCGTCGGTCTTCGTCGCCGGTTCCTGCGTCAGCAGAGACGTGCAATCACACTCCTCCTTGCGCTGCTCGTTGTAGGTTTTCTCGTGACGCTCAGCGTCGGTCGATCCGTCACGCCGCCCTTGGACGTCATCCGGGTCCTGCTGGGCGAGACCGTGCCTGGCGCGGGTTTCACGGTTGGTCAGCTCCGCCTGCCACGGGCGGTCGTATCCGTGCTGGCCGGCCTGTGCTTCGGTCTCGGCGGGGCAAGCTTCCAGCTCATGCTTCGCAATCCGCTCGCCAGTCCCGACATCATCGGCGTCACCTCCGGTGCGGGCGCGGCCGCCGTGGTGGCCATCGTCGTCTTCTCGATGCGCGGACCGGAGGTCTCGATCATTGCCATTGCCGGTGGCCTCACGACTGCCGTGCTGGTCTACGGCCTGTCCCTTCAAAACGGCGCGTCCGGAACACGGCTCATCCTGGTCGGGATCGGCGTTTCGGCGATGCTCCAAAGCATGATCGCGCTCGTTCTTCAGTCCTCACCCGCCTGGAACCTGCAGGAGGCTCTTCGCTGGTTGACCGGTAGCGTCAATGGGGCCAGCTTGGACCAAGCAGTCCCGCTGCTTGTCGCCTTGATCCTGTTCGGCGGCCTGCTCCTCAGCCGGACGCGCGATCTCGAGGCCCTGCGCCTCGGCGACGAGGTCGCAGCATCCCTCGGCGTTCGAACCGGCCTGACCAGGGTCCTCGTGATGCTGGCGGCCGTCGCTTTGATCGCTTCCGCGACAGCGGCGACCGGGCCGATCGCCTTCGTCGCCTTTCTCTCCGGCCCAATCGCCGCACGCATCCTGCACAACAGGGGTTCGCTCCTGCCGGGTGCCGCGCTCGCCGGCGCCGGGCTGGTTTTGATCGCCGATTTCATAGGGCAGCACGGGCTTCCCAACCGATATCCGGTCGGCGTCGTCACCGGTGTGCTGGGCGCCCCCTATCTGGTCTTCCTCATTGTCCGCGCCAACCGGACGGGAGGATGACAATGGCGAACCACGAGCTGCTCGCGCGCCGACTTTCGGCCGGATATGATGATGCGCAAGTCCTGCACGACGTCGATGTCGAGATCCCCTCCGGCAAGATCACGGCAGTCGTCGGCGCAAATGCCTGCGGAAAATCCACCTTCCTGCGGGCACTGGCGCGGCTCATCGCACCCAGACATGGCGAGGTGCTTCTCGACGGCATTGCGATCCAGAAGATCCCGTCGCGATCCTTGGCTCGGCAGATGGGCCTGCTGCCACAGACGCCTCTCGCGCCCGAAGGGATCACGGTGCTGGATCTCGTCAGCCGCGGCCGCTACCCGCACCAGGGCCTGTTCTCGCGCTGGACCTCGGCCGATGACCGCGGAGTCGCGCGCGCTCTGGCGGCGACGCGGCTCGAGGCGCTTGTCGAACGGCCGGTCGACACTCTCTCCGGCGGCCAGAGGCAGCGTGTCTGGATCGCCATGGCGCTGGCACAGGAAACCGACATCCTGCTTCTCGACGAGCCGACCACCTATCTCGACATCCACCATCAGGTCGAGGTGCTGGACCTTCTGGTCGATCTGAACCGCGACCGTGGCATCACGGTGGTGATGGTCCTGCACGATCTCAATCTCGCGGCCCGCTATGCCGATCACCTGCTGGCCATGGCCGCCGGTCGAGTCTTTTCGTCGGGCGCGCCGGAGCAGGTGCTGACCGAGGAGATGGTGCGTCAGGTGTTCGACCTTGAGAGCCGCATCATCACCGATCCCACGTCCGGGCGTCCGTTCATGTTGCCCATCAGCCGTCACAGGATGTTGGACACGGACCACGTCAAGAAAAACCGAACCGAGACGACTTGAGAGGAAACCGCGCATGAACGCTCTCACTCCCCTTGCCCCATCGTCCTTCGCCCTCAGCGGCGTCGCGGTGCCATTGAGCGCCAGCGGCATGCTGGAGGAGATCTGCGAACACTTCATCGAACATGCGCAGGTCGAGCAAACCGCCAATGGCGCGATCCTGCGAAGCGCGGACGGCCTGGCTAGGCTCCGCATTGATGCCGGTCGACTGCTGATCGATCTCGACTGTCCGACTGCCGATCATCTCAGGCTCATCCAGACATCGCTTGCCGAACATCTTTTCTATTTTGCGGAAGGCGAACCCTTCTCTCTCGAATGGTCGGGCAGCAACACTGTGACGCGGCCACCCAATCTTCATGAGGTGACAGTCGTTTCGGCCATCAACGTGACGCCGAAGATGCGGCGGGTCACGTTCTCCATCGCCGATGCAACGCCCTTCGCCAGCGGCGATATGCATGTGCAGCTGCTGGTTCCGCCGCATGGGCGAAAGCCGGTTTGGCCCGGCTTCAGGGAGGATGGACGGCTTTCCTGGCCGCAGGGCGAGGACGAACTGATCGCCCGCACCTATACGATCCGCGGCGTGGATTGCGACGCCCGACAATTCTGGATCGACATCCTGCTGCACGGGGAGACCGGCGAGGTGACACCCGGCGCGGACTTTGCGCGGACGGCCGAGCCAGGCACCATCGCAGCGATCATGGGTCCAGGTGGCGGCCATGTCCCCGATGCCTCGACTATCTTGATGATCGGCGACGAGACGGCCCTACCGGCGATCGCCCGGATCATCGAAGAGGTGCCCGAAGGAACACGGATCACCGCGATCGTTGAGGTCGAAAGTGAAGCGGAGCAGCAAAGTCTGAGAGGTCGTTGCAAGCTCGACCTCCGCTGGCTTCACCGCGCGCGAAACTCGGCTCCCAGCAGTTCGGCTCTCTTACAGGCTGCCACGGCTGCCATCGACGGCATGGAGGCCGGCACCTTCGTGTGGGCTGCCACAGAAAAGCAAACGATCCGCTCGATCCGGTCGCTTCTGAAAGCGCGGCAGTACGACCGGAAACTCATGTACGTCGCTTGGTACTGGGAGCGGGAATAACGCCGAGACGGACCCAACCAGCATTGAGGCTGTATTCATGCGGGTCAGGTGCGCGGAGGTGACAACCGCTCGCAGGGACTATCCAGCCGCGCGACCGTTTGGCAGCTGAGGCGCAACGCTCCCGGCCCGTCGGCAGCAGTCCGTCCGCAGCGGATTCGAGATCGTCGACCCATTCAATGCACTGACGCGCTCGCGGCTTGGCGCTCCTCCTTGTCGTGGAGAGCGAACCTGTCGACCATGTCGGCGCTTGCCTGGTTGAAGCCCTTCACCTCAACCTCCGCTCCGGCCTTGCGGTACTTGAGCACGGCCTTGTCCAGGGCACCGACGGCGGTGATATCCCAAAGATGCGCAGCACTGACGTCGATGGTAACCGTACTGGCATCCTCGGTGAAGTCGAAGGCGTTGAGAAAGCTTTCAGCCGAGGCGAAGAAGATCTGGCCTTCAACGACATAGGTCACTCTGCCGGCCGCTGCATCATCCTGCCGCGTGACGCGGAAGAGCCGTGCCACCTTTCCCGCAAAGAAGATGCCGGACAGCAGCACGCCGACGATGACGCCCTTGGCAAGATCCTGGGTCGCGACCACGGTCACCACCGTTGCCAGCATGACGAAGGAGGATGGCAGCGGATTGCGCCGAAGGTCGAGGATCGAGCGCCAGGAGAAGGTGCCGATCGAGACCATGATCATCACGGCGACGAGCGCGGCCATCGGGATGATGCGGACGAGGTCGTCGAGCACCACGATCAGGAACAGGAGAAAGGCCCCGGCGACGAAGGTCGAGAGCCGGCCACGCCCTCCCGAGCTGACGTTGATCACCGACTGGCCGATCATGGCACAGCCGCCCATGCCGCCGATGAGCGCCGAGGCGATGTTGCCCGCGCCCTGGCCGATGCATTCCTGGCTCTTGTTGCTCGGCGTGTCCGTCATGTCATCGACGATCTGGGCCGTCAGCAATGACTCGAGCAGGCCGACGGCGGCGAGCGTCACCGAATAGGGAAAGATAATCGTGAGCGTCTCCCAGGTGAGCGGCACATCGGGCAGCATGAAGCTCGGCCAGCTGGAAGGAAGCTCGCCGAGATCGCCGACGGTGCGCAGGTCGATGCCCGTCCACCAGGCAATCGCGGTCAGCACCGCAATGGCGACGAGCGGCGACGGGATCGCCCTGGTCAGGTACGGAAACAGGTAGATGATGGCGAGGCCGCCCGCGATCATGGCATAGGTGAGCATCGGCACGCCGATCAGCTCCGGCAGCTGCGCCATGAAAATGAGGATCGCCAGCGCATTGACGAAGCCCGTGATGACCGAGCGTGAGACGAAGCGCATGACGCGCCCGAGCTTCAGCCATCCAGCGACGATCTGGATAACGCCCATCAGGATGGTGGCGGCAAAGAGATAGTGCAGCCCGTGTTCCTTCACGAGCGTGACCATCACGACGGCGGTGGCTGCCGTGGCGGCGGAGATCATGCCGGGCCGGCCGCCGACGAAAGCCGCCACGCAGGCGATGGCGAAGGAGGCATACAGCCCGACCTTGGGGTCGACGCCGGCGATAACGGAGAAGCCGATGGCTTCGGGAATGAGCGCGAGCGCGACGACGATGCCCGAGAGCAGGTCGCCACGGAGATTGGCGAACCAATCCCGGCGGTAGTTTGAAAGAGTTTGCATGGATACTTTTCACAGGTGATGCAACGGGCCGCGCAGAGCACGGTCCTGAACATGGGAAGGTTGCGTTGCTGTGTTGTCTGGCGGATTGGCGGCCAGAAGAGCCACCCGGAGTCTCACCGGGTCCCTGCGGATGACGATCCGTAACGCAAGGGAGCCTCTTTCGCAACGGTCTCTTGAAGTCTGCACGCAGCCCGCGGGGCTAGGACACATTCTCCCATGCGGAGACATCCTTGAAGCCGTGGCCCGTGACGATGCAGACGACCGTGTCACCGGCGTTGATAGTCCCTTCGAGGAACAGTCTCCGGCAGGCGGCGAGAGAGGCAGCGCCTGTCGGTTCGCTGAACAGCCCGGCCTGTCGCGCCAAGGCGATCATGGCGGCCCTGATCTCGTCGTCGGGCACGGCGACTGCCGTGCCGCCGCTCTCGCGAACAAGCGAGAGCGTGTGGCTGCCTTCCTCGGGATAGCCGAGAAGCGGGTCGGAAATGCCGGACGCGATCGTGCGGGGTGCCGTCCAGGGCTGGACGATATCGGTGCCCTCTGCGAAGGCCTTGGCGATCGGGGCGCAGCCTTCGGACTGCGCCGCGACGAGCCGCGGCATCCCGGCCCCGGCATCCTTAAACCCCTGGAAGACCCCTTTGACCAGCGGCCCCGAGCTTGTGGGAACGGCAACCCAATCGGGACCCACCCCGTCGAGACCGTCCAGGATCTCCTGTCCGACCAGACGCAGGGCGTCGACGCCATAGGGATTGAGATAGGTCGTCGTCAGGTTGACATAGCCCCTCTCCTCGCACAGCGCCATCGCCCGGCGAAAGGCGTTGCCATAGTGACCGGGGACGCGCTCCAGCGTTGCTCCATAGGCGAGGATCTGGGCGAGCTTGCCGTGCGGCGTCGCCTCGGGGCAGCAGATGATCGCCGGGGTCCCCGCATGGGCAGCATAGCAGGCGGCGGCCGCGCCGGCATTGCCGCTCGAGGCGCTGACGATACCCCGCGCGCCCTGTTCGATGGCGCGCGACAGGGATGCCGCGACCAGGCGGTCCTTGAAGGAGCCAGAGGGATTGCGCGTCTCGTCCTTGAGGAACAGCCGCCCGTGAAATTCTGAATGAAGCAGGTCTGGTGCCACGGCGCGCAGCGGCGTGCCACCCTCCCCGAGCGTCACGGCCGGATCGACGAAATCGGCATTGGCCCAGCCTCCAGCCTTCGCGATGCGCGAGACTTCGAGAATGCCACCGCATGCGGCGCATCGGTAGAGCAGCTCGGCCGGATAGGCCGCATCACAGGCGATGCAGCGCAATGTCATCGCGTCGGTGCCGGGGCGGAATGCCGGCTGCTCTTCGGCCCTCATTGCATCATGCCCCGCGCCGCCACAGGGAAGACGCATGCCACCCTTTGGCCTCGAAGGCCGACATACCAGTCGTAGCGGTCGACAGTCGGGTCGCAGTGGCCGGGGACGAGGCGCAGCTGCTCGCCGACCCGCAGGGAGGTGTCCCGGAGCGTCAGCGCGCCATGCTCGTCGGAGGCTCCGATATAGTCGATATCCGGACGGCCATGGACGAGCGGCAGGCCGCTGTCGATCGCCACACCCTTGTGCCCGCAATCGAGGACCGCGCGACCATCGCGCGCTGCGCTCATCACGGTGCTCAGCACGAAAAGCGATTGCTGGAATTCGGGTGTCGGATCGTTGCGCGCATAGTCGGCGTCCATGAAGATGTAGGAGCCGGCCTGGATCTCGGTGTAGACCCCGCTGGCGGCCTCATGCCGGAACGTCCCGGTGCCGGCGCCGCCGACGATCGCGCAGCTCAGCCCCTGCCCTCGTATCGCATCAATGGTGACGACAGTCTTGCGCACCGCGTCCGCGATGGCACTCCGCCGTTCCTCCTCGCTGCGCCGATGCTGCGCACCGCCATGGTAGGACTGCAGCCCGCCGAAGACGAGATGGCGGCTTGCCGCGATCCGTTTTGCAAGGGCCGCCGCCTCCGCGCCGGGCTCGATGCCGCAGCGCGCGCCCATGACGTCGATTTCCACTAGCACGGTCATGCGCCGGCCGGCCGCTTCGGCGATCGCTTCGATCAGCTCGACCGTTGCGGCATTGTCGGCACAGACGGAGACTGTGGCCATGGCCTGCAGCGCCGCCACGCGCTGCAGCTTGCGTTCGGAAACGACCTCGTTCGAGATCAGAATGTCGCGGACGCCGCCCCAGGCGAGGACTTCCGCCTCTGCCGGCTTCTGGACGCACTGCCCGACCGCGCCGCGATCGATCTGCCAGTGCGCGATCACCGGCGACTTGTGGGTCTTGGCATGGGCGCGCAGACCGACCCCCGCCTCACGGCAGAAGGCGGCCATGCGATCCATGTTGGCTTCCATGATGTCGAGATCGATCACCAGGGCCGGCGTATCGATCTCGGATTCATGCATTCCCGGCTCCGCCGGCGGACGTTGCAGCACGTGTCACCTCATGCGGCGATGGAGCGACGCGTCGTGTCCGACAACGCCTCGAAATTATCGCGGATATAGGCGGCAGCCCGGAGAGCCAGCGCCGAGATCGTCGGCGTCGGATTAACCACGCCGCCCGTCGTCAGCACGCTGCCGTCGACGATGAAGAGGTTCGGCACCTCCCAGGTCTGGTTCCACTTGTTGACGACCGACGTCTTCGGATCGTCGCCCATGCGGCAGGTGCCGATCATGTGCCAGGCCGGCGTGCGATAGACGCCGTCCTTGCCGCGATAGTCATGCAGGCGATAATCGAACGCGCCGCATGCCTTGGCGAGCTCTTCGAGCCGGTCGAGCATGTAGTTCATCATCCGCTTGTCGTTTTCGCCCGGCGCATACTGCGTCTTGGCAGCCGGCACGCCGTCGGAATCCTTGAGAACAGGATCGAGCGTCACGCGGTTGTCCGGGTTCGGCAGGTCATCGCCGATCGCGAAGACGCCGATCGAATGGCCGAAATGGCGCTGGAACCAGCTGTGGTGCTCCTTGCCCCAGGGGGCGCGCGCCGTCGTGAACCAGCCGGCGGCAAGCTCGCCGGCCGAGGCGGTTGATGTGATGCAGTTGAAGTTGAACCCATTGACGAAGCCACGCGAAACATCGGTCTCGGCGAACTGGCGCGACAGGAGCGAGGCGACGTAACCGATGTGACCATCGACCGGCTCGTCAACCCAGAGTTCGCAGGCGACCAGCGTGTGGTGCAGAAGATGGCGGCCGACTTGGTCATTGCTGTTGGCGAGATTGTCGGAGGCGAGCAGCAGGCGCGGCGTGCCGATGCCATTGGCTGCGACGATGACGATCTTCGCCTTCTGGAAATGCGTGTGGCCGGTGTTGCGATCGACATAGCGCGCACCGCTGGCGCGACCATCGGCATCCGTCTCGATCTTGAGCACGCGTGCATTGATGCGCAGTTCGCAGCCGGCTTCCAGGGCCTTCGGCCAGATCGACATCGAATATTTGCTCATCGAGCCGCGCGGGCAGCCGTTGCAGGCGCCGCAATTGTTGCAGGCCGGGCGGCCGTCATAATCCTCCGAGATCGCGCCCGCCTCTGCGGGCCACCAGTGCCAACCGAGCCTATCGAAGCCGGAGGCCAGGCGCTTGGCGACCTTCGACACCGGCATCGGCCGCGTCGGGCATGTGTCGCGCGCGGGCATGGCGGGATCGCCGGCAAGGCCGGAGACACCGACGAGACGGTCGGCTTCCTCGTAATAGGGCGCGATGTCCTCATAGGTGATCGGCCAGTCGGGCTGGAGGCCGTGTTCGGTTCCCTTGCGGAAATCGGAAGGGCGGTATCGGGGCCAGATCGCACCATAGACATTGGTCGATCCGCCGACGGCGTTCCACATCAGGATCTGCGAGGAATCGGTGGTGACCGGAAAATCGTCGGGATGCGTGCGCTTGTTGACGTCCGGGCTCCAATTGGTGCGGCGTTGCCATGTCCAATCCGCATGCAGGTGCGGATGGTCTTCGGCCTCCACCCAGGAGCCCTGCTCCAGACAGACGACATCGAGACCGCCTTGGGCGAGCACAAGGGCGGCCAGCGAACCGGTGGCGCCGGCGCCGACGATCAGGACATCACAGGTGCGATCGGTGTTCATCGTTCAATCCCCCAGCGGACGGTCTTCTTCGTGTCGAGATCGAGCGCGGAGGTATCGACCGGCACGACGTCGTCTGTCTTCAGATAATGGCCGCGGCCGTGCATCGGCGTATCGCGGGCGTAGTCGAACGGCGCCATCGGGTAGCCCGAGACATGCGGGCGGATCGAGTAAGGCCGGCCGGTCACGGCAATGGCTTCCACCACGAAGGGCGTCTCGTAATAGGCAAGCGTAACGGCGGCATAGATCTTCTCGAAGAGGTCGGGATCGGCCGCTTCGAACGCCCTCACGGCAGCGATGCGGGTTTCCCGGTCATCGCTGTCGAGCGCGCCGGACGGCCAATCCACCCTCTCGGCGATCGTATCGAACATGCCGGTCGTGCCGTCGGCGAAGAGGCGGAGGGCAACAATGCCATGCACGCCGGCCTCGGACGCCGATGGCCAACCCTCGGCCCCCGGGATGAGTTCATCGACGAGACGCTGCAGAAGCCGCGCTTTCTCCGTTGGGGCCAAGCGGGCATTGCTGCCGGCCTGCTGCGGAATCGAAACCGAATCCATGGCTACGCTCCCTTCCGATCGATGGTGACCGTGATCATCTTCAGTTCCGTCATCGCCTCCATCGTATGCATGCCGCCGAGGCGGCCGATGCCGCTCTTGGTGCCGGTCCCGCCACCGAAAGGCAGATGGATTTCCCAATAGGTGCTGCCGCCATTGACGTTGACGATGCCGGCAGGAATGGCGCGCGCCATCTCGATGCCGCGGGTGATGTCGCCGGTGAAGACGCCGACCGACAGGCCGTACTCGCTGTCGAGTGCGAGATCGAGGGCTTCGGCCTCATCCTGGAAGGCGATGACCGGGACGACCGGGCCGAATGTCTCTTCCCGATTGATCCTCATCTCGCGGGTCACGTCGCGAATGACCGTCGGCTCGAAGAAGAGATCGCTGCCGAGATCGGAGCGCTGCTTGCCGCCATAGAGCACCTTGGCGCCGGAGGCGATGGCATCGTCCACATGCTCCTTCACCTTGGCCGCGACCTTCGCATTGTTGAGCGGCCCCATGGTGGTGCCCTGATGCGAGGGATCGCCCAGCACATGCTCCGCGGCATGTGCTGTCAGCTTTTCGCACAGGCTGTCGACGATCGAGTGATGCGCGAGGACCCGGCCGGTCGCAGCGCAGACCTGACCAGCATTGAAGAAGGCGCCGCCGGCTGCCGCGGCCGCAGCCGCATCGAGATCGGCATCCTCGAACACCACGACCGGTCCGTTGCCGCCGAGTTCCAGGAGCAGCGGCTTGCCGGCACCGCGTTCGGCAATGCGCTTGCCGGTGGCGGCGCTTCCCGTGAAGCCGATGGCCGCGACATCGGGATGGATGACGATCGCATCGCCGGCGGTCGCGCCTTCACCGATCACCAGATTGATCACGCCCGCCGGCAGGCCGGCCTTCTCGATGACCTCCATCAGCGCACAGGCGACCAACGAGGTCGATGGCGCCGGCACCCAGACGATGGCATTGCCCGTGGCAATCCCTGGCGCCAGATACTCGACGGGGATGTTGACCGGGAAGTTCCAGGGCGTGATGACGCCATAGACGCCGCGCGGCTGGCGAATGGTCATGACGAGCTTGGTCGGATCTTCGGTCGGCAAGGTTTGGCCGCCCATCTGCTTGACGAGCTCGGCCGCGAGCCGGAACCCATCCGCCGCCTTCGAGACTTCTCCGTAGGCTTCGGAAAACACCTTGCCCTGCTCGGCGGAGAGGATGCGCGCGATATGATCGCGCGCCACGTCGATCGCCGCGCCGATCGCGACGCACATCTCCGCGCGCTTGAATACCGGGGTCGCCGCCCAGCCGGGCGCTGCGGCCTTGGCTGCCGCGACAGCGAGGGCCGCAGTGTCGCGGCTCGATTTTGGCAGCTGCGCGATGACGTCGCCGGTGGCGGGGTTGATGGCTGGCATGGTGTCCGGCTCGCCTATCCAGCGGCCGCCAATATAGTTCGCTGTCCTTGGCGATGACGTGTAGGTTCCGTCCATGATCGCTGTCTCCCTATTCGGCGGCCGCGGCCAGCGGCGTTGAGTTCGTGCCGACATTGCGGCCTTTGATGACGAGGCCGGCAGCGAACAGCCGCTGCGACGCATTGACGATTTCGCCGCGCACATCCTCCAGCGCAAAGGATCCGTCGCGCAGTTCCAGCACGCTGGCATCACCGGCGGCGCCGATCTTGAACGTGCCGAGTTCGGGGCGCTGCAAAGCCTTGGCGGCATTGATGGTCGATGCCGCGATCACCTCGTTCATCGGCATGCCAAGCGCCAGGAATTTGGACAGGGTCGTCACCTGGTCATAGGCCGGCCCTTCGATGCAGAGCGCATGCACGTCCGACGAGATCGTGTCCGGCGGGAAGCCCTGGTCGAGCATGGCGCGGGCGGTTTTCCAGGAGAAGGAGCCCATTCCATGGCCGATGTCGAAGAGCACGCCGCGCTCCCGCGCCTCGAGAATTTCCGGCTTGACCTTGCCCTTGCCGTCAACCGGTGAATTCGGGAACGGACGGTAGCAATGGGTCAGCACGTCGCCCTTGCGCAGTTTGGCGACAACGGCCTCATAAGACGGCGGCGGCTCGTCGATATGGCACATCAACGGCAGGTTCGTTTCGTCCGCCACCTGCAGCGCGATATCGAGCGGCTGGATGCCGGAGGGGCCCGACGCGTGCTTACCGACGCGCACTTTGACGCCGATGATGACGTCGCGATTTTCGTTGATCACCTCGACCGCTTCGCGCGCTGCCATCAGCCGCAGATCGTGGCTTTCGCCGAGCATGATGTTCTTCGCAAAACCATAGATGCCGGCGAAGGAGACATGCAGGTAGACAAGGATGCGCGCCGTGCTCTGCTCGATCACATGCTTGCGGAAGCCGGGGAAATTGCCCGGCCCGGCACTGCCGGTATCGACACAGGTGGAGACCGCGCTCATGCGCGCGAATGCGTCGGGATCGACGCCGAGCGAGGTTCCGCCCCAATAGACGTGCGTGTGGAGGTCGATCAGACCGGGCGTCACGATCAGGCCGGAGCAATCGCGTTCTTGCAAGCCGGAAAGGTCATCACCGAGCGCGGCAACCTTGCCGGCGGTAAAGGCGACGTCGCCGATGCGGTCGATGCCCTGGGACGGATCGACGATGCGACCCTGCTTCAAAACGATGTCATATGGCATGGATGCGACTTTCAGTTTCCTTGAATGAATGGGGGATGCGCAGGCCGCTGTCGGCCGCAAAGACGCGCAACGCGTCGAAACCGGCGCTGACGGTGATCGGCGCGCCGGGCGACAGCCCACTCGTGTCCATGCAGGTGGCGCGGACGACATGTCCGGCCACATTGACGTCCAGGAACTGGAACGGCCCGGCCGGCTCGATCAGCATCAGTTCGCCACGCAGCGAGAAGGCGCCGGAATTGCCGGTATCCGGCTTGAGATCGTGCGGCCGCACGCCGATGACGTGATCGGCGGGCCCGCCGCACAGATCGCCCGGCAGGAAATTCATCTGTGGGCTGCCGATGAAGCCCGCGACGAAGCGGTTCGCCGGCCGGCTGTAGACCTCCATCGGCGCTGCGAATTGCTGCAGCACGCCATTGTTCATCACGGCGATCCGATCGGACAGCACCATCGCTTCCTCCTGATCATGGGTGACGAAGATGACGGTGATCCCGAGTTCCTTCTGCAGACGGCGGATCTCGGTGCGCATGTGCACGCGCAGCGATGCGTCGAGGTTCGACAGCGGCTCGTCCATCAACAGAACCGAGGGATTGCGGACGATGGCACGGCCGACGGCCACGCGCTGGCGCTGGCCGCCGGACAGTGCGGCCGGCGGTCGGTCGAGAAGGGCCTCGAGACCGAGGACATCTGCGGCCCAGGCGACCTGCTTCTCGATCGTCGCAGCATCGACCTTCTGCTGGCGCAGCGGGAAGGCGATGTTGTCGCGAACGCTCATGTGCGGGTAGAGGGCATAATCCTGAAAGACGAGCGCGATGTTGCGTTCGCGTGGGCCGAGATCGGAAATTTCGCGCCCATCGAAGCGGATCGAGCCCTCGTTGATCTCCTCCAGTCCGGCAATGCAGAACAGAAGCGTCGATTTTCCGCAGCCGGACGGGCCGAGGAAGGAGATGAACTCGCCATTCTCGATCGAGAGGTCGAGCCCCTTGAGGACGGGATGGATGCCATAGCGCTTGTTCAGGCCGGCGATCGTGATGGATGCCATGGAAGAACTCCTTTCAGCCCTTGACCGCACCTGAAAGCGCGCCCTGGACGAGGTAGCGTTGGAAGAAGAAGGCGACGGCGACCGGCGGCAGGATCGCCAGCACGCTGGCGGCAAAGAGCGGGCCGTATTCGTAGAACCGTGCCTGGTTGAGGAAGCCGGCGATGACGACCGGGATTGTCTGCGTTCTCGGGGTCGACGTGATGATCATCGCGAAGAGAAACTCGTTCCAGGACACGAGGAAACAGAAGATGAGCGCGGCGATAATGCCGGGCCGGACGACCGGGACGATGACTTTCACGAACATCGACCAGCGGCTGCATCCATCGATCTGCGCGGCGCGCTCGAGGCTGACCGGCACGTTCTCGAAGCTCGCCTTCATCATCCAGGCGGCGAGCGGCATGAGGATGGTCGAATAGGCGATGATGACGCCGAGATATGTGTCGATCAGGCCAAGCGAGCGGAAGATGATGAAGAACGGCAGGACGAGGGTGAGCCCCGGGATCATGCGCGTCAGGAGAAGCGCCCAGAGACTGGCGGCGAAGAAGCGCCGGTCGGCATAGCGCGCGAAGCCGTAGCCCGCGAAGGTGCCGAGAGCGACATTGACGACGGAGACGATCGCGCCGATGACGAAGCTGTTCCAGAGCGAGATTGGTACACGCTGGGCCTGCACGCTGGTCGTGCCCTCGGCCATCAGCACCATGCGATAGTTCTCCAGAGTGAGGGACGACGGAAACATCGAGGGCGGGGTACGGATCAGATCGGTGGCGGGCGACAGGCTGATCAGGAGAAGGGCAGCGACCGGCAGGATCGACCACAGGAAGATCGCCACGACGCCCAGCCAGAACAGCAAGAGCGAGAGGGTCTTCTGCGTCTTCGGATGCAGCCACGGACGCCGATCCATCGGCGGGATCACCACCATGGTCGGCCGCACGCGGGTCAGGACAGTCTTCAGCTCCTCGGCCATGCTCGCTTCGTCCTTCTTCGCCTTTTTCGGGCTGAGCACGAAGAAGTAGAGAATGGCGCAGGCCAGGCTGAGGATGGTGAGGATATAGAGGATCGCCGCGCCCTCCCCGAACTTCAGGAACTGGAAGGACTGAACATATCCGAGCCAGGACAGCGTCGTCGTTGCCGCCCCCGGGCCGCCGCGCGTCATGATCCAGATGATGTCGAAAGTCATCAGGGCGTTGATCGTCGCGACGATCGTCGAGAACAGCAGCGTCGGCTTGAGCCAGGGCAGCGTGATGGAGAAGAAGCGCTTGACCGGCCCCGCGCCATCGAGAAGGGCAGCACGCTGCAGGTTGCCCGGCATCGACTGCAACGCCGACAGCATCATCAGCGTCGTCAACGGCGCCTGGTTCCAGATCTGGGTAATAGCGACCAGGTTGAGCGAGCGGAAGCCGTCACCGAACCAGGCCGTCGCCAGCGCGCCTAGGCCAAGATCGTGCAGCAGGCCGTTCAGCAGGCCGAAATTGCCGGCATAGATGAACGACCAGAGCACGCCGATCGAGACCGGCGCCATGGCCCAGGGCACGAGCACGACGCTGCGCAGCAGGCCGCGCCCGGCGAAGCTCTTGTTGAGAACCAGCGCGAACAGAACGCCGAGCACCGTGGTCCCCACGATTGCCAGGACCGAGAAATAGGCCGTGCGCGCCAGCGCGTACCAGAAATCCATGTTCTGGAGCACGCGCTCGTAATTCGACAGGCCAACGAAGACCCAGCGCTTGGTGATCGGATTGGTGCTGTTGAAGGAGAGATAGAGGCTGTAGAGCAACGGCATTCCGACGATGAGGACCATCAGGACCAGCGTCGGGGCGACCGTGAGAAAGGCGAAAGCCGGAACCTGGCCGATGCGACGGCGGCGCGGTGGCGCGGCGGTCTGGATCTTGGCGGCGTCTGCGGTAAGCGTCATGACATCCCTCGCTCTCATCGCGGCCACGCATGACGACCATGCGCGCAACGATGCTCTTGGGGGCTGAACTCCGGAATGCGGCCGCCACCGCGGGCGGACGGCGGTCGCATTCCCTTTTCCCTGTCAGCAGCAACCGCCTTATTGATACTGCGTCTTCAGCTCGGCAGCCTTGTCGGCAAGTGCGGTCACGAGCGCATCGGTCGAGCTGCCCGAGCGGATATATTCCTGCACCTGCTGCATCATGAACATGTCCCACTCCGGGAACCAGATCGTCTTGCCGATCTTGCGCGACGTCGCCATGCCGAGCTGCTCGGAGGAGACCTTCAGGTCGCGCCACTTGGAGAAGCTCTCGACGATCTCCGGATCGGCCATGACCTCCTTGTAGCCGGAGCCCAAGCCGAACTCGAGCGCCCAGCGCTTGATGACGTGATACTGGCCATCCTTTGCCTTGCCACCGAAGAACTGCAGCAGGTTCCAGACACGCTGTTCGTCGACGGGCTGCGCGCCCATCAGATAGGATGCGGTCCATGCCATGGTCGAGCGCGTGGCTCCCGGCATCAGCGCATTGCGCACCTTGCCGGCGATCTTCGATACGGCGGGATCGTTGGCCACCTTGTGATTATAGTCATGCACGACCATGAAGGTGTGGCGGCCGGAGGCATAGCTCGGAACGCCTTCGCCCGGCAGGGTCATGATGTCCTCGGCGACCAGCTTCTCCTTGTAGAGCGTCTGGTGGACCTCGAGGATCTTGCGAAGCGCCGGCTCGTCGACGAACTTGCCGTCGTCGTCGAATACCTTGGCGCCTTCGGAATACCAGCAGGCAAACATGTGCCAGGACATGTTGGGCCAGTTCTGCTGCCACATGCCATGGAACGGCGCTTCCGAAATGCCGTCCGCCTTCAGCTTGCGGCAAACCTCGAGCACGGCGTCCCAGGTCGCGGGCGCTTCGACACCGGCCTTCGACAGATGCTCCTCATTGTAGAGGAAAGTGTTGTAGCCGGCATAGTAAGGCAGACCGCAGAGTTCGCCGGTCGGCAGCGACAGGGATTCCACGCTGACCGGGAACATGCCGGCCTTGATCTCCTCCACGCCCGGCAGGCCGTCGATGCTGCGGATCCATTCGGCCGTATGCCAGCGGGCAATATAGTTTTCCTCGGCATAGAGCATGTCGAGATGCTGGCCGCCGGTCAGTTTGGTTTCGGCCAGCGGGTGATAATCGCCGGTGATGAGCTCGTAAGTGACGTTCTCGTCATAGAGCTTCATGAAGGTCTTGACGTTTTCGTCGACGATTTGCGGCTGGTACTGCCAGCCAGCGAAGGTCATCGCCGTCGATGGCGCAGCCAAGGCTCGGTTGCCGAGCACCGCCGCGGCGGAAAGAGCACCGGCACCCTTCAATATCTGTCGTCTGGACGCGAGTATTCGCTCTAGCGAATAAGTCATGCTAGTTCCCCTTAGCGATGGCTTGTTTAAGCTGTATTCCGGTTCCCGCGGAATATTTGATCAGCAACTCCGTCCGTGCCGTATCGGCTTACAGGCGGCTCTCGTTCTACAGGTAGAACTATCCGCGATTTTTTTCCGATGTCTAGAAAAACTTTACTTTCAGATCATTTTTTACGTTCAACGGCTGCATTGAAGCGAGATATGCAGATTTTTTGATCAGAAACTGCAAAATTTAGCCGCGTTCCATCAATCGCAAAGTGGCTGGACGTCGGGCTTGTCGCGCGAGGTCGCCAGTTGCTGCTTGAGTCTGCGCAACTTTTCCCGTCCCGCCTCCTTGCGCGCGATCGCAACGCCATAGGCAAGGATGTCGATGGCAATCAGATAGGCGTATCGCATCGAGGATGGGCTAAGGATGTCGTCATCGGGCGGGCTATCAACCGGAAGCATGACGTCGACCAGTGTCGAGAGACTGGACGCGCTCGGCGCAAGCGAAACGGTTGTCGCACCATATTCACGCGCCACGGCGATGGCACGCTCCAGACCGGCGCTCTCACCCGTCAGCGAGCAGCAGAGCACGAGGTCGTGCTTATCGACCGTCGAAGCCAACATCATCTGCATCTGCTGGTCGGCGCAGGGAATGACTCGGATACCGAGCCGAAAGAACCGGTTCTGGATTTCCTCCACCAGCCAGGACGACACGCCGCCACTACCGAAGGCGTAGAGCGTCTGGCACTGGTTGATGAGCTCGATGATCCGGCCGGCGCGCGGCAGATCGATTGCATGGCTGATATCGACGATCGTCTTCTGCGCCCGTTTGCTGACGCGCTCGGTCACCTCCTCGATCGAGCCAGGTGGCGTTGCAGGCTCCAGATAATGGATGCCGACACGCACCGAACCCATAATCTTCAGCTTGAGATCCTTGAGGCCATCGCAGCCCACGGTTCTCGCAAATCGGGTGATCGTGGGGGCTGACAGATCGAGCCAGGTTGAGAGGTCTTCGATGGGAAGTTCCACGAAACGATGCGGCTCGGACAGGATCGCATCGGCGATGCGGCGATTGGACTTCGAGAATGTGTCGCGCGCATCGACCAGGATCGCCAGAATATCCTGTGGCCTTGCCTTGCCCGCCGCCTTCAACGTCGGCTCCGCGGCGGCGGTTCTCGATAATTTTGCTCTTGGCATACGGCTCTCCACTTTGAACGGACCGTTCAATCAAACGTGGAGACTGTCAACCAGCGCCGCAGGCGCAACAGCCCTGCCACGTTCGCTGAACCGGTCCAACGCATCCGCTCCCGCGAGCCAGAAAAAACAGTTGCGCATTAGTTAGTTTACGTTACTAACTCACTCGTTGCTTGTCCGATAGTCAAGGCCCGAGGTCGTAAGGCGGTCTGCGCGCCACCCGGGTTCAATTATCGACGCCCGCAACCCCCGACTTTGCCGCTACTCCCGCAGCCCATTATGGAGATCGTTTTGGAGCGTTTGCCCTTTCGCGACGCAGTCGCGCAACAACCACAGTCCCTGCAAGAAGCTCTCGCAAGCCTTCGCAAAACCCTGAAGACCGCGGATCTTTCCGCGCTTCGCACGGGCACGACAGCGATCATCGGCATTGGCGCCAGCTTCTATGCCGGCGTCGTCGCCGCCGCGCAGTTCCGCCGCCAGGGCCTGCGCGCCTTCGCCTTTGCCGGAGGGGAGCTGTATGACGCGGCCGACAATGCGGCTGATGCCTATATTGCCGTTTCCGCTTCCGGACGAAGCGTTGAGCCAGCCAAAGCCGCCGGCCTTCGCGACAAGGCCTTGACGATCGGTATCGCCAAGACGGCCGAAAGTCCGCTCGCCGCCGCCGTCGGCACGATGATCGGTACGGGCAGCGGCATCGATAGCGGCCCGAACACGACAAGCTATCTCGGCTCCCTGCTGGCGCTGGGTCTGATTGCCGACGCGGAAGGCGAGCCCTCCAACACCAACTGGGACGCCCTTCCCGGCGATTTCGAGGCGCTGAGCGCGGCGATCGCCGATCCGGTGAGCAAGGCAAGCGCGCTCCTTGCCGGCAAGAGGTCGATCGACTGCGTCGGCGCCAACGCCCAGCTTGGCACGGCCGGCTATGCGGCGCTGCTGCTGCGCGAGGCCGTGCGCGTTCCGGCCCAGAACTGGGACACGCTCAACTACCTCCATGGCCCGATGGAGCCGAACGATGCAGGCACCGGCGTGATCGTCTTCGGCGACGGCCGCGAGCGGCAGCTGGCGCAGGATCTCGCCGGTTTCGGCATTCCCACCGTGTTGGTGACGAGCGCCGCGGTCGAGGATCGCGACAATCTCGTCGTGATCCGTATTCCGGGCACCGAGAATGGCATTCTCGCGGCTATCTATGCCGCCCTGCCGACGCAGATGATCATGCAGGATCTCGCCGAGGGCGTCGGTCTGCCGAAATGCGAGTTCCGCTATCGCCAGACCGATACCAAGCTGCCCCTGCCCGATCCGGCCTGAGCCCTCCCCTGCGTCCTGCGACGGCGCTCCGTCGCAGGCCACCCCCTATCGTTCTCGGCTGGTCACGCCCGGGGCGCGGCGAGCGTGACAAGCTGCGCCAGTCGGCACTAGAATGGTGCTTTCTGCCCTTTCCCACAGCGAGCCTTCTTGACCCGAACAGCCGAGTTTCCCTTGCCCCTGACCGAGAGCGCGCGGGCGGTCTTTCACCGGATCGTCGAGGTGGGCCAGGCCACCCGCCCAATGCTGTCGAGCGCGCTCGAATTTTCCAAGCCGACGATGTCGGCCGCCATCCTCGAACTCAGCAATCTCGGCCTCGTCCACCCGACCGGGACAACCCAGGGCGCAACGGGGCGCACGGCGACGCTCTACGGCCTCGGCCATGAGGTCGGTTACGTGATCGGCGTCGATGCCGGCGTCACCCAGGTGCGCGCGATCGCCCAGACACTCGACGGCACCATCCTCGCCGAGGTGGACAAACTCCTCCCGCCGGCCGGGCGGCTGACAAGCGACACCGGCAAGGCCGTGCAGACGGTGCTGCAGGAACTGCGCCAGTTCGAGGGCAACCCTCGCCGCCCCCTGCGGGCGATCTCGCTCGCGGTGCCGGTGATCGTGTCTGAAAATCATCCGGAGCTCGCCTCCGGGCTTGACGAGATCAAGGCGTCGATCGGCGACAGTGCCGGTGCCGAGATCGTGCTCGAGAACAACGTGAACTGCGCGGCGATCGCCGAGATGGATCTGGGCGCCGCAAGGGGCCGCCCTTCTTTCGCCTTCCTGCAGATTGGCGTCAATATCGGCCTCGGACTGGTTCACGAGGGCCGGCTTCTGCGCGGCGCGAATGGCGCAGCGGGCGAGGTGACCCGCCTGCCCTTCCCCTTCGCCCCGCTGTCCCGGCCGCGCCGCCGTGGTCTTGAGGATCACATCAGCTCGCTGTCGCTCATGGAGCGCGTCGGGGCCGACTGGACCGACAAGACGCCGGCGCCGGACAATGCCCGCGACCTCTTTCGGCTCGCCGAGGAAGGCGTGCCATCGGCGCTCCGTCATGTCGAGCGCCATGCCCGGGATATCGGCCTCGTTGCCGCCTCGGTCGTTGCCATCTGCGATCCGGGACTGATCGTGCTTGGCGGCGGCGTCGGGCAGAACGGCATTCTTGTGCCGATCATCGAAGAGCTGATCGCCGATCTCGCCTGGCCAACCGAAGTGATCACCACGGAACTGCCGGTCCGGGGGACGGTGCTCGGCGCCTCGCAGCTTGCCATGCGCCGCGCCGTCAAGATGCTGACGGGCGACGAGCATCTGCGGCGCGCCGGCTGAAGCATGTCCAGCCGAAGCGAGATCGCTTCGGCGTCGAGTCATGCAGCAAAGACAGCGACCCAGAGCATTTCCGGTGAACCGGAGCTCACCGGAAATGCTCCAGGGCGTGATGGCTGTTCAGGCCGCGCTCTCAACGACGGGCTCGGTGAGCGTCCGGGCAAGGTAGCAGGCGCCCTGGACCGGGCTGCCGGTGAAGAGATGGGCCTCGAGATGCGGCGCCGCGACGCGAAGCCCCTCGACGAAGGCCTGCCACAGGCGCGGCTGTGCGGCGATCACGCTGCCGCCGGCCACCACATGCGTGGCCCCTGCTCCGCGCGCATCGAGGATCGCCGGCAGTTCGGCCAGCAGCCGCCCGCCGCGCGCGATCACGCTCCCGGCCAGCCGCGAGCCGCGTTCGGCCGCATCGAAGACGGTGATTGCGTGCCGCCCGAGCTCGGCTGCTGACCGGTACTCGGCGAGAATGCTGCCGAGGCGGGGGACAGAGACAACCTCGAGCGCGGCAAGGATTGCCGCCGTCAGCGGCTCGTCCAGCGGCCCACCCCGGTCCAGATGCTGCGAGACCTCGCGCACCGCGTCGCGTACGAGGCTCGCCGCGCTTCCTTCGTCGCTGACGATCCAGCCCCACCCGCCGGCGACCATCATCCGCTCCGGCGCCGGACGGCAGACAGCGATCGAGCCCGTGCCTGCGACGACGCCGATCTGGCCGCGAAGGCCGAGCGCCAGCGGCATCAGCTCGGCATCGTTGACCACCGCAACCGGCGTCGAGACACGCGCGCTGAGCGCGTTCTGGAGCGCCATGCATTCGAGCGCGTCGTCGCAGCCATGCGCGCCAATGCCGATCGCCGCAACCGGTACGCCATCGGCAAGCCGCTCGACGAGCGAGAGAAGTGCCGCGGCATCGGCGTCCCAATCGCGCGTGCGCCAGTCGGCGCTCGGAACGATCAGATCGCGCGGGCTCGTCGCATCGCTGTCTTCTGCTCGCAGATGCGTCTTCGTTCCGCCGATGTCGATGCCGATCCTGAGGCCGGCCGGAGGATTGGGGGGCAAAAGGCTCATCGGCCCCGCCCCGCGCCGCGCAGCCGCTGGTCTTTCTCATCGAAGAGAAGCGCCGCGGCCAGATCGGCTTCGACGCGGAGATGCGCCTGAGCTGCCGCCGCCCGCCGTCCGCTACGCACGATGATGCGCGTCCCGTCCGTCAGCTCCATGTGCACGAAGCTTTCCGAGCCAAGCTCCTCGACGAGCAGCACGCGCCCTTCGAGGACGAGCCCGGACCCGGTCTCGCCCGCGGCGAGAATACGCAGATGTTCCGGCCGCATGCCGATCGTCACGGTGGTCGATGGCGCTTCAAGGCCGGCAAGCGGCAGGAAAGCCTCCCCCACACCTGCGACGTGGCCGAGATGCACGCCGTCCGGCGTGAGCGAGGTCGTTGCAGCCGGAAGGAAGTTCATCTTGGGCGATCCGACGAAGCCGGCCACGAAAAGATTGTCGGGATCATCATAGAGGGTCAGCGGCGCACCGGCCTGCTGAATGCGGCCGCCATTCATCACCACCATCGTGTCAGCAAGCGTCATCGCCTCGACCTGATCATGGGTGACATAGATCATGGTCGTGCCGAGACGACGATGAAGATCGGTCAGCTCGGCGCGCATCTGCACGCGCAGTTCCGCATCGAGATTGGAAAGTGGCTCATCGAACAGGAACAGACGCGGTTCGCGCACGATGGCCCGGCCGATCGCCACGCGCTGCTTCTGGCCGCCGGAAAGTTGCGACGGGCGACGATCGATCAGGCTGCCGAGCCGCAGGATCTCGGCGACCTTGCGCACACTCTCGGCGATCACCGGCCGCGGCGTGTGCGCCATGCGCAGGCCGAAGGAGACGTTTCCCGCGGTCGTCATGTGCGGATAGAGCGCATAGGACTGGAACACCATCGAGACGCCCCGCGCCGCTGGCTCGAGATCGTTGACGACCTCGCCGTCGATGGCGATCGTGCCGGCCGAGATGGTCTCGAGCCCGGAGACCATGCGCAGGAGGGTGGACTTCCCGCAGCCCGAAGGCCCGACGAAGACGACGAATTCCCCATGCTCGATGGTGAGATCGACATCGTCGAGAACTCGGACGGAGCCGTAGGCTTTGGCCACGGAACGAATTTCTATGAAGGACATGGGGATACCCGATTAGCCTTTGGTTCCGGACATGGCGACGCCTTCGACAATCTTGCGCTGGAAGATCAGGAAGAAGATCAGCGGCGGCAGCGCCGCGAGGAGATTGGCGGTCATGACCGTATCCACGGTGTTGTGGGAAAGCGGCGAGTTGAACAGCCCGACGACCTGACCAACCGTGTACATGTCCGTCTGGGTACTGATGATCAGCGGCCACATATAGTTGCCCCAGGTCTGGATGAAGGTGAGGATGGCGAGCGTGACGAGCGCATTGCGGCAAAGCGGCAAGGCCACGTGCCAGTAGATCTGCAGGTGGCTCGCGCCATCGAGCCTCGCCGCCTCGATCATGTCTTTCGGAATGGCGCGCATGAACTGCACCAGCATGAAGAGACCGAAGGCCGACGCGAGACCGGGCACGACGAGGCCTTGCATCGTATTGATCCAACCGAGCCGCGAGGTGATCAGATAGGTCGGAATGATCGTCACGGCCGTCGGCACCATCAAAGCCAGTAGCACGACGGCAAAGAGCACTCGTCGGCCGGGAAAGTCGAAGAGGGCGAATTCAAAGGCGGCGAGCGAGGCGACGGCGAGGACGCCGAGGATCGTCAGCAGCGCATAGGTCACCGAAACGCCATAGGCGCGCAGATATCCGGTCTCGGCGAGGATGGCTTGGATCTTGGCAAGGCCGGCCGAGAGCGATGTCGGCCACAGCCGCGGATTGAGCGAGACCGGTTCGCCCGGATGGGCGAAGACGACGTTGAGCATCCACCAGATGGGGAAGATCGCGATCAGTGCGATGAACAGCGCGAGCGCGACCCGAAATACAGTCCAGGCAAGGCCGGTGCCGTTGCGGCGTGGGACAGAGATCATGTGCGCTCCCTCCAGGACCGGATGGCAAACATCAGAGCCGTGACGGCGACGATGGCGACGGTGAGGAGGAAGCCGTAGGCAGCGGCCTCGCCGAATTTCACGCCCCCGAAGGCGCGGCCCATCATATCCATCACCGGGAACAGCAGTGCGTTGCGCCGGCCGCCATAGCTCGCAAAAGACGAGCCGGTCAGCAGCCAGGGCTTGTCAAAGACCTGCATGGCCGAGATGAAGCCGTAGGTGAAGACGAAGAACAGCACCGGCCCAAGCATGGGAAGGGTCACGAACACGGTCTGCTGCCATTTCGAGGCCCCGTCGAGCCGCGCCGCCTCGTAGAGTTCGGTCGGAATGTTCTTCAGTCCGGCGAGGATGATCACCATGTTGAAGCCGGCCGAGACCCAGATGTCGACGGCGATCAACGCATAAAGCATCGTGCCGGTATCATTGAGGAAATTGACCGATCCGACGCCGAACAGGCCGAGGATCGTATTGAGCAGGCCGAAATTGGGAGCATAGATCCAGCGCCAGATCGTTGCCGACAGGAAGGCGGGCAGCACGACCGGCATGAAGAAGGCATTGCGGAAGAGGTTCGACCAGCGCGGCGTGAAACTATCGACCAGCAGGGCCAGCCCGAGCGCGGCGAGGATGCCGAGCGGCACGGTGAGAGCGATATAGGTCGCCAGATTGATCATCGCGCGGTTGAAGTCGCGCGACTGCAGGATCTTTGAATAATTGCCGAGGCCGACATAGACCGGCGGCTGCACGCCGTTCCAGTCATGAAAGCTGTAGAAGAGGCCGCTGACGATCGGGTAGAGGAAGAAAGCGGCGAACAGGATCATGAACGGCGCGATCATCAGATAATGCGGAAGGTGACGTCTGAGGGACATGCTGGCTCCGGAATGGCTGTGGCCGATCAAGGCCACAGCGCGGCTCGGTGTCGATGAACTCACTCTGCAAGGCAGGCGTTGAGATCCTCGATCAACTGCTTGGCTCCATCCGCTGGCGTGTCGTCACCATCGGCAACCGCCGAGGCATGGTCGATGACGGTCGAGTTGTAGCAGCTCGGCACGGTGCCCTGGAAATAAGGCGCCGCGACATCGGTCGCGCCATGCGCCGCACGCACTGACGCCTCGATCAGCGGAAGCTTGGCGACCTCTGGATCGGCCATCGCCGCCGCATTGGCATTGTAGCGCGAGAGCAGCTTCGCCCAGCGGGTCATCTGCTCCTTCGCGGTGATGTAGGCGGCAAATTCGAAGGCAATGTCGGTGTTCTTCCCAGGTGCGACGCTGACGATCTCGTAGCTGCGGATACCACCGGTCTTCCCTTCGGTGTCGCCCGGGATCAACACGAAGTCATATTTCAAGCCGCTCGTCTTGGCCGCCTCCGCATAGGTCGGGTTCACCCAGGGGCCGACCGTGTGGAAGGCGAGCTGGTTGGAGATGAAGAGGTCCTTGGTGGCCTGGTCATTGCGGCTGGTGCCGCTCGACAGCGGCTTCATGTCGACGAATTTCTGCAGCACCTTGGTCATGATCTCGGGCTTGATCAGCGTCGTCTTGTCCTGCCAGTTGAAACCCCAACTGCTGTTGTCGCCGGACGTCGCATAGATCTCGGCAATCGAGTTAAAGACCAGCGTCTCGTCCGGGATGGCGAAGAGGCCGGCGGCCTTCACGGCCTTCATCTGCTCGAACCATTCGGCATAGGTGGCCGGCGGTTTCGACGTGTCGACGCCGGCCTTCTCGAGCACGGTCAGATTGCGGAAGAGCAGCGAGCCGAAGCCCGTATAGGGGAGGCAATAGAGTTCCGTCTGGCTCGGCATGCAGCCCTTCAGCGCCTCAGCGTCGAACTGATTGCGGTAGTCCTCCGGGAGAGCCATGAACTTGTCGTGGATGTTCGCCATCGCGCCTACCTTGACGAGCTGCGCGCCAAAGGCCTGGCCGTTCATGAAGACGTCCGGCAGAGTGCCGCTGGCAGCCCCGGCGACCTGGCCCGCGGTCAGGTCATCGTCCCCTTTTCCGGTGATGTTGATCTTGACGCCCGGATGCGCGCCCTCGAATTCGGCGATGAACGTCTTCTGCAGGGCAAGCGCCTCGCCCTGCGCGAAGTCGGAATAGACCCAGTATTCGAGCGTCGTATCGGCAGCTGTTGCGGATGTGCCGGCCAACGCCAGGACGGCGGCAGCGCCTCTGGCCAGTGCGAAAAGCATATTCATTTGAGGATCCCCTTTTTTATCGGCGTAGCGGTGAACGATCTCCCATCGAACGTTAGGAAGCTTAACTAATAAAATAGGGTGGTCAAGCGGGAATTCCGTGGAAGTTCGGGATTTGTAGGGCCTCTTGAAAATGATGGCGGAGACGGGAAAGGTCCCAGCCATTGCTGGGCGGATGCTCGCTACCGTGCTCTATCGGCGCACGATGAACCGTGTGTCGACCGCTGCAGAGCCCAGCGTGATACGTCAACTGCAGCATCCTTCTCGCCGATCGTCATCAGTCGGCTACTCAGCGGACAGTCTCGTGTGCAGAGACGGCTGGGAGGGTGCGGCTGGCGCTTTCGTTCTGCGCTACGATTGGCTGGCACGCTGCTCAAGCTCGGCGCCGACCGAAACCATTCCGGCGATCGACACGCTGGCCGGACGCAGCCTGGCCCCGAAACGTCAGGCGCAGAAGCGGCTCAAGACGAAGATCTTCGATCGACCGGCTGCCGCACCCTCGGGCCTGAATACAGAAAGACTTGCCATAGGAAAGCCTCGAGCCGGGTTAGAGCGACACCCTCTACCAGCCTACCGATTCTGCCTCAAAATCGTCTCGGCTGCCACATAGCCCCAGGTCATGTTGGGACCGATTGTCGTGCCGGCGCCAACGGCGCGGGTGCCGAAGGGGTTGGCCATGGCGAGGCCGGCGGCGTAGAGGCCGGCAATCACCGAGCCGTCCGATCGCAGCACCTGTCCCCTCGCATTTGTGCGCGCGCCACCTTTGGTGCCGAGGATCGAACGATTGAGCGTCATGCCGATGAACGGCGCCTTGTCGATTGGCTTCAGGCGGTTTTCCGGGCCATGCGCCTTGTAGTCCTCCCAGCCGCTCTCGCCGCGGCGGAAATCCACGTCTCGGCCGGTTTCGCAAAAACCGTTCCAGCGGTCGATACTCGCCTGCAGGGCTTCGGGCGGCAAGCCGAGCTTGGCAGCGAGCTCCGGGATGGTCTCGGCCTTCTTGACCCAGTCCGGCTCGTAAGAGGCGTACCAGCGAAACGGCAGCGAGGTGCCGAGGAAGCGATGGTCTGCGACGAGGTAACAGGGCAGATGGATCGGCTGCCCGCTTTCGTCGCGCGCATCCAGCGCCTCGCCGATATTGAAGTCGTTTTCGCTGACGAAGCGCTGACCCTTCCGGTTGACGACGATGGAGTGCGGCTCTGCCTGAAAGGTCATGGGCAGGCCATGGGGGCGTTTCTGATAGCGGGTGGGCAGGCAGGGATAGACATTCGCCTGATCCATGCGGTCGAGTTCGGCGCCCACGCTCGCAGCCAGCCTCTGGCCATCGCCTTCATTGCTGCGCGGACTTCCGAGACGGTCGAAGGGACCGGGAAAATGCTTTGCGCGCATTTCGGCGTCCCATTCGAACCCACCGGACGCGATGACGACCCCACGCAGGGCCGAAATCGCGATCGGCCTGCCGTCGCGTTCTACCTCGGCCCCGATGATCCGGTCGTCGCCGTCCCGGGTGAGACGGACAGCGCGGCTGTTCAGCCAAAAAGTGACCCCAGCGTCGAGGCAACCGCGAATGAGCCCGGTCATCAGCGCCGTCCCCTGCCCCCCCGAATTCGTCAACCACCGCTTGAGGAGCTTGGGCCAAAGCTTCAAACCGGCGCGGATCGGGTGGTGGTAGATGTCGTGGTTCACCACTTCATGATAAGTGAAAAGGTGCGGCAGCGTGGAGCGACGCAGCTTGCCAGCGAATGCGCCGAGCAGGCGGCGGCTGAGCGGCATCGGCGAAACCATGCGTCCGACGAGCTTTCCGCCCGGTGCTTCGGCGAAGGGATCGGGTTCGTCGATGACGCGAAAATCCAGCGGTGTCTTTTCCGAGAGAAACCGAAGCATGTCCGGCGCATGATCGACGAAGGACCGCCAGCGTTCGTCTTCCTTCTCCGCCCAGCCATCCGGTGCCACGGCGCGCAGATAGTCGATCGCTTCCTGCCGGCTGTCCGAAAGGCCGGCAGCGGCGGCAACATGGTTGGCCGGGATCCAGACGCCGGACCCAGACATGGCCGATGTGCCGCCGAGCCACTCGCTCTTCTCGATGACGAGCACCATCAAGCCCCCGTGAGCCAGGCGAAGCGCCGCCGAGCAGGCCGCCGAGCCTGAGCCGATCACCAGCACATCGCAGCTCTCCATCATGCTCTCCAATCCTCGCAAGTGACCCTGCCCCTCACTATAAAAGCCACTCTTCCAATCTGTCTACTATTGTGTCGACACTTTTTGCGTTGTAGCTTTCGGTCATCGACACTCCTTTTCGAGAGCTGCCCGGCGCAGCGACCGACTTCTCAGAGGATCCCACCATGCCCGACCTCGCCCCCGACCCGGCAGTTGCCCACGTCTCCGGACCCGACATGCGCGAAAGCTACTGGCAACCCGTGCCGGCCAATGGCCATGTCGATGTGGCCCTTGCACCGCATCTCGTCGGAAAAATGGATCATCCCTTCGCGCTCGGCACCCAGTCTGTGGCTCCGGGCGGGTATGTTCGCGAGCATACACATGAGCACAATGAGGAAGCCGTCTACGTGATCGAGGGCCATGGCCGAGCGGTCATTGACGGCACGGAGCATAGGTTGGAGCCCGACAGCGCCGTTTTCCTGCCAAAGGGCGTGCGGCATATGTTCATCAACGACGGTGAAACGACGCTGCGCTGGGTCTGGCTCATCGTACCGAACGGCCTCGAGGACTTCTTCCGACTGATCGGCAAGCCGCGCAAGCCTGGCGACCGGGTGCCCTCGAATTTTCCGCGGCCGGACAATGTTCTGGAAATCGAGCGTCAGACCGTGTTCGGTGCCGACCTGACTGATAAGTTCGACCCTGTAAACAATCGCTGATCCCATGAAAGGCGTTGTGCCCGTCACGCTTGGTCTGATCGGCTTCGGGGCCATGGCCCGCGACATCGTTGCCTGTTTCCCGTCAGGCGAGATCGATTGGCGCGTACTGCGACGCGGCAATGCCACACGCGACCTGCCGGAGGGCATTCATGCGGTCGATTCGCTCGGCGCACTGATCGCGTCCCGCCCCCATCTCGTCGTCGAGGCCGCCGGCCACGATGCGGTGCGAACCTGCCTCCCACCCCTGCTTGCGGCAGGCATCCCCGTCGTGATGGCATCGGTCGGCGCCCTTGCCGATCCCGCCACCTTCGCGGCCATAGACTCTGCACGGCGCGCTGCCCGCGTCCCGCTTGTCCTGCCTTCGGGTGCCGTCGGAGGACTGGACTATCTGTCGGCGATCGGCCATCTGCCCGATGCGGAGATTGTTTATACGGCGCGCAAGCCACCCGTGGCCTTTTCCAGCGATCTCGCAGCGCAGGCAAGGGAGACCGGACAGGCGATCACCCTTTTTCAGGGCACGGCACAGGAGGCGGCGCAGCTCTACCCCAAAAACCTGAATGTCGCCTTTTCGATCGCGCTGGCCGCGTATCCGTCGCCTGTGACGGTTCGCGTAGTCGCCGACCCTGCTGCGACTGGCAATCAGCACGAGATCGCGGTCTCCAGCACAGTTGGGACCGCCTTGTTCACACTCTGCAATCGACCCGCGCCGACCAATCCGCAAACATCGGCCGTCACGGCGATGAGTATGGCCGCGGCTGTCCGTCGCGTGCTGCAGGAGCGGGAGATGGGAGCGTGAGGCTGTTCACCGCCGAAGATGGCTGCCGCATCCATGTCGAGACATTCGGGAAGGTCGGGCCGCGCCTGCTGCTGATCCCAGGGCTGGGTGGCGACGGGCGGTTCTTTTCCGGTGTCATTGCAGATCTTCAGGCCGATCATCGGCTGGTTGTCATGGATCATCGCGGTGCCGGGCGCAGCGACCGGCCGGAGACCACCTATTCAATCCCGCAGATTGCGCGGGATGCGGCCGCGATCCTGTCGGACACCGGCGGCCCGGCCCATGTCATTGGCCATTCGACCGGCGGGGCGATCGTGCAGGACCTGCTGCTCGACTACGCAGAACTCTGTCTCAGCGGCACGATCAGCAGCTCCTGGGCGCGCGCGGATGCCCGTTTCCAGACCCTTTTCACCGTCCGCGCCGACATGCTGGAGGCCGGACAGGTCGAGTCCTATCAACGGCTCACCCATGTTCTCTGCCATGACGGGTCCACGCTCGAACGAGAGGCGCTGCAAATGGAGGCCGCCGTCTCCCGCGCGGCGCAGGCGCTGGCGCCGCTGTCGGTGGCGACGAAGCGCATCCGCATGCTGCTCGATCATGATCGGCTGGCCCAACTCCCCCGGATCCGGCAAGCCGTGCAGGTCATCGCGGCCGAGGATGATATACTGACGCCGCCTGCACTCACGCGTGCCGTGGCCGAGGCCATCTCGGGCGCCAGCTTCAGACTGGTGCCGGGAGCGCACTTCCATCCGCTGACCCACCCTTCCGCCTTCGCGGAGGCGGTGCGCTTCTTTATCGCAGGTCTTTCCCATGGATGCTGAACCGAGCCTGTCCCTCATCGATCCACGACTGACGCCCGGGGCCGACCTGATTGCGGCGGGTCGCAGCATGGCCCGCGACTGGCAGGTGGGTTCGAATATCTTTCTCCAGGAAACCGGCATGCCCTCCGAGGCGGCGTGGAAGCGGCGTGGGGCGGCAGAGAAGCGGATCATGCAGCACGCCCACATCGGCTTTCGCGATGTGAACCGCACCATCGAAGCGATCCGTACCGTGCATGGCGACTGCGCAAAAGGAGGCGTGACGGTCGATCGGTTCGGCATTACGCTCGACTGGTCGATGGGCTATCCGGAAGCAATGCGCGCCAAGGCCTCGCGCGGCACTGGTATCGTGCTTTCCGGCCCGGAGGATTTCGCGCGTATCACCAATGCTGCACCTGCAGCGGCCCATTTCGGCGACTTCATGCTTGGTCTGCCGGGCGCGGTGGAGAACACGCGGGCGGCTCTTTCGGCCGGCTGCACCGCGGTAGGCAATCTCGGACAGTATTTCACCTTTCGCCTGCCTTATTGGGACGACGACGTGGCGACCACCGAAGCGACCGTTACCGCGCTTGGCCTCATCGCTGCGCAGGATGCGGAGGTCCTCGTCCACTCAAATCTCGACGATGGCTTTGCCGGGCTCTTCGTCGACATGGCCTGTGCGCTCGGCATGGTCATGATCGAAAAGCACATCGTCAACGAGCTAATCGGTGCGAAGATCTCGCATTGCTACGGCCATCACTTCAGCGATCCTCTCTCACGCACGGCCTTCCACGCGGCTCTTGTAAGGGTCAATGACGCGCCGGGCACGATGATCTTCGGCAATACGGTCGCCTATCAGTCCACTTCGGCCGGCAATTATGCAAGCCTTGCGAGCTATCTCACGGCCGACATCCTGGCACTCGGGCGCTGGCCTTCCGGCCATGCCGTCAATCCCGTGCCGGTCACCGAAAATCAGCGCATTCCGGATGTGGATGAGATCATCGACGCGCAGACCTTCGCCCATCGCCTGTCCCTGCATGCGCCCTACTACGACACGGTCTTCGACTGGAGCCGGATCGAGGCGATGGCGGAGGTGCTGGTCGAAGGCGGCACGCGGTTTGCCGCGGCCGTACTGGAGGGGCTTGCCGATCGCGGCGTCGCAACCAACGATCCGGCGGCACTGATGCTTGCCATTCGTCGCATGGGACCAAAGCGCATGGAGGCGCTCTTCGGCCCCGGCCCTCTCGGCACGCGCGGCCGCAAGCCGGTCATTCATGCTGAATGGGCGCGGGAACTGAACGAGAAGGCGAGTCGGTGGGTTGCCGCTCAGACACCCCTTGCCGTCGCCCGACCTCTCACGATCTGCATTGGCACGACGGATGTGCATGAGCATGGAAAATATTTGGTCGAGCAGGCACTGGAAGGGCTCGGCCTGACCGTTGCGGATGCCGGCGTTGCCGTCGATCCCGAGACGCTGGTCGCCCACGCGGCCAGGTGCGCTGCTGATGCGATCGCGATCAGCACCTATAATGGTGTGGCGCTTTCCTATGCCGCTTCGGTGGTCAAGGCGATGGCGGCGCGGGGCCTGTCGATCCCGGTGCTGATCGGCGGCCGCTTGAACGAGATTCCCAAGGAGTCCAACTCCGGCCTGCCGGTCGATGTCAGCGGCGAGATTGCCGCGCTCGGATGCCGGCCCTGTCGCGATCTGGACGCAATGCTCTCAGCACTCCGGGAGCAGTGACCGCCTGAGGGTTCGCTGTCTCGAGAGACGATGAACACTCCTTCCGCCACCTTCGGCGCAGGGGGCAGACGGACTGACGCGCAAGCCTGCCGGGCACGCCCTTCGCCTGGACAAACGAGAAGGGCTTCTGAATCTCATGCACCTTCCTCGCGGGAACCTCTTGCAAAGTGTCGACACTTTTGTATTAAATCCCTTCATGCAATTGGAGGCCGCCTTGAAGAACTCCCCGTCCATCGAGGAACACCTCGAAATCTATCGCAAGATGCTGCTTGTCCGGCATCTGGAGGAAGGACTTGGCGCCCTTCACAAGCAGGGTCGGACACGCGGCCCCATCCACCGCTGTGACGGCCAGGAGGCCGTTGGCGTCGCGGCGACGGCCGTTCTGGAAGCCGGCGACAAGGTCGCAACCACCCATCGCGGCCACGCTGTCTACATTGGCAAAGGCATGGCCATGCATCCGGTCGTCGCGGAGATCTTCGGCCGTAGCACGGGTGCTTGCGCGGGCCGGGCCGGGCATATGCTGGTCGCTGACGCCGAGAAAGGCGTGATTGGCGGCAATGCCATTGTCGGCGCCGGCATTCCGGCCGCCGCCGGCATGGCACTCTCGATGCAGATCAAGGGCGAGAAGAACGTCGCCATGTGCGTCTTCGGCGATGGCGCGGCGCAGACCGGCATCTGTCACGAGGCGATGAACATGGCCGCCCTCTGGAAGCTGCCCATGATCTTCGTGCTGGAGCACAACCAGTTCGGACTGACAGTCCCGACGGACGTGCAATCGCCGGTCGACGATCTGTCGATCCGCGCCGCCGGATATGGCATGCCGGCCGAGATCGTCGACGGAAACGATGCTGTCGCGGTCTACCGTGCCGTCGCCAACATGGTCGATCGGGCACGGCGTGGCGAAGGCCCAGGCATGGTCGAGTGCAAGACCTACCGCGTCGAAGGCTTTTCCACCTCCGACATGGGCGGCTATCAGAAGCCTGAAGTCATTGCTGCCTGGAAGGCGCGCGACCCGCTGACGATCTCACGACGCGCTCTTCTTGCCCACATCGGCGAGGCGCAGCTTGCTGCGCTCGAGGCCGCAGCGAAGACGGAAGTCGATGCAGCCTTTGCCACCGCTCTCGCCGATCCGTACCCGGTCTTCGCAGTCGACGAGGCCTGCAACCCCTATTCCAGCAAGGCACATTGACATGGCGATGATGCGATATGCCGAGGCGTTGAACGCCGCCCTGCGCGAAGAGATGCAAGCGGATCCTACTGTCTTCCTGTTCGGGGAAGACATCGGCCGATATGGCGGCGTCTTTAAGGTGAGCAAGGGGCTGATGGAGGAGTTCGGTGCGTTGCGGGTGCGCGACACGCCGATTTCCGAGCAGGCCATGACGGCCATGGCCGTGACGGCAGCCATGACGGGTACACGCCCCATTCTCGAGATCATGTATGCCGACTTCATCCCGCTGACGCTGGATGCGCTCGTCAACCAGGCATCCATCTACAACTACATTTGGAACGACCAGGTGAAGATGCCGTTCGTATTGCGAACGCAGGGCGGCGGCGGCGCCGGGGCCGGCGCGCAGCATTCCAAGGCTCTGGATTCGATGCTGGCCCATATTCCAGGCATCAAGGTCGTAGCGCCCTCCACGCCTGCCGACGCCAAGGGCATGCTCAAAGCAGCGATCCGCGACGACCAGCCGGTCGTCTTCCTCGAGCATAAGCTCCTCTACAATCTTCGTGGCGAAGTTCCCGATGGCGATGTGATCGTCCCACTCGGCAGAGCCGCAACCGTGCGCGCCGGGACGGACATTTCGCTCTTTGCGACATCGAAGATGGTGGTTGAGGCGACCAAGGCCGCCGATCTTCTAGAAGCTGACGGCATTTCCGCCGAGGTGATCGACCTGCGGTCGCTCAGGCCATTGGACATTGACGCCATCGTCACCTCGATCGCGAAGACGCATCACGCGGTGGTGGTGAACGAGGGGTGGCGCTTCTGTGGCTATGCGGCCGAACTTTCGGCGACGATCATGGACCATGCCTTCGACGAGCTGGATGCCCCGGTTGCCCGCGTCACGCTTCCGGACATGCCGATCCCCTATTCCGAGCCGCTCGAAAACGCGATGCTGCCGAGCGCGGAGAAGATCCGTGCCGCAGCCCTTGCCACTTTAAAATAAGCGAGGCGAGCATGGCGACCTTCCCGATCAGCATCGACAGCGCCGGCGGCGAATATATGGAAAGCGTGCTTGTCGTCGGCTGGGCAAAGCGGCCTGGCGACAGGATCAAGGCCGGCGATCTTCTCGTGACGGTCGAGACGGCCAAGGCCGCAACCGAGATCGAGGCCGAACGCGACGGCTTTCTCGCCACCATCCAGTATGGCGAGGGACAGGAAGCGCCGGTTGGCGCCGTATTGGGCACGCTATCCGACACAGACGTCATCTCGGAAAGCAAACTCGTACGCACTAAAGCGGACCCCGCGAGCGTCGACTTACCGAACGTGGCAGGACGGGAACCATCGCCCGCAGATGCGGCACTTGGCAAAGTTTCGGCAGGGCGCATCAATGCGAGCCCGCTCGCCCGCCGGCTGGCGCAAGCCGCCCGACTAGACCTCGCCACGATCGCCGGCAGCGGCCCGAACGGACGCATCAAGCAACGCGATATCGCGGCAGCGCTGGCCGCGAAGGAAATTCCGGCGACAGGCCCCGCCGACGAACGCACGGACGCCGAGACCGCCCCTCCGGGGCCCGTTCCAGCGGCTTGGCCGCCACGCTCGCTGGATCCGATCGTCCTGCTGCATGGCTTTGCAGCCGATCGAAGCTTGTGGCGCCAGGTCATTCCGCTCCTTTCGACGGCGCGCGAGGTCATCGCGCTCGACCTTCCCGGCCATGGAAGCGAGGCGGCGACCTCCGTGACGAGCATCGAAGCGATCGCGCTCGATCTCTCGGATCGGCTCGAGGCGATGCGTGTCTCGCGCGCCCATCTGGTCGGCCATTCGCTGGGGGGCGCGGCGGCCCTGTCTCTTTCCGCGCTCGGCTGTCTCGCGGTGCGCTCGGTGACACTGTTTGCGCCGGGTGGGCTCGGGCCCGAAATCAATGGCGGCTTCATCTCCGGTCTCAGCAGCGCGACGAGCGCGGAGGCTCTCGATCAATGGCTCGGCGTGATGGTGGCAGAAAGATCGAGCCTGCCGGCCGGCTATGCCGCCGCCGCGTTCCGCCAGTTCCAGCGCACCGGCAATGCCGCAACGCTGGCGATGATGGCCAGCGTGCTCTTCCCGGGCGGCACGCAAGCCTTCAATCTCCAGAGCGCATTGTCGGCACTGACTGTTCCCACGCGACTGGTCTGGGGCAAGGCAGACCGGGTGGTTCCTGCAGCGCACGCCATGGCCGCGCCCGGCTTTGCCGCGCTCCACCTTCTCGATGGCGTCGGCCATGTTCCGCCGATCGAGGCCCCGGCGCTGGCTGCACGGCTGATTGCGGAAACCGTGCTCAGTGCCGGTTAACCGCCCCGTTCCATCGCCGCCCCGCCTTGCGGGCCGGCTGTCCCTGACACAGTCCAACAAGCTAGGAGCCGAGCATGATCTTCGACCATCGCACCTACACCGCCCGCCCGAACCAGCTTCAGCACTTTCTCTCCCTTTACGAGGAGGTCGGCCTGCCGATGCAGCGGCACTATCTTGGCGAACCCTTTGGCTTCTTCCAGACCCATATCGGTGATCTCTCCCGAACCGTGCATCTCTGGAAATATGACAGCCTGGCCGATCGCGAAGCCCGCCGCGACCGGATGGAGGCCGATCCGGAGTGGCAGGCCTATCGGCGCAAAGTGATCGAGACGGACTACCTTCTCGACATGCGCAATCAGATCCTCAAGCCGGTCTCCTTCTTCAACCCCGGTCAATGAGCATGGACCTCGTTTTCACCGCGGAAGGACAAAGCTGGCCCATTACGCTGACGGAGGGCGCGCCGCGGACGCGGAACGCCCTGCTGCGCGCCCTGCCGCTGGACCTGCAGCTCCATACCCCGAAGATCGCCGGAAGCCATATCTTCTGGCATGCGCCATTCGTGGAAGATGTCGAGGGGTCCACCCATGTGCTGGACGCCAAGGCCGGCGCCTTCCTCTACTGGCCGGTACGACAGTTTCTCGAAATCACCTTCGCGCCGCTCCAGGCCGAGACCGCCCATGTTACCGTGCTGGGTCAGCTCGATGCGCCGGTCGAGAGCATCGCCGCCTTGGCGGCAGTGCTCAAAAATCAACAGGGGCGGCGAATTCTCGCCGGCGCTCTGCGACAGGAGGGCATGGCCGACACGCCGCCGAGCCCATCCTCATCCCTGCCCGCCGATCTCGTCACCGCGCGCAAGATACTGTGGACGGACATGCCGCAGGATGTCCGGCAGCTGACCCGATCCAGGGCCCTCATGCATCCTGTCGGTCCGGTCTTCATGGCGGAATCGGAAACCCGCGTGCTGCACGAGCTACTCTGGTGGATTCGCGGCGCGATCGGCACGCGCGATGAAACCGTGTTGCGACAGTCGGCGGCCATCGCCCTCGACAAGACGGCGACGCGGCTGCGCGATTTCTGCCATATGGACACGACGCCGGCCTTGCTCTTTCGTCTCGCGGCCGCGATGGACGAGACCCATTCCTTTTCGGATCTGATCGATGAAGCCATCCTGGTCGCGGGTCGGGCCGGTGCTTGGATCGATCTGCTTATCCCCTGGAATGACCTCAACGAGGCCTTCCGCACCGCCCTAGACTGAAGAGGGACATCGCATGAACACGCTTCGCATCGGCCTGGTCGGCTTCGGGGTTATCGGTCAGCGCTGGGCGGCCGCCTTTGCCCATGCGGGGCACGATGTGCAGGCCTACGATCCGGGCGGCGATCGGGAGGTGGCTTTCCAGGAGAGTCTGCCGAGCCTCATGGCGGATCTCGATGGGCTGCATGGGCCGCAGGCAGCGCCGGGACGCATTCGCCTGTTCAAGACCCTCGCTGACGCGCTCCATGGCGTCGGCTTCGTGCAGGAGAGCGGACCGGAAGATCTTGGCTTGAAGCGAAAGCTGCTGGCAGAGATCGAAGAGCACGTCGCAGACGACGTCGTGATCGCCTCCTCGTCATCCGCTCTCCTGGTATCGGACATGCAGGCCGACTGCCGCATCCCCGGCCGGATCGTGCTCGGCCATCCCTTCAATCCCGCCCATCTCATGCCCCTCGTGGAAATCGTCGGCGGCAAGGCCACGTCCCCCGAGGCGGTTGCCACCGCTCGCGCGCTCTATGACGCCATCGGCAAAAAGCCTGTGACTCTCAATCGCGAGGTGACCGGTCATCTGGCGCTCAGACTGATGGGCGCGATGTGGCGCGAGGCGATCGCGCTGGTGCGCGATGGCGTGGCGAGTGTCGAGGATGTCGATCGGGCTTTCATCTACGGGCCAGGTGCGAAATGGACCCTGCAAGGCGCATTCATTTCGAACCAGCTGAACGCGTCCGGCATGGACGACTTCCTGAAAAAATATGGCCCGACTTATGAGGCGATCTGGGACACGCTGCTCGATGCCCGGCTCGATGCCGAGACGATCCATGCCGTCGTCGAATCCACCAAAGCGGCCGTTGGAGGGCGCAGCCAGGACGAGCTGAGAGCGGCGCGCGAAGCCGGACTGGTCGCCCTGTTGAAAACGGTTGCGGAGCGCGGCGCGCTCTGACCGCCCTGCGTCGCCCTGAAAAGACAAAAGTCGGAACTCCGCGTCCGGCCGCGGTCGCAAAAAAAGGAGCAAGTGGATGCGCTACAAGACCGCTCTCGTCACCGGAGCTTCCAGAGGCATTGGCGCGGCCATCGCCACGGCCCTGACCTCTGCGGGGATGACCGTCCATGCGCTTGCCAGAGACGCGGCAGCCCTCGCCTCGCTTGCGGACAAACTCGGTCCCCGGCTGAAGCCGCTTGTCGGCGATGTCCGCTCCGTCGACTGGATCATGCATTCGCTGGCCGGCGAAGAGATCGACGTTCTCGTCAACAATGCCGGCGGGCTCTCCAGCGTCAAGCCGCTGTGGCAGCAGACGCCGGAGGAAACAGCCGAGATCGTCGCCCTTAACCTGACGGCTCCCTTGCAGCTGATCCAGGCTTTGCTCCCTGCCATGATCGGTCGCCGGCGTGGGCATATCGTCAACCTGACGAGCACGGCCGCCAGCGCCGTCTTCCCCGGCACGACAAGCTATGCGGCGGCCAAGGCCGCTTTGTCGCAGGCCGGCCGAGTGCTGCGCTACGATCTCGCCGGAACCGGTGTCCGACTAACGGAGATCGCGCCCGGGCGGGTCGAAACGGATTTCTACCTCTCGGCCTTCGAGGGCGATCGCGAGAACCTGCGCGAACGCATGTATACGCATCAGAGACCGCTGCGGCCCGAGGATGTCGCCGCCGCTCTCGGTTCGGCGCTGACGCTGCCGGATCATGTCGATGTGGCGGAACTCATTCTCGCGCCAACGGAGCAAGCCGCAGGTGGTCATGTTTATCCGAACGGACCCGCCATCTGACGGTGCCACTCCGGAGCGGCAAGGCCAAAGAAGGATTCAGCTCTCCTTGCGCAGGCGCGTGAGCACCCTGTCGCTCGCCGCTGACCAGGCGGCGGGGACGCCATCGGCGCTGAGGCTCGCCAGCCCGAGCTCGGTGATCCCGCCGGGCGTGACAAGGTCGCTCAGCAGTCTGTCCATCGACTCCTGCTTTTCCGCCATGATGCGGCCGGCAGCGACGAAGGTCAGCGCAGTCAGACGGCGCATGGTGGCGGGATCGCCGCCCTGCCTGGCGGCCCAGTCCACAGATTGCCGGATCAAATCCTGCGCCCAGCCATAAACGGCGGCATTGACCGTCGCGATCTCGAATTCGGCTTCCGTGGCAAGCGCAAGGCTGGGGCCGATACGATCGAGAAAGCGGCGCGCTTCCTGACTGTCTGGAAAGAACACGGTCGGGCTGGCGCCGATCTCCGAGGACGTCAGCGGCATGGCGCGGACGGCCTGGCTCGGTGCTACCCTGAGGTCGGCGAGGGGAACCCCGGCGCAGGCGGAGATCACGAGCTGTCCTGCCCGCCAGGGAAGACTGCCGATGGCCAAAGCCACATCGGCCGGCCGCACAGCGAGGAAGACGATATCGGAGCGCCGGACGAGATCGGCGTTGTTTTCTGCGACCGCGAGACCGCGCGCTTGGGCGAGTGCCGGCCCCTTGCCGCGCGGCGAGAGCAGAAGTTGCGAGGCATCCAGGCCGGAGCGCAACAGACCTTCGACGACACTCGTCGCCAGATGGCCAACGCCCAGAAATCCAACGATCATGCGCTGCTCCTGCATCTGCCACACCCTTCCCAAGACCTGCCAGACCTTGCCCTTGCCAGGGGCGCCGCGTTCGGCAACAAGGAGGCACCGAGAACTGTCGACACCCGATCGCGCCGAACCGCCCCGGAGCTGCCATGACCGAGATTTCCGACCTCACCGATCTGCCCGGACCTGAAACCGAAACAGAGACGCGCCGCTCCGCCGACAGCAGCGAACGCGCCTATCATGCGATCCGCAAACAGCTCGTCGAGTTCAAGTTGAAGCCGGACGAAAGAATCAACGAAGTGCAATTGTCGCGGGGCCTTGGCGTTTCGCGCACCCCGATCCGCGAGGCACTGAACCGGCTGGCGTCCGAGGGCTTCGTGTCGCTGAAACCCAATCGCGGCTTCTTCGTGCGTAGCCTTTCCACCGAGGGTCTGCTCGATCTCTACGAATTGCGGTCCATCATCGAATGCGCGTCCTTCAGGCTGATGTGCGAGCGGGCTGAGGACGAACAGCTGGCACGCCTCCAGTCCTACTGGAATGCGATCGTCGAGGATTACCGGACCCATCATCCGGACGTTATCCTCGCCGAGGATGAAGGGTTCCACCTGCTGATTGCCGAGCTTTCCGGCAATCCCGAGCTGTACAACCAGCTGGCTGCCATCAACGCCCGCATCCGTTTCATCCGACGCATCCAGATCGAGCATCGGACGCATGACATGCGGCAGGTGGCCTCCCATTCGGCGATCGTCGATGCGGCCATGCGGCGCGATGTCGACAAGGGTATTGAGCTCCTGCGCCAGCATATCGAAATGACCGTCTCCGCCACGCAGCAGGCGCTGAAGGACGCGCTGCTTAAGGTCTTCGCGCCCGACGCGAGCGGCGGAAAGCCACGTCGCGGCCGGGCGTGACCGGTGTAGGAATAGAGCGAGAGAAAATTGAACGCAATAGTGTCGACACTTTCTTGACGCCTGCCTCTTTGTCTGCTTCCATGGCTTTATCGGCAAGAGACCAGAACGGCCTGCCCGATCGCCTGTGCGAATCTACAAAGGGGAACAACATGACGTTTGCACGTTCGCTTTGCCTCGGCGCTTCGCTGCTTGCCAGCTCGGCGCTTCTCATGCCGGTACTCTCTTCAGCGGCGAGTGCCGAAGAAATCGCGATCGGTCTTGCCGGTCCGCTCTCTGGCCCGCAGGCCTATTTCGGCACAACCTGGCACAATGGCTTCAAGCTTTACTGGGACAAGCTAAACGCCGCCGGCGGCGTCAACGGCACGACGGTCGCCTATGAGCAGGAAGACGACAAGGCCGACCCGCGTGAGGGAACACTGGTCGCACAGAAGTTCTGCGACGACGACAATGTTCTGATCGGCCTCGTCAACTTCAATTCCGGCGTCGCGCAGTCGACACTGCCGATCTATGAGGAATGCAGCCTGCCGACCATGACCTTCGGCTCGAACCCGTCACTGACGCATCAGGGCTACAAGATGATGGTGCGCCCTGTTGCCAACGATCTCGCGGGCGCCCTACTGCCTGCCGAATACGCCTTGAAGACCCTCGGCGCCAAGACCGCCATCGTGGTCTCCGACAAGCAGGTCTTCGGCCAGGGCATTTCGGAGATCTTCTCGAAGAACTTCACGGATGGTGGCGGCAAGGTGGTCGACACGCTCGCGGTCGCCCCGACCGACGTCGACTTCACCGCCGTGCTCGCGCAGATCAAGACGAAGTCTCCCGAGGTGATCTACCTCGGCGCCGTCATGCCGCAGCTCGCCCTCTTTGCCAAGCAGATGCACGAGCAAGGCATCAAGGCGACCCTGCTTGTGCCGGATGGCGGCTATACGCCGGACTACATCACGCAGGCCGGCGAGGCCAATGTTCAGGGCTCGCTGGTGGCGATCCAGGTTCCGCCGATGGATGCCTCTCCCGACATTGCCGAATTCGCCAAGCTCTACAAGGAGAAGTATGGCGAAGAGGCTGGCCCCTACTCGATCTACGGCTATGTCCAGGGCCAGATCCTCGAGGAGGTCCTGAAGACCACCAAGGGCCTGACCCGCGAGGACATCAACACGGCGCTTCACAATGTGAAGGTCAAGACCGCGGTGGGCGAGCTCGAATTCGACGAAATCGGCGAACTCAAGGTCGCTCCGTCCTACCTGTACAAGGTCGAAGGGACGAAGTTCGTCCTGGCCGGCCAGAAGTAACCCTCCCGCTACGTCGTCGTGCCGGCGAATCCGGCCGACAACGTCGCCGCGCGACCGGCGCCGACTTGCCATACTGGGCGCCGGACGCGCATCCTCCCCCTCGTGATCCCACGCATCGCATGGCGACGTGACGGGTCCTCCGAAAGGGAACGCCCATGTTGGGAACGATTCTTCAACAGACGGTCAACGCGCTGACCATCGGCTCGATCTACGCCTTGATCGCGCTCGGCTACACCATGGTCTACGGCGTGCTTCGCATGATCAACTTCGCCCATGGCGAAATGTTCATGCTCGGTGCTTACGCCGCTTTTCTCGTCCTCGCCGGGCTGGTCGGAGAGGTCGGAGGCGCTGGGGCCTTCGCACTCACCATCGCCTTCTTCGCTGCCGTGATCGGCATCGGGTTCGTCGGCGTCGGCATCGAGCGCCTCGCCTACAAGCCGCTGCGCAACTCCACGCGGCTGGCACCCATGCTCTCCTCGCTCGGCGTGTCCCTGTCGCTGGTCGCGGGCGTACAGATCATGGCCGGTCCTCAACCCGTGGCTTTCCCGAACTTCTTTCCGGCCACGCGCTATCAGGTCATGGGGGGCACGATCACCTCGGTGCAAATCGGCATCCTGATCGCCGCCTTCGTCCTCATGTTCGCACTCTACCAGCTCGTCAACCGAAGCCGGATCGGCATCATCGTGCGCGCCGTGTCCGAGAGCCGGCCGACGGCACAGCTTCTCGGCATCAACGTCAATCTGGCGATCTCCATGGTGTTCTTCACCGGACCGCTGCTCGGGGCTGCCGGCGGCATTCTCTATGCCAGCTATTATGGCATCATGACCCCGACCATGGGCGCGGTGATCGGGCTCAAGGCCTTCACAGCCGCGATCCTCGGCGGGATTGGCTCCATCCCGGGTGCCATGCTCGGCGCTTATATTCTCGCTTTTGTCGAAGTTGGCGGGACGGCCCTCCTGCCTTTGATCACCGGCGGCATGCTCGGCACCGAATATCGCGACGTCCTCGCCTTCGCCATTCTCATCGTCGTCCTTCTCGTGCGCCCGGCCGGCATTCTTGGCGAGCCGGTATCGGAAGAGAGCATGGTCTATAAGAGGGAGTTCTGATGTCCGTCGCCGACAGCCTGACCATCCAGAACAAGGCCGCGACCCGGCGACCGGGCAGCCGGCTTCTCGCCATACTCGTCCTCGCGACGGTGGTAGCGCTTCTCATCGCCACGCCCTTCCTGCCCAACTATTATGTTCGTGTCGTCAACGGGCTGCTCATCTACATCCTGCTCGGGATCGGGCTGAACATTGTCATCGGCTATGCGGGCCTTCTCGATCTCGGTTTCGTCGCCTTTTATGCCGTGGGCGCCTATACCTACGGGCTGCTCGCCAGCCCGCAATTCGACCTGCACCTGCCGTTCCTGCTGATCGTCGTCATTGCCGCCTTCCTCGGCATGCTGACCGGCATCCTGCTGGGCGTTCCGGTGCTCAAACTCAGGGGCGATTATCTGGCGATCGTTACCCTCGGCTTCGGCGAAATCATCCGGATCCTGCTCAACAATGTCGGCTGGCTAACCGGTGGGCCACAGGGGATCGCCCGGCTCGACAAGGCCTCGATCTTCGGCATCGAAGTCGCGAGGCCCGTCGAGATCTACTGGCTGCTGCTCGTGACCGTCATCCTGGTCGCCACCGTCGTCTGGCGCATGGAACGCTCCATCCTCGGCAAGGCCTGGGCCGCGATCCGCGAGGACCAGGATGCGGCACGCGGCATCGGCATCAACACCACCAATGCCAAGCTCGCCGCCTTCGCGACATCGGCCACGATCGGTTCCATCGCCGGTGTCATCTTCGCCGCCTCGCAGCGCTTCGTAAGCCCGGAAAGCTTCACGCTACAGGAATCGGTGCTGATCGTCCTGATGATCGTCATCGGCGGCATCGGCAACATCCTCGGCATCGTCGCCGGCGCGGCGATCCTGATTCTTCTGCCGGAGGTGCTGCGCGAATTCGCAGAATGGCGCATCCTCTTCCTCGGGATCCTGATGATCGTGCTCATCATCATCCGGCCAGGCGGAATCGTGCCGCGCACATTCGGCCCCGAAGCATTCTTCCGGAGGCTGCTCGGCAAATGACACTTCTCTTCCAGAGCCTCCGCAAGCAATACGGCGCCAATGTCGCGATCGACGACGTCTCGACCACCTTCGAGCCCGGCCTGATCCACGGGATCATCGGACCCAACGGCGCCGGCAAATCGACGCTGATCAACATGACGGCCGGGTCCTACACGGTATCGGCCGGCGAGATCCGGCTGGACGGACGGCGCATCGACGGTTTGAAAAAACACGAGATCGCCAATTCCGGCATTGCCCGCACCTACCAGAACATCCGCCTCTTCGACCAGATGACGGCGATCGAGAACCTGGAGGTCTGCTACTATCCGGCCGAGGTCGGCAAGAGCTGGCGCGAAATCCTCTGGCCGCCCTATAGCCGCAGTCAGACGGAACGCCGACGCCGGGCGTGTCTGGAGATTTTGCGGTTCTTTGGGCTCGAGGGCTACGCCGAAGCCGAAGCAGGCAGCCTGCCCTATGGACGCCAACGCATGCTGGAAATCGCCCGCGCGCTCGTGATGAACCCGCGCGTGCTGCTCCTCGACGAGCCGGCCGCCGGTCTCAACCATCACGAAACGTCCGAACTCACGGCCAAGCTCGCTGAACTGCGCTCTCCCGACCGGGTGATGATCATCGTCGAACACGACATGGACCTCGTGATGACGCTCTGCGACAGCATCGTGGTCATGCATCATGGGAAACTGCTCTTCAAAGGCACGCCGGCCGAAGTCCAGGCGAGCACCGACGTTCAACTTGCCTATCTGGGGACAGCCAATGACATCGACGACATCCGGGCCGCTGCTGAAGCTCGCCGGGCTCAGCTCGGGATACGGGCGCGTCAGCGTCCTTGACGGCATCGACCTCGAGGTCGACGAGAAGGAGATCGTCGTCATTCTCGGCCCGAACGGAGCCGGCAAGACAACGCTGCTCAATTCGATCTCGGGCGTTGCCCGCCCGACCGCGGGCACCATTCATTTCGAGGGTCGCGACATTACCGGTGCGCGGCCCGAACAGGTGGTGCGCATGGGGCTAACGCACTGCCCCGAGGGACGGCAGATCTTCCAACGCCTCACAGTCGAGGAAAATCTGGTGGCTGCCCATATCGGCCGCGCCGGCAAGAGCTTCGAGGCGCTGAGGGCTGAGGTCTTCGATTGCTTCCCGATCCTCAAGGAGCGCCGCAACGGGATGGCGAGCCGAATGTCCGGCGGTCAGCAGCAAATGCTGGCGATCGGCCGCGCATTGATGGCCGAACCGAAGCTCCTGATGCTGGACGAACCGTCGCTCGGGCTGGCACCGAAGATCGTCCACCAGATCTTTCGCATCATCCTCGATCTCTCGAGGACGGGGATTTCGATCCTGCTGGTCGAACAGAACGTGCAGCTGGCGCTCGAATGCGGCGATTACGGCTATCTGCTGAACACCGGTCGCGTGCGCCTGCATGGTCCGTCGCAGGAGATGGCCCAGCACTCTGCCTTGGGCGAAGCCTATCTGAGCGGCGCCACCGGCGAGACGATCCATGTTTGAGGTGGACTGGAAAACGCCGCATCTGTGGCGCAAGACCATCGCTGCCAGAACGACCGCGCCTGCCCTCTCCGGCGACATCGGCACCGATGTACTCATCGTCGGCGGCGGCTTCACCGGCATGGCGGCCGCGCTCGGTGCACGCGACAGCGGCGCCCGCGTCGTGCTTCTGGAGGCCAACGAGATCGGCTCCGCGGCGTCCGGGCGCAACAATGGCCTCGTCATCTCGCACCACTCCAAGGCTTCGCCATCCGAATATGAGGCCGCCTTTGGCAGGACTTACGGGGAGCGCTACAATCGCATGGTCGCCGAGGCCGGCGGCGTCGCCTTCGGCCTGATGCAGCGCTTCAACATCGACGCGCATCAGGTGCAGGAGGGGTGGATCCAACCGGCTCACAGCGAGAAGACGCTGGTGCGCGCCCGGCAGTTCTACGAGGAATGGAGGGCTTTCGGAGCCGATGTCTCCTGGCTCGACCAGAACGAGGTCACAGAGATCATCGGCAGCCCCTATCTCGGCGGCTGGAAGGTGCACAATTCGGGGCACATCAACCCCTTTGCCATGACGATCGGTCTTGCGGCTGCGCTGGAGAGGGAGGGCGTGGCGATCTATGAAAACAGCCGTGGCACCCGCCTGGAGAAAGTCGAGGGCGGCTGGCGGATCCACACAGCTCGCGGCAGCGTGACCGCGCCCGAGGTCGTGCTCGCGACCGATGCGCTGACCGGAGACATCTGGCCGGGCCTGAAGCGCACACTCATTCCGTTCAAGGTGTTCCAGTCCGCGACCAACCCCATGCCCGAGAAGCTGCGAGCAAAAATCCTGGTGGGCAATCCAGCTGTTTCCGACATGCGCAACGATCTGCGCTACTTCCACTACGATGTGGACCAACGGCTGGTCAGCGGGGGCACCCATACCGCCTGGATTGGCGAGGCCGCGCGCGGCCGGGCCAAGGTGGCGCGCATGCTGGACAAGGCGTTTGCCGCCTTCGACGGCCCGCCGGAAATGGCGGAGTACTGGCACGGCACCTTCGCCGTCGTGCCAGACCGGCGACCCCGGCTCTACCGCCTTGCCCCCGGTCTCGTCTTCGGCGGTATCTATTCCGGACGTGGCGTGGCGCTCTCCCTTTCGCTCGGCCAGGAGATTGGCCGGTGGGCGGCGGGTCGGCGCATGGATGCCGACATGCCGCTGCCCGTTACCGCCATGAAGCCCATACCGTTCCATCCTGTTGCCGTTGCCGTCGCAAATGCCATGCATCCCTATCATCGCTTGCAAGATCGGCGCGATGGCTGACGCCCTGAGCGAGCGGGCTCGGTCATGGGCGCGGCCGGTCCCTCTCCTCGCCTCGTCGAAAATCGTGCCCAGCTTCGCTCTGGACCACGCGATAGGCACGGATGCACCAGCGACATCCCACGATCCCTCCCAGGAGTTGTTCTCATGCCCGGTCCCTTCGTCGTTCCCTTTCATGGTGATGCAGATCTTCCCGAACGGGTCGATGTCGTCGTCATCGGCGGCGGCATCATCGGGGCATCGACGACGCTTGAGCTCGCAGAGCGCGGCCTGACGGTCGCTCTGTGTGAGAAGGGCGGGATCGGGCACGAGCAGTCGAGCCGCAACTGGGGCTGGGTGCGCATCACCCGCCGCGACCCGCGCGAGGTTCCGCTGATGGCCGAGGCTCTGCGGATCTGGGACACGCTCGACGCCCGCACCGGCCGCGCCACCGGCTTCAAGCGCGCGGGCATCACCTTCACCTGCGAGACCGAACAGGAGGTCGAGGAGCATGCGCGCTGGCTGAAGAACCTCGAAGGCTACCAGATCTCGTCCCGCATGCTGACGCCGGCCGAATTCAACGCTCTGAACCCCGGCTCGACCCTGCCGGTGAAGGGCGCCCTCTATACGCCCGACGATGCCCGCGCCGAGCCGCAGCGGGCCGCGCCCGCCATCGCCGAAGCGGCGCGCGAGCGGGGCGCCCATGTGATGACCGAATGCGCCGTGCGCGGTATCGACACCAAGGCCGGCAGGACTTGCGGCGTCTTCACCGAGCGTGGCTTCATTGCCTGCGATGCGGTGGTGCTCGCCGGCGGCGCCTGGTCGAGCCTCTTTGCCCGCAACAGCGGGCTGCGACTGCCGCAGCTGAAAGTCCTCAACTCCGTTATCCGCACCAAGCCGCTGGACGGCGGGCCGGACTCGGCGATCTGGGCCGACGGCTTTGCCATCCGCAAGCGGCAGGATGGCGGCTATACGGTCGCCAATGGCGTCGAGAACATCGTCGACATCGTCCCCGACAGCTTCCGCTACTTCAGAGACTTCCTCCCCGCGCTCGGCCATGAATGGAGGGCGCTAAAGCTGCGCGGCGGCCTGCGCTTTCTGGACGAGGCCCGACTGCCGAACCGGTGGGCGATGGATGAGCCATCGCCCTTCGAATACAACCGCGTTCTCGACCCCAAACCCTCCTTCACACTGCAGGACAAGGCGCTCGCCAATCTGCGCAAGGCCTTTCCGGTGTTCGAGAAAGCCGAAATCGCGCAGCGCTGGGGCGGATGCATCGATGTGACGCCGGACGCCATTCCCGTCATCTCCGCCGTCGATCCGATCCCCGGCTTCTTCATCGCCACCGGCTTTTCCGGCCACGGCTTCGGCATCGGCCCGGCCGCGGGCAGGCTGATGGCGGATCTCGTGACCGGCCGGCCGCCTCTGGTCGATCCGTATGACTTCCGCTTCAGCCGCTTCTCCGACGGCTCGAAGCTCCGCATCATCAGCGGGTTTTGAAGAGGTCCGAAGACTTAGTCGTCACGCCTCTCGCGCGCGGAGGGCCGCATAGCATCGCGCGACATAGACACGGGGTTTGCCGTCGTCACCGCGTTCCAGGCCGCACGAATGCCGCTCAGATGATCGAGCGAGGCAAAGACACGTGCAACGGTGAACGGATCGCTTTAGGTGGTGGAGACGGTGGCGCCGAGCCCGATATGTTTCGTGGCACCGGCGATGACCGACAGCAGGGTCAAAGGCTGGAGCCTCGCCGTGTAGGATGGATGAGCGGCCGGGTCGGCATAGAGATTGTCAGCCTTGAAGATCAGGTCGAACAGGCCGCGCTCGGCTTCCTCAGCGATCGTGCGGACCTGGTTGATAATCTGAAAACTGTCGATCGTACCCGGCGTCTGCCAGCCGGGGACGTGGCTGCCGGTCCCCAGAATGAACAGGCTCAAGATCGACCTGCACCGGCCTGATCCGCCCGCTCCGCGTCAGCGCGCTGACAGTGCGGGCGGCGGCGAAGACCGTCACGCGTTCGGCGGCCAGAGCCTGTGCGGTCGCAGCACCGAAGCCGCGGCTGGCGCCGAGCACCAGCATCGTCGCGCACTGCTGCCTGAGGCGACCACTGTGAGCGCGATGAACTATGTCGCAAGGCAGATGGAAACTGCGCACCGGATGGAGGCGATTGCGAAGATCGTTGCTGACTGTAAGACGCCTCATGAGACGAGCATCGCGCCCTACCGCTTGGCAGATCGTGCCCCAAGACGTGGGACGCGATCTTATGCGGGGGCCCGCTCTATGCGAGGTGGGTCTTGTCGGTGCAGAAGACGGCCTTCTATGGCCATAGTGCCCTCAGCCCTCGATGCGGCAACCCTGCTTCTGCAAGGCTGCATCGACCCAGGCGCGGTCATTTTTGCCGGCGCGAATATTCTCCATCTGTCGGGTCTCGGCCTCGTGCTTCCTGCTAGCGGCTGTGTAGACGGTCTCGACATCGTCGATCGGCACGCTGAGCACGCCGTCGCGATCGCCGCAGACGAGGTCGCCGGCGTGGATGACCATGCCGCCGATGGAGATCGGCACGTTCACCTCGCCCGGGCCGTCCTTGTACGGACCGCGATGCGTGACGCCGCAGGCAAAGACGGGGAAGGCGCCGGCGCTGAGTTCGGCGCTGTCACGCACAGCGCCGAAGATGACGATGCCGCCGAGGCCGCGCTGGTCGGCATGGGCAACCATGAGCTCGCCGATGATGGCATTGGTCAGATCGCCGCCGGCATCAACGACAACGATGTCGCCCGGGTCGGCGATGTCGAGCGCCTTGTGGACCATGAGATTGTCGCCCGGCCGCGCCTTCACGGTGACCGCCGGGCCGACCATGGTGGCGCCGGTGTAGAAGGGCCGCAGCGCCGCGCCGGCGGCGGTCATGCGGCTCATCACATCGCTCACATTGGCGACGGGCAGGCTGCGAAAGGCTTCCACCCACCGTGTCTCGACCTTCCGCTCCCGGCGGCAGACTCGAAATCCGATCATTCCATTCCTCCTTCTTGAAGACATCGCCGCCTCAAGCAGCGGCAATCAGGTCCTTGTTGGCGAGCGCCTGGCGGTCGTAGCCATGGCCTTCGAGGACGCCGATGATGTGCCGGACGCTCTGCACTGCCATGTTGCGGAGCGCCGAGCGGCTTGCCCCGCCGACATGCGGGGTGGCGATCACATTCGGCAGCGTCCAGAGCGGATTGTCCTGTGCCGGCGGCTCGGTCTCGAAACTGTCGAGCGCAGCGCCGGCAATCGTCCCGTTGCGAAGCGCCGCGACCAGGGCCGCCTCGTCCACCACGGCACCGCGGGCGGTGTTCACGAGGAAGGCCGTCTGCTTCATCAGGGCCAGCCGCTCGGCGCTGATCAGGTGATGGGTCTGCGGGATCAGCGGGCAATGAAGACTGACGATATCGGAGACCTTCAGTACCTCGTCGAGATCGCGGCTGACGACGACGCTCGACGCATCGCCGGCGAAGGGATCATAGGCGGCGACCTCCATCCCGAGGCCGCGCGCAAGCGCTGCCGCCCGCTGCCCGATCTCGCCGAAGCCGATCACCCCGAACACGGCACCGGCCAAGTCGCGCCCCACATATTTCGTCTTCGGCCAGGATCCACCCTTCACCGCCTTGTCCAGCGGCACGACGTCCTTCATTAGGGTGACCGTCAGGCTGATCGCCAGTTCGGCGACCGACTGCGCATTGGCGGCCAGAGCCCGGAGCACGGGCACGCCGCGGGCCGAGGCGGCGGAGAGATCGATATTGTCGACGCCGCTGCCATGCTTGGCCACCACGCGCAGGCGCGGCGACGCCTCGATGACCGAGCGAGAGATCTGCCCCTGGCGAACCAGGATCGCATCCACCTCCCTTTCCCGCGCCAGCGATGCCAGATCGTCGGAGGTTGCGTAGGCGGGCGCATAGATGACATCCACCTGGTGTGAGGCCAGCATATCCCTGGCTTCCGCCACCAGTTCGGCGCCCGTGACCATGACCCGGCCACCCTTCCCGGCGCCTGATTCGGCTGCTGCGATCATCTGCTCCTCCCTCCATCTACTCGGTGCGTTCACGCAAACGGTCAGTACCCGTTGACGAATGACGTTTATCGCATATTGTACTTGATGAAAAGGTGTTGTACTCAGTACAACGTACATCATCTTTTTGGGAGGAGCTAATGCCTGGAAATGCGAACGGCGTCGCTGCGGTCGAACGCGCGGCCACACTGCTGGAAGCCTTTACCGATCGCGACTTTTCGCTGTCGCTCGGCGAGCTTTCGCGCCGTGTCGAACTGGACAAATCCACGGTTCTGCGGATCGCGCGCTCTCTTGCGAAATTTGGCCTGCTGATTCGCAATGAGGATGGCAGCTGGCGGCTCGGCCCGAAGCTGATGAAGCTCGGCAACATCTATCAGTCCACCTTCCGCGCGGCCGATGTGGTCGAGCCGCTGCTGGCAGAGCTTGTCGATCAGACGGGCGAGAGCGCCGCGGTCTATGTCCGCGAGGGGCAGATGCGCGTCTGCCTGTTTCGCCACGATTCCCATCAATCGATCCGCCATTCCGCCCGGGTCGGCGACACGATGCCGCTGGAACTCGGCGCCCCGGGTCGCGTCATCCTGGCCTTCACCGGCAAGCACGGTTCCGTTTATGACGAGATCCGCGGCCAGGGCTTCTTCGCCACCTTCGGAGAGCGCGACCCGCAGGTCGCCAGCCTGGCCGTGCCGATCTTCCGCGATGGCACCACGCTGTTCGGATCGCTGGCGCTGACCGGGCCGCCGGCCCGCTTCACCGAAGACGCCATCACCACCCATCTCAAGACGCTCCAGATGGCCGCCAACAAGCTTTCGGCGGCCATGGGAGGAGAACCCGGCTGATCGGCGGGACCGGGCCCGCAGCATCCAATGGAGGATTGGAAATGAAGAGACTGACCACGAAACTCGCATTGGCCGCTGCGGCGCTGTCTGCTTCCGTCTCGCTGGCGCATGCCGACTGGCCGAACGACCGCCCAATTCAGATGATCGTCGCCTTCGCGCCGGGCGGAAGCACCGACGTCATGGCGCGCGCCATCGAGCCCTTCCTCGAAAAGGAACTCGGCGCCGACATCGTGATCGAGAACCGGCCGGGCGCCTCGGGCGAGATCGCCTATACCGCCTTGTCGAAGTCGAAGCCGGACGGCTACACCTTCTCCTACATCAACACGCCCGGCTATCTGTCGATGCAGGTGCAGCGCAAGCTCGGCTATGATCCGGCGACGATCAAGCCGATCGTCCGCATCGTCGACGATCCGACCGCCGTGGTCGTGCCCGCAGCCTCCGAGATCAAGACGCTCAAGGACTTCGTCGATGCGGCGAAGGCCAATCCCGGCGCGATCTCCTACGGCTCCTCCGGCGTCGGCACCGATGACCACCTGGCGATCATCCTGCTCGGCGCGGCATCCGGGACCACCTTCACCCACATCCCCTTCAGCGGCGCGGGCGAAACGCGGACCGCCGTTCTCGGCGCCCAGGTTTCCGGCGGCGGCCTGAATGTCAGCGAATTTGCCGGCAACGACACGTCGGGCCTGCGCATGATCGGCCATTTCGGCGCCGAACGGTCGCCGCAGCTGCCCGATGTCCCGACGGCCAAGGAACAGGGCTTCGACGTCCAGATGACGTCGGAACGCGGCATCGCCGCGCCGCGCGATCTGCCCGACGACATCACCATGAAGTTCTCAGAGGCGATGAAGAAGGTCCTCGACAATCCGGAGTTCCAGAAGCAGGCCAAGCAGCTCGCTCTGCCCCTCGCCTACCTCTCCGGGCCGGACTGGGAAAAGCAGATGCCTGATCGCCTGGCGCGCTTCCAGAAGATCTGGAACGAAACGCCCTGGGTGCAGTGATGAGCGGCTCCTTGAAGGCGAAAGGGGATCGTCCCGATATCCTCGCGGGCGTGCTGATGATCGGACTGGGAGCGCTTGGCCTTTGGGCCGGGCGCGACCTGCGCTTCGGCTCCGCCGCCATGATGGGGCCGGGCTTCCTGCCCGACGTCATCTGCGGCCTGCTGATCGCGATCGGCGGCGCGGTTCTCTTGAAAGGTCTGGCCAAGAGCTTCGACCCGATCGGCGAATCCAACATCAAGCCGCTGATCATCCTCGTCGTGGCAATCGCGGGCTTCGCCCTGATGGCGGAACCCCTCGGCTTCGTCGTCTCGACCATCTGGCTGCTCGTCATCGGCAGCCTCGCCGATCAGGAGTCGCGTTGGCGCGAGATCGCCATCTCGACCCTGCTGCTGACGCTCTTCGGCGCGCTCGTCTTCATCTACGGTCTCGGCGTCCAGATGCCGATCCTGCCGTTCTGACCGGGACCGGAGGAAACATCCATGGCCTTTCTCGACGTTCTGATGCTCGGCTTCTCCGAAGCCCTGACCCCCACCAACCTGTTGTTCTGCTTCATTGGAGCCCTGCTCGGAACGCTGATCGGCGTGCTGCCGGGGATCGGCCCGACCGCAACGGTCGCGATCCTCCTGCCGGTCACCTTCTTCCTGCCGCCGCTCGCCGCCCTTATCATGCTGGCGGGCATCTTCTACGGTGCGCAATATGGCGGCTCGACCACGGCGATCCTCGTCAATCTGCCCGGCGAAGCCTCCGCGGTGGTGACGGCGATCGACGGCTACCAGATGGCGCGCAAGGGGCGTGCGGGCGCCGCGCTGGCGATCGCAGCGCTCGGCTCCTTCTTCGCCGGAACCGTCGCGACGATCGGTCTCGCCGTGGCCGGCCCGACGCTCTCCTCCTTCGCGCTGTCCTTCGGCCCGGCGGAATATGTCTCGCTCTGCGTCTTCGGACTTCTGGCGGCGACGATCCTCGCTCATGGTTCGGTGATCAAGGCGATCGGCATGGTCTGCCTCGGCCTGGTGCTCGGCATGGTCGGCATCGATGTCAACAGCGGCTCGACCCGCCTCACCTTCGGCTCGACGGAGCTCTATGACGGCATCGACTTCGTCGTCATCGCCGTCGGCCTGTTCGGCGTCGCCGAGATCGCCAGCAATCTCGAATTCAAGAAAGCGCGCGGCGTCCTGCAAAGCACGATCGGGCGCCTCTGGCCGACGCGGGAGGAGTTCAAGGAAAGCTGGGCGGCCGTTCTGCGCGGCACGGCGGTCGGCACTCTGCTCGGCGTCCTGCCCGGCGGCGGCGCGACGCTCAGCGCCTTCAGCGCCTATTCGGTTGAAAAGAAGATTTCGAAGACCCCGGAAAAATTCGGCCATGGCGCCATCGCCGGCGTGGCGGGCCCTGAAGCGGCCAACAATGCCGGGGCGCAATCCTCGTTCATTCCGCTGCTGACCCTCGGCATCCCCTCCAACTCGATCATGGCGATGATGCTCGGCGCGATGACGATCCATGGGATCACGCCCGGTCCCTCGGTCATCCAGAACCAGCCGGAACTGTTCTGGGGCCTAGTCGCCTCCATGTGGCTCGGCAATGCGATGCTGCTCGTCATCAACCTGCCGCTGATCGGCATCTGGGTGCGGCTGTTGAAGGTTCCCTATCGGCTCCTCTATCCCGCAATCCTGCTCTTCTGCTGCATCGGCGTCTACAGCGTCAACAATCGCGGCTTCGACGTCGCCTTGGTCATTCTGTTCGGCATTCTGGGCTATGTCCTGCGCAAGGCGCGCTGCGAGGCGGGGCCGCTGCTGCTCGGCTTCGTTCTCGGGCCGCTGCTCGAAACCAATCTTCGGCGCGCCCTTCTTCTCTCCCAGGGCGATCCGCTGGTCTTCGTCGAACGTCCGATCAGCGCCGTGCTGCTCCTGATCACGGCGGGCATGCTGCTGACGCTGATCCTCCCCGCCATACGGAAGAGCCGCAAGGAAGCCTTCGAGGCCAGCGAGGACTAGCAGCATGCGGAAGCCGACCCAGCCCCGCCCGCTCGGGCGGGGACGATTGAAGGGCATCCTCTCGCTCGACGATTTCGAGACGCGGGCGCGGCGCCACCTGCCGCGCCCGCTGTTCGGCTATATCGCCGGCGCATCGGAAACCAATGCCTCCCTGCGGATGAACGCATCCGCATTCCAGGCCTATGCCTTCCGGCCGCGGGTGCTGCGCGATGTCTCGGGGCGGTCCATGACCACCGAGCTTTTCGGCAAGACCTATGGCGCGCCCTTCGGGATTGCGCCGATGGGGATCAGCGCCCTGATGGCCTATCGCGGCGATCTGGTGATGGCGCAGGCCGCCGCACGCGCCGGCATCGGGATGATCATGAGCGGCTCCTCGCTGATCCCGATGGAAGAGATCGCCAGCTCCGCGCCGGACGCCTGGTTCCAGGCCTATCTGCCGGGCGAAACCGACCGGATCGACGCGCTGGTGGACAGGGTGGCGGCCGCCCGCTTCGGCACGCTGGTGCTGACCGTCGATACGGCGGCGCTCGCAAACCGCGAGAACAATATCCGGGCAGGATTTTCGACGCCGCTCAGGCCGAGCCTCAGCCTCGCCTGGCAGGGCATCTCGCATCCGCGCTGGACCGCAGGCACCTTCTTGCGCACGATCCTGCGGCACGGCATCCCGCATTTCGAAAATTCCTATGCCACCCGCGGCGCTCCGATCATCTCGTCTTCGGTCATGCGCGACTTCGGCAAGAAGGACCATCTCAACTGGGCGCATCTTGAGCGCATCCGCGCGCGATGGACGGGACGCCTGGTCGTCAAGGGCATTCTCCACGCGGACGATGCCCGCCAGGCGGCGGAGCTGGGTGTCGACGGCATCATCGTCTCCAACCATGGCGGCCGCCAGCTGGACGGCGCCCTCTCTCCCCTCGACGCACTGCCGCCGATCGCCGAGGCGGTCGGGGACAAGACGGTCGTCATGCTGGATGGCGGCATCCGACGCGGCTCCGACGTCCTGAAGGCCCTGGCGCTCGGTGCTCGCTTCGTCTTCGTCGGCCGCCCTTTCCTTTACGCCGCCTCGATCGGCGGCCTCGACGCCGCCCTGCTTGCTGCCGATATCCTCAAAACGGAACTCCACCGCAACATGGCCCTTCTTGGGCTGACCAGCCTAGACCAGATAGGTGCGAGCGACCTCTTCCGGATCAAGGGCTCATGACGGCGCGCGAATGACCGCATGTCATCGACGGTTTGCGGCCTCCCTCGGTTGGAGGAAGACGCTGATCGTTTAGATCGAATGCGCCATGGGATGAGTTGCGCATGTTCCATGCTGTCGCGAAGGGCGGCACGGTGCGTGCGGCGGCGGACGCGCTCCACCTCAACCACGCTACGGTTCTCCGCGGCATTGTGCGCCTGGAGCAGCGTCTGAAAACGAAGCTGTTCGACGAGCTTCCATCTGGATACAGGTTGACGTCGGCCGGAACCGACATTGTCGATCTGGCCGCTCAAGTGATCGCAGACCTTATGTCACCAGTCTCGAGTCGAGGCGGCTACGCAGCGTGTCAACTGCCTCGCCAATCGCTCCCACGACATTATATGCGTTTTCTCACCGTCACGCACGCTGTTGACCGGCCTGTTCAAGACCTTCCGGCTGAACCAGTCGACGACGGCGCAGAGCCTAACGGCAATTGCAAGCAATTGCCTGACGGCCAAGGGATAGACAAATCCTCGCGCCATAGGAGTGTAGCTCATGTCCATGGCCCAGACCTAGTTGGGTCGGGTGACCGCGAGCTTGCGCAGGAGATAGGGTTAGATTTTGTGCCCAGGTGCCGGTTTCGAGGTGTTCGGGCGGCGGTAGATCGCCTCGATGCCCATCTTCGTCATCAGCGTGGCGACGTGCAGCCGCCCGACCTCCAACCCGTCTCCCCTCAAAAGCCCTTGTAACATCCGACTTCCGGCAAGCGGGTAGTCGAGGTGCAACTCATCGATCCGGCGCATCAGGGCAAGATCGCAGTCAGGCACTGGACCGGGAAGGTAATAGACCGTGCCACCGCCGATGCCGAGAAGCTTCGCCTGGCGCACAACGGAAAGCTTGTGCTCGCGGTCGATTATTTCTTTCCGCCCAGCAATCCCGCCTTGCCGAGCGCACGGGATAAAAAATCATTCTCCAGTGTCAGTTCGCCAATTTTGGCGTGCAGCGTTTTGACATCGACGGTCGGACCCGTTGGCTCCGCCTTCGTTTCATCGCCGAAAGCGCCCGTCGCCCCCTCAAGAAGCTCGTCTTTCCACTGTTTGATCTGGTTGGCATTCACATCGAACTGCTGGGACAATTCCACCAGCGTCTGTTTAGCCCGGATGGCGGCGAGCGCCACCTTTGCCTTGAAAGCCGGGCTGTGGTTCCGGCGCGATCGTCTCGAATAGCAAGTCAGTCCGGGCCTGACGCCCGGAGAGATGGTTGCAGCGGGGTTCGCTCACCAGCAGCAGAAGCCGCCATCGACCAGGAGATCGACGCCGGTGACGAAGCTTGCGGCGCTGGAGAGCAGAAAGACGGCGGGGCCGACCATTTCGTCAACATGGGCCATGCGCTGCATCGGCGTCTGCTCTTCGAAGAGCTTCGTCTGGTGCACCATCTCCGGCCGCGTGTTCATCGGCGTCGCCGTATAGCCGGGGCTGATCGTGTTGACGCGGACGCCGCGCTCCACCCACTCCATGGCCATCGACTTGCTCATATGGATCACGCCGGCCTTGGACGCATTGTAGTGGCACTGGCTGAGGCCGCGATTGACGATTACGCCGGACATGGAGGCGATGTTGACGATCGCGCCGCGACCGTGCCTCAGCATGGCGCGGGCTTCCGCCTGGCAGGAGAGGAAGACGCCTTTCAGATTGATGTCCATCATCGTCTGGAACTGGCTTTCCTCCATCTCCTCGGCCGGATTGGCATTGGCGATTCCAGCGGCATTGACCGCAAGCGACAGGGTGCCGAGTTCGGCCTCGATCCGGGCGACCGCCTCGTTCAGCGCGGCACCGTTGGTCACGTCGACGGCGAGCGACAGGCTGCGCCGGCTTGTCTCGGCGATGAAGCCCGCCGTCTGGGCAAGCCCGTCATCGGTGCGGCGGTCGAGCAGGGCGACATCGGCGCCGCACTGGGCAAGGCCCACGGCAATGCGCTGGCCGATGCCGCTGCCGGCGCCGGTGACCAGCGCCACCTCGCCGGTGAGATCGAAGAGTTTCGGCGCGTCGAGCGTCAGTGCGGGCATGCGGTCGTCCTTTCAGCGTGTCGCCAGTTCCATGACCGAGACGTCGTTTGCCGCCTCGCGGTCCAGAATGCCGGCCTGTTGTCCATGCGCCATGACCATGATGCGGCCGGAGACGCCGAGTACCTCTTCGAGATCGGAGGAGACGACGATGACCGCCACACCATCGCGGGCGAGGTTCATGATGAGATCGTAGATCGAGGAGCGGGCGCCGACATCGATGCCGCGGGTCGGCTCGTCGAGCACGACCACCTCCGGCCGGCGCGCCAGCCATTTGGCGAGCACCACCTTCTGCTGGTTGCCGCCCGAAAGCTCGCCGGCCTTCTGCTCCCCGCGCCCCTTGACGCCGAGGCTGCGGATGAAGGTCTCCGAATAGTCGCGGATCCGCTGGCGGCTCGTCCAGCCCTTGCGGCAGGCGGCGTTCAGATTGGGGTAGGCGATATTGTCGGCGATCGAATGGTCGAGCACGACGCCCTGCAGCTTGCGGTCCTCAGGAACCAGGACGATGCCGTTGCGGATGGCGTCCGCCGGCGTGCGCGGCGTCACGGGCCGGCCATGCAGGCGCACCTCGCCGGCCGAAACCGGGTCCGCGCCGGTGATCGCGCGCACCAGTTCCGTGCGACCGGCACCCATCAGGCCGGCAATGCCGAAGACCTCGCCCTTGCGTACCGAGAAGGAAATGTCGCGGAAGGTCCCGAAGGGTGAGGACAGGCCCTCAACCTCGAGTGCGATGTCGCGGGACGGCTCCGGCAAGGCCGGGAACATCCGCTCGAGCGAGCGGCCGACCATGGCCTCGACGATGGTGCGGACCGGCACGTCGCCCGTTTCGAAGGTCTTCACCTTGGCCCCGTCACGCATGACGACGATGCGATCGGCGATCTGGCGGATCTCCTCCAGCCGATGCGAAATGTAGATGATTCCGACGCCCTCGGCCTTGAGGCGGGCGATCTGCTCGAAGAGCAATTGAGTCTCGTCGCCGCCGAGCGCCGCGGTGGGCTCGTCGAGGATCAGCAGGCGGGCATTGAGCGTCAGCGCCTTGGCGATCTCGATCAGCTGCTGGCGGCCGGTGGAGAGTCCTTCGACCAGTCTTTCCGGTGGAATGTCGAGGCCAAGGCGCTTGAGGCCTCGGGCTGCGCGCTCCTCCATGGCCGCGCGGTCCAGCCGACCGCTACGCATGGGGTAGCGGCCGAGGAAAATGTTCTCGGCGATCGACAGCTTCGGCAGAAGTTTCAACTCCTGGTGGATCATGCCCACGCCCTCGTCCATCGCGGCGCGCGGCGAGGCGGGGGCATAGGGCTTGCCGAGCCAGGTCATCTCGCCGGCGGAGGGCTGGACGGTGCCGGAAATGATGTTCGACAGGGTCGATTTTCCGGCACCGTTTTCGCCGAGCAGCGCCACCACCTCTCCCGGATAGACATCGAGATCGACGCCATGGAGAACCTTGACGGGTCCATAGGTCTTCTGGATCCCGCGCAGCGAGAGAAGAGGCGAAGAGGTCGACATGTGGCGCGTGGCTCCCGGGCTCGCAGGTCTTAGGGGTGAGACTTGACGAACTGAGGCGCGTTCTCGCAGGTGGTGAGAACCGCGTTCGGCGTCTGGCGTGCCTCGACCTTCTGGCCGGCGGCCACGGCGATGGCCGATTCCACTGCGAGGACGCCCATCTTCTGGGTGCTCTGCGTGGCCGTGGCGATGAAGGGGCCCTTGCACTTGGCAAGATATTCCAGCGCCGAGACGTCGCCGTCATAGCCGCCGATGATCACCTTGTCGGAGAGGTTGGCGACATCGACCGCTTTGGCGGCACCCATGGCAAGACCGTCGGCTTGGCCGAAGATGATGGTGATGTCGGGATTGGCCTGCAGCATGTTCTGGGCGATGGAGAAGCCCTCATCGGCCGACCACATATTGCTCCACTGCTGGTCCACCAGTTCGACGCCCTTGTTCTCGTCGATGGCGCGCTTGCAGCCGGTATAGCGGTCGACTTCCGGCGTCGTGCCCTTCTGGCCGTGGATGATCGCCATCTTGCCCTTGCCGCCGGCCTTCTCGATGATGTGCTTGCAAACCGCATAGGCGGATTCGACGCTTTCACCGGCGATGAAGGTATCGCCAGGCGCCCCGTCCGGCACGCGGTCAACATTGATGACCGGGATGCCGGCTTCGCGCGCGAGACGGGTCGGAACGGCGGCGGCCGCCGCGCCGGCCGGGATATAGATGAAGGCGTTAATATCCTGGGTCATGAGGTCCTGGACCTGGCTGACCTGGGTGTTGGTGTCGTTCTTGGCATCGACGACGACGACCTCGATGCCCTTCTCCTTGGCATGCTTCTCGACACCCAGCTTGATCTGGTTGAAGAAGTCCGCCTGCAGGTTGGGAACGGCAAGCCCGATCTTCTTGACCTCGGCTGCGGAGGCCGGGACGGCAAGGGCTGCGACCGCAGCGGTTGCCAGAAGCAATTTCGACAATGACATGGTTTCTCCTCCGAGTATGCTTGGTGGCGCCCGACTCCTCGCAGGAACCACCTTGCCTTTGCCGGCCCGCACCATTGCGGGGCCGATGGAACCACCCGGACCCACGCCCGGGCGATGGGGTTATCGCCGCTTGCGATAGGTTTCCGCGGTCACGGCGAGCACGATGACGCCGCCGATGATGACCTGCTGCATGAAGGGCGAGACGCTGAGCAGGTTGAGCCCGTTGCGCAGCACGCCGATGATGAGGACGCCGATGATGGTGCCGCCGATTCCGCCGGTGCCGCCCGAAAGCGAGGTGCCGCCGATCACCACGGCGGCGATCGCGTCGAGCTCGTAGGAGACGCCGGACGAAGGCTGCACGGAATCGAGCCGGGCGGCGAGCACCATGCCGGAGAGGCCAGCAAGCAGGCTGCTGACCATGTAGACGAGCACGGTGGCCTTCTGGACATCGATACCGGCGAGCCGCGCCACCTCGGCATTGCCGCCGATGGCGTAGAGAATCCGGCCGCCATGGCGATAGCGCTGATAGAGAAGCCCGGCCAGGAAGACGATGATCATCACCGCCACCGTCAGGGTCAGGAACCCGCCGAAGCGCACGATCGCCATCATGTTGAACCAGGTCGGAAAGCCGATGATCTGCTGCCCGTCGGTGATCATGTTGGCGAGACCGCGTGCGATCGACATCATGGCGAGCGTGGCGATGAAGGCCGGCACGTTGAAGCGGGTGATGAGCAAGCCGGCGACCAATCCGTTCAGCGCCGCGGCGAGGAGGGCGAGCGGAATGGCGATGCCCATCGGCACGCCTGCGACCACGTTCAGATAGCCGAGCACCATCATGGCGAGCGCCATGACCGAACCGACGGCGAGATCGATGCCGCCGATCAGGATGACCAGCGTCATGCCGACGGCCATGACCCCTAGAACGGTGATCTGATCGAGCACGTTCAGAAAATTACGCACCGACAGGAACTTGTCGGTGGCGATGGTCAGGAACAGGCAGAGCAGGATGAGGCCGATCAACGGCCCGGTGGCGCCGCGCAGCGAGGGCAACCATGCTGCGGCCGGGCTGCGCCCTTCCTTGTACGTCGCCAGCATCTGTCGTCTCCTCCCAGATCCGCTCTGCATAAATATTCATGTTGTGCATTAAATTCGTAACCGGCTTATTCCCATCTGTCAACACCATCAATAGGCGTCGATCTAGCCGTCATCGGAGAGAAGATGGCTTGACAGACGCCCGCCTTCTGCAATTATAGAGGCAACTGTATATTTATTCATCGTGAGGAATCCATGCAGCCGAATGATCTCGACCGCATCGCCAGGCAGATCCGCCTGCGCGATCTGCAGGCGGTGTTCGAAGCCGGAGCCGGCCATATCGGAGGGGAAATGTCGGCGATCGATATCCTCACGGCACTTTACTTCCGTGTCCTGCGCGTCCGGCCCGAGGCGCCGAAGGATCCCGACCGCGACCGCTTCGTGCTTTCCAAGGGGCATGTCGCTCTGGCGCTCTACGTCACGCTCGCCAAGCGCGGCTTCCTGCCGGAAGAGGAGATCAGCACCTTCCTGAAGCCGCATTCGCGGCTGAACGGCCATCCGAACTGCACCAAGGTGCCGGGCGTGGAAACCAATACCGGCCCGCTCGGCCATGGGCTCCCCGTTGCCGTCGGCATGGCCAAGGCCGCCAAGCTGACGGGCGCGCTCTACCATACCTATGTGCTGACCGGGGATGGCGAGATGCAGGAGGGCTCCAACTGGGAGGCGATCGCCTCCGCGGCCCAGTTCGGCCTCGACAATCTGACTTTGATCATCGACCACAACCGATTCCAGCAGGGCGCGGCCCTGAAGGACACCAACAATCTCGCCCCCTTCCCGCCCAAGCTGAAGGCCTTCGGATGGGATGTGACGGAGATCAACGGCAACGCCATGGACGAGATCGTCCCGGCGCTCGAGAAGCGCGGGCCGCGCCCCCACTGCATCGTCGCCCACACCAATAAGGGCCACGGCATTTCCTTCATGCAGGACCGGGTCGACTGGCACCACAAGGTGCCCAATGCCGAGCAGTACAAGATCGCCGTAGCAGAGCTTTCGGAGGCTTTCTGATGGACCACGCCCCTTCCCGCCCGGCGCTGCACGATTGCCGCGACGCCTTCATCTCGGTCCTCGAGCGACTGGCCGCCGAAAACGGAAAGATCGTCGCCGTCTGCAATGATTCCGTCGGCTCCTCCAAGCTCGGCGGCTTCAAGGAAAAATGGCCGGAGAGGCTGGTCAATGTCGGTATCGCCGAACAGACGCTGGTCGGCGTCGGCGCCGGGCTCGCCAATGGCGGCCTCCTGCCTTTCGTCTGCGGCGCCGCCTGTTTCCTGACTGGCCGCTCCCTGGAGCAGATCAAGGCCGACATCGCCTATTCCAACGCCAATGTGAAGCTCGTGGGCATTTCCTCCGGCATGGCCTATGGTGAGCTGGGTCCCACCCACCACTCGATCGAGGATTTCGCCTGGATGCGCGTGCTGCCCAATCTGCCGATCGTCGCTCCCTGCGACTCGATCGAGACGGCGGCCGCCGTCGAATGGGCCGCGGCCTATGACGGCCCGGTCTTCCTGCGCCTCTCGCGCGTCGGCGTTCCCGATCTCCTGCCGGCGGGCCATCGCTTCACGCTCGGCAAGGCCGACCTTCTGCGCGACGGGGATGCGGTGACGCTGATTGCCAACGGGACCGTCACCCATCGAATCGTGAAGGCGGCCGAGATCCTGGCCGCCAAGGGCGTCGAAGCGCGCGTGCTGAACATGGCGAGCGTCCGGCCGCTCGATGTGGAGGCGGTCGTTGCCGCCGCGCGCGAAACGGGCGCGATCCTGACCGCAGAGGAACATTCGACGATCGGCGGCCTCGGCTCGGCCATTGCCGAAGTGGTGGTTGCCGAAGCGCCGGTGCCGATGAAGATCCTCGGCGTGCCCGGCATCTTCGCACCCACCGGTTCGGCCGAATTCCTGCTCGACGAGTTCGGCATGTCGCCCGCCGCCATTGCCGATGCGGCGCTTGCTCTCATTTCCCGGGCGACCTCGCGCGCAGCCTGAGGGCGCGCGGGGCATGCCTGGCCGGGCGCGGCCTCCCTCCCGAGCCGCGCCCGTCCTTCTTCCGCCGGAGTTTCCATGACCACCGCCATTCTCGCCATCGATCAGGGCACCACCAATTCCAAGGCCGTGCTGGTGAGCGCGACCGGGGAGATCCTGGCGCGAGGGAGCGCGGCGGTCGGCATTGCGCATCCGCAACCGGGCTGGGTGGAGCAGAGCCCCGAGCGGATCTGGTCCTCCGTGCTGGAAGCGATCGCCGCCTGCCTTGCCAAGCAGCCGGGTGTCGCGGTTCTCGCCGTCGCGATTTCCAACCAGCGCGAATCCGTGACCGCCTGGGATGGCGAGACCGGCGCGCCGCTCGGCCCGGTGATCAGCTGGCAGTGCCGGCGCACGGATGCGGACTGCGCGGCGCTGGCGGCCGCAGGCCATGAGCCACGCGTCCAGGCCCTGACCGGCCTGCCGATCGATCCGATGTTTCCGGGGCCGAAGATGCGATGGCTGATGGACCGGGTGCCGGCCGACCGACCGGTCCGCCTCGGCACGATCGACTCCTGGCTGATCCATTGCCTGACCGGCGGCGCGGTCCATGCCTGCGATGCCTCCAACGCCGCGCGCAGCCAGCTCTTCGATCTCAAGGCGCAGGCCTGGAGCGAGGAGCTCTGCGCGCTCTTCGGCGTGCCGATCGCTGCCTTGCCTCATGTCATGGACAGCGCGTCCCGGTTCGGCGTCACCCGGGGCGTGCCGGGCCTGCCGGACGGCATCCCCGTTGCCGCCGCGATCGGCGATAGCCATGCCGCCCTCTTCGGCCACGGCGCCTTCCATCCCGGCGATGGAAAGGTGACCTTCGGCACCGGCTCTTCGGTCATGACCACCCTGCCGCATTTCATTGCGCCGGAGGACGGCATCACCACCACCATCGCCTGGTCGATCGGCGGCCAGGCAACCTACGCCTTCGAGGGCAATATCCTCGTCTCCGCCGCGTCCCTGCCCTGGATGGCGGATCTGCTCGGACTTCCCGACGTGCAGGCGCTGACCGATCTCGCCGCCACGGCCCAGCCCGGCGGGCCGGGCTTCGTGCCTGCTTTCGTCGGCCTCGGCGCCCCCTATTGGAAATCGGACGCGCGCGCGCTGTTCTCCAACATCGCCTTCACCACCAGCCGGGCGCAGATGGCCCGGGCGGTCACCGATTCCATCGCCTTCCAGGTCCACGATGTCTTCCGGGCGATGACGCGCCAATCGCCGGCGCCGCTCCGCCGTCTCTTTGCCGATGGCGGCCCGAGCCAGAACCGCTTCCTGATGCAGTGCGTGGCCGATGCGCTCGACCACGAGCTGACCCCATGCGATGCGCCGGAGGCTTCGGCGCTCGGCGCAGCCTATCTCGCCGGCCTGACGCTCGGCATTTGGCCCAGTCTTGACGCGCTCTCCGCGCTCCCGCGCCCTTGTGCGCCTTTGACGCCTGCGGCCTCGGATATGCCGGCCCGGCTCGCCGTCTGGCAGGACGCCATCTACCGCTCGACCGTCTCCCTTCCATCCGTTATGAGTGAATAAAAATTCACAACCGGAGGTCGGAATGGGACGGCTCAACGAATTGCGACTGATCGCCCGGATCGCCCAGATGTACCATGTCGAGGGCCGGCGGCAGGCGGACATCGCCCAGACGATGCATATGTCACAGGCGACCGTGTCCCGCATGCTCAAGCGCGCGGAGCAGGAAGACATCGTCCGCACCTCCGTCATCCCGCCCGTCGGCACCTTCGCCGATCTCGAAACCGCGCTGCGCGAGCGCTACAGCCTGACCGAGGCCATCGTCATCGACTGCTCGGAGGATCGCGATGGCGCGGTTATGGCACGGATCGGCGAAGCGGCCGCCCATTTCCTCGAGGTCACGCTGCAGCAGGACGAGATCATCGGCGTATCCAGCTGGAGCCAGACGATCCTAAGAATGGTGGACAACATCCACCCGCTGAAAAGCGCTAAGGCCAAATATATCGTGCAGATCCTCGGCGGCATGGGCGATGCCTCGGTGCAGACCCACGCCACGCAGCTAACCGCGCGGCTTGCCAAGCTGACCGGCGGCGAGCCGCGGCTGCTGCTCGTCCAGGGGATCACCTCATCGCGCGAGGCGAAGCTGGTCATGCTGGCCGACCCTGTCGTCCGCGAAACGATCGATCTCTTCTCTCGGCTCAGCCTCGCCATCGTCGGCATCGGCGCCGTCGAGCCGTCGGAGCTCCTCGCGCGCTCCGGCAACACGTTTTCGCGCCAGGAAATGGCGATGCTGCAGGAGTCCGGCGCGGTCGGCGAAATTTCCTATCGCTTCTTCGACAAGGACGGCAAGCCGGTGGAGACGCCGCTGAACGACCGCGTCATCGGTCTGTCGCTCGAGGATCTGCGCAAGACCCGCCGGGTCATGGCGCTGGCGGGCGGGGAATCGAAGACCCAGGCGATCGCCGGGGCGCTGAAGCTCGGCGTCATCGACGTGCTGGTGACGGATAAGTTTTCGGCCGCGCGCCTGACCGCCTGATCCGTGAGCGCGGATCGAGCCTGGCGCGCGGCCTTGTCAGACAAGGAGGACGACGCATGACTCGTTTCGCAGGCCAGACCGTATTCGTAACCGGCGGCAACAAGGGGATCGGCCGGGGCATTGCCACCCGCTTTGCCGAAGAGGGCGCCAAGGTGGCGATCGGCGCTATCGAAGCCGACACGCCGGAGGCGGCCGCGGCCCTTGCCGCGGAGACCGGCGCTGAAACCTTGGGTCTCGCGCTGGACGTGACCGATGCCGCCGCTGTGAAGGCTGCCTATGCGGAGGTCGAGGCCCGGCTCGGCCCCCTCTCCGTCTCCGTCCAGAATGCGGGCGTCATCACCATTGCCCGGGTCGAGGACCTGACCGAGCGCGAATGGGACCTGAACCTCGACGTCAACACCAAGGGCGTCTTCCTCTGCTGCCAGGAGGCGGTGCGTCGTTTCCGGGCGAGCGGCACCAAGGGGCGGCTCGTCAACACCGCCTCCGGCCAGGCACGCCAGGGCTTCATCTACACACCGCATTATGCTGCCTCAAAATTCGGCGTTGTCGGCTTGACCCAAAGTCTCGCCAAGGAACTGGCCCGCGAGGGCATCACTGCCAATGCGATCTGCCCCGGAATCATCCACACCGAAATGTGGGACTATAATGACCGCGTCTGGGGTGAGATGCTTGGCGATTACGGGCCCGGCGAGCTGATGGCCGAATGGGTGAAGGGCATTCCGATGGGCCGCGCCGGCACCCCCGCCGAAGTCGGCGCCCTGGTGGCCTTCCTCGCCTCGGACGACGCCCGCTACATCACCGGCCAGACGATCAATGTCGATGGCGGACTGATCATGTCCTGAGCAAACAGAAGACTGATCTTAGTCGGCGAAAACTTCGAGCTTAGGTCACGTTGATAGAGATCAAGACAGAATAGAGGCACAGAAAGCCCCGCAACAATGATACCGAGGAACCTTTGAAGCGTTCCACGAGCCGTAGAACCTGCAGGGGTTCTTGGTTGCGAGAGCCTGAGCGCAAAGAGAGCTGCAAAATTCTGTTTTTGAAGGGAAGCGACCTGCCCACCCGTGGAACACCTAGTTCTATTGGCAGCACCTTCCCGATCCGGGCAACGGCTTGCTTCTCGGAGTGGTCGGTTTGAGGCTGGATGAGAAATGTCAGGATTTAGGCGCGGTAAGGCGATAGTTGGGGCCTCCGGCAAACCCGGTGCAGTTCAAGCATGTGGACATAAGGCGCGAGGCCTTGCAGGCCGGAATGGCCGGATGTGGTGGAAGCGCCGGCGGTGGGCGCCGGCGCGTTTTGCTAATGGTGGACGATCTCTGTTCCCAAGACCTTCAAGCACTCGCGGATGAAGGCAGCCAGTGCCGTCCAGCCTTTGCCGGAGACCATGGTGCCGTCGACCAGGGCTTCGGTGGGCGAAAGGTCGACATAGGTGCCGCCGGCAAGGGTGACTTCGGGTTCGCAGGCCGCCAGTGCGCCGACCCGCTTGCCACGCACCACGCCATCGACGGCGATCAGGATCTGCACGCCATGGCAGATGGTGAAGATCGGCTTCTGCGCCTCGTGGAAGTGGCGCACGATCGCCTGCACGCGCTTGTCGGTCCGTATATATTCCGGACCGCGTCCGCCCGCGGCATAGACGGCGTGATACTGGTCAAGCTGGTTTTCCGCTTCCGAGAACGTCTTGTTGATCGTGAAGAAGTGGCCGAGCTTCTCGGTATAGGTCTGGTCGCCCTCGAAATCGTGCAGCGATGTCTTGATCAGATCGCCCGCCTTCTTGTCCGGGCAGATGACATGCACGGTGTGTCCGACGGCCTCCATCGCTTGTTGAAAGACGAAAATCTCATATTCCTCGGTGAACTCACCGGTCAGCATCAATATCTTCTTGCCTGGCATGATTGGCTCCTATGCGCATGTTGGATGGGGGCGGCCAGCGCCGCCCCGTCTTCGGGTCTCAGAAGGGCGAGTCCGGGAAGTAATATTCCTGCGCGTTCTCCTGGGTGATGAGCGGCGCGTCGAGCTTGACCGTGCCGCGCACCGGCGCTTGGCCCGTCAGATTGGCGACGGTCATGTAGATCGCGGTCTTGATCATCGCCGGCGGATAGGGCGTCTCGACCGGCGTCATGGCGTCGCCGTCGATCACCTTCTTGACGATGTCCTTCATGCCGTTGCCGCCCAGCGCGAGCTTGATGTCCTTGCGGCCCGACTCCTTCACCGCTTCCAGCACGCCGAGCAGCATGTCGTCGTCATTCGCCCAGACGGCATCGATCTGCGGATATTTGGCGAGATAGTCCTGCATCAGCTTGAAGGCGTCGTCGCTGTTCCAGTTGGCGTACTGGATATCGAGGACCTTCAGATCCGTGTCCTTGATCGCGTCCTGGAAGCCCTTGATCCGCTCATCGTCGATGACGGTCGGGATGCCGCGCAGCACAACGAGATTGCCCTTCCCGCCGAGCTTCTCGATCATGTATTTCGCCGTATTGCGGCCGACCGCGATATTGTCGCCGGCCAGATAGAGATCCTGGATCGAGGGGTCGTTCAAGCCGCGGTCAACGACGGTGATGAAGGTGCCGGCATCCTTGACGGCCTGCACGGGCGTTGTCAGCTCCTCCGATGTATAGGGCAGGATGACGAGAGCATCGAGCTTGCGGCCGGCGGAGAGATCCTCGAGCGCGCTGACCTGGGCGGTGGCGGAGGGCGAGGTCTTGACGATGACCTCGACATCCGGGAAGGCGGCGTTGATTTCCTTGGCCGCAGCCTGGGCGTGATAGACGATGCCGGCCGTCCAGCCATGATCGGCTGCGGGGATCGACACCGCGACCACCTTTTTCTCCGCCGCCAGGGCCTGGCCGGCCATGATGAGCGATGTCACGGCCAGTGCCGCCAGTCTTTTTTTCATAAGCATGCGTTCCTCCCAAATTGGACCTTGAAACTCCTCCGCCGGTCCGATGGCGGGTTACTTCGAAAACCTCTGGATGAGCATGGCGATGATGATGATCACGCCCTGGACGCCAGCGACGAGGTACTCCGAGACGAAATCCGACAGCACCATCAGGTTGGCGATCAGCTCAAGGATGACGGCGCCCGCCACGGTTCCCCAGATGTGGCCCTTGCCTCCCCGCAAGGCCGTTCCGCCGATGACGACGGCGGTGATCACCTGAAGCTCCCAGAGCACGCCGGTCGTCGGCGTCGCCGCGCCAAGCCGCGGGACATAGCAGATGGCCGCAATCGCAACGCAGACGCCCTGGATGGCATAGGCGATGGTGCGCGTGGAGATGACCGAAATGCCGGAATAGCGGGCGACATCCTCATTCGCGCCGACCGCCGCGCACTTGCGCCCATATTTCATCTTGTAAAGCGCGAGGGATGCGATGGCGGCGACGGCGATCGAGATGAGGATCGGATAGGAAATGCCGCCGATCGTCCCGAAGTAGACGGGCCGATAGGCCTCGCGCAGGCTCCTGTCGATCGGGATGGTACCGCCATCCGCCATATAGGTAATCAGGGCGCGAAAGATGCCCATCGTGCCGAGCGTGGCGATGAAGGGCTCGATTTTGCCGACGGTGACGACAAGGCCATTGATGAGACCGCAGACGAGCCCGGTGCCGACAGCCACGGCCATGCCGAGCGGGATCGCCCAAGGCCCCCATGTTGGCGCCATGCTGTTCATGAACAGGATGGTGATGCCGGTGATGAAGGCGGCCATCGAGCCGACGGAGAGATCGAGACCGCCGGACGAGATCACGAAGGTGGCACCCACCGCGATGATCGCGATGAAGGCGCTGCGGGTGATCACATTGGCCAGGTTGGTTCCGGACAGGAAATCCGGGTTGATGCCGAACCCGATCACCAGCAGGGCGGCAAGAGCGAGAAACGGGCCGATATCCGCCCAGCGGATCGTCCAGTCATGCGATGGACGAAGCGCCCCCGCATCGGTGAGTATAGTCATGGCTTTCCTCCCTGCCCCGGCCCCACCGCTCCTTCGGTGGTGGCCAGAAGCGCGACTTCGTGTTCCGTCATCCGCGCGCCCGACAGTTCGCCGGCGATGCGCCCCTCCCGCATCACCAGGATCCGATCACAGATGCCGATCAGCTCCTGCATCTCGGACGAGATGACGATGCAGGTCCGCCCGTCCCCGACGAGCTTCTGTATGAAGGCGTAGATCTGCGCCTTGTTGGCGATATCGATGCCCCGCGTCGGTTCGTCGATGATGACCACTGACGGGTTTGTCAGCATCACCTTGGCAAGCAAGAGCTTCTGCTGATTGCCGCCGGACAGGTGACCGGCATTGACGCCGAGGCTCTTCAGCCGGATGTCGTAGGTCCCGACGGCCTCGCCCAAGGCCGCCTGTTCGCGCCGTCGGCGCAGCATGACGCCGGGGTGGAAGCGGTTGATCGCCGCAAGGGTAAGGTTGGGCGCCAGCCGATCCTGCAGCAGCAGGCCCTTGCCCTTGCGATCCTCGGTCAGATAGCCGATGCCGGCGTCCATGGCGGCTCGCGGGCTGCGGATTTCCAGCAGCTGGCCGCGCAGCAGGACGTGACCCGACGCCGGGCGCAAGCCGGTGATGCCCTCGAAAAGCTCCGTCCGTCCGGCTCCGATCATCCCAGCGAAGCCGAGGATCTCGCCCGTCATTGCTGAGAAGGATACGTCCTTCGCATAACCCGGAACGGTGAACTGGCGGACCTCGAGGAGAGGCTCTCCCAGGCTTTTCGGCTGGCGTTGCGGATACATGGCCGCCAGATCGCGGCCAACCATCAGCTTCGCCATATCCAGCTGTGACAGGCCCTCGGCCGGATAGGTGCCAATCATTGCGCCGTCCCGCAGCACGGTCACCTTGTCGGCGAGACGCTGCACCTCGTCCAGCCGGTGGCTGATATAGAGGATGGCGATGCCGCGCGCCTTGAGCCGGGTGATGATCGAGAGAAGCCGCTCGACCTCCCCGCCCGTCAGCACAGCCGTCGGTTCGTCGAAGATCACGAGCCGATAGTCGTCAAGCAGCGCCCGGGCGATCTGCACCAGCTGCCGGTCGGCTAGAGGTATATCGCGCACCAGCGCGTTGGGAGAGACGAAGCAGCCGAGTTCGGCAAGCTTCTCGGTGGCCAGACGGCGCATGGTCCTGTCGTCGACGATGGCGCCGCGCATCAGCTCGCGGCCGAGAAACAGGTTCTCGGCAACGGTGAGTCCATCCGCGAGCAGGATTTCCTGGTGGACAAGAACGATCCCCGCCTTCTGTGCCTGTTGGGGCTTGGCGAAGGTGACGGCCTGGCCATCCATGATGAGCGTGCCGGTCGTGGGCGCCGCGTAGCCGGCGAGAAGCCGCATGAAGGTGGACTTACCCGCACCGTTCTCGCCGATGACCGCATGCACCTCGCCGGGGAAGATATCGAGACTGACATCCGAAAGGACGGTGACGGTGTCATAGGCCTTGCTCAGGCCCTGGGCGCGTAGCGTCGGTGACGTGGGCTGCGGCGCGGTGGCCGCAGCCTGTTTGACCGGGGCGCGTTCGACGATGGACAGAGTCGACATCGGCCGCTCTCAGTCGAAAGCCGGCAGAAGCCGATCCCGAGAGTGTTCGATATGAGCGCGCATTGCCTGCTCCGCGGCTTTCGGATCGCCGGCGGCAAAGGCCTCGAGCAGGGCCTGGTGCTCGTCCAGGGCCTCCTCGGTCACGCGGGAGTGGAACATCAGTCGGAAGATGTGGAAATGGGTGTGCTGATGGTTCAGGGTTTCGCGGATGAGCTCGTTGCCGGCGAGCTGCATGATCATGTCGTGGAAGATCGCATCCTGACGGGCGAAGGTCGAATAACGCACCCTGTCGTCGGCGCTGCCTCGGCCCATCACGCCGGCTGCATCTCTCAATGCGGCCAAGCTTTCCTCCGTCATGACCTTCGCCGCGCCGGCCGCGCCGTTCGGCTCGAGGAGCAGGCGCAGGGCGTAAAGCTCGTCGAAGCGTCGGCGGGTGATCTGTGGCGCGGCGCTATAGCCGATCAGATGGGTCTTGATGACCAGTCCTTCGCCTTCCAGCCGGCCGAGCGCCTCGCGGATCGGCGTGTGGGAAACGCTGAACTCCTTGACCAGATTGTCGACCGTGATGCGGGCGCCCGGCGCGATCTTCAGCGACATGAGCTGGGCGAAGATCGCATCATAGACGTCGCCGGCCAGGCTGGTCGATCGCTGTATGGCGGAGCCGGCCGCGGGATCAGTGTCGGACTGTCGGGAAATTCTGTTCTGCATGAGTTTGCCCCTTGACATGACCAACCGCTATCACGATGCTCCAGCACATGCAATCCTATATCCTATACGATTTTATATCCGGTAACGCAGCAGTGATAGGACGAGCAGAGTGGATGAGCGTGGCGGGCGGGCGGCGGTGGGCCGCACTCCAGACATGCGGCTGCAAACCTCTTTCGCGTGTGCTCCCTTTGAGGAACTTGGAATGACTCACTTCGCCGCGATCCGGCTGCCGCATGAAATCCTGTTCGGGAAAGGCCAACGTCACGCATTGCCGACGGTCGCCTCGCGCCTCGGCAGGAAGGCGCTCATCTGCACCGACCGCCGCTTCACTGAAACGGACGTGTTTCAGCAGATGATGGATGCTCTGCGCGGCGCATCCATCGAGGTCCTTGTGCATGATCGCGTGCTCCCGGATGTGCCGCGCGAAAGCGTTACGGCCTGCGTGGAAGAGGCGCGGGACTTTCAGCCGGAGATAGTGATCGGGCTTGGTGGCGGAAGCTGCCTGGACATGGCCAAATGCGCCGCCCTCCTCCTCAGCCATGGCGGCCGGCTGCAGGATTACTATGGAGAGTTCAAGGTGCCGGGGCCGATCCTGCCGGTCATCGCCGTTCCGACGACGGCGGGAACGGGGTCCGAAGTCACGCCTGTGGCGGTGATCACCGATCCCGACCGGACGTTGAAGGTCGGCATTTCCAGCCCGCATCTTATCGCCGCCGCAGCGCTTTGCGATCCCGAGCTGACCATGACCTGCCCGCCCGGCCTGACGGCCGTTGCTGGCGCCGATGCGTTGACCCATGCAATCGAGGCCTTCACCGCGGCGCGGCGCGGCGCCGATCCGCTGCTTGCACAAAATCATGTCTTTATCGGCAAAAGCGCGCTGACAGACCATTTTGCCCTCCTCGCCATCAAACTGCTCGGGCGCAGCCTGGAAAGGGCCTATGCAGACGGCTCGGACGAAGAGGCGCGCGCGGATGTGATGATGGGCGCGCTCGCAGCCGGTTGCGCCTTCGGCACGGCGGGCACGGCGGCGGCGCATGCGATCCAATATCCGGCCGGCGCGCTGACGCATACGGCGCATGGCCTCGGCGTCGCCACGCTCCTTCCCTATGTCATGAGCTTCAACAGCAGCGCGGCCGCGCGGGAGCTCGCCGAGGTCGCGACAGCGCTTGGCCTTTCTTCCGCCGGTCGCTCGACCGGAGAGATGGCGCAGGCCGCAATCCAGGAAGTCCAGCGCATCTTCGCGGCGATCGGCATCACCACGACCCTTCAGGCGCTCGGCCTTGCCGCCGATCAGCTCGACTGGACGGCCGAGCAGGCCTTCGGCATCGACCGGCTGATCAAGAACAACCCGCGCAGCTTCGATCTCGACGCCATGAAGCGGCTGGTAACGGCCGCCTATGATGGTGACGTCGCCGCCAGCGCCCTCTAATCAGGACCATTGACCATGACCCTTGCCCATGCCCGCCTGCCCGCCGAGCACGCTTTGCCAGACCTCGCTGCCGCTTCGCGCGGCCTCTACATTGGCGGACAATGGGTCCCGTCCGATACGGGCGGCTCGATCCCCGTCGTCGATCCGTCGACGGAAGCCGTTCTGGCCCATGTGCCGGATGCAGGCCCGGACGAGGTGGCAAAAGCGGTGGAAGCCGCGGCCTCGGCAACACCCCTCTGGCGCGACACCCCGCCCCGCAAGCGGTCGGAAATCCTGCGCCGCTGTTTCGAGCTGATGGTCGAGCGCGCCGAGATGCTTGCTCAGCTGATCTCGATGGAAAACGGCAAGGCGCTCAAGGACGCCCGCGGCGAGGTCGCCTACGCGGCCGAATTCTTCCGCTGGAATGCCGAAGAGGCCGTGCGCATCAGCGGCGAATTCGCGCTCGCGCCGGCCGGCGCGAACAGGATCATCGTCGATTACCAGCCGATCGGCATCTGCCTGCTGATCACGCCCTGGAACTTTCCCGCCGCCATGGCGACGCGCAAGATCGCGCCGGCGCTTGCCGCCGGCTGCACCGTCATCCTCAAGCCGGCGAGCGAGACGCCGCTGACCGCCTATGCGTTGGCCGCACTTTATGAAGAGGCAGGCGTTCCCGCCGGCGTCGTCAATGTGCTGACGACGAGCGATCCGGGCAGCATGAGCGCCGCCATCCTCGCCGATCCGCGCGTGCGCAAACTGTCCTTTACCGGCTCTACCGGTGTCGGTCGGGCGCTGCTGGCGGAAGCGTCGAAGCACGTCATCTCCTGCTCGATGGAGCTCGGCGGCAACGCGCCTTTCATCGTCTTCGACGATGCGGACCTCGAGGCGGCGCTCGATGGGGCCATGGTCGCCAAGATGCGGAATGCCGGCGAGGCCTGCACGGCCGCAAACCGCATCTTCGTTCAGGACGGCATCTATGACGCCTTCGCCGCGGCCCTGACGCGTCGGATGCAGGCCCTGACGATCGGCGCCGGCGCCTCGGACAAAACCGACTGCGGCCCGATGATCACGCGCAAGGCGGTGGAGAAGATCAGTCGCCTCGTCGATGACGCCAGACAGCGGGGCGCTAGGGCGCTGTGCGGTGGCGAAGCTTCGGACGGAACCGGCTTCTTCTATCCGCCGACGGTGCTTGTCGATGTCGACCGGGACTCGCTGATGGCACGCGAGGAGATCTTCGGGCCCGTCGCTCCGCTCTATCGCTTCACACACGAAGACGAGGTGATCGATCTTGCCAACGACACGGAATACGGGCTTGCCGCCTATATCTACACCCGTGATGTCGGGCGGGGCCTGCGCGTCTGCTCCCGTATCGAGGCGGGCATGATCGGGCTCAATCGCGGCCTGGTTTCCGACCCGGCCGCCCCCTTCGGCGGCGTCAAGCAGAGCGGCCTGGGGCGCGAGGGCGGCCAGCACCACGGGATCGCTGAGTTCATGGAAGCCAAATATATCGCAACCAGCTTCTGAGCGCCGCGGTGCAGCGCGACCCGTTCCATATCCGCAGCCACGTCGCCGATTTCGACGTCATCGTCGATGAGATACTCCGACGAAGCGCGGCAGCGCGGCGCGCATTGCCGATGGCGGCAGACCTTGCTTATGGAACCGGTCCGGCCGAGACGGTCGATCTGTTCTTCCCGCCTGGGCCGCGCCACAGCCTGCCAGTCCACCTGTTCATCCATGGCGGCTACTGGCGTATGTTCTCCAAGCGGGACTATGCGATGATGGCCGAGAGCATCACCACGGCCGGTGCCATCGCCGTCATCCTCGATTACGACTTGATGCCGGGCGCAAGGCTCGCCACGCTCGTCGATCAGACGCGCAGAGCCGCGGGTTGGATCGGCTCGCACGTCGCCGAGTTCGGTGGCGACCCGGAGCGCCTGAGCGTCAGCGGCCACTCCGCCGGCGCGCATCTCGCAACCTTCCTCCTCCATGCGGGTCGGGAACGACCAGCGATCCGCGAAGCGCTTCTTCTCGGCGGGCTCTACGATCTGAAGCCGCTCCAGCACTCTTTCCTGCAAGAGGAAATCGGTCTGACGGATGAGGAGGTCGCGCGTTTTACGCCGCTGACGCAGGACCACGATCCGGCCTGCCGCGCCAATATCCTCGTCGGAGGCGAGGAGACCGCGCCCTTCCACGACCAGGCGAGCCGCTTCGCGGATCATCTTCGCAGTCAGGGACTGTCCGTGCAGGCGCTTGCCGTTGAAGGCGAAAACCATATGAGCAGCGTGCTGAATCTCGGCATTCCAGGCAACGCGCTCAGCCAGGCCCTACAGACGATGATCGCGCGGACTTGATGCGGCGCCCGGCTTCTTCGGCTTGACGCATGCTCTCAGCTTGCGCATCGCCCGTCCGAAGCTCGGTGCCTTTCACTGCCGCGTTCGGCGGACTTGAAGAGGCCGGCACCATTGAGGGTTTGAGGGGCCGTGCCGTTCTCCTTGATCGAGAATGGTTGAGACGGCGCTTACTGTCCGCTTCGGCGCAGGGGACCGCTCGAGGCGAAGACGCGGCCTTTCGAAACCAGAGCGGCGGGGATGGGCGAGCGGCGCGCGCAGCATCCGCAGCCGATGGGATGCGCGCCCTGCGCCGCGGGACGACCGCTCTCGTCTCTCCGCCCGCTCGCATTGACCCCGCTGCGCCAGGGCAGGTCGATGCCTGCGAGGGCGGGCGCGCTCAGCAGGTCCCGCGCCGCCATGGCATTGCAGGTCGGGCAGGCCTGCGGGTCGCGGAACGCCGCCAGGGGACGCATCGCTGTGAAGGGTCCGCAGTGAGGGCAGCGATAGTCATAGGTCGGCATGGCGTGTCTCGAGGTTCGAGAGGATGGGCAGCGAAGGCGGCCCTGCAGCCCCCTTTGCCTGGATGGGCCATCATGCGGCGGGCTTGAGGATGACTTTTGTCCAGCCATCGTCCCGGTCATCGAAATGCTTGTATCCGGCCGGCGCCTCGTTGAGCGGCAGCTCGTGCGACACGATGAAGGAGGGCTTGGCGCGCCCGTTGAAAATCAGGTCCCGCAGCTGCCGGTTATAGGCCTTGACGTTGCACTGGCCCGTCCCGATCGATTGCCCCTTGAACCAGCACAGTCCGTAGTCGAACACGATCTCGCCCTGCTTGTAGAGCTCGTCCTGCGGTGCGGGATCCTGGGGCACGAAGACGCCGACGACACCGATGCCGCCGGTGAACTTCACCGATTTGACAAGGTCGTTCATGGTCATGTTGGGATGTTCCTGGCCCTGCGGATCATGGGCCTGATAGCCGACGCATTCGCAGCCTCTATCGGCGCCGATGCCGTTCGTCAGCGCGAGCACCTGATCCACCGAAGACCCCTTGGAATCATCGATGGCGATGGCCCCGATCGATTCAGCAAGGCGCAACCGATCGGGATGACGGTCGACGACCATCACAAGACTGGCGCCTTTGATCATGGCCGAATGGGCGGCCATGAGGCCGACGGGCCCGGCGCCGTAGATGACGACCGACTCGCCCGGGCGCAGTCCTGCGAGCTCGGTGCAGTGCCATCCTGTCGGGAAGATATCGGCCAGCATCACATAGTCATTCTGCCGCTCCTCGGCATCCGGCGGCAACTTCAGGCAGTTATAGTCGCCATAGGGAACGCGCAGAAGATCCGCCTGACCGCCGCGGTAGGGACCCATTCCGGCAAAGCCATAGGCGGCACCCGCCATATTCGGGAAAACGCTTCGATCCGCCGTCGTCAGGCAGAAGGCGCTGAGGCCGCGTTCGCAGTTCTTGCAGAAGCCGCAGCCGATGTTGAAGGGGATCGCGACCCAATCGCCGACCTTCACGCGATCGACCGCCGGACCCACCTCTTCCACCTGGCCGAGATTCTCATGGCCGAACACGCCGCCCGGCTGAAAGTCGGTGCGACCTTCGTACATGTGCAGGTCGGAACCGCATATGTTCGTGCTGGTGATCCTGACGAGAACGTCGGTCGGCTTCTCGATCCGGGCGTCGGAAACGTCCTGGACCGCCACATCGCGGGGCCCGTTATAAACAACTGCTCTCATGACATCCTCCTTTAAAAGGCAATGACGGCTCGGGTTTCCGGGAGAGAGGCTGCTTGAGCCTGTCGACCCTTCTGGTCGGTCTTTCAGCGGAAGTCCTGCGGCATTTCGAGATTGACGATCAGCTGACGACTTGGCCGCTTTGGTCGGGTAGCTTGTAAGCGAGCAGGTCGGCGTACCGGATCTCCGGTGCACCCTCGAAGAGCTCGAGGCTGCGCGCAACAAGCTCGCGACCGACCTTGCCGGCGAGATGGGCAAGTCGCCCGGCATCGTCAGGAAAGGTGTCGAAAATCGCGAAGTCGTCCGGACCAAAGCGCAGCGCGTACCATGTGGTCGTATCGTCCTCCTCCATCACCGCGTCGAGGCCGCTGCGCAGAAAGGCTTCCACCTCGTCGCCTTTTCCTTCCTTTACCCGCAGGCGGACGAACAATCCTTTCGCCACCCCGACCGACGTCCGGCGAGCGAATGCTCGGCCAGCCAACGCGGTCGCCTCGGGCGAGGTGTCATGTGTCGTGTTTTCCATCTCAAGATCCTCCATTTCGTTGCGACGAGGCTTCACCGATTTCGGGGGATCTGGGCACTCGCACCATCCCTAAGGAATCCTACGTGGGGGGGACCATCGACACGGGGGAAGCACTGCTTTCCAGCCTGTCAGCGTTGCCCCGATATGTTTCGTACGGGTAACCTGATTTCGAAGCATTTCGACCCGGCGCCATGCTGGATGAACATCCCATCGGCCGTTTCGATGAGCCGCCTGGCCAGAGGCAAGCCCATGCCGCTTGAGTTCGGGAGATGCGGTGACGGAAACGGCAGGCCATCGTCATCGACCAGGATCGCGACGTGGCCCGAACCACAGCGCCGGACCGAGATCGTGATGTGGCCGGCCTTTCCGTCTTCGAACGCATGTTTGAGAGCGTTGGTCGCAAGCTCGTTCACCACGAGCGCCGAGGTGGTGATGTGCTCCGAGGAGAGCCCTTCGGCTTCATCGTCGATCTGCATCGAAATCAGGATCTTACGGGGCTCGGCCTGACTGAGCAGAGCCCGACACACCTGCCCAAGAGCGATCTCCAGGCTCGGAGAGCGTCGGTAGTTCAATTCGGTGCGCGCACGCGCCAGGATGCCGACGCGCGCCATGACGTCCGCTAAGGCATCGCGGGTCTCGTCATTCGTCGCTCGGCGGCTCTGCAGCGACAGCAGGCTGACGACGAGCTGGAGATCGTTGGTGCATCGATGATAGGTTTCGCGCAGCAACAGGTTGTCCAGCGAATGTAACTCGAGTTGAATCATCGGATGTTCCACCTGTCTGTCGAGGGTCGGAAGCAAGTATCGTGACAGCCAGGAAGAAAACAAAGACACTGAACTGGAAGCCTGATCACCGCCGTCACGAGGTGATGTCCCATCCTTTCAATCGGATCGGTGCCGGGACATCAGGAGAAACCCTAGGTAATCTTCCGCCCCTTGCTACCCGCCTCCGACGACGCAATGCCTGCCGCGAGCGCGATCTGACCCAGTTCGGTCAGGCTGCCCGCTCCCAGCTTGTTCATCACCTGTGATCGATGCAGCTCGACCGTTCGCGGGCTGATGCCGAGGGCCTGAGCGATGATCTTGTCGTGCCGCCGTCCACCAATCCCACCAGCACTTCGCGCTCCCGCGGCGTCAGGCGCGCGATGTGGGCGCTCGCCTGCTCATTGCGCGTTGCCGGACGCACGGTCGCCTGGCTTTCGGCGAGAACCGCGCCGAGCTTGTCGCGCAGCACGGCCTCTTCGCTGAACACGATGAAGTCGATCGCGCCGGCCTTCATCGCCGCAACCGCGGCTTCGGCGCCGGCCGTGGCATCATCGAGCGCGATGGTCGGCAAAGCGATCGACCGCGCCTTGAGCTCACGCGGGATCGACAGGCCATCGTCGCGCTCGCTGCGCAGGTCGACCAGAACGCAACCCGACGTCAGAACCGGCGCAACATCGAGAAAGGAAGCGGCGCTCCGGAAGATGCGGGCGTGATAATCCCCCATGCGGACAAGGCCTGCGAGATGGCGCGCCTCGGCCTCCCTGGTACTGACGATATAGACCTGCCGGCTGTCCTCACGGGTCAGATCCTCGGCGATTCCACCGATGCGGGTGATGACGCCACGGCTGTCACGAATTGGAAAACTCGTATCGCGCAGCCAACGGATCCCCTCATCCTTTCGCCTCACGATCCGATACTCGAATTGCGTGACCTCGCCGGCCTCCACGTTTCCAAGTGCGCGAAGCACGCCGGCGCGATCGTCGAGATGAACGCCTTCCAGCCAGGTCTCCAGAGTCGTCGGCGCGTCTTCCAGAGACTCGCCCCAGATCTGCGTGAAGGCTGCGCTGCGGAAGACGATCGCCCCCGATGCTACCTCGGCGATCCAGAGCAGATTGGTGCTGTTCTCGGCGAAGCTGCGAAACTGAGCGTCGCTTTCCCGCACCGCAGCCTCAGTGCGGCGTTGTTCCGAAACATCAATGGCTGCGCCGATGAACCCGACCGCGCGGCCATTCTCGAATTCCGTCCGGCCCGACGTCGCGATGTGGCGGGTAATGCCGTCATCCCGTCCGATCACGCGATACTCGATCGCATAACGACCATCTCCCACCGGATCGATGCAGGCGGCGATCGCCTGACGAACTGCGGGCAGGTCGTCTGGATGAATTCCTGCTTCGTAAACAGAAATATCGACCCGCTCGTTTGGAGCAAGCCCCCACATAGCATGCAGCTGGTCGTCCCAATCGAGCGCGCCTGTCACCGGATCCCAGGCATAGATACCGAGGCCGACCAGCTCAGTCGCAGCGCGCAGGCGCGCTTCGCTGCGCTTCAGGGCCTCGTCAATCGATCGCCGCTCGCTGGTGTCTCGCGATACACCCACGACGAGCTCGACCGAACCGTCCTCGGCCCGGATCGGACCCCAGCGATAGGTGAAGTAGGCGGCGACTCCTGTCGGACTTTCGAAAAACACTTCGTCTTCGATCGTCGAACCATCCTTGAAGACGCGATCGATGTCGCGGTTAAGGTGAGCTGCCAGATCTGGCGGATAGTTCAGATCTTCAAAGTTTCGACCCAGCATGTCCCTTTCCGTCAGCCCAAACAGCCCAAGCATGATGGGATTGGCATAAGCGAACCTGCGCTCTGCATCGAAGGCGTAGACATAGTCGGGGATCGACGACAGCGTCGCCTGCAGAAACCGCGACTGGATGGCATATCGTGCTGCGGACGCCTCAATTTGCTCGCGCGCGCGCTTGAGATCGTCAACGTCCTGCACGACCACGATGGCTTGATTGCCGTCCGCACTCTCCCTGCGAAAGGGAACTGCGCTGACGCGCAACCAGCGTTCCGGCCCCTTGCTGCTCTCATACAGGAAGTCGATGCCGGGCATCACCTGTTCGCCACGCAGGGCACGCGCGCCCGGATAGTCGCTCGGGTCTATCAGTCGGCCACGGGCGTCATACCCTCGCCACCGCCGCGTTTCTGCGGACTGGCGGGAAGGCAGGCGGTCCAGAGGCGCATAGTCTCGCAGCGATTGGTTGGAATGGATCAGACTGCCGTCGCGATCATAGACACCGACGCCGAGGGGCAGGTTCTGCAGAACCGAGGCGAGCAGCATGCGCTCGTCCCGCAGGGCACGTTCGATGTGACTGTGGCTCGACGCATATAGGGTAGGGTCATCGTGCGATCGATCATCCGACACATCTCATCCCCCATCCCGACACACCACCGGTGCATCGCTAACTGAGGATGGTTAGGAGGGTTCCCGGACGATGTCAGAGAATTGCTTATGCCGTTGGTCTCAAGAAACACCAGACGTCCGCGACACGGATATCCAACGAGGAAGCACGGCGCGTGCGAGGTGGGTACCGGGCGATCCGCGCAACGCTATCTTCGCGGCCACGCGATCCATCGTTGATCAGCGGTCGGCGACGGCATGAGTGTGGTTGCCGTTCAAACCGTCGTGGCCTCGTTGCGACAGACATCGATAAATGCACGGAGCGCCGAGGACGTGAACCGGCTCGGATAATAGAGCCGCGGCCCCTCCAGCTCAGCCCACCAGTCGGGCAGTACAGGGATAAGCGTTCCGGCCCGGAAGTCGCTCTCAAGCCAGTTGCGGAAAGTGCCGATGATGCCTAGTCCTGCTCGCACATAGTCCAATCCCGTGTTCAACGCGTTGACGCTCAGAACGAGGGAGGTCGTGGGTTCGACTATGTTTGCCGTTTCGTCCCCACGCCGCAACGACCAGGGAATGAGCATCCCGTCGGGCAGTCGATATCTGATCGCACGATGGTCGGTCAGCTCCAGCGGCTCCCTAGGCAGCCCGTACTGCCTCACATAGGAGGGCGACGCCGCAAGTGCGATCTGCTGCAGGCGAGGACCGATCGGGATGGAAATCATGTCCTTTTGGATGGAATCGCCATACCGGATGCCTGCGTCGCAACCCGCTGCAATGATGTCGACGAAGCCGTTCTCCACCACGATCTCGACCTGTACCTTCGGGTGCCTTCGCTGCAATTCAACGATCAGCGGCGGGAGGATGTCCGGAACAACCGCACCTGGAACGTTCAATCTCAGATGGCCCTGAATCTGGTCCGCCGAATCCGCCGCCTCGAAACAAGCGACGTCGATCTCGGTCATCAGGGGCTGAAGGCGTTCTGCCAGCCTCTGGCCTTGATCCGTGGCCCGCAGACTTCGGGTGGAACGCAAGACAAGCGGCACGCCGAGCTGCTTCTCGATCCGCGAAACCGTGGTGCTGACTTTCGAAGGAGCAATGCCCAGCCGCTTCGCCGCTGCGCGGAAGCCGCCCTCGTTCAAGACGCTGAGAAATACCTGAAGATCGTTCGGCGAAACATTGTTCTTCATGCAGAACAGCCTATTCGAAACCGAGCCGATTATCAACGAAAGGGGTACCAGTTAACGTCCGCTGTGCTCGCTACCCGCAGGGGGCGTCGACAAGGGGAAATTTGACATGTTCATCGTCACGGGCGCTTCCGGCAAGCTCGGCCGCAAGATTATCAGCAACCTTCTGCTTCACGTGCCGGCCACGAGCATTGGAGCAAGCGTCCGTGACCCGTCGAAGGTGGCGGATATCGAGGCAAGGGGCGTGCGTGTACGGCAAGGCGATTTCAGCGATGCCGAGAGCCTGCGCGACGCCTGGGCAGGTGCGAGGCGACTTCTCCTGATCTCCTCCAATGCCGCAGCAACAGGCGGTGACCCGCTGGAGCAGCACGCGACTGCCATCCGCGTCGCGCGAGAAATCGGCGTCGAGCGCATCTTCTACACCAGCCAAATATCGAGCGCTGCGAGCTCACAATTTCCCCCCGGCAGATGCCATGCCGAGACGGAAGAGATGCTCGCACGGTCAGGATTGGCCTGGACTGCCATGCGGCACGGCTTTTATGCCGAAAGTGCGCTGATGATGAACAGGCGCGGCTTGGACGCCGGCTCTCTGGAAGCACCAGAAGATGGCCCGGTTGCATGGGTGACCCACGATGATCTCGCTGCTGCAGACGCAGCTTCGTTAATCGGGAGAGAGGATATCGATGGCCCGACGCCGCCCCTGACGGGAAGCGAGACCCTTGACCTTGCCGGTCTTGCGGAACTGGCCGGAGAGCTTCTGGGGAGGCCCGTATCAAGAACGATCGTCAGCGAGGAGACCGTGAAAACCAGGGCGTATGCCGCAGGCGCACATGACGGGACAATCGCCGTCATGCTGGGATATTACCGCGCGGCCCGTGCGGGAGAATTCGCAGCCACCGATCCGGCACTTGCCAGGATACTGGGGCGGGCACCCCAGACCATGAGGGAGTTCCTGAAAGCAGAGCTTTAGCGCGGTTTGGTCCCCCGTCCGCCTGCTCTTTGAGCCGATGTAGGCGCATCAGCGAGGTGAAGGCGCGCTGGGTGCCCGCCTTCGGGCAGGTGCCACGACGGCTTCTATGACCGAAAGGGAGGCGCGATGCTGCCATCCCCGGCACTGTAACCTTCTTCGCGGGAGCCGAAATTATTGCCGCTCTCGCGCCCAATTGACTGATGCCCAACGTGTCGCAAGGTCAGCTGATCATAAACGGCTCCGCTTTGGCGCCCTTGCCCATTGCAGAGGGCCAGCGCGACCTGACGCTTTGCGCCGCGGCGGCGACTCAGTCCTCACTCCTGACACCCTCGCCGAGTCTCCCAACCTGGCGGAGGTGACCCAAGAGAAACGCGTGAGTGGATGGGTTGGCGACGATCAGCAAGCCGGACTTTTCGAAGAAGGCCGGCCCACGTCCCCACCAGTCGGTGACGATCCCGCCGGCTTCCTCGACAAGCAGGATGCCCGCCGCGGTATCGACGAAGCCCGTCTGCTCGAAATAGCCGGTGAAGCGTCCGCAGGCAACATAGGCGCAACAATTGGCGGCACTCCCGAGGACGCGGACGGCACCAATCGGCGCGCGGATCTGGTCGAGCCGGGCATAGGCGCCCTCGTGAAAAGAGAGGTTCGGCGTCGGGAGACCCGTGCCGACAACCATCTGCCCGATGTCGGGGCTGTCTCGCATGGCGAGCTGGCGACCGTTGAGGAAGGCCCCTTGCCCCTTCTCAGCGGTGAACATCTCCTCCGTCACCGGATTGTAGACCAGTCCGCACAGGGTCTCCCTGCCCCGCCGAAGCGCGATCGTGATCGTATAGTCGAGACCGTTCAAAAAGTTGGTCGTTCCGTCGATCGGATCGACCAGGAAGCGATAGTCGGGGTCAGACCCTTCAACGGGCGGCAATTCTTCGCCGCTCAGGCTCCATTCCGGGTAGCGAGTCAGGAGGTGCTCCCGGATCAGGCGCTCCGATTCCTCATCCGCCAGGCTGACGAAATCACCCGGCCCCTTGACGCCGATCGCCAGCGTCTCGCGTCGGTGAAAGAAGTCGAGCGTCAGAGCCCCGGCGCGACGGGCCGCCTCGACCATGTCCGCAAGAACATGCGCGGGAGCAACCGGCATCAGCCTTGTCCTCCGGCAAGAGCGGCAGCCAGGCCTTCGGGGTCGTCGGTGGTGATCTGGTCGACGCGCAGGTCGAGGAGGCGTTGAACGTGGTTCAGCGTGGTGGGGCTGACGGATCGGATCGTCCAGGCATCGACGCGACGCCCGTCAGAGTGGACAGCGCCGATCAGGTCGACGCCGACGGCGTCGGCGGTGAGAACGAGTTCATGGTCGAGGTAGATCATGGTGGCATCCGGCGCCAGTCTGAGGGCCGCTTCGATAAAGGTTGCGAAGTCCGAGGCCGAGGTCAGCGCGTCGAGGATGCCGGGATAGGTCGGGTCGTAGCCGGTCTTGAGGCCGGGCGTGCGTTCTGCAAGCGCTGCCACGGCTGCGCTGTCGCCGCCCGACAGGATCATCGACGAGGCTACGGGCGAGACCGCCACCACGAAGCTCTCAATGACCGCCGGAGACAGGCGAGACCCGTCCTCCTTGCAATCGAGCTGCAGCAATGCATCCGCATGGGCGGGGTTCGCCTTCAGCAGATCACAGAGATCTTCGAGCAGCATCACGCGATCGCTGATCGGCGTGCCGTCGTTTGCCCGCAAGAAGAGCTGCCGCAGTGCGTCCGCCGTGGTGTCGGCGACGAGGCCGGTTCCAGTCGTTCCATGATCGAGCGTGCGGTCGTGCAGGATCGCGAAACCATGCTCGGCATGGAGGACGAGATCCACTTCGACGCTGGCGCCCAGCCGCATGGCTTCGAGAATGCGTGTCGGCGTGAATTCGGGATCGGAGGCTTTGCGACGCGCGCGATGCCATTTGAGCATCGTCCGGTGTCCCCGATTGTCAATGAAGATCGGGTCAACGCGCATGGTGAATCCCAGAAAGCTTGGCGTCGTTGCGGAAGGCGGCGAAGGACCGGGGCGCGAGGCCGACAGCTTGGCCCGCCTGGAAAGGTTCAGGACTGGGAACCATCGATTTCACCCGCGTCCCATCGGACAGATGAAGATCGATCAGTCCGTGCGTGCCGAAATCGGTGACCCGATGGATGACAACCCGGCTGCGGTCATCCGGCGCGACGAGATCAAGCGCTTCCGGCCGGACGGCCAGGGTCACCGGTCCATCGGAAACGGCAAGCGCAACGGACAGGTCGGCATGCCGGAAACGGCCGTTCTCGACATGGCCCTTGATGAAATTCATCGTGCCGATGAAGCCCGCGACGAAGGGGGTTTGCGGATCGCGGTAGATGACGTCGGGTCTGTCAGCCTGTTCAGTCCTTCCATCATGCATCACCACAATCCGGTCGGCCATCGACAGCGCCTCGTCCTGCCCGTGCGTCACGAAGAGCGTGGTGATCTTCAGGCGGAGCTGGATGTCGCGCACTTCTTCGCGCAGCCGCTCGCGCAGATGCTGGTCGAGACTGGCGAAAGGTTCGTCGAGCAGCAGGATCTTCGGCTCGAGGATCAAAGCGCGTGCCAGTGCCACGCGCTGCTGCTGCCCGCCAGAGAGCTGGTTGGTCATGCGTCGGTCATAGCCCTTCAAACCGACGAGATCGAGCACGGCCTCGACCCTGTCCCGGATCTCGACTTTCGGGCGGCGGCGCAGCTTGAGGCCGAAGGCAAGATTGTTGAAGACGTTCATATGGGACCAAAGCGCATGGCTCTGGAACACCATGCCCGTCGGTCGACGCTCGGGCGGCAGATGCGTCACGTCCTGACCGTCGATCGCGATCCGCCCGGAGGTCGGATCCTCGAAGCCGCCGACCATGCGCAGCAGGGTCGATTTGCCCGAGCCGGAGGGTCCGAGCAGGCAGACGAGCTCCCCATCGGCAACATCGAGAGAGACCCTGTCGACGGCGATCGTCTCGCTCGAAAAACGCTTTGATACGCCCTGGATGCTCAGCGTCGACATGGGTCTTGTCCTGTCCTGCGGCTCGTCATCCGCCAAATCCTTTCGCAAAGGCGCTGCCGCCGATCACCCGTCGGGCAAACATCAGGGCGATGAAGGACGGCACCCAGAGCATGACCGACAACACCGCGCCGTACTGGATGACCATCTGGTTGTTGATGAAGCTGATCATCAGCACGGGCATGGTACGGATCCCCGGCGCCCCGATGAGCCAGGCGCCTTCCGTTTCGTAGAAGGTGCCAACGAAGGTGAGCAGAACTGCCGCGGCGATGGTGGGCGCTGCCTGGGGAAGCGTGATCGACCAGAAGACGCGCAGGGGACTGGCACCGACATCGCGGGCCGCCTCCTCCATGCGCCGATCGACGGCCTGGAAGGCGGCGACCGGGATCCAGATCATGAACATCAGCGTGTTGACCAGCTGGATCAGCGCGACTCCCCAGAAGGTGCCAATGAGGTCGAGCTGCAGGAAGATACCGGCAATCGCCACCAGCAGCCCGAACTTCGGGAAGGCATGGCCGGCGAGGAAGGAGAAGAACAACAGGTCGCGTCCGGGAAAACGCAGGCGGGCGAAGGCATAAGCGGCGGGCAGGCAGATGATGGCGGAGGCGAGCGTCACCACGGTCGAAAGCGCGAGGCTGAGCGAAAGAGCGCTCCACACATCCGACCGGCTGAGCGTCTGCTGCCAGAAGCGCAGTCCGAACTGCTGCGGCAGCACGCTCGGATAGCGCCAGATCTCCGTGAAGGCCCAGACGCCGACGACCAGCAGCGGGAGGACGACCACAACGGAGAGGACGAAGGCGAGCAGAAGGCCTGAGGCGGTGAGCGGCCTGGCGGAAGAGAGGCGCATGGCCCTCATCTCCCCTGGTTGCGCGCGACCGAGCGCACGTAGAACAGGCCGAAGACGATGCAGAAGCCAAAGGTAACGACAGCCTGCGTGACCGCTCCAACGGGATCGTTGAGATCGCGGAACGTTCTCTGCATGAAGGGGCCCATCATTTCCGGAGACGCCGGCCCGAGCAGATAGGGAAGCGTGAAAGCCGAGAAGATGCCGAGTACGGCGAAGGACAGGGCGACCAGGATCGAATTGCCGATCTGCGGCAGGATGATGTGCCAGAAGAGCTGCAGCCGGCTTGCTCCGACATCCCGCGCCGCCTCGATCGCCATCGTGCTCACCGAGCCGAGCCCCGAAAGCAGAATGAGCACCGTCAGCGGGATATTGTCCCAGACGAGACCGATCACCGGACCCCAGGGTGTGAGGTAAGGCGTGCGCAGCTTCGGAAGCCCGACAGCATTCAGCAGCAAATCGACCATGCCGTTCGGACCCAGAACGCGGATCAGCGCATAGGCAAGGATGATCGAGGGAACGAAGAGCGGCAGGATTGCCAGCGCCTGGACATAGGCGGCAATGGTCCCCTTGGCGAAACGCAGATAAAGCGCGATCGGCAGCGAGACGATCAGCAGCAGCAAGGCGCAGAGTCCGGTGGTCCAGAGCGTCAAGGCGAGGTTGCCGAGACTGTAGCCGTCGGAGAAAAAGAAAGCGTAGCTGGATCCGTCGAAGCGGGGAACCCCGTCGGCGGCAGGCCGCCAGAGCGTGGTCAGCACGGCGTGCACGATCGGCCAGATCACCAGCCACGCGACGAGCAGGACGGGGAGAGCAACGAGCAGGAGGCCGACCAGCCCCCTGCCCGATTGCGCACGCGATGCGTCCTGCATTGCCAATTCGCTGCTCACGCCTTGCGGTCGATGGTCGGCGCGACGTTGCGGTACCAGCCGTCATTCACCGCCGCCTCCCAGGCGCCCGAGGGGAAGGTCGGGATGCTCTTGGGAATGATATCGGCGAACTTCTGACGAAGATCGGCGGAGACATAGTCCCAGCTGACGCCGGGGAAGCCGCCAAGCTCGGTCAGGATGGCGCCCTGCATCTCTTCGCTCAGGATGAAATCGGCGAGCTGCAGGGCCGCGTCGCGGTTCTTGCCGTTGCTGAGCACGACGGCGCGCGAGAAGCCGCCGCACAGCGCCAGATCCTGAAGCTGGACCAGACCCGTGGTCTGCGGCAGCACGCCCTGGTCGATCGCCTGGAGGACCTGATCCGACCAGACGGGCGTCATAGTCACCACGCCCTGACCGAGCAATTGCAGCGACTGCGTGTTGCCGGAGGAGTAAGCGCCCTTGTCATAAAGCGACGGCGCAATGTCCTTGAGCAGGGCCCAAGCCTTGCCGAGCGCCTCGTTGCCGAACGATTCGGTATAGTTGTCGACGGTGAAGACCTTCGGATCGAGGCCATTGGCCTGATGGATCGCACGGCGGACGAAGTTCCCGCCGGAGCCGCCCTTGTCCGGACGGTTATAGACGAACTGACCAGGATGCGCCTTGATCCAGGCGACGAGCGCATCCCAGGTCTTCGGCGCATCGGCTGCCGAAAGCTTGGTGGAATCATAGGCGAGCAGAACCTGCGAGCCGCGATAGGGCAGCGAATAGTCGCTGTCGATGGCGAGCGGATTGACCTTCGCGTAATTGGCAAGGCCAGCCTGCTTCAGGTTGACGTAGAGCCCGGCTTCGATCGCGCCCTTGGGCAGCCGCGGGTCGGCATGCTCGAAATAATCGGCCTGCGGATCGGTCTTCGTCTGCATTGCCGCGAGAGCACGGTCGGCAATTGCCTGGATACCGGCATTGTCGCCAGCATCGACGAGGTTGAGTTTCACTCCGGCATGTGCCGCCTCGAACGCGGGCTTGACGGTGTTGGTCCAGAAATCGAGCACGTTGGCATCGGAACCGGTGTACCAGTCGATCTGCCCCTCGGCTGCGAAGGACAGTTTCGGCAGGATCATCATGCCGGCAACCGAGCCGGCCGTCGAAATCAGGAATGCGCGCCGCTTCATCGTCTTCTCCCTTGATTGCCGCGCCTTCCTCGGCGCTCGGCTGACCATCGAACTCCAGGACGAGGGTGCGTGCCCTGCCGATCGGCACAGCTTAAAGCGCCCCTAAACCTCCCGCTGCGTGCGCCCACCCAGGCGCAACGCGTTGCACATGCGTGCAACGTGCTTCAACTTTCGGCAGGTCTTTACAGGTCAGAGGCGACGGTTTGATGACACTAACGCTTTGCACATATGTGCACCGCTTCAGTCGGCATGGGGGCGGACCGAGCGCCGCCACACCGGAACCGGCTCGAAAACGGAATTGACAGCGGGCTGTTCGGCTCCGTTCGCTTTGGCGATAAGGAGAGCCACGACATGGCTGGCGATCCGCTCGAGCGGTTGCGCGAACGTGGTGAGGCGGTAGGCTTCCCAGGATGCCTGCTCGATGTCGTCGAAGCCGATGACGCACAGATCCTCCGGGATCCGCAGGCCAAACTCCTGCCGTGCGCCGTCCATGAAGCCGAGCGCAAGCAGATCCGTGACGCAGAAGATGCCGTCGCAAGGCTCGGAGCGCGCGAACACCCGCCTGGCAGCATCGAGCCCGGCACGGTAGCTTGTCGCCTCAGCCTCGACCTGCCTCACCGCAAGGTTCTCAGCGGCGGCTAACGCAAGAAAGCCTTGTTCGCGCTCGCGAAGGCTGGGGGTGCGCGCGGCCGAGGTCAGGATCGCGGGGTGCTTGCAGCCGGCCCGGCGCAGGAGATAGAGCGCCTCCCTCGCCGCGCTCGCATTGTCGAGGCCGAGATTGTCGCAGCCTTCGAGACGATCGTCGCGGTTGATGAGGATGACCTGCTGGCCGTTCCCGAGCGCGGTCTTGACGAGCGCGGTCGAGGGCGTCCCGGACAGGACGACCGTCGCATCGGCGCGATAGTGCAGGGTCAGCTTCAAGGCGTGGTCAACGCTGGTCGCATCGCTCTCGGTGTTGAGGAGCACGGTGATTTTGCCGGCCGCCTGCAGCTTGCGTGTCAAGCGATCCACCATCGCCATCCGCACCGGCGTTGTCAGATCCGAGACGATCAGACAGACGATGTTGCTGCGCTCGCGCAGCTGCCGCGCCAGGTGATTGACGTGGTAGCCAAGCGCTTCCGCCGCTTCGACGACCTTCCTGCGCGTTTCCTCGGAGACGCTCGCACCATCGGTAAAGGTGCGGGAGACCGCCGACCGGGAAACACCGGCGCGCTCGGCCACCATTCTGGCGCTAACGAAAAGGGGCGAACGATCCTTACGCATGCAGCGACATCAACGACACTACCCGAGCCCCTCTTCCCGGCCCTCGGATTGAAGCCGACGCCAAGCACGCCCGCACCGACCGCGGCGGAAAAAGCATGAGGCCGGTCATGAGGCGGCCGAGATCAGAGGTCGCACTTGGTGTAGGGTCTGTCAACGCGATCGGTTCAACCGCGTTCTCCGGCCAATTCTCGCGATTTCTTCAAAGCACTGAGCCTCCAGCCGCGCCTCCGGCACCGCCCCGGTCTGCCTGTCCTAGAAACTCGTTCGACGCCAACGTAAGTGGTCAGCGATGCCCAAGCGTACAGAGCTTTCTAGACCAGCCGCCCATGATGCCGGAGCACGAGGCCAACGGCGCCCATGCAGTTGTCGTTGTCGAGGAAGCGGCCGGTGGTGAAGGTAGGATTGGCGCCGTCTCCATCGCCGGGCTTGACGAGCGTGTGCCGGACATAGGCGGCCTGGATCGGCGCAAGGAGCATCTCGCCCGCCGCCGCCATTCCGCCACTGATGACAAAAAGACCAGGATTGAGGATCGTGCCGACCGTCGCGAGCCCGCGCCCGACGGCGTCTCCCGCATCCTCCAGGAGCCGCCGAAAGCCGACATCGCCTCCTTGAGCCATCTTGACGAAATCCGCCATGCCGATGCTGCGCGCGAGGCGGCGCTCGGCCACGCCGAGGATGGCCGCGCCGCTGCAGGAGAGTTCCATGCAGCCGCGGTTCCCGCAGGTGCAGAGGTCGCCGCGCGGGTCGAGGATCATATGGCCGAACTCGCCGGCCGTCCCCGCAGCGCCGGTCAGGACCTTGCCGTTGGCGACGATCGCCCCGCCGATCCCAAGATCCAGCTTGAACAGGACGAAGTTCTCTGAGCCGGCCGCCGCACCCCACATCATTTCCGCGAGCGCGGCACAATTGCTTTCATTGTCGGCAAAGATCGGTTTCTGGAGCACCGGTTCAAAGGTGGCGCGCAGATCGACGCCCTGCCAGCCAGGCAGCTGCGAGCCGCGCATGATCCGGCCGCTGGCCGCGATCGGAGCGGAGACGGCAAAACCGACCCCGAGCAGGCCGGAATAGGGAAGGCTGTGCTCCTTGTAGATGTTGTCGATCGCCTGTTTGGCCATACGCGTGGCGCGTTCGGGCTTGTAATCGCGCTCAAGCGGAATAGCGACGTCGGCGACGATGTTGTGCGCCACGTCCGCGAGCACCACCCGCAGCCCGTTCCGTCCGAGAAGGACGCCGAGACAGGTGCCTGCCTCCGGGTTGAGGGAATGGGCGAGCGCCGGCCGTCCGATGCCGGGACTGCGCGTCTCCACCTCCACGACCAGGCTCGAGCGCTTGAGATCGGCAAGGATCGTCGAGACCGTCGAACGGGCGAGACCCGTGGTTCGGGCGATCTGTGCCGCGCTGACCGCGCCATGGCCGCTCAAGGCGCGAACCACGCGCGCTACCGGCGTGTCCACCTGACGTTCGTCGAGAAGGCCTCGTAGCCCGCCGCTGATCATATTGGCCATATCGTCTAGCCCCTCCGCAGAACCGAGCTTGCCTCAAGGAGCGGCTCTCGCAAAGCGGGGCGTAGCGCCTCCTGCAAGTGCATGCTGAACCCTCAGGCAAAACGTCCGCAACGAAAACCGCCGGCATGACGACCGGCTTCGCTCCATCTTCTATGACAGAACTGGACGGACCACAAATCCGTTTTAGCAGGAGTTTTGTCATGGCTGACATAATTCAGGTTGACAAACTTTGGCTCCGCCGGTCTAAAAGAGGGTGAGGAAGAGAAAAACACCAAGGGAGGAAATGATGAGCCTGAGAACCACCGCGTTGCGAACCGGCACGATGCTAGCGGCCCTGGCGCTCGGTAGCGCTGCTGCCTCTGCCGAAACCATCACGCTCTGGACGCTGAACTTCAGCTCCGAAGCCTCGAATGCCGCCATGCAGAAGATCGCCTCCGACTTCGAGGCGGCCAATCCGGGCGTCGATGTCGAGATCGTCACGCGCGGCGTCGACGATCACAAGACAGCCCTCAGGGTCGCCGCCGGATCGGACCGCGGTCCGGACATCTTCTTCAGCTGGGCCGGCCTCGGTCTCGGCGGCGAATATATCAAGGCCGGGCTCAGCCTGCCGCTCGACAAGTACTATGCGGAATACAAGTGGGACGACGAGCTCGTTCCGGCCGCAGCCTCCTTCTCGAAGATCTATGAGGGCGGGCGCCAGGGCGTGCCCTTCACCTTCAAGGGCGAGGCGCTCTACTACAACAAGGCGCTGTTTACCCAGGCCGGCATCACCGAACCGCCGAAGAGCTATGACGAGCTGGTCGCGGCTGCCGAAAAGCTCAAGACGGCCGGCATTCCGGCAATCACCTTCGGCGGCACCGTCAACTGGCACCTGATGCGCCTGATGGACGTGATCTTGGAATCGAAGTGCGGTGCGGAGAAACACGATGCGCTGATGAACATGAAGGCGAGCTGGACGACGGAGCCCTGTGCCTCCGCCTCCTTTGGCGAGCTTGATAAGTGGAGCAAGAACTACATTTTGAGCCCGTTCATGGGCATCGACAATGCGCAGTCCTTCAATCTCTTCGTCGCCGGACGTGCGGCGATGATGCTCGAAGGCGACTGGCTCGTTCAGCAGCTTGCGGAAGCCGGCAATCTCGACGATTACGACGTCTTCCCCTTCCCCACGGGGACGAACCGTCTCTATGGCTTTGCCGAATACCACTATATCAGCAGCAAGAGCAAAAGCCCGGACACGGCCGCCAAGTTCCTCGACTATTTCATGTCGACGCCGGTGCAGCAGGCGGTCCTCGGCCAGTTCAGCACGACCTCGATCAACAAGAACGTCACCTACAAGGACCTGCGTCCCCTTGATCAGAAGTGGGTGGATATCTTCAACACCTATACGCAGGTCTATATGAACGGCGACCAGGCCTTCCCGCTCGATGTAACCACGGAATATTTCCGTGTCATCAACGAGGTGGCGAGCGGCAATATCGCGCCGGCAGATGCCGGAGGCCAGCTTCAGGCCTTTATCGACAACAAGCGCTAGGCTCTTGTTGCAGCCGGCCTCTCCAAGGGGCCGGCTCCCTTCCGCTTCGCCAAACCACCCTGCAAACGGCACGGTCTGCCCGTGCCGTCCGGAGTGTCCGATGACGTCCCGATCCATCCTCCAAGACCAGCGCATGCAGGCTGCGATGCTGATCGCCCCGGCGATCGTCATCTATGCCGTCTTCGCCATCTACCCGATGGTGGACGTCGTGTTCCTGAGCTTTCAGCGATGGAACGGTCTGGATGCCGACAAGCAGTTCGTCGGCCTTGCCAATTATGTTGATATCTTCACCAAGGATCCGGTCTTCTGGGGTGCGTTCCGCAACACGGTGATCTGGACCATCCTGTCGACCATCTTCCCGCCGCTGGTCGGGCTTCTTCTGGCGCTGGGGCTCAACCAGCCGATCTTCGGCCGCAACGGCCTGCGGGCGATCTTCTATCTGCCGGTCATCATCGCCCCGATCGCCGTCGCGACCATGTGGCGCTGGATGTATGATCCCTTCTTCGGTCTGTTCGGCCAGATCCTCACGTCCTTCGGTCTTCAGAGCTGGATCCAGGACTGGCTGGGCAATCGTAACATCGCCCTCTACTCCGCCTTCGTCGCCTATCTCTGGCAGACCGTCGGCTTTTCCATGGTCCTGTTCCTGGCCGGCCTGCAGGGCGTCAGCAAGACGCTGATCGAGGCGGCGCGGATCGATGGGGCCGGTCGCTGGAAGGTGTTCAAGCATGTCACATTGCCGGCGCTGCGGCCGACGATCACCATCGTGCTGGTCCTCGCCATCATCTCCTCGCTGAAAGCCTTCGACATCATCTACGGGCTGACCGGCGGCGGCCCTGCTCAGTCGACGCAGATGCTGGCGCTCTGGGCCTTCACCCAGTCCATGCAGATCTTCGACTTCGGTCGCGGCAGCGCGATCTCCGTCGTGCTCCTCCTGATCACGCTGTCGGTCGTCATCCCCTATCTGCGCTGGACCCGCAAAGCCGAGGAGGACGAGGAATGACCATGAGTTCTGCGTCTCCCGGGTTCGAACAGGTCGAAAAGCCGCCGCGGGATTGGGTGCTGGTGGCCCTCTGGGTCACCTTGGCCCTGGTGGCGCTGATCTGGGTCGCGCCCTTCGTCTTCATCATCTTCACCTCGCTGAAGTCCAATGCGGCGGTGATGGGGTCCAGCGCTTTCGCGCCGCCGGTCGATCCGAAATTCGCCAATTATTCCGGCGCCTGGGACCGTGGCCGCTTCAACACGACCTTCTTCAACAGCGTGATCATCACCACGATCAAGGTGCCGCTCGGCCTCTTCATCTCCGCCATGGCGGCCTATGCGCTGGCGAAAATCGAGTTCTCCGGACGCAAGCTCATGCTGCTGGCGATCCTGTTTGGAACGATGATCCCTTTCCAGGTGATGCTGGCGCCGCTCTTCACGCTCGTGAACGGGCTTCACCTGATCGATACCTATCCAGGCGTGATCCTGCCCTATCTCGCCTTCGGCATCCCCTATCAGGTCTTTATTCTTCAAAGCTTCTTCCGGGCGATCCCCAAGGAGTTGAGCGAAGCCGCGCGCATCGATGGCGCCTCGCATTTTACGATCTTCCGACGGATCTTCCTGCCAGTATCCCTGCCGGTGCTGGCCGCGCTGCTGATCCTCGATTTCGTCTCGACCTGGAACGAATTCGCCATGGCGCTCGTCCTCTTGCAGGATCGCGCCATGTGGACCCTGCCGCTCGGGCTTTCCGCCTTCCAGGGCCAGTTTTCGAGAGATTACGGGCAGCTCAATGCGGCCATCGTCATGACGGTGCTGCCGGCCGCGATCGTCTACCTCATTTTCCAGCGCTACTTCGTATCGGGGCTGACCTCCGGTGCGGTGAAGGGCTGAGACAGACAGCAAGGACATGCCAATGACCGACACGACCATCGCCAAGTGGGACCTCTTCGAAGCCAGTCTCAACGGTCCCACCGCCGGCAACCCCTTTCTCGACGTCGAGATCGAGGCAGTTTTCAGCCAGAAGAGCCGGACCGTGCGGGTGCCGGGTTTTTATGATGGCGATGGTGTCTACAAGATCCGCTTCATGCCCGACAATGAAGGCGAGTGGTCCTATGTGACGCGCTCCTCCGCCGCCGAGCTTGATGGGCGGACAGGGACCTTCCAGGCCGGCCCGGCACGACCCGACATTCACGGGCCCGTGCAGGTCGCCAACAAGTTTCACTTCGCCTATGCCGACGGCACGCCCTACCTCTCCTTCGGCACCACCTGCTATGCCTGGACGCACCAGCCGCTCGATCTCCAGGCAAAGACGCTCGAGACGCTGAAGCAGACGCGCTTCAACAAGATGCGCATGGGCGTCTTCCCGAAGGACTATCCCTTCAACATCAACGAGCCGCTGCATGATGTCTATGAGCGCGATGCCGAAGGCGAACTCGATTTCGATCGGCCGAACCCGGCGAGCTTCCGGCACTTCGAGACCCAGGTGAAGGCGCTTGGCGAACTGGGGATCGAGGCGGATATCATCATCTTCCACCCCTATGATCGCTGGGGCTATTGCGACATGACCGCCGAGCAGGATTACCGCTACGTCGCCTATCTCACGGCGCGTCTTGCGGCCTATCGCAATGTCTGGTGGTCGCTCGCCAATGAATATGACTTCCTGCTCGACACCAAGCCGATGGGCCAGTGGGATCGCTACTTCCAGATCATCGAAGAGAACGATCCCTACCGCCATCTCAAATCGATCCACAATGGCGATGTGAACGCCAATTACGACCACCGCCGGCCTTGGGTCAGCCATGTCTGCATCCAGAACTGGGACGTGAAGCGCACGCAGGAATGGCGGGAGGCCTATGGCAAGCCGGTCGTCAATGACGAGCCGGAATATGAAGGCAACATCATCCTCTCCTGGGGCAACATCTCGGCTCGCGAACTGGTGCACCGTTACTGGATCACCCTTTTGCGCGGCGGCTATGCCGGGCATGGCGAGACCTTCATGCATCCAGACGACATTCTGTGGTGGGCGAAGGGCGGCGTTCTGCATGGCGAAGCCTGGCAACGCATCGGCTTCCTGCGCGACCTTCTGGAAGAGGACGTGGTCAATGGACTGACGCCGATCGCGCGGGAGAGCAACTGGCCCTGGAGCCGGGTTTCCGGCGCGACGGATGGCGAGGTGACCTATATCTATCTCGGCGAGCATCAGCCGGTCATCTGGGCGCCGGGTCTGCCCCAGCAGGCGGGTGAGTATGAGGTCGATGTCATCGATATCTGGGACATGACCGTGACGCCCGCCGTGCTGGTCGACGCGCCTGCCAACCATCCCACCCGCCATGGCGCATCGCTGCGCCCGCGCCGGCCGGATGCGGCCTTCGCCGTGGAACTGCCCGGCAAGCCGAATCTCGCTATTCGCGTCCGGCCCAAGCGATAGGAGGAGAGCATGTCGACCGTGGAGATCCGTGACGTCCGCAAGTCCTATGGCGCCCATGCCGTGCTGCACGGCGTCGACATCGACATTGCCGACGGCGAATTTGTCATCCTGGTCGGGCCCTCGGGCTGCGGGAAGTCGACGCTCCTGCGCATGGTCGCGGGGCTCGAAACCATCACCGGAGGCACGATCAGCATTGATGGACGGGTGGTGAATGGCCTTGAACCGAAGGATCGGGACATTGCCATGGTCTTCCAGAACTACGCGCTCTATCCCCAGATGACTGTCGCGCAGAACATGGGCTTCGCACTCGAGCTTGCCGGCGCGCGCAAGGAGGAAATCAAGCGCAAGGTGGATCACGCAGCCGGCATCCTTGGCCTGGAACCGCTTCTCGGCCGCAAGCCGGCCCAACTCTCCGGCGGCCAGCGCCAGCGCGTCGCGATGGGCCGCGCGATCGTGCGCGACCCCAAGGTCTTCCTGTTCGACGAGCCGCTCTCCAATCTCGACGCGAAGCTGCGCGTCAAGATGCGGGCTGAAATCAAAGCCCTGCACCAGCGTCTGAGAACGACCATCGTCTATGTGACCCATGACCAGATTGAAGCCATGACCATGGCAGACAAGATCGTCGTCATGCAGGGCGGCCATATTGAACAGATCGGCACGCCGCTGGATCTCTACGACAATCCCAGAAACATGTTCGTCGCCGGCTTCCTCGGCTCGCCTGCCATGAATTTTCTCGATGGTGTCATCGTCGGGGAGGAAGGCCGGTTCGTCGAGCTTGCCGGCGCCGGCCGCGTGACGCTGCCTGGCCGTATTCCGACTGCCACGGGCTCAGCCGTCATTGTCGGCGTACGTCCGGAAGATATCACGATCAGCGATGGCGACGGCATAGTCGGCGAGGTCGTGTTGGTCGAGCCGACGGGATCGGAGACCCATCTGGCGGTGCGCGTCGGCGGCCAGGATCTCGTCGTCGTGCTCCGATCCCGCATGGCGCTCGTTCCTGGCGAGAGGGTGAATCTGTCCTTCGACGAGTCCAAATTTCACCTGTTCGACAAGGGCTCGGAAGAACGCATCTCGGTGGCGCGCCTCTGACATCATCCGACGTTGACTGCACCGTTTTCTACGCGGCGAGATCCACACTGACCATAAACGATACGGGGCTGCTGCTCGCAGCAGCGCGCGAGGGGAACGGACTGGCTTACCTCATCGAAGACTTGGTCGAACCATTCTTGGAAAGCGGGGAGCTCACGCGCGTTCTCGACCCCTACTGCACCGTTTTCTCCGGCTTCTATCTCTACTATCCGCAACGCGCTCACACGGCCTCATCGGTCAGAGCGTTCATCGACTTCATGAAGGTCAAGGGTGCCTAGACGATCGGCCGATGGGAGAGCGTGCTCCAGCCAAGTTGTGAGGAAAGCACAACAGGTGACGGCCGCTTTTTATCGGTTAGCTGATGTCGACTTTCCATGTCATGCGCGCAACGCCTGTGGCCGGTTTGGAGGCGCGAAGCAGAAAATAATCTCCGCAGAGGCGCCGGAAGGAGACTGTCTGCTGCCATGACGTTCAACTGAAAGGCAGACGCCGCTCTCGTGAACGCGTCGATCGCCATCTTAGCTACGTCGCAGCGTGGCGCGGGCCTCCATACCATAAGTCGCTCTTGCGAAGTTGGGCGGGCACGCCGATTGCTTCCGCGCCGCGCGATGAGCTAGCGAGAGTAATCCGGCCGCTCGATATCGGCGACGATCCCCACCTGCTTGGGCGACCAGGCCAGCACCCTCTTCGTCCATTCGTTAGAGGCGGGTCCGTTGTTCGCGACCCATGTGGCCAGCGCGCCAAAATGCTCCCCCGCCTCTTTCGCGGTCAGCGACTTGGTCGGCAACCCGAGCTGGCGGCCGATCGCTTCCGCGATCTCGCGGAACGGCACGCCTTCCTCGGCAACCGCATGGTAGACCTCCCCACGGGCTCCCCGTTCGAGCGCGAGCCGGTAGATGCGTGCAGCGTCCAATCGGTGAACCGCTGGCCAAAGGTTCGTCCCATCTCCCACATAGGCCGAAATGCCTTTCTCGCGGGCGACGCTGGCGAGCATGGGGACGAAGCCATGCGTCTCGCCCTTGCCGTGGACGGAGCGCGGATTGCGGACGACGTTGGCGTGAATGCCGCGTTCGGCCAAGGCGAAGGCCGTCTGCTGGGACGCGCGCGGAAATGCAGGCATTATCTGAGGTCGGTCGGCCTCCAACGCCATCTCGCCGGTCAGATGCAAGAACCCGTCAGTGACGATGATCGGCCGCGCCGATCCAGCGAACACCGCGCCGAATGTCTCGATCGCGGTGCTGTCCTCGGCAGCCAACTCGCCAATGCGCGAGAGGTCGAGGCCGAAGGCCGTATGGATGATGCCCTCCGCGTTTTCCGCCCCGCGGCGAAGTACGTTCAGATCGCCGAGCGCGCCGATCTCCACCGTTCCACCTGCGGAGAGCAGTGCAGCACCTTTCTCCTCCGACCGGACCAAGCCGACGACCGAATGACCAGCCGCCATCAGCTCACGCGCGATAACCGAGCCGATCCAGCCACTCGCACCCGTTAGGAACACACGCATCGCAACCTCCTTGCGGTTTTCAGCGGAAGAATGGTACAACCTCTGTCAGTGACTGACATGGAATGATGTCAGTCACTGACAAGGGGGAGCGATGAAAAAATCGGAATCCGACGCTCGCATGCGCCTTCAACGGGCAGCGCTGGAACTGTTCGCGGAGCGTGGTTACGACCGCACCACGGCGGCCGAGATCGCGGGCCGCGCCGGGGTAACGGAGCGCACCTTCTTCCGCCACTTCCCCGACAAGCGCGAGGTGCTGTTCGACGGGCAGGCGGTGCTGGTTGACGCACTGACGACATCCATCGCCGAGGCGCCAACTGGCTTGGAAGCGCTCGACACGTTGTTCTACGCCTTCCGTTCAGTGACGACGCTTTTGGAAGACAACCGTCCTTTCTCCAAGCCCCGGCAGGAGGTTATTTCCGCAACACCGGCCCTCCACGAACGCGAATTGTCGAAGCTGGAAGCCCTGTCCGACGCGCTTGCCTCGTCCTTGCGTGCCCGCGGCGTTCCCGACCTGCCCGCCGCCCTGGCCGCGCGTGCCGGCATGGCCGCCTTTGCTCACGCTACGCTTGCGTGGCTGGAGGATGACGAGCCAGGGCTGGCGGAGCGCCTCGATCTGACCGAACGAGCCTTGAAAAGCGTACTCTAGCCGCCGCACTCGCGCATTCCATAACTCGATCGACTGTGGGAAAGCATGATACTCCAGTGAACGACTGCTTATTGCTGATCCTCTCATGAAGCGCACTGCAGAACTTTCTACCCTCCTGTCCGCCATTCTTTCCGGCCTACCGAATGGCGGCCTGCAGAAGTCCCAAGAGAAGATCGCCCGACCTACATGAAGGCGCAAAACTGCCGGGTGCTCTGTGGCTGCCTCACCGCAAACCTCAGGCCCGAAAGCGGAAATTATTGCCGTTAGACCGTCACGTTGCCTGACGCCGAAAGCCAGGGCACACAGGTGGCATCCACGGTCGCGATTGGGAAAAAGAGGGAATTTCAAGAACTCCTAATTTCCGCACGGCCCGGCTGCGGATCGATCGCGACGCGTCGTGCTTTATGAAGATGGTCCTTGACTGACGCTGCTCATTAGCGCCTGCTCGCACTGATCCAAACTGAGCTCTCACAGCCATGCTGACTTATCGCTCCATTGTCTTGGCGGTTTCGATCTGCTTCTCAATGACATGGGGGGTGCAGGACCTTGCTTTCGCGGCGGAGTCATGTGGCGTCCCTTCGACCTTGTCCGATCACTGGCCGACCGCGCCCGCTGTCGAGGAGGGGTTCGATAGTGCGGCTCTCTGCGCACTTGTTGACCTGATGTCCGACAGGGCCTCGGTCCTCTCTGGGATACATGGCGTTCTTGTCGCAAGGCGTGGCAAGCTGGTCTTCGAGACCTACCGGACGGGTTTCGATCACCCGTGGGGAAAGCCTGCCGGCACCTACGCCTACGATGCCGCGACGCCGCACGACGTCCGCTCCATTGCCAAGAGCGTCGTGTCTCTGCTGATCGGAGTGGCTGTCGACCGGCACCTCATCAGAAGTCTGGACGACGCGGTCTTTGACTATCTGCCTCAGTATCGCGATCTTCGTACCACCGAAAAGGCGAAGATCACGATCCGGACGCTCCTATCGATGACCTCTGGCCTCGTGACAAACGAGGATACGTCCTACGCGGACCCGGACAACACCGAGCGCTTGATGGCCGAGGCGGCCGATCCCTATCGGTGGGTTCTTGAAAGGAAGGTGCTCCATGAGCCCGGTACGCATTGGGCCTATAGCAGCGGAAACACCATGCTTCTCAGTGCTGTTCTCCAAACGGTGACGGCCATGACGCTTGACGCGTTCGCAAGGGAGGCGCTGTTCGAGCCGATGGGCATCTCCAGCGCCGAATGGATCAGGTTGCGCCGGAGCGGTGAGTTCGCTGCCTACGGCGGCCTGCGGATGCGCCCGCGCGACGTTGCCACGCTCGGCCAGTTCCTGCTCGATCATGGCAAGTGGGATGGAAAGCAAATCGTCTCGAAGGAATGGATGGCGGAATCGACTCGGCTTCCCGCTGATAGATCGCTCACCGACCGCTATGCTCTTCTCTGGTGGAAGGGACGATCAAAACGTGCAGGGAACACCGAGGTTGCTTGGACAGCCGCGTATGGAATTGGCGGCCAGAGACTGTATGCCGTTCCCGATCTCGACCTGATTGTGGTCATCATGGCCGGTCTCTACGACCATCCACAACAAGACGAGATCGTCCGATCCGTTTTAGAAGATTATATACTAGCATCTTTGAAATAAAAGGCGACCTGATCGGTCACCTCGGGTTTACACGTCACTCGACCAAACATGTCTCTTGCATTTATAGTTCCATAATGGGCGGTTATCTGACCTATGCCCGCTCTTGGCGCACAGGCGACGTTGCGCCATCATGGAGCGATGTCTTCTTTTTTGGTGACGCTAAACGCCGACCTCTTGGTTCGACATGGAGGCGCAAAGCGGAAGTCATTTCCGCCGTGCGTGAGCGTCCGTCAGTTGTCCGACCGCCTCCCGACGTTGCGATCGACGAAAAGCCTGTCATTACCGACTATCATACGGTAGCCCTGGAAAGCGCAAGGCGTGTTGCAGAAGGGGGAACGCGGGTGCACTTCGACGATCTCAGGACCTTCGTGGAAGTTGCGGATGCGGGGGGCGTCACGCCCGCCGCGCAACGGCTTGGCGTGTCGAAATCGATGGTCAGCCGCCGTATCGTTCGTCTTGAGGCGGAACTCGGCGTCCAGCTCGTTGCACGAACGACGCGCGGCATCGGGCTTACGGAAGAGGGCGTCACGTTTCGCGATTATGCGGCGAGGATCTCGGCGGAGATCGATGCGGCCCGCGAGACGCTATCGCCTGCAGGCGAGCTTCGCGGACGCATCAGGGTCGCCGCTCCTCTGTCGTTCGGGCCGACCCACCTCGCTCCTGTCCTGTCGCAGATGGCGCGCCGACACCCGCAACTTCAGGTCATCTCCTGCTACACCGACCGCTTCGTCGATCTCGTTGCCGAAGGTTTCGACTGTGCGATCCGGATCGGATACCTGCCGGACTCCAATCTCGTCGCCAGGCGCGTTGGACCTCTCTACGCGAAATTCGTTGCCAGCCCCGACTACATCACCCGGAATGGCTCGCCTGAAACGCCGGACGAACTTCTCAAGCATGAGGCGCTCATGGTGGGAACGGAAGTGTGGCCGATCACTGATGGCGATGAAGTGGTCAACATCCGCCCGCAGGGCCGCTTCAAGGCCGACAACGCGGTGGCATTGCTTGCTGCCGCCTTGGAAGGACTAGGCATTGCGCGACTTCCGAACGGTCTGACGGACCAGCACTTTGCCTCGGGAGCACTCGTCGAAGTGATGCCCGACTATCCGCCTCCCACCGCCGGCATCTTCGTCGTCAGGCCCCCTGGACAGCATCCTGCCAAGAAGGTCCGCGTGCTGACGGAGATGTTGATCGAATGCTTCGACCCCAGCTCCTCTTAGACGCCTAGGGTGCAAGATGCTCCGTGTAGAAATCGACGAGCCTTGCGACCGCTCGGTCAACATAGTGTGGCTTGTAGTACATATCGTAGTGACCCGCACCTTCGACTTCAAAGAAGTGTTTCGTCTTCGACGGAGACAGATCGAACAGACGCTGCCCCGCCTCGTATTGCCCGGTCGGTCCTCGGCGTCCACCGACGATGACCTGCAGCGGCTGGGTCAGCAGTTCGGGCACAAGGCTGAATGCGTCGAAACCCAGTAAGCCGCCGTAGCTGACAAACAGCAGACGGTTCGTTGAATTGTGATGCCGATATTCCGACTCCCGGTAGAAGGTGACGGCCTCCAGCAGCTCGGGATCAGTAATCCCTGCGGCTCTCGCATCGGCGAGGCTATCAGGAATCCACGGATCTCTCCGGGGCTCGGCTCCATGGGCCTGCGCGGTGCGCTCGGCTGCGACGTCCAGCAGGGTCTGACGGAAGTCGGGAAGCAGGCGGCGCATGGCTTCGCCTATGTCGTTGGCGACAACCGTTCCCACCGCCTTGAACCGTCTTTCCGTCAGGGCAGCCTTGATGGCGTACCCGCCGCCCGCGCAGATCCCGAGAAGTCCGATCTGCGCCTCATCGACATAAGGCAGCGTCGTCAGATGATCGACTGCGCAATGAATGTCCTCGACACGAACGGCCGGATCCTCAAGATCGCGGGGATCGCCACCGCTCTCTCCCTGGTATGACGGATCGAAGGTAAGGGCTATGAAGCCGTAGGCGGAGAGCCTTTCGGCGTAGATAGCGCCGATCTGCTCCTTCACGCTGCTGCCCGGCGTCGCAAGGACAATCGCGGGATATGCGCCAGCCTCGTCGAGGTCCGACGGCAGGTGGATGTTGCCGACGACTTCGATATCTCTGTTCCTGAACGAAATCCGCCTGATCATAAGCTTGTCCTTCTTCCAGTCTTCATGGAATCATCACAACCCGCCCGAGGGGCTTGGCGGTTTCTGCGAAGTGATGCGCGTTCGCAGCGTCTTGAAGGGCGAAGGATCGGTTAATCACCACGTCGATACTTCCGGCTGCGGCAGCGGCGAGAAGATCGTCGACGGTACCGTGCACCGAGGGCCGTTCGAAGATCGATCCCATGAACACCCCGTGGAGCGTTTGATTGTTCTGCATCGGCAGCCAGAGATCGACAATGAGCTCTCCGCCGCCGGCATTTCCAAGGAAGACGAGGCGGCCTTCGGGGGCGAGTGCGGAAAGCGAAGCTTGCAACGTCGAGCCGACAGGATCGATGACCAGATCGACGCCCTTGCCCTTGGTCAGTCGGCGCGCCTCCTCCACGACGTCCTTTTGCAGTCGGTCGATGACGAAGGCGGCGCCGAGTTCGGTCAGGCGGGCCTGCCTTTCGCTGCCGCTCGCGACGGCGATCACGCTCGCTCCTGCCTACTTGGCAAGCTGGACCGCCGCGAGGCCCACACCTCCGGCCGCTGCCTGAATGAGGACGGTTTCGCCCTCCCGGACGTCGCCTCTGTTGATGACGCTGTGATAGGCGGAGCCGAACGAGATCGGCAGCGCGGCAGCCTTTGCGATGTCCAGGCCCGCTGGAACCAGCCAGGTCCTCGATGCTGCGACAGCCCAAAGTTCGGCGTGCGACCCTTGTAGACTGAAAGCAGCGACTTTGTCGCCGACGGCACGCGTGGTCACGTCTCCCCCAACTTTCACCACCGTACCAGCCGCTGCGTAGCCAACCACCCACCGTATGGGCTGCGCGGTGGACCTGCGATTGATCAGATCTCCGCCTTCGACGGAGATCGCTTCCACCCTTATGACGACCTCGTCCGGCCCGCAGACCGGATCAGGCACGTCGACATATTGGAGGACAGACGGTGGTCCCGGATTGTCGTAGACGGCGGCCTTCATCTTCACCCCATTTTCCGAGGACACTTGCAACGACACATAGGGGGTTCACGGTCCCGAGACAGGGCTCCCCGTCGGGAACGCCATGTTGCGCGACTGGCAACGAGCGGAACAGAAAGCGCTGCTGTTCCCCACCGCGCAACAAGCTGTCGCAGTCACGGCCACTTCAACCCCATCCATGGGGACACGAGATAGGCCGAACTCCCTGTCGGGCGTATTCGCAGAGCTGCGGCACTCCCGGCTTCACGACTGACGACGAAGAAAGGTACCAACGATTATGATCGATTTGAGTGGAAAGCGCGCTTTGGTGACCGGCGGTTCGCGCGGCATCGGCGCTGCCATTGTCGAAGCGCTTGTGGAGAATGGCGCCGACGTGGCGTTCACCTATCAACGCGCGGCCGAGAAGGCTGCGGCGGTCGTTCGCTCGATTGAGGCGCGCGGACGTAGAGCTGCCGCTATCCAGGCTGACAGCGCGGACCCGCAGGCCATCAAGCGGGCTGTCGAAGACACCGTGGCTGCGCTGGGCGGGCTGGACATCCTCGTCAACAGCGCAGCGATCGGCCATTCAGGCAACATCGTCGATCTGAACCTGGAGGAATATCAAACCCTCATGGACGTCAACGTGCGGGCGCCGGTGCTGTTTGCAAAGGCGGTCATCCCGCATTTGCGCAACGGCGGCCGCATCATCACCATCGGTTCCGCACTCGGTGAGCGAGTGCCCTTTCCGGGTATCACGCCCTACGCCATGTCAAAGGCGGCGCTGACATCCTTCACGCGTGGCCTTTCGCGCGAGCTTGGGCCGTCTGGCATCACCGTCAACCTCGTCCAGCCTGGCGCGACGGACACGGATGCCAACCCGGCCGACGGCACGGCTGCAGACTTCCAGCGAAGCCTGACGTCGCTGGGACGCTTCGGTGAGCCGAAGGAGATTGCCAACGCTGTCGTATTCCTCGCGAGCTCCGCCGCAAGCGTCATCACCGGCGCGACGCTCACCGCGGATGGCGGCGCGATCGCCTAAGCCATCACCGTCTCGAGGACGGCCCTCAAGGAAGAAGGCCGTCCTCCTTCACAGGGCTGAGGGCAGGAGCGTGTCCGACGACAGTTGCACGGGCGCATGAAAGTCGCCGCTCCGCTATCATTCGGACCAACACATTTCGCTCCGGTTCTCGCCAGCCTGGCGCGGCGATATCCGAAGCTCCAAGTGCTTTCATCCTATACGGATCGCTTCGTGGAACGGGGCCGAGGGTTTAAGCTCAAGCGGCGTGAAGATAGGGCGAACCGGCCCCCTTCCCCGCTCGGCCAGTGAATTCAGCCATGCCGCTCCGACGCGATGAAATCGATGAAGGCTCGCAAGGGTGCCGGCATGAACCGGCGTGAGAAATAAAGGCGTGGCCCATCGAAGCTCGCCCACCAGTCGGGCAGAACCGGTTCGAGATCGCCGGACTGAATATGCGGCTCCAGCCAGTTTTCGAAGGTGTAGATCAAACCGCGGCCTGTTCGGGCGAAGTCGATTGCCGCGGCGGCGGCGTCCACCCCGACGATCAGCCGCGCCGGCGGATCAAGCGACCATGTTTCGCCATCTTTTTCAAAGTCCCAGTCGATATAAGCGCCGCTTGAGAACCGCAGACGGATGCAGTCGTGGGCAAGGACATCGTTCGGATGCTGAACCGCGCCTCGTTCTGCGAGGTAAGACCGACTGGCGGCGAGTGCCGTGCGCTGTGTGGTCGGCCCGATCGGTACGGCGATCATGTCCTGTGCAAGATGTTCGCCATAGCGGATGCCAGCGTCGCATCCCGCGGCCACGGCATCCACAAGACGATCCTCGACCACGAACTCGATGCGTACCCCCGGATGGTTCGCCAGGAAGCGATCGACGAGCGGCGGCAGGATGTCGACCATCACGGCGCCGGTCACATTGAGCCGCAGCAGGCCCCGCACCTCGTCTTTCGTGCTCGCAACATCCTGCAAGGCCACACGCGCTTCGGCATAAAGCGGCAGCAGACGCTCCGCCAGCGTACGGCCAGCCTCCGTCGGAGAAACGCTTCGCGTGGTTCTGGTCAACAGAGGCACGCCGATCCGCCGCTCCAGGCGCGCCATCCGCTCGCTCACCGATGAGGGTGACAGTCCGAGGCGTTGCGCCGTTTTGCGAAACCCTCCGGTCTCGCAGATGTCGAGAAAGACTGCGAGGTCGTCAAAGCCGAAGATGTCGTCATTGTTCGCCATGCCGATCAGTCTATGCGCGATCGCGGCGATTATCGAGAGGTGTGCCAAGACGTATGTCTGTGTGCAGCGGCGACCGCCGTCGATTGTAAAGGAACAGGATGATGCTCAAGAAGACAGTGTTGATCACCGGTGCGAACAAGAGCATCGGCTTTGAAACCGCGCGACAGATGGGCCGCAGAGGCTACAGCGTCTGGCTCGGAAGCCGCGATGCCGCGCGCGGGGAAGAGGCCGTCCGCCTGCTGGAAGCAGAGGGCATCGAGGCGAGGCTGCTCATCATCGACGTGACCGATGCCGCATCGGTGAAACAGGCGGCTGACCATGTGCACAGGGAGGATGGCAAGCTTGATGCCCTCATCAACAATGCCGGCATTCCTGGTCAGATGGTCCCGCCCTCACAGCAATCCATCGATGACATTCGCACCATCTATGAGACCAATGTCTTCGCCCCGGTTCTGGTCACGCAGACCTTTCTTCCCCTCCTCCAGGCGGCCGGAACTGCGACGATCGTCATGGTCAGCAGCGGCCTCGGCTCGCTCGGCTGGCTCTCGGACCCGGACAACCAATTCTACGGCGTCAACTTCCTCGGCTACAACAGTTCCAAGACGGCTCTGAACGCCATCACGGTGTCGCTCGCAAAAGAGCTCGCTGCCTTCGGCATCAAGGTGAACGCCGCCGATCCAGGCTACACGGCCACCGACTTCAACGGTCATTCGGGCTACCGCACGGTGGAACAGGCAGCCAGCGGCATCGTGTGGCTCGCAAGCCTGGACGAGACGGGACCGACGGGCGGCTTCTTCTTCGACGGAGAGGTGGTGCCCTGGTAGGCGGCGACCGCGACTGCGCTTCGCGCAGCCGGAAGTTTGGCGGGAGGGCGGATGTTAGAAATTGCGCTCACGATCATAAGGTTTCGTTGAGGCGTGCGACACGGGGGGTGAATAGGCCCGCGTTTTGTGGGCTCCCTGCCGGAAGCTTTCCAGCTGCCGCTCCAGCTCGACGTTTGAAGGCATCCCGTTTCCAACGGCCCTCCTCCCAAGCCCGTTGCTCGGCGCGGTCTTCGGGTTTCCTGAACGACGGAGACCACCGACGTCATCTGGAGCCGATCGAAGACATACCCCAGCCGAAGGCCGGCGTGACGGAGACTAGACGAGCCAGCCCCGGCCGCATAGCTTGAACGCAAGGGCTTCCGAGGGGCAAGCACGGTCGACCCAGCTTGTCGGCGCTTCACAGGGACCAGGTTGGATTCACTGTTTGGCATCTTGCAACGAAACCATGAGTGCGTTTGGATAGACTGAATTTCGGGACGAGTTCCATCGATCCTCGACCGTCATGTCGGGTTCTGCCCCTTTCCCATCGTGGGGGATGGAGAAGCGGTCAGTGAGTGGGGTTTGACATGAATTTCACATTCTTCGTCGCCGCGGTCGCCTTCGGCCTCCGCATCCATGCCGATGGCCTGTTCCTTGACCAGCTTCGCAGCGGCAATCCCGAAGCCCTCCGCCTTCTCGTCGAGCGGCACCATGCGGCGCTGGTCGGCCTGGCTCAGAGCATCGTCAAGAACCGCGCCACGGCCGAAGATGTCGCCCAGGAGACCTGGCTGGCGGTGATCGCCAATATTTCCCGCTTCGAGGGTCGGGCTGCGCTCTCGACCTGGATCATCGCCATCCTGCTCAACAAGGCCAAGACCATCGCCAAGCGCGATGGGCGCTACACACCGCTGGCGCAGGAAGAGGATCCGGGTGACGAGGGTGATCGCATCGCGCCGTCGCGCTTCGATGAGACGGGGCACTGGGTCGATCCGCCCGCTGCCTTCGACGGGTTGAATCCCGAACGGATCGTCGCCGGGCGCCAATTGTGGAACCATGTCCGCGACATGATCGACCGGCTGCCCCCCGCGCAGCGCGCTGTGCTCATCATGCGCGATGTCGAAGGCAACGACGCGGCGAAGACCTGCGAGCTCTTGGATCTCAGCCCGGAAAACCAGCGCGTCATGCTGCACCGCGCCCGCACTCGCCTGCGCAACGAGCTTGAGAAACTGCTGGTCGGCAAGATCGCTGGTCATCACGCAGGCGTGAAAGGTCTGCTGTAACGCTTTTCGCCCAGCCCAGTCTCACGGACAGAACCCGACCGGGTTTCGAACAAGAGGCGAATGGCATTGCTACGGTGCACGGAGATTCCTGAGGTGGCGAGCGACTATATCAGTCGCGACGGTCCGACGCGGACCCGTCTGATGGTGTCCGTCCATCTGGCGCAATGCAGGAATTGCAGGACCTATGTCCAGGGTCTGAAAATCGCCATGAGCCTCGCACGCGACAGCCTGCGCCGGCCCGTGGCGGATGAGGTCCTCCATGCTCTTGGTCTCGACGATCCGGTTCGCAAGCCTTCGCCAAAGGAGCCGAGCGAATGAGACAGGATGCTTTCTCCCTTTCAACGAGCACGCTGAGTGCCGATGCCGAAACGGCTTTCGAGGCGGCAGTGCACGGGCTTGCCGCCCATAGCCCCAAGACCGGAGCGGCTTTGCAATCGACGCTCGTCGCCGATCCCGATCATGTCGCTGCCCTGGCGCTGAAGGGGTTTGCCAACCTCATTCTCGCCCGGTCCGAACTGGTGGTCGCCGCGGCCGAGGCGCTGTCAGCCGCTCGCAAGGCCATGGCCAATCGCGATGGCGGAACGCGTGACGAACAGGTTCTCGTGCATGCCCTCTCCGCCGCGGTCGACGGCTCCTTCGCGACGGCCGCCCGCCGGCTGGACCAGGGCTTTGAGGAGCGGCCCGCGACATTCCTTCCCTTCAAGATCTCCCATGCTTTGCGCTTCATGGTGGGCGATGCCAAGGGCATGCTGTCGGCAAGCAACCGGGTGATGGACGTCTGGAGCGAAGACCTGCCAGCCGCCGGGTTCCTGCTCGGCTGCCACGCCTTCGGACTGGAAGAGCATGGTTTCTATGACGCGGCTGAAGCGGTTGGCCGGCGCGCCGTGCAGCTGCAGCCCGACGATGCCTGGGGATTGCATGCCGTTTCGCATGTCTACGAGATGCAGGGCGACACGGCGGCCGGCATCGCCTGGCTCGAACATGGCCGGGGATCCTGGTCCCGCTGCAACAACTTCGCCTTCCATATGGCCTGGCATCTGGCGCTCCTGCATCTCGAACGCGGCGACCACGACCAGGTGCTGAGGATCTATGACGAGGAAGTGCGCCCGGAGCAGACGGACGACTTCCGCGACATGGCCAATGCGGTTTCGCTGCTCTGGCGCCTCAACCAGACCGGCGTCGATGTCGGGTCGCGTTGGGCGGACCTGGCGGAGATCGCCCTGAAGCGGCGGCACGATACGACCTTGGTGTTTGCGTCGCTGCATACGCTCGCAGCGCTCGCCGCCATCGGCGAGGACTCCGGCGTCAGCGACATCATGCGCGGCCTGGAACGCAAGGCGACGGGCAGCGGCGACCAGGCCCGCGTCGCAGCCGAGGTAGGGCTGCCGCTCGCCCGCATCATTGCCGGCCTGAGCACGCCCGCCGACAGGCAGATGTTGGATCGCCTCCTCCTCGACATGCCGATGGTCGGCGGCAGCAATGCGCAGCGTGACTTCTTCCTTCTCGCCGTCGCCAAGGCAGCAGGAACGCATGGTGACAGCGCCGGACTGTCGCGAATCCGCGCGGTGCGCAACCGGCTGCATGTCGAAGACCGTCTGCTCGGCTCCATCGAACTTCACAGAGCGCTCTGAGCGCTCGACCAAACCTTCGCAACATTGAAACCTAGGGGAATTCGACATGACCATGATCGACACACAGAATGCTCCCTTGCTTCCGCGGATCTCGGGCAAGCTCGTCGGCACCATCCTCCTTGCAGGCCTTGCGGCCGATCTCACCTGGGAGGTCTGGGCACGGGCGATCACCCCGCTCCTGGTCGGCGGGCCCTTGCAGCCGGCCGCCCTGGTCCAGAGCGTCTTCGGCCTGGAGAGCCTGTTTGCCGCCGAACTCATCCATGCCATCGTCGGTATCGTCTTTTATCCGATCGGCTATCTCTTCATCGCGCGGCCCTTGCAGCGGATGATCTTTCCGAACCTGCCGCTCATCCTGACCGGGCTCGGCTTTGGAACCGGCCTCTGGATCTTCGCGCTCTATGTAATGGCGCACCTGATCGCCGGCCTGCCGGCCTTCCTGGGCTTCATTCCGCTGACCTGGGCGTCGCTTGTTGGCCATTGGCTGTTCGGGCTAATCGTTGCCACGGTCGTGTGGCTGCGGGAGCGGTGAGCCACAGAGGGAAGCCGCGCGGGGAGACGCGGGTCCTCGCTTCCACCTGCCAGCGCCCGCTCCAGCCTGCGCCCTCGCGCTTTTCCAGCGACTTGGCTGGGAAGGCTCTAGAAGCCGAGTTCCCGGAGCGCCGCATCCAGATGTTCAGGATGAATTTCATGGCCGCCATCATGAAGGCACAGGGCAATCTTCCCGCGGCTGCAGTCGGGCGTCACCGTGCATGGAATGCCGCCGATCATCGTCGACCGTGGCTCCTCCCGCCCGCACTGGGCCCGTTCCCGCAGAAGGGCGATGCTCTTGGCCATATCGCCCTGATGGAAACGGGTGCCGATGGCCCTTCCGGTCAGCGGGAAAGTCTGGTCGGCCGTCCCGTGAACATGCACGAGCGGCGGGATGGCGGCGACACAATCCTGAGGAGCCGGCAGCGGGTTCCAGAAGACGCCCGAAAAGGTGACCGCGCCGGCCACGCGGTTTCCCTGCTGGCACAGCGTGTACCAGGCCATCGATGCCCCTTGCGAAAAACCACCGACCAGGAGATTGGCGGCAGAAAAGCCGAAGCGCGTTTCAAGATCGTCGAGAACATGGCCGACGAAGCGCCTCTCGTCACGATCCTGCGCAGGGGCGTTCGGATGCGACCATGTGCCGTTCAGTCCATCGACCGCGACGAAGGCAAGCCCATGGGCATGGGTTACCTCGACGAGGGCGCGATGCTGCATCTGCAGCTCGGCCGAGCTTTTATAGCCGTGGAAGAAGACAAGGGCGCCTTTGGGCAGGCCGGTGGACGGCATTTCGATCCGGTAGCTGCCGTCCTGAACGCGGCACGGCGCCGCGCCGCCACAGTCCTCTGCATGCGTCGCGGCCGGGGCCAGAAGCGCGCTTACCAGGACCCAGTTTCGCCATGACCTCACTCCGGTTCCTCCCGCCGACCCTGTCCCAGCGGTAGCGGTTTCGGCACAGTTCGGCAATTCGTATCTACCGCATATCCGATGAAAGACAGACGTGAATGGAAGAGATAATCGCACACGAACCTGCCCGAGTGTCTGATACGGTGGCTGCCACACTGCATGCCTATGGGGTCCGCCATGCCTTCGGCATGCCAGGCGGTGAGGTCGTCACCCTGATCGACGGGTTGGAAAAGGCCGGAATTGCCTTTCATCTTGCCCGTCACGAGACGGCTGCGGCCTTGATGGCTGCGGGCGCGAGCGTCACGACGCACACGCCCGGCCTGCTCGTCACGACGGTCGGACCGGGTCTCGCCAATGCCGTCAACGGCATCGCCGATGCAGCGCAGGAACATGTGCCGCTGATCGTCCTCTCCGGCATCGTCGATCGCGCCACGCGGGCGCGCTACACCCATCAAGTCATCGACCATGCGCAGCTCCTGCGACCCCTCGTCAAGGCGAGTTTCGAGATCGAACCGGAAAGTGCCGGGCCGACAGTCGCCCGGGCACTGGCGCTTGCCCTGACAGACCCGATGGGGCCGGTGCATCTCGATGTCTCGCCCGCGGTCGCCGCATTGCCCGATCCCCAACCCCGGCGGCTCGCGCCGCCTGCAGTCCTCGAACCCGTCATCGGCGCCGCCAATCCCGCCATTCTGGAACTCGCCAGCCGGCTCGAGAAGGCGGAGCGGCCCCTGATCCTGGCCGGTTTCGAGGCGGCACGCGCGGATGCGGGATCGGCCATTCTGCATTTGGCGGAGGCGCTCGGTGCCCCGGTGCTGACAACCTACAAGGCCAAGGGCGCCATTCCCGAGACGCATCCGCTTGCGCTCGGCGGCGCCGGCCTGTCGCCGCTCGCCGATCGCGTCCTTCTCGATCTCGTTTCCCGCGCCGATCTGATCCTGATGATCGGCTATGATCCGATCGAGATGCGCCTCGGCTGGCTTGACCCGGTTGTCGATGCCGGGCGCATCATCGAGATCACCGTAGCGCCGCCCGACCATGCGATGCATCACGCCCAGACCCGGCTCCTGGCCAACACGGCTGCGGCCACGGCGGCCCTTGCCCTTGGCCTGCAGCCCCGGCCATCCTGGCTCGATGGCGAAGTCCGGGCGACGAAAGAGAAACTGACGGCCCTCTTTGCGACCCGGTCGGCCTGGGGACCGCATCGCATCATCGACCTGATCCAGGAGGCCGCCGGAGCCGACGGCCTCGTGACGGTCGATAGCGGTGCACACCGTATTCTCCTGTCGCAGAAGTGGATCGCGACGACCCCCCTCACCCTTCTGCAATCGGCCGGCTTCTGCACCATGGCAGCCGCCCTGCCGATGGCGATCGGTGCGAAGACGGCCGATCCGCGCCGCCGGGTTTTCGCCGTGATGGGGGATGGCGGGCTGGAAATGGGCATTGGCGAGCTTGCGACGCTGCGCGATCTCGGCCACCCCATCACCGTTGTCGTGTTCCAGGATTGCAGCCTGGCGCTCATTGCGCTCAAACAGGCCTCGGCCAAGCTGGCGCCGGCCGGCGTCGCGCTCGGCCAGACCGATTTTGCGGCCATCGCCGCCGGCTTTGGCGGCCACGGCGTGACGGTCGAGACGGCGGATGCGCTGCGCCAAGCCTTGGCCGCAGCGGAGAGAAGACAAGAGTTCAGCCTGATCGCCTGCCGGTTCGAGGCCGATGCCTATGACCATGCTTTCTGACGCTGCAGTCCTGTCTGGCACGGCGAGCCGCGTCAAGCGCCCGCGCGATCCCCGCCTCGATGTCTTCCGCGGCATCGGGATGCTCATCATCCTCCTCGCCCATATTCCGAACGACCATTGGGCCTTGTGGATTCCGGCCCGTTTCGGTTTTTCGGACGCGACGGAAATGTTCGTCTTCCTTTCGGGCATGGCTTCGGCCATTGCCTTTGGGCGCCTGTTCGATCGAGAGGGGATCATCCTGCTCACGGGCCGGATCCTTCAGCGCATCTGGCAAATCTACTGGTCGCATCTCTGCGTTTTCCTCGTGATCGCGACGCTGATGTCCATGGCCGGCACCCGGCCGGATGGCGTGAGCTACGTGGACAGTCTCAATCTGGTCCGGTTCTTCACCGATCCGGCCCCCCTCCTCCTGGGGCTGATGACGCTGACCTATGTGCCGAATTATTTCGACATTCTTCCCATGTACATGGTCATCCTGGCGCTCCTGCCCATCATGCTGCTCGTCGAGCGAATGCACCGCGTCCTGCCGCTGCTGCTGATGGCCGGCCTCTGGGTCTTGGCTCAGATCTCCCTGCTCAATCTGCCTGCGGAACCCTGGTCGGATCGTCCCTGGTTCTTCAATCCCTTTGGCTGGCAGCTCCTCTTCTTCCTCGGGTTCTTTCTCATGCGCGGCACGATCCAGGCGCCGCCCGCGCGTCGGTCCCTGAAGACGATCGCCGCCCTCATCCTGATCGCCAGCATTCCCTTTGCCTGGTATCGGATCCTCGAGGCCTCGCCCTTCTTCCGCGATGCCGCGCACGCCCTCCTGCCGCTCACCGACAAGTCGACGTTCGGCCTGTTGCGCCTGGTGCATTTTCTGGCGCTTGCTTATCTCGCCTTCCATGCCGTCGGCGAGGGAGGCCGGCGCCTCGTCCATCCCCGCATCATTCCGGTCACCCGCATCCTGATGAAGGTCGGCCAGCAATCGCTGGCCGTCTTCGTCACCGGCATGGTCGTGGCCCAGATCATCGGCATCTGGCTCGACCGAGCCGGACATACGCCTGCGGCCACGGCACTCGCCAATCTTGCCGGGTTCTCCGTGCTGATCGCCACCGCATACCTCGTCGCCTGGTTCAAGGTCGCTCCCTGGAAAGCGTAAGATGATGACTGACACGTCGAATGAGGAGATGATGCGCGAGGACGGCGAGCGGCCCCGAGGAAGCCTGGATGGCCTTCGCATTCTCGACCTGTCACGGATCCTGGCCGGACCGACGGCGACCCAGCTTCTGGCCGATCTCGGTGCCGAGGTGATCAAGGTCGAGAAGCCTGGAAGCGGTGACGATACGCGAAGCTGGGGCCCTCCCTTCGTGCCCGACGCCTCCGGCGGTGACAGTGATCTCAGCGCCTACTTCCTCTGTGCAAACCGGAACAAGAAGTCGATCGCCATCGATCTGGCGAGCGAAGACGGCGTTGCCCTTTTGCGCCGGCTGGTGGCGATCTCGGATGTCGTCGTCGAGAACTATAAACCAGGCGATCTCGCGCGCCGCGGGATCGGCTATGACGATCTTGTCCGCATCAAGCCGGACATCATCTGGTGCGCCATCACCGGATTTGGCCAGACGGGGCCCTATTCCGACCGGATCGGCTATGACTTCCTGATCCAGGCGATGGGTGGCATCATGAGCATCACGGGTGATCCTGACTCGGCCGGCGGCCGGCCGCTCAAGGTCGGCGTCGGCATTGCCGACGTCATGTGCGGCATGTATGCGACCGTCGGCATCCTCGCCGCGCTGCGCCACCGGGACAGGACAGGCCAGGGCCAGTATATCGATCTCGCCCTCTATGACAGCCAGCTTGCCTGGCTGGTCAATGCCGCAACGAACCATCTCGTCTCGGGGCGCGTTCCAACACGGATCGGCAATGCCCATCCCAACATCGCCCCCTATCAGACCTTTCCCGCCTCCGACGAACATCTGGCCATTGCCGTCGGCAATGATCAGCAATTTGCCCGCTTTGCCGAGGCGGTTGGCCGGGCGGAATGGGCCGCAGATCCCCGCTTCCGTCGAAACCGGGACCGGCTCGTTCACATCGACGCCTTGCGAACACTGATCGAAGCGGAGATCTGCAAGGATACCGCCTTGGCCTGGGAACAGCGCCTGCTCAAGGTCGGCGTTCCCGCCGGCCGCGTCGCCACCATTCAATCGGTCCTTGCCGATCCTCACACTCTGGCGCGGGGCATGGTGGTCGAAATGGCTGGCGAAGATCCCGATACGCCTCTCCGCCTCCTCGGCAATCCGTTGAACCTGTCCGCGACCCCGATCCAATATCGCAGCCCTCCCCCGCATCTCGATGCGGATCGCGACGCGGTCATGCATTTGCTGGACCAGGAGGCAGAGTGAGGCATCGCCGCCGGTGTTGGGCCACGGCCGATTGCGCCCGACCGGTGGCGGGACTCTCTCGGTGAGCGTCAGTGCGGTGTGAAGCGGCTGACGATCCGCTCCGCCAGCGTCAAAAGGCCGAAGGCGGCTGCGATATAGAGAACGATGGAGAGCTCCTCGAGGATCGTCCCCTGGAGCAGCCTCGGCCCGAAGAGCCAAAGGAGAGCCAGGCCGCCGATGACGACGGCAACCAGAAGCAATCTGGCTCCATGACGCAGCGAAAAGATGGCCTTGGCCCCGCTCATGATCCCGTGCCCGCTTTCCCCGGCATGTCGACCCGGAAGATGAGAAGATCGTCGCGGCGCTCGACCTCTCCTTCCAGCTCCATCAGCACGGCGGTCTTGTCGAGCAGCGCGCGCGGCAGCGGACCGCCATCGGGTCCGGCCATCAGCAGGAAGTTACGTCCTTCCACCGGCGCGGTGGTGACGAAGACCGGCGGAACACCGCCGATGATGCAGAGATTGGCGCAGGCCTTGTGGGCCAGCCCGGAGCCGGGCCGCATCGCACCTGCATAGCACTTCCCGTCGCAGATCTCGCCGGTCAGCCGCCAGCGACCGAGCGGGACAGGGGCCTCGGGCTCGGCCGCATTGACCGGCGTCGTCGCCGGCTTGATGCCATCACCGGCGACCAGCAGCATGTCGAGATCACCGCGCTTCACGAAGATTCCGCCGACCTCTGTCCAGCGACCCTCAAGGGGTCCGGCCTGCGCCGCGACACCCGTCTTTCCCTGTCCCGCCAGCATGATCGCTCGCGACGCCCTGCCATCTCGCGCGGGGACACGTAAAATCGGATAGGGACGATCTTCCAGAACACCCGACACGCGCCCGCCCTTCAACTCGTCGACGTAACCGCCGGAACCCGGATTCGAGCCGCCGAGCGAGAGCGCAAGCGCGGCGGTCGCTAGTCCGAGGAGGAAACAGGCGGCGAAGACCAGGGAGAGCCGGAGGAACGCCGGAGGGATCTTCTTCGAATAGCCAAGGAAGAAACCGGGATCGGGAGGGTGCGGTGTCATGCGTCGCTCCTCATCTTGGGTGCGCTCTGTCCATCGCCCGCCGGCGCGTCGGGGATCGCAAGCGGCTCGATCCGCGTTCCGAGCGGCAGAGCGACGGGATCGACGAGCACACGCGAACCGGAGAGAGCGACCCGATATTTGCGAACGCGTTCACGATAGGGTGGCGGCGCGCATCCATCCTCGAGCCGATATTGAAATCCGTGCCACGGGCAGGTGGCGACGCCTCCAACCACTTTCCCCTCTCCGAGCGGACCGTTCTGGTGCGCACAGACATTGGACATGGCCGAAAGATGGTTCTTGAAGCGGAAGACCGCGACCCGCTCGCCATGCGGCAGAACGCCGACCACGGCGCGACCTTCCGGGATGGCCGCCCATGCGCCGAGATCGACCCAGCCCGTTTCGCCATCTCGCGGCGACCCCGCCTCGTCGATTAGCTTTTCCCGTCGCCCTGCCAGGAGATGAAGCGCCGTCAGCAGCGCCAGCCCGGAGCCGACCACCATTGCCATGACGGGCGCCCGGCCATCGAGCACGGAGCCGAGAACCACATGCAGCACCACCGCCGCATAGGCGCCGTAGAGGCCCATATGCAGCCCCTTCCACAGCGGCGGTGAGAGGAAGGACAGCCAGAAATCATGGCTGGTCGCGGCCAGGATCAGGAGAATGAGCAGGGCGAAGATGCCGAAGAGCTCGAACGGAAAGCCGACAAGGCTGCCGAAACTCGTATTGCTCGTCACAAGCGCCGTCAGTCGTGGTGTCGGAGAGAAGGAAAAATACCAGTCCAGGACAAACATGGCATGGGTCGAGGCGACTGCGGCCGTCATGACCCCGAAATGTCGACGGTTGTAGAGCACGGGCAGGAAGCGGCGATCGAGCCTCGCCAGCGGACCAATGGCCAGCACCACGGTCAGCATGAGAAAGGCAAGCGAGCCGAAGGCGCGCATTCGGAGGATCGGAGTATCGACCGCTTCGACCGCCTGCGACAGGTGCGGCGCCAGGTGGAGATAGAGAAGAATATAGAGGGTCACCGCCATGAGGAGAACCGCATCATAGACGAGCTTGGTGCGGTTCCAGCCGACGGGTTTGTAGGCCGCGCTCATCAGTGCTCCTGTTGCGAACCGGGGTCGAGGCGAACAGACGGGGCGTCCCTTGAAAGCGTCGGCGCCTTGGCAAACGCCATGACGACGCACAAGGGAATGGCGACGGCCAGGGCCGTCCAGATCCAGGCATGAGTTTTCCTGTGCGCGCGCTGCATCGTTTAGCTCCCGGGATGACGAAGAAGGAAGATCCAGCGCCACAGGACCAGCGGCCACAGGAGGAGGATGCCGGGAAGGAGAAGCGGGCGAAACATGTAGGCCCCGGCCGCGGCATGATCGACCTGGTCGATACCGAACGACAGGAAGGCCAGGGCAACGAGCACGCCTGGAATGGCCCAGAGGATCAAGACGAGACCGACCGGATCGGCAAAGAGGTCCGTCATCGCCCCTTACTCCAGGCCGGTTGCCGGGATGGCACCGCCGGTCACGACCGCGGCTTGCGGGGAGATGAGGAAAGCGATCAGTCGGGCGATTGCTTCCGGCGCAACCCAGTCCGACACCTTGGCATCCGGCATGGCAGCCCGGTTCTGCGGCGTGTCGATCGTGCCCGGCAGGATGCAGTTGGCCGTGATCCGATGCCTGCGATGTTCGGCCGCCAGGCTCTCGGTCAGACGCATCACGGCCGCCTTGGAGGCGGCATAGGCCGCCTGGTTGGCACCGGCCTTCAGCCCCGGAGCGGCGGCGATATGGACGATCCGCCCATAATGGGCCGCCTGCATGACGGGCAGCACGGCGATGCTCGTCAGCAGCGCCACCCGCGCATTCAGCGTCATCATCAACTCCCACTGGTCGAGCGTCTGGCTGCCGACCGGCCCGGTCGCAAAGCCGCCGACCGTGTTGACGAGCGCATCGATGCCGCCGTACCGCGTCACCGCCGCATCGGCCATGGCCTGCGCGAACAATGGGTCGCCAAGGTTCTGGGCGACAAAGGGCGAGGCCTCGGCGTCTGCGGGAAGAGAGCGCAGCAGATCATCCAGGGCCTCGCGGGTGCGATCCACGCAGAAAAGGCGCAAGCCTTGGGCGGCCAGGAGCCCCACCGTGGCACGGCCGAGATTGCCCGCAGCCCCCGTCACAATCACACAACCTTCTTGTTGCACGACTTCAGACTCCTCTTGATGGCCAACCGGCCGTAAATCTCGTCACTGAGGCTTAGACGCGCCGGCCCGCCGGGCGTTACAGGAAATTCGCAGCCAATCTTGCGCTCGTCCGCGCTGAGCTGGGCTGCGCAGCAGGTGTTTTGGATACTGCCAGCGGCTGCGCGCCTGTCCGACATCAGCGCCCATGAGACAGAACTGGCTTAATTGAGAAGAGAGGATTTTCGGCTCATCGTAGCTCACTCAAAGGAAGCGAAGATGAGCGGTCAGGTGGATATCGTCGTCAACAATGCCGGCATCCAGCATGTCTCGCCCATCGCCACGTTCCCGGCAGAAAATGGGATGCAATTTTGGCGATCAACCTCTCTTCCGCCTTCCATCTCGTGCAAGCGACATTCGCCGGGATGTGCCAGCGCGGCTATGGCCGCATCATCAATATTGCATCGGCTCATGGCCTCGTTGCCTCGCCCTTCAAGTCGGCTTATGTGGCGGCCAAGCATGGAATGGTCGGCTTCACCAAGGTGATCGCCCTTGAAGGCGCGGAATTCGGCGTCACGTCCAACGCCATCTGCCCAGGCTATGTCTGGACGCCGCTCGTGGAAAAGCAGATCGAGGATCAGGCAAGGTCCCACAACATCGGCCGCGACATGGTCATCCGCGACGTCCTTCTCGCAAACCAGCCGACCAAGCGCTTCGCGACCGTCGAGGAACTGGGAGCGCTGGCCGTGTTTCTCTCCGGCGACCAGGCGAGATCGATAACCGGCGCCGCAATCCCCGTCGATGGCGGCTGGACAGCCCATTAACTGTGGCGTTTAACCGTGCTGAACCTGATAAGTCGCCAATGTAAGGCGAGCGGGGGAGCGATCAGCCGTTGGCGGCCATCGAGCGGGCGACGTCGGCCGCGCTGATGCCCTCGAGCGCGAGGCCGTAGCCGCCGTCCTGATCGATGATCCGGCGCAGCTTCTGGGTCAGCGCGATGCGGGTGTAACGCGAGGTCAGCGGCGGCAAGGCGGCAATGCCCTCGGCGATCTCGTGGGCGCGGGCGAGGAGCGTGTCGGCCGGAACGATCTCATTGACCACGCCCCAGTCCTTGGCAGTGGCCGCATCCAGCACCTGGCGGGTCAGGATGAAATAGCGGCCGCGGACGCTGCCGATCACCTCCGGCCAGAGAAGATTGACGCCGTCGCCGGGCACGATGCCAAAATCGAAATGCGGCTTGTCCTGGAACACGGTCTCCGGGGTGGCCAGGATGATGTCGGTGAGCAGCGCATATTCCGAGTGAAGCAGCACCGGGCCGTTGAGCGCTGATATCATCGGCACCTCGATGTCGAGGATGTTCATCAGAACCTTGCGGCCCTCGCGAAAGATCTTGTCGTAACCACGGGGCGAGAAGAAATCGAAGCCTTCGGGGCTGATCGCATCCATGAAGGCATCTCCAGACCCGGTCAGGATGACGACGCGATTGTCGGTGTCGGCGCCGATCTGGTGGAAGAGCTCGACGAACTGCTCGTGCGTATGGCCGTTGAAGACGAGCTTGCCGCCTTCGCTATGCAGCGCGACTTCGAGCACGCCGCTCGGCGTGCGGGTCAGGCGGGCGTTCGGGAAGGAATTCTCGTAGGTGTCGAACGTGGACATCATGGTTCTCCTGCGTGTTGAAGGCTTGTCCGGATCGGAGGATCAGGCGGCGGGCACGATGGCTTCGAGGCGGGCGATGGCCTTCTGGACGGCCGGCCGCGCAGCCACGGTCTCGAACCAGCGGGAAAGGTTGGGGCGACCATCAAGGGTCAAGCCTGGGAAGGCGATGCGCCACATCCAGCCGAAATGGGCGATGTCGGCGATCGTGAAGTCCTCGCCGGCGATGAAGGGCTGCGCGCCGAGCTTCGCATCGAGCAAGCCGAGGATCCGTTCGGCTTCGGTGGTGAAGCGCGCCTCGGTAATCGGCTGCGGTTCCGGCGACGAGCGCTTGAAGAAGCCGGCATTGCCAAACGCCGGGCTCAAGGCCGAGGCATGGAAGAAGAGCTGTTCGAAGACGCGGGCGCGACCTACACCGTCCTTCGGCAGGAGCTTGCCGCTCCTTTCGGCGAGATGGACGAGAATGGCGGCGCTCTCGGTTAGCACGAAACCGTCATCGACCAGGACCGGCACCTTGCCGTTCGGATTGAGCGCGAGAAAAGTTTCGGTCTTCTGCTCACCGTTGCGGACATTGACGGGCTTCAGCGTGTAGGGCAGCCCCATTTCTTCCAGAGCGATCAGCACCTTGACGCTGTTCGGTGTGGCGAAGGCATGGACTTCGATCATCGTTGGTCTCCATTGGATTGGGCTCCGGAGAAGACAGGTATGGCCATTCCTTGAGGCTTGCGGCAGGCAGGTCGAAGCGATAATAGTTATTCCCAAGGGGAATGGGCCATGGACAGACTTCAGGCGATGGCCGCATTCGTGCGGGTGGTTGAGACCGGATCGTTCTCGCAGGCCGCGCGACAGATCGGCGTCGGCCAGCCGGCGATCTCGAAGACGATCGCGCAATTGGAAGAACGCCTTCAGGTTCGCCTGCTGCTGCGATCGACCCACGGCCTCTCGCCAACCGACGCGGGCGTTCGCTTCTACGAGCGGGCGAAGACCGCGATCCAGGAGGCAGACGAGGCCGAGCTGGAGGCAAAGGGGGCTGGAACGGGCTTGTCTGGCCGTCTCCGTGTCGGCGCGGCAACGACATTTGCGAGGCTGATGGTGGTTCCCCGGCTGCCGGAGTTCCTGGCCGCTCATCCCGACCTTGAGGTCGACGTCGTTCTCGACGACCGCGTCATCGACCTCGTGTCGGAGGGCATCGACATTGCCCTGCGCATGGGCGAACTCGCCGATAGTACCGCAGTCGCCCGCAGGCTCGCGACAGGCCGTCGGTCCGTGGTGGCGACGCCTGCCTATCTCAAGACGTGCGGCATCCCGCGGGTTCCAGCCGACATTGCCGCGCATCAGGCCGTCGTCTATCCCCAGCTCGGGAACAGCTGGAAGTTCCACCGCGCTGGCACCGAGGCGTCAGTCACGGTGTCAGGACGCGTACGCTTCACCGCCGCCGAGGGCATCCGCGCTGCCGTCATGGCGGATATGGGTTTGGCGGTAACATCGGACTGGATGTTCTGGCCGGAACTCCAGAACGGCGACGTTCTCCGCGTCCTGGAGGATTGGACGCTCCCGGACATCGACCTGTGGGCGGTTTTTCCGACCGGGCGGCTGGCCAGCGCCAAGGCACGGGCATTCGCGGAGTTCGTGGAGACGATCGTCGGCTGACGCGATCTCCTTCCGGCGCGAGGCAGTAGTTCTTCGCCAACACTTGTTGATTGCAAACGAATGGGCTCTAGGATGAGGCACCCCACGAAGGTGCGGACCGCAAATTCGCTCGTTGTCATAGGAGCCGCTGTTGCAGACTCTCGAAAACGGATCTTGGTTCAACGAGCCCCTGAAAGCGAAGGCGTCGAATACTGAGCTGTTCGTCGTCACCGACGCAAGGACCGATTTCTGGCGGGAGACCCATTATGGCTTCGTTCGCGACAATGGTCACTTCTACGGCTTTCAGTCCGAGGGTGACTTCACCGCCCAGGTTCGGGTCCGCGCGCATTTCGAACATCTCTACGATCAGGCTGGCCTCATGGTCAGGCTCGACGAAAGACGATGGGTCAAGGCCGGGATCGAGTTCTCGGACGGATTTGGCCTTCTCAGCAGTGTGCTGACGAATGGAGCCTCCGATTGGGCTACGGGGCGATATGACGGTGATCCATCGGATTTCTGGATAAGGGTGACCGTCCAGCGCGGCGTTCTTAGAATACAGGCGTCACAGGACGGACGGACATGGCCATTGGTCCGCCTCTGCCCCTTCCCAAAAGCAGATCACTATCTCGTTGGCCCCGTGTGTTGCACTCCCGAACGTGCAGGCCTGGAGGTGCGATTTGATCAATGGCAAATCGGGCCGGCTTTGAGCAAGGACCTTCACGACCTGTCGTAGAAGCCAGGGCGGTCACGCATGCTCGAGACGCCCTACGCTCGAGCAAGGCCCGCTTCTTTAGAGACGAGATCGACAGGCCGCTCCGCCTTCCTCAGGAGCGGATGAGCCGGTCGAGCGTGTCGAAATCGGATGCACCTTCCATCGGGCCCTGGTGCATGACGGCGCAGGCGCCTGCAGCGGTCGCATAGGCCAAGGCCTTGTCCAGGGCCATGCCGCGACGGCGGCAGGTGAGGTAGGCCGCTCCGAAACAATCCCCGGCACCCGTGGGGTCGATTTCCCGGACCGCGAAGGCGGGAGTGTCGATCCGTTCGGCAGATCGGGAGAACACGGTGGCGCCGGCCGCTCCTCGCTTGAGCACGATTTCGGCGATGCCCCGCGAGAGCAGGGCGTCTACGGCAGACGCCTCATCGTTCACGCCGGCGACCAGAACAAGCTCGTCACCCGAAGGAAGCAGCAGATCGGTGACCGCCAGCACGGCCTCGACGTGGCGGCCGAGATTCGGGTCGGCACCGATCAGTTCCTTGCGCAGATTGGGATCGAACGAGACGGTACCGCTGCGCGCCTTCACAGACTCGACGGCCGTCAGGATCAGCTCTGCAAGGCGCGGAATGGCAAGCGCCGACCCCATGACATGAACATGACCCGCGCGGCTGATCAAAACCTCGGCCGGAGCAGTTAAGCGGGTTTGGCTTGCCGCCGACCGGGCGATGTTGAAGACGAAGTCCCGCGCGCCATCCGGACGGTAGCGGACGAAAGCCGTGCCGGTCGGCCAGTCCGACAGCACCTCGATTGCGGAAATGTCGACTCCATCGGCGCTCAGCCGATCGATGTTCAGCTGTCCGAAATCATCCGCGCCAACCGCCGAGATGATGCCGGCGTCGGCGCCGAGCTTCGCGACCTGATCGATGAAAATGGCCGGCGCGCCGCTGGCAAACGGGCCGATCAGGGCCTGCGGTTCCTTGAACCCGTGCCCCCTGGACCTGCCCATCAGCTCAACAAGGATCTCCCCGATCGTGATCGTCGGACCCTGCGATTCTGCAGCCAGCCTGCCGTCGTGCTCCATTTTCCCCTCCCTCTCCATCATGTCCGGCTTCAGATCTTGGCGAGGGGCTGGAGTAAGGCAAGCCCGACCGCGACCCAAATGCGCTCTTTCCAGTCAAATGGACCGCTCCGATGTCGACGGCACGAGCAAGCCGGCTGTTCCCGCGCGGGTCATCACGCTCCGCAAGGATCAGGCTTCGTCCTCTTGCGTCTCTCTCGATGCAATCTGTGGGATCGCCGGCGTGTCCTGTCCTCGGGCCGCGCGCCGGAATTGCCGCGGCGTTACCCCCGAGCGTGACTTAAAGGCATCGTAAAAGCGGGACAGCGAGCCGAAACCGACATCGAGGGCGATCGTCAGGATCGCGTGATCAGTCTCCACCAGAAGCTGCATGGCTCGCGCCAGCCGGTAGCGGGTCAGATACTCCATCATCGAGATACCGAGCACATCGCGAAAGGCGCGGTTTGCCGTTGCAGGATGGATGTTGGCGGAAGCGGCCAAGGCCGTGAGCGTCAACGGTTCAGCGAAGCGAAGGTTGATTGCTTCCGTCAGGGTTTGCGTATGCGCGACGGCCTGGGAGAGTGGATGGGGAACGCGCGCGGAGACAGCCGACGGGTTGAGCTGATCCAAACACAGCCGACGAACCGCAAGCTTGATCTCCTCATAGGCAAGCTGCTGCCGGATTTCCTTGCCGCTTGTCCAGTCAGCGAGCCATCGGTCCGCAGCCAAGGCGTGGATCGGCGTTGCATGCGGATCCTTGAAGAAAGCGCCCTGCATGACCGCCTGCCGCACGGACGGATCGAGCGGGAGAGCGAGAAAATCGACAAGCGGCAGATAGATGCAGACAAGCGGCGCGGGAACGCTCACCCGGATGGTTTGGTGGGGAATGGCAGCCCAGAACAGGACGAGACGTCCAGCATCGACCTGCTCCTGTCGCCCGTCGAAGAGATAGGTCATGCTGCCGTCGAGCAGCAGGTTGAGCTCGACATGGTCATGCCAATGGGCCGCGATCATCGTGCTTGCGAGATGCCGCTCAATATAAAAGCTGCGCGACGGGAGGATCCAGTCGGCAAATTCTGAGAAGTCTTCTTTCATGATGCTGCGCAGATCCAGGAAGAAGAGCATCTTCTAGCAGGAAGATTTCCCGGAATCAAAAGGGCAGCGTGTGCCTTCGACAACGAGGAACCGCGCTCATGCCCAAGATCTGCCTGATCGGCGCCGGCAGCACCGTCTTTGCCCAGAACATACTCGGCGACGTGCTGTCGACACCCAGTGACCACGACTACATCATCAGCCTCTTCGATATCGATCCCGAACGGCTGAAGACCTCCGAGATCGTCGCCAACCGCATCTGCACGGCGCTTGGCCTTGATCGGGTGCGCATCGAGGCGACGCTGGATCGTCGGCAGGCGCTGCGCGGCGCCGACTTCGTCATCCTGATGATGCAGGTCGGCGGCTACAAGCCGGCGACGGTGACCGACTTCGAAGTGCCGAAGCGCTACGGCCTGCGGCAGACGATTGCCGATACGCTGGGGATCGGCGGCATCTTCCGCGGCCTTCGGACGATCCCGGTTCTGGAAGCCATCTGCCGGGACATGGAAGAGGTCTGCCCGAACGCGCTGATGATGCAATATGTCAACCCGATGGCGATCAACTGCTGGGCGATCAAGGCGCTTTCGCCTTCGCTGCGCACCGTCGGTCTCTGCCACAGCGTGCAGCACACGGCCGGCCATCTCGCAGAATGTCTTGGCGAGGATATTGCCGACATCGCCTATTGTTCCGCCGGGATCAACCATGTCGCCTTCTTCCTCGATTTCGAGAAGGTCCATCGTGATGGCCGGCGGGAAGATCTCTATCCGCGCCTCAAGGCACTGGCCGAGGAAGGGCGCGTGCCGGCGGACGACCGGGTGCGGTTCGACGTGCTGAAACGGCTCGGCCATTTCGTTACGGAATCGAGCGAGCACTTCTCCGAATATACCGCCTGGTACATCAAGGACCGGCAGCCGGACCTCGTCCAATCGCTCAACATTCCCCTCGATGAATATATTCGCCGCTGCGAGGTGCAGATCGCCGAGTGGCATGAGCTGCGCAAGGCGTTGGAGGGCGGCCAGCCGATCGAGGTTTGCCGCAGCCACGAATATGCGGCGGGGATTATCCATGCCGCCGTTACGGGCGAGCCGGCGCTCATCTATGGCAATGTGCCGAATGCCGGGCTGATCGACAATCTGCCGCCCGAATGCATCGTCGAAGTGCCCTGCCATGTCGACCGCAACGGCATCCAGCCGACCCGCATCGGCCGCCTCCCGGCCCAACTTGCCGCCGTTATGCGGCTGAGCACCTCGGTGCAGGAGCTGACGGTGGAAGCGGCGCTGACGAAAAAGCGCGACCGCATCTACCAGGCCGCCCTCCTCGATCCCCATACCGCCGCCGAGCTTTCCCCCGACCAGATCTGGCATCTGGTGGACGATCTGATCGAGGCCCATGGCGATCTCCTGCCCGCTTATCACTGATCCTGGACCGAGCACCCAAGGTCGCTGCTCAGGCAGCGTCCATGGGTGCCGACCATTGGCAATCACGTCAAAATAAATCAAAAATCTGATTGACTCTGATCGAACGTCATGAAAGCTTGCTTTTACTGAAGCGGATGCGGGGGCGCACCATGAGCCAGGGCGGTGGAATCAAAACGGATCGGCTCGACGGCATTCGCAGCCATCTCTATGCGCACGGTTTCTCCACCATCCAGGATCTTGCCGATGCGGTCGGAGCGTCGCTCGCGACCGTGCGGCGGGATCTGCAGATCCTCGAGGAAAGCGGGGTCATCGACCGCGTCCATGGCGGTGCGCGCATCGCCGAAGGCTCGTCCGTCGAGCTGGCCTTCCAGGAGCGTGAAAAGCGCCAGCTCGCCGCCAAACGGGCGATTGCCGCGGCAGCCTATGAAACGCTGGTGCCCCGCACCGCCATCTTTCTCGATGCCGGGACGACGGTGCTCCAGCTGGCACGGCGCATCCGCATCGACCCGATACCGCTACGCATCTTCACGAACGGGCTGATCGTGGCGCAGGAGTTCCTGAATGTCCCGACCTTGGACGTCACGCTGCTCGGCGGTCAGCTGCGCAGCGAGAACGCCTCCATGGTCGGTCCGCAGGCCGAAGCCATGCTGGAGACGATCTGGTTCGATCAGCTGTTCCTGGGCGCAAGCGCCATCAGCACCGACGGCGCGATCTACAGTGTCGACAGCGCCGAAGCGAGCCTGAACCGGCGCATGCTGACGCGTTCGGCCAACCGGTCGGTCCTTGCCGACAGCACCAAGTTCGGAACGACAGCGACCTACAAGGTGGCGCCACTCAGCGAAGCCCGTCTGATCACCGATGCCGCGCTCGGCGTCGAATGGCGGAGGCAGCTCGAGGAGGCCTCCGTCGACACTCATTACGTCACGATCGGAGCGCAGGAATGAGCGGCGATCTGATCCTGGGCATCGACGGCGGCGGCAGCAAAACCCTCCTCGCCTTGGCCAATCGGCAGGGACACATCCTCGAAACGGCGCTCGTCGGCGGCGTCAATCCGATGGACAATCCCAATTGGCGCTCAGAGCTCGACAAGGGGCTGGCGCCGTTCCGCAGCCGGACCGATCTCGCGGCCGTCGCCGCTGCCTTCCCGGTCTTCGGCGAGGTCCGTCATCTCTCGCAGGCGCAGGAAGAGGTCATTGCCGAGGCCTTTCCGGCAGCCCGGACGCAGGTGCTCAACGACGTCGATGCCGCCCATCGCGGCGCCTTTGCCGGACAGGCTGGCGTGCTGATCCTGTCCGGCACCGGATCGATGGCCTGGGCGCGCGATACGGAGGGGCGGTCCACCCGTTCCGGCGGTTGGGGCGATGTGATCGGCGACGAAGGCAGCAGCTACTGGATCGGACGCCTTGCGCTCAGTCTCGTCAGCCAGAGCCTCGACGGACGCCAGCCGCCGAGCCGGCTGGCGTCGCTGGTGCTGTCCCACCTGCAGATCGATCCGGCGGATGCGATGAACGGGCTTGGCGCCTGGGTCACCGATCTTGCCCATCCGCGACCCGCAATCGCCGCCCTCTCCCGCCTTGTCGATGAAGCGGCGCGCGAGGGGGACGTGGCATCGCGACAGCTCATCGACCAGGCTGCCGATGAGCTGGCGAAACATTATCGCGCGGTCGCGGCGGGCGATAAGGACGCGGACTGGACCCATGGCGGCGGCACATTTGGCAGCCGCCTGCTCCTCACCGCGCTCGAAGCGCGCATCGGCCGAGCGGCTCTTGCCCCGCTGCTGCCGCCGGTCGGCGGTGCCCTGCTCGTCGCCGCACAAAGGCTCGGCTGGTCGCAGGATCGGGACTGGCTGACGACGACGGCCGCGTCCGCGCGCGCGGCCGTGACTGAGACGATGACTCCACTGCCTCGATAACAACAAAGGATGGGAACATGCGTAGATTCATCTTGTCACTGCTTGCCTCCAGCGCCTTCGCACTTGCCGGACCGGCCTTTGCGCAGGACGGAAAGCCGCTTGCCGGCCAATCCATCACGGTGTTGATGCCCTCGCCCCAGGGCCCGAATATCGCCGCCGACTTCGAAGCGGAGACCGGCATCCATGTCGACCTCCAGACGCTTTCCTGGGACGATATCCGGCCGAAGCTCGTCACTGCGCTCGTCGCCGGCACCGCGCCCGCCGATGTCACGGAGTTCGACTGGTCCTGGACCGGCCAGTTCGCGGCAGCCGACTGGTACCTGCCGCTTAATGACGTGATCGACGAGGAGACGGTCAAGGACATCGGCGTCGCGAAGATCTTTACCGTCGATGGCAAGTTGCTCGGCATCCCCTACACGAACGACTTCCGCGTGATGCTGGTCAACAAGAAGCACTTCGCCGATGCCGGCATCACCGACATGCCGAAGACGCTCGATGCACTGGTGGCGGCGGCCAAGCAGATCAAGGAGAAAGGTATCTCCACCTACCCGATCGGCCTGCCGCTCTCGGCAACGGAGGGCGCCTCGACCAGCTGGTACCTGCTGACCAAGGCCTTTGGTGGCGAGCTGTTCGACAAGGACTTCAAGCCGCTGTTCACGACACCGGATTCGGCCGGCTACAAGGCGCTCGCCTTCGAACTCATGCTGCTCAAGGACGGCCTCGTCGATCCGGCATCCACCGGGCTGAAGGACAGCCAGATCAACGAGAGCATGTTCGCCCAGGGGCTGACCAGCATCATGATCTCCGGCGAGCCGGGCCGGCTTGGACAAATGAACGATCCGAAGCAGTCCAAGGTCGCCGGCCAGGCGGAGGCGATCCTGGTTCCGACGGAGAGCGGCCAGACCCGCAGCTTCGGCCTGCCGGAAGCACTGGCCATTCCGAAGGTTTCGCAAAACCAGGAGGCGGCGATCGCCTTCGTCAAATGGTTCACGAGCCGGGAGTTCCAGAAGAAGAACGTCGTCAACGGCTTCCTGCCCACCCGCACCAGTGCGTTGGCGGAGTTGAACGAGCAGGGCAAGCTGAACAGCGGCGATGCACTGGTCGCCCAGTCGAAGACGGTGGAAGCGCTGTTCCCGCAGGGCACGCCGCCGTGGTACCCGCAGTTCTCGAGCGGCGTGAACACGGCGATCAACAGCGCGGCCAAGGGCCAGATGACGGTCGATCAGGCTGTCGAAAGCATCGCCGAAGCGGCCAAGCAGGCGATGGCGGAATGACAACCGCGACCGTGGGACGGCGCACGGGCAGGAAGGGGGTCGGCTTCCGGGCCGACGCCTCGCTCGGCGTCCTGCTCGTCCTCCCCATCCTCATCACCATGGTGGCGCTGGTCTTCTACCCAATGGCGCGCACGCTGTGGGACAGTCTGCATCGGGTCAATCCGATGCAGGCCGGCACGCCCTTCGTCGGCCTCGACAATTATGCGCGCATGTTTTCCGATGCGCCGCTCGGCTCCACCTGGATCAACACGCTGGTCTATGTGGTGCTCGCCGTTCTGGCGGAAACCGTCTTCGGCGTCCTTGCGGCCGCACTGATCAACCAGGTGAAAACCGGCAGGCAGTGGATTCTGGCGGCCGTCATCCTGCCCTGGGCGCTGCCCGGCGTCGTCAATTCGGTGATCTGGCTCTGGATCTATCAGCCAGGGGCCGGGCTACTGAACGGCATCCTCACCGCGCTCGGCCTGCCCTTCGAGAATCATGTCTGGTTCAACGACAAGACGAGCGCGATCCTCGCCGTCACCGTGGTCCATGTCTGGCGGATGATGCCGCTGACGATCGTCATCGTGCTCGCCGCCATGCAGAGCATTCCGAGCCATCTCTACGAAGCCGCGCGGATCGACGGCGCTACGCGGCCGCAAATGTTTACCCTGGTCACGCTGCCGCTCGTGCGCAGCGCCATCGCCGTGTCGATGACCAACGCGACCGTCAATGCCTTCAACCTGTTCGACGAAGCCTGGGTCCTGGCCGGCAGCAGTCTCGAAACGCGCCCGATCCTCGTGCAGATCTATCTCGAGACGTTCCAGAACCTGCGCTTTTCCTACGGCATGGCGCTGTCGGTCAGCATCACCTTCGTCTCGCTCCTCGTGTCGCTCATCTATGTCCTGCGCGTCTACCGCAATACGAGGTTCGACGGATGAAACCTTCCCTCTCCTATCGGCTGATCGTCTGGTCCGGCGTCGCACTCCTGCTCCTCTGGTCGCTCGGGCCGATCTACTGGACCATCGCGAGCTCCGTCACGCCGACCGAGGATTTCTCCGCGCGGCCGATCCACTTCGTTCCGCAGCATGTCACGTTCGATCATTATGCGCGCCTGTTCGGCATCAACATCGCCCGCATTGGCGGGGTCGAGGTCTGGAAGCAGTTCCGTGCCGCATTGTTCAACAGCGTGGTGACCTCGATCGCCGCCACTTTGCTCTGCGTGGCGATCTCGGCTCTCGGAGCCTATGCCTTCACGCGGATCCGCTTCCCGGCACGCAATCTGTTGTTCGGCGCCGTCGTCGCAACATTGGCCGTCCCCGCCTATGCGGTGCTCATCCCGCTCTACCAGATCATGATCAAGATGCAGCTGGTCGATACCTATGTCGGCGTGGCGTTGATCTACGTGTCCGCCTATCTGCCGCTGTCGCTCTGGCTGCTGCGCAGCGTCTTCGACGCCTTGCCGCTCGCCCTGGAAGAGGCCGCGCAGCTTGATGGCGCGGGTCGGCTCTACATCTTCTTCAACGTCGTGCTTCCGCTTGCCGGACCGGGCCTGACGGCGGCGGCGATCCTCACCTTCCTCGGGGCCTGGGGCCAGTATCTGGTGCCGCTGATCTTCTCGCCGCAGGCGACGAAGCCCCTGACCGTGCTCATTCCCGAGTTCGTCACCAAGAACTTCATCGACTATGGGCTGATCACCGCCAGCGGATCGATCGCGATCGTGATCCCGGCCCTCGTCGTCATCTTCCTCAACCGATACCTCGTCAGCGGTTTGCTGGCCGGATCGGTGAAATAACCGGAGACAGCATGAACACGACCGAAACGGTGATTGTCGAGCAATTTCCCTATTGGGAAAAAGCGCTTGGCGCGAATGGTGCCACGGAGAGAGGCGAGGTCCTGGTCTATGTCGGCTGCGGCACGTCTTATTACCTCGCCCAAACGCTGGCGGCCCATGCCAACCATGCCGGCCGGCCGGCGATCGCGGTGCCGGGTGCGGAATGGCTGAACCGACCACAGTTCTTCTGGCCGGACTGGACCAAGACGCATGTGGTGGCCATTTCGCGCAGTGGCGAGACGAGCGAGACCGTGGCAGCCGCCAGGCATAGCCGCGCCCATGGCGCCTTCGTGACCGGCCTGACCGTGGAGCCGGACAGCGCTCTTGCGAAAAACTGCGACAGCGTGCTCGCTTCGCCCACCCATCCGGACGAAGGCATCGTCATGACCGTTTCGGCCAGCCTGATGCTGCTCATGGGGCTTCAGATGATCGGGACCTCCCTGCCCTCGTCCATCGTCGGCAATGCCAAGCGCCTGGCCCATGCCTTGAGCGAGGCGCTGCCCGAGGCAGTCTTGTCGCGCTCCCATGTCGTCTTCCTGGGCGGCGGCCCGCTCTACGGCATCGCCTCGGAAGGGGCGCTGAAGCTGATGGAGATGAGCCAGGTCATGACCCAGGCCTTCCATCCGCTCGAATATCGGCACGGCCCGATCAGCCTTGTCGACGACGCGACGGCGGCCGTGATGCTCTACTCGGCCGACCAGAAGGATGCGGAGGCCACGCTGGTCCGCGAGTTGCAGGAGAAGGGCGCCTTCGTCATCGGCCTTGGCGGTCCGGGCGATCTGTCGCTGCCAATCGAGGCCGGCCAGGAGACGGCGGGCCTCGTCCTCCTGCCGGCCCTGCAGATCCTCGGGGAGCGTGTTGCCCAATCGCGCAACCTCGACACGGTTTCGCCCCGGCACCTGACCAAAGTGGTGATGCTGGCATGATGAACGCGCGCTACACGAACCGAGACATTGCGCTTGGCAAACTCTTCGCGCCGCGAAACATGGCGCTGCCGCTTGGTATCACCTCCATCTGCTCGGCGCATCCTTTGGTCATCGAGGCGGCGCTTCTGCGCGCCGCGCGAGACGGATCCGCCATCCTCATCGAAGCGACCTGCAACCAGGTGAACCAGGAGGGCGGCTATACGGGCATGACGCCGGCGGATTTCCGCCGGTTCGTGGAGCGCTGCGCGGCAAAGGTTTCCTTTCCGGCCGAGCGCATCATCCTGGGCGGGGATCATCTGGGTCCCAACCCCTGGCGGGGGCTTCCGGCCGAGGAGGCCATGGCGCGCGCCGAGGCCATGATCGCCGCCTTTGTGGAGGCCGGTTTCGAGAAGCTGCATCTCGACACCTCCATGGGCTGCGCGGGCGAGCCCGCGGCGCTGGACGACGAGCGGACGGCCGCGCGCGCGGCGCGTCTTGCCAGAATTGCTGAACAGGCGGCTGCGCGGATCGGCTGCAAGCCTCCGGTCTATGTCATCGGCACCGAGGTGCCGCCACCGGGCGGGGCGACGCATGCCCTGGACGGGCTCGAAGTGACGCGGCCCGAGGCCGCCCGGCAGACGGTGGCGGTGCATGAGACCGCGTTCCGGGCTGCGGGCGTGGAAGCGGCGCTCGAGCGCGTCGTCGCGATCGTCGTGCAGCCCGGCGTGGAGTTCGGCAACGCCAATGTCCTTCTCTATCAGCCGAAGAAGGCGACGGGACTCATACAGGTGCTCGACGATTTCCCCGGTCTCCTGTTCGAGGCCCATTCCACCGATTACCAGCCGACAGCCGAACTCTCGGCCCTGGTCGATGGCGGCTTCGCCATCCTGAAGGTGGGCCCGGGACTGACCTTTGCGCTTCGGGAAGCGCTCTACGGGCTCGATGCCATCCGCCGCGTGCTCAAGGGTCCGGAGGAGACGGAAAGCCTTGCGGCGGTGCTGGAGACGGCGATGCTCGCCACGCCGAAGCACTGGAGCGGCCATTATGCAGGATCGAGCGCGGAGCAACGATTGCAGCGCCATTTCAGCTATAGTGACCGAATTCGCTATTACTGGCCGGACCCGGCCGTCTCCGCCGCCGTCGATCGGCTTTTCGCCGACTTGCCGGCCGTTATTCCGGAAACGCTGATCAGCCAGTATCTGTCTCGGCTCTATCCCGAAGTTCTGGCCGGTAGCGTGGCGCCCTCCCCTCGCGATCTCTGCCTCGCCGCGATCGATTGCGCGCTCCTTCCCTATTCGCAGGCCACGATGGGCCAATAGGCCAGCATCCGCAGACACGCCGCCCCTCATTCCCGCCGGAGACGACGATGGCATCCGTCACGATCAACAATGTCCGCAAAAGCTATGGTCACTTCGAGGTCCTGCATGGCGTCAGCATCGATGTTCCCGATGGCGAGTTCGTCATCCTCGTCGGTCCGTCCGGCTGCGGAAAGTCGACCCTGTTGCGGATGATCGCCGGGCTGGAGGAGATTACCGACGGGGAGATGCTGATCGGCGCCAGCGTCGTCAACGACGTCGCGCCGAAGGAGCGCGATATCGCCATGGTCTTCCAGTCCTATGCGCTCTACCCACATCTGACGGTCGGGGCCAATATGGGCTTTTCCCTCAAACTCGCCAAAGCACCGAAGGACGAGATCCGCAGACGAGTGGGAGATGCCGCACAAATTCTCGGCCTGACACATCTCCTCGACCGCTACCCGCGCAACCTCTCCGGCGGGCAGCGTCAGCGCGTTGCCATGGGGCGGGCGATCGTGCGCCAGCCACAGGTTTTCCTGTTCGACGAACCGCTGTCGAACCTTGACGCCAAGCTGCGCGTCCAGATGCGCTCGGAGATCAAGCAGCTGCATCAGCGGCTGAAGACGACGACGATCTACGTTACCCATGACCAGATCGAGGCGATGACGATGGCCGATCGGATCGTCGTGATGCGGGATGGCTATGTCGAGCAGATCGGCACGCCGCTCGAGCTCTACGACCGACCCGCCAATCTGTTCGTCGCCGGCTTCATCGGTTCGCCGGGCATGAATTTCATCCGCGGTCAGGTCTCTCCAGACGATCCGAGCGTCTTCCGGACGGAGACAGGCGCATCCCTCCCCCTCCCCGAGGGTATTACGCTGCCGAGGGCGCGCGACCTGATCTATGGCATCCGGCCGGAGCATCTTTCGATGAAACAGGACGGCGTCGAGGCGACCATCACGCTCATCGAGCCGACCGGGGCGGAAACGCAGGTAACCGCCCTTCTTGGCGAGACCCCGATCATCGCTTCTCTCCGCGACCGCCTTGCCGTCACGACCGGCGACCGCGTCACCTTCGGCATCGACATCGCCGCAATCCACATCTTCGACGCCGAAACCGAGACGCGTCTGACCACCGGCTAAGCGGCCAGGGCTCTGCTCGACTGTCCGATCCTGCGCTTTCCACTCTGCATCGGCAGCGTGGCGCGCATGGGAAAGACGTTGAGCCCGAGGATCGCAACCTGTGACGATGCCGGAGGACAATTCATCGTTCTAATCGGTGAGGTTACTGATCATCCGCAGATGCCGGATCTCGACTGGTTTTGCCAGCAATCTGTCCATCTGGGAGATGAGCGGCACCAGATGTGGCGTCGTCATGTGCCGGTCCAAGTCTTCCTGGCTCCGCCAATTCTCATAGAAAACGAAAACGCAATCATCGGCCGCGTCGACATGGAAATCGTAGTTGATGCAGCCGGCCTCCCTCCGTATCGGCTCAACCTGCCTGCTGAGAATCGCCTCCAGCTCGGCGCGGCATTCGGGACGAGCGGTTACGGTTCCGATGATGGTCACGGTCATGATGCGGTCCTCTTCTGGCTGAGGGCGACGGCCAGAATGATGATGCCGCCGCGGGCAATCAGTTGCTGGCTGAATTCCAGGCCCATCAGGATCAGGCCGTTGTTGATCAGGCCGATCATCAATGCGCCGACGATCGTGCCGACCACCGTGCCCTTGCCACCGAACAGGCTCGTGCCACCAAGAACCGCAGCGGCGATGACCGACAGCTCGTCGCCTTCGCCGAGCTGGAAGCGGCCCGACTGCAGGCGGCCTGCATAGAGCATGCCGGCAAGAGCGGCCGCCGAGGACGACATGACCAGAACCTTGAACTTGATGTTGCGGGTATCGATGCCGGAGTAGCGCGCGGCCGTTTCTCCGCCGCCCGTCGCCAGGACCCTTCGGCCAAACCCGGTGCGCCGAAGCACGATGTGGCCGATGACGCCGACGACGATCATCCAGATCAGCAGCACGGGAATTCGGCCAAGATTGCCACCGCCGAACAGCCAGGAATAGCCGGGCGACAGGATCGGAACCGCTGCCGTTGCCGAGATCCACATGGCGACGCCCTTGGCGATCCCCATCATCGCCAAAGTGGTGAGGAAGGATGGGATGCCGATGCGCGTGGTCAGCCAGCCGTTGAAGGATCCAACCACGAGACCGGTCGCGATTCCAGCCAGCACGCCCGCGAAGGGTCCTCCGACGGCGATCGCCATGGCAACGGTGACCGTCGTCAGGCCGGCCACCGCGCCGACCGAGAGGTCGATCTCGCCAGCCGACAGCACGAAGGTGATCGCAATCGCCATCACGGCGATCATCGCCGTCTGCCGGACGATGTTGAGCAGATTGTTGGCGGTCAGGAAGCCCTTGTCGTTTAGCGCGACCGCGAAGACGACGAAGATCACGACGAAGCCGATATAGATGATGTTCTGGCGCCAGTTGGCAGCGAAACCCTTAAGCATGGATTGTCTCCTGGGCTGCGAGAGCCCGCTGTATCTCGGTCTGGAGCTTCTGCTCTGCGGCTTGCAGGCGATGGGCCATATCGTCGGCTGGTACGGCCGGGTCGTCGAAGGCTTCGCGCGGCAGATCCGCATGGACGCGGCCATCCGCCATGACCAGGATGCGGTCGCAGGCGGTCAGCAATTCCGAAAGCTCGGACGAGATCATGATGATCGCCTTGCCGGATGCGGCAAGCTCGCGCACCAGCCGGATGATTTCCGCCTTCGAGCCAATGTCGATGCCGGCGGTTGGCTCGTCGAGGATGAGAATGTCGGGGTCTGTGGCCAGCCACTTGCCGATCACCACCTTCTGCTGATTGCCGCCGGACAGGGTGGCGACTGCGTGGTCACGGCTGGCCGTCTTGATCGAGAGGCGGCGGATCTGTCCCTCGGTCAGGTCGGCCATTGCTTTTTGGTCGATCATGCCGGCGCGCGACAAACGCCCGATCACGGCCAGAACCATGTTCGAGGCGACCGAATGAGCCGGAATAATCCCCTGTGTCGCACGGGCCTCCGGCACGAGAGCGACGCCGCTGGCGATCGCATCGCCGGGTTTGCGGATGTTGACTGCCCGGCCCTTGATACGGATCGACCCGCTTGCTGCAGGCTCGATGCCGGCGATGAGCCGGGCGAGCGACGATCGCCCAGACCCCAGCAGGCCTGCGAGCCCCAGCACCTCGCCGGCATGCAGCGTGAAGGAGACGTGCTTCGGCTTGTGGACGCCGTTGAGTTCAGAGAGCTCCAGCAGAACCTCGCCCTTTGCGGACGTTCCACGCACCACATCCGAGAGGCCCTTGGAGCGCTTGCCGACGATATGCTCGATCATCGTATCGATCGGCAATTCGGAAAGGGGCGCGGTGATCACATGCCGGCCGTCGCGCAGAATGGTGGCGCGGTCGGCGATGCGGGCGATCTCGTCCATGCGATGGCTGACATAGATGATCGCGACGCCCTTGGCCTTCAGCCTCCGGAGGAAGACGAACAGGCGCTCGACGTCGGAAACCGCGAGCGCGGTCGAGGGTTCGTCGAGGACGAGAACCTTGGCATCCTGGGAAATGGCTTTGACGATTTCGGTCAACTGCTTCTGACCGGCGCCGAGATCGGCCACCAAGGCGCGGGGATCGACGGAGACCCCCAGCCGGGCGAAGAGTTCGGCCGCGCGGCGCTCTGCCTCCGCGTCGTTGATCAAGCCGGCACCGGTCCGGCTCTCGCGGGTCAGGAACACGTTCTGCGCGACGGTCAACGTTGGGATCAGGCTCATTTCCTGATAGTTCATCGCGATGCCGGCAGCCCGCGATTCCTCCGGCGTATGGGCCGTCAATTCGCGGCCGGCGACGACGACCGTGCCGCCGTCGGGCCGATGGACACCGTTCAGGATCTTGAGGATCGTCGATTTGCCCGCGCCGTTGCCGCCCAGAAGCGCGTGGACCTCGCCCGGCAGCACCTCCAGATCGACGCCAGCGAGGGCGCGGACGCCGCCGAAGGATTTCGAGATGCCGGTCATCCGGACGGCAGCGACACTGGCGGTCATCCCACTTTCTCCCAGACACCGCTTTCGCCGGACCGGATGAACGCATCCGCGACGAGTTCGGTCAGCAGCCCGTCGTCGAAGTTGGGGCTCGGCTGCCGGCCCTTGGCGATCGCCTGGAAGAAGTCGTAGCACTCGACGATCTTCGTTTCCGAATAGCCGATGCCGAGCCCAGGGATCGGCCAGAGACCACCACCATAGGGGTGCGCGGGACCGGTGTAGATCGTCCGGAAGCCGCGTGCATCGGCGGGATCGTCCGCGAACATGACCTGCAGTTCGTCGCGGCGTTCGTAGTTGAAGTGGATCGAGCCCTTGGTGCCGTGAATTTCGAGCGTGATGAAGTTGTTGCGGCCATAGGCGTTGCGGGTCGCCTCGAGGCTTCCGATCGCGCCACCCGCGAATTTGAGCATGGAAACGACTTCGTCGTCGACGTCCACATCTCCGCGCTCGGCCTCAGCGGATTTTTCCGCCGCACCCAGCTTGTCGATCCCGCCCTGCTGCAGCGGGCGGGTCTTGTTGTAGGTCGTGGTGAGGGCGATGACTTCCGCAATAGGCCCGACCAGGTAATGCGCGAGATCGACCACATGGGTGCCGATATCACCGACGGAGCCGGAGCCGGCGATCTTCTTCTGGAAGCGCCAGGAGAGCGGTGAGTCGGGATCCGCCGACCAATCCTGCAGGTAGGTGCCGCGGAAGTTGAGGATGCGGCCGATCCGACCTTCTTCGATGTATTTCTTCGCGAGAGCAACCGCCGGCGTGCGGCGATAATTGAAGGCCACCATGTTGATGACGCCGGCCTGTTTCACGGCCTCGGCCATGGCGCGGGCCTCCTCGACGGTGCGGGCCAGCGGCTTTTCACAGATGATGTGCTTGCCAGCCTTTGCCGCCTCGATGGCGATTTCGGCATGGACATTGTTCGGCGTACAGATATCGACGACGTCTACATCCGGCCGGTTGACGGTGGCGCGCCAGTCGGAAGAGGCTTCCTCGAACCCGAAGCGCTGGCGTGCTTCCTCGGCCATGCCGTCGGTGACATCCACCACCACCTTGCGGTGCGGAATGGCCGGGGCCGGCCAGAAGAACATCGGCATGGCCGCATAGGCCATGGCATGCGCCTTGCCCATGAAGCCGCCGCCGATCATGGCGACGTTCATCACTTTCGTCATCGAGTTTTCTCCTAGAGTGCTGCAGCCATCCGCTGCTCAACATGCCGGCGGGATCATCGATCGCCATCAACCGGACCTTGCCGGCGCGCGGCACGGGGTTTCCGCACCGCGCGCTGTGGCGGATCAGTTGCCGAGGCTGGACTTGACGTTGTCGGTCGCATCGGTCGAGTAGACCGTCTTCCAGGCATCGAGAAGGTTGTCGCGGGTGACCGGCAGGGCCGGCAGAGCGACGAAGGCCGGAGCCTGTTTGCCGAGAAGGGCATAGCCCGCGAGCTTGGCCTCCACCACGCCGGCATCATAGGGGCGCTGCGCGCCGAGCCCCTTGATGAAACCGTTCTGCGCCATGGAGATCGCAACGTTTTCGCCGAGGTCGATCGTGGTGATGATCAGGTCGTCGCGCCCGGCATTGCGCGCGGCAGCGATGACGCCTTCCGCGGGGACGTCCCAGACCGCCCAGATGCCGTTGACGTTCGGGTTCGAGGTCAGGATGGCGGAGGCCGCCTTTTCTGCATCACCCGAGAAATCCGGACCGCCGATGCCCTGCTCTGCGACGATCTTGATGTCCGGATAGTCCGTAGTGATCGTCGTCTTGAAGGCCTCATAGCGCTGCTTCGTGACGAAGAAATCCGCAGCATGGAAAACCAGGCCGATTTCGCCCTTGCCACCGAGAGCCTTGGCCATGAGATGCGCCGCAGCGACGCCATTGCCATAGTTGTCGGCCGAGACGACGGAGACGTAGTCCGTACCTGCCTTGAAGCCGGCCGGGACATTGTCCATGAAGACGAGCTTGGTGCCAGCATCCGCCGCGGCCTTGTAGGCCGACGCTGTTGCGGTCGGATCAGTCGGGATCGAGACGATGATGTTCGGCTTCTGCGCCATGATGGTTTCGAGGTCGGCCACCTGCTTTTCCGGCTTGAAACCGGCATCTGTGACCGCGATCACCTTGATGCCCATGGACGCAAACTGCGTCTGCAGGCCGTTGATCTGGGCACGAGACCAGTCATTGCCGCCGTAATGCATGACGATGGCGGCTGTGGCGTTCATCCCCTTGACCTTGGCAAGCTCCTCGTCGGTCAGCGTGATGCCGGAGGCCGGCGACGGGTCTTCGCCCGATGGCCCCTTCGACAGAACCGTTTCCTGCAGCTTGGCAAGCGCGGTATCGGGATCGGCGGCGCGCGTTGGCGCCGCGATGGACAGGGCTGCCGCAATGGCTGCGGAGCACAAAAGAATGCGTCTGGTAATCATGGTTTCCTCCCTCAGGTGGGGCCTTGCCCCGGCGGCCTTCAACTCCTCTTGAGATCGGCCGATTTCAGATAGGTCATGCTGGCACGAGCGCCCTCCAGCGCGTCGGGCCAGGCATCGAGTTCAGCGCAGATCCAGCCGGCAAAGCCGACCTCGCGCAAGGCGGCAACGATGCCGTCCGTCGGCACGTCGCCCCGATCCAGCGGCGTGAAAGCGAAGGGTTCGCGCTGCAAGCCCTTGAGATGGACATAGGTGATCCGCGCGGCATGCTCTCGGATGAGTTCGGCAGGGTCACCACCCGCCGCAGCGAGATGCGCCGTGTCCGGGCAGAAACCGATCCCCGTGAGACTGAAGATCTTGGAAACCTCCGCCGGCCCCTCGACGATGGTCGAGAGATGCGGATGATAATGTGCGCTCAGGCCCCGCGCCTTCGCCAGTTCATCGACACGATCGAGAGCGGCGGCGAGCTTGTGGAAATCTGCCTCGCGGGTGCCGTCGAACCGCTTCGCGCCGCCGCCGACAACCAGATGCGGGGCCCCGAGCTCGGCGGCTCGATCTGCAGCACGCGTCACGCGGGCGAGCTCTTCCGGGAGAATATCATCGAAGATGAAGTTTCCGCCGGCATAGGTGGCGACGAGCGAAAGACCATTGTCATCAAGCAGGGAGCGCATGTCGCCGACCGGGAAATCGAGGAGATTTCCGTCGAACAATTCGACGCCCTCGTAGCCCGCCTCGGCAATATCGGCGAAGGCACGGCGCATGTCGCCGAAGGTGCGATAGGCGAGCTGTGTGATCGAGGTGACGCCAACAGCGCTTCCCCCCAGCTCTCCCCAGCAATTGGCGTGATAGGCCAGCCTGCAACCATCCATGGCCATCTCCTCCCAAGAATTCCATCTGATGACACTTTCAATGCGACCGAATACAGCGCATGTCAACATTAAAAACGCATTTGTCAGCAGACTTATGTCGTTTTAATGCAAAAGTTTGATGTTGCGCGTCGCAAGCCTCGGATTTATCTAGGGTCGGAGCGCTTGCTTCGTGCTGAAAGGAACAGGAATGCCTTCCACGGCGAAGATGGAGGCTGCGGCTCAACCGCGCCGAAAGGGCCGCCCTCGGACGGCGGAGACGGCCGCGCCGAGTCTGGTCGAGATCCTGAACCTGGTGCGGACCGAAAGCGCGACGACCCGTCAGGAGCTGGAGCGTCAGAGCGAACTCGGGCGTGCCGTCGTGGCGGACCGGCTGAGCACGCTTGCAGAGCTCGGGCTTGTGGACGAAAGCGAGCTCGGGACTGCGACCGGCGGGCGCGCACCCCGACTGGTCCGGTTTTCCGCCAGCCGCGGCAGCATCCTCGTCGCCACGCTCGATCAGACGGCCCTCGGCGTCGGACTTGCCGATCTCGGTGGCAATCTGAAAATGGAGCACCACGAGGCGGCCGACCTGACACAGCCGGTTTCCGCGCTCCTCGATCGCCTGACGACCCTCTTCCGCTGGATCCTCGACATTCAGCAGGGCTACGGTGAACTCTGGGGCATCTCCATTTCCGTGCCCGGCGTGGTGGAACACGGAGGCGGAGATTTTTTTCAGGATGCGACACCCCCGGTGCTGCCCGGCTGGGAAAGCTTTCCCCTGGTTGAAAAATTGGTGGAAGCCTTCGACGTTCCGGTCTGGCTGCGGTCGAGCGTCGAGACGATGACCATGGGGGAATTCCACTCCGGCGCCGGCGTCGGCCATCGGGCCATGCTGTTCGTCAAGGTGGGCAAGCGGATCGGTGCCGGCCTGGTCAGCGACGGCGTGCTTTTTCGGGGTGCCCAAGGCGCGGTCGGGTTGATCGGCTCGGTGCCAGTCAGCCTCGGGGAGCGGCACGGCACGCTGGAAACCATGGCTGGCTCGGAGGCGATCATTCGTGAAGGCCGCGTTCAGGCGGAAAAGGGCCTGAGCCCGATCCTGTCGGACCATGTCCGGCGCGGCGGCGATGTCACCGCTGTCGAGGTGGCGCAGGCCGCGCATATGGGCGACGCCGCAGCGATCGACATCCTCTCGCAGAGCGGGCGCCTGATCGGCCAGGTCGTGGCGACGCTGGCCAACATGCTGAACCCCGAATTGATCGTGCTTTCCGGATCGATCGCCCAGAGCAACGACATCCTCCTGGCGGCGGCCCGCGAGGCCATCTACGGCGCGTCCCACCCCCTGGTCAGCCGTGACCTGCAGATCATCCGCTCCCAGATGGGCAGTTCCTCCGGCCTCGTCGGTGCAGCCATCGTGGCCACGGAAAGCCTGTTTTCCCCCGCAGTCCTGCGGGACTGGATCATGGCCGGGCGCCCGCAGGCACATCCGCAATTCGAAGCGCTTCGCGGCCGGCTGGAGACGCAGGCCGCAGACGTCACCGCGGTCATGCCGCCTCCGAAGATATGAGGTGCGCCAATGGTGATTGAAGGACTTGGACCCCATGGCGAACGGGCCTCCGCCCCTGAGCGGGTCCTGCTCTTGCCCGAGGACAAAGCGCGTGCACGGGCTGCCGGCCTTCGCGTCGCCATCGTGCTTCATACGCTGGCAAGCGACTGGGCCAAGCAACAGCTGGCCGGCATCGTGGGAACGCTTGGCGATTGCGGCGTGGCAGTCATCGACGTGGTCGATTGCGGCTTCACGCCCGAGGTGCAGATCGAGGCGCTGGACCGGCTCATCCGCGAAGCACCGGATGCGATCATTTCCCTGCCGGTCGCCAATGCGAAGGTCGCCGCCGCTCATGCCCGCATTTCCGCGGCCGGGATCAAGCTCGTGCTGCTCGACAATGTTCCGACAGGCCTGCTGCCGGGCAAGGACTACGTCTCTTTGATCTCCGCCGATAATTTCGGCCTCGGCAAGATGGCCGCCGAAGGCCTCGCATCCCACCTCGGCGACGAAGGCGATGTCGGCGTGCTCGGCTACGACTCCGATTTCTTCGCGACCAACGAGCGCGAAATCGCCTTCGTCAAATGGATGCGGATCAACCGTCCCAACCATCGCCTGCATGTCGCCCGCTTCCCGTCGCTTGCGGAGGCAGGCCGCACAGCCGCCGCGCTGGCGGAAAGGCTCTCGGACTTGAAGGGCCTCTTCGTGGTCTGGGATACGCCAGCGATCGCCGCGGCCACCGCCCTCTCCTCCGCTGGGCTCTCTGTCCCGATTGCCACCGTCGATCTCGGCAAGGAAGCGGCCATCAGTTTGGCGGGCGGCGGTCCGATCGTCACCATCGCGGCCCAGCAGCCATTTCGACAGGGTCAGACAGCCGCATCCACCACGGTTACCGCCCTTCTCAACCGCCTCGCACCAGCCTGGGTTGCCCTGCCCGGCGTCTCGGTCACGGCCTCCAATGTCGTGGAGTCCTTCCAGACCATCTGGCGCTCTCCAGCCCCTCGAGATGTCTTGAGGCAGCAGAACCTTCTCCGCTGAGTTTGGCGTCCACTCGTTCCTCCGCCACGAGGACGAACTGCCTTCAGCCGTTTTTGGAAGCCGACTGGCCCTCGCTCGCGGTGAGGACCGCTCGACGTGCAGCCGTTCACGCCGAGGCCCGAAACTCTTGCTCGGATCTGCTTGTCTCCACTGAACATCAACGTGTCGTCGGGCCTGGCCTTCGTGCCGCTGACAGCCACGCCGACCTATTCGGCCACCAAGGCGGCCATCCCTTCCTAGAGCGTTGCGCTTCGCATGCAGCTCAAGGGCAAGGTCGAGATGATCAAACTGGCGCCCTGCGCGCGCCGGGCGTCATCTTTTCTGCAGTCCTCCTCCATTGCTGTGGCGGGGTTTTCAACCCGCCACCATCGCACGCGTCGACATATCCTCCTGACAGTCTTGTTGCACAGGGGCTGTCGTCGGGGCCAGAATGCGGCCGTCACTGGCTCGGAGCGAGGTAACCCGCTTTCCGCATCTCCCGCTCGGCGACCGTCTGGGCGGACTTCAGCGCATCATCGACTGTTATCGTCCCTGCGAGCGCGAGGGAGAACTGCTTGCCAACCTCGTCGCCGAGGCTCTGAAACTCGGGGATCGCGACGAACTGCACGCCGACATAGGGAACGGGATCGACCGCCGGCTTGACCGGGTCGGCGGCATTGATGCTGTCCAGCGTGATTTTCGCGAAGGGTGCGGCAGCCTGGTAGGCAGCATTCTCGTAGAGCGACGTCCGCGTTCCCGGCGGCACGTTTGCCCATCCGTCCGTGTCAGCCACCAGTTGCCCATACTGCTTGTCCGTCGCCCATTTCAGGAAGGTCTTGGCGGACTCTGCCTTGGCCGTCCCGGCAGGAATGGCCAGGTTCCAGGCCCACAGCCAGTTGCCGCGCTTGCCGAGTCCATTGTCAGGAGCAAGGGCGAAGCCCACTTTCTCGGCGACACTCGATGTCTTAGGGTCGGTCACGAAGGAGGCCGCGACGGTGGCATCGATCCACATGCCGCATTTGCCGGACTTGAAGAGCTCCAAGTTCTCGTTGAACCCGTTCAGTTCCGCCTTGGCCGCGCCCGCAGTCTTCATCAGATCGACATAGAATTGCAGTGTCTGCTTCCATGCCGGCTGGTCAAACTGCGGCTGCCATTTTTCATCGAACCACCGCGCGCCGAACGAGTTGGCGGCAGCGGTCAGGAAGGCGACGTTTTCGCCCCATCCTGGCTTTCCCCGCAGGCAGATCCCGTTCACGTCCTCAGCGCGGTCGGTCATCTTCGACGCCGCGTCGGCGATGAAGCTCCAGCTCGGCGCCGCAGGCATGGTCAGGCCCGCTTTTGCCATGAGGTCCTGCCGATACATGACCATCGAACTCTCGCCGTAGAACGGGACGGCATAGAGAGAGTTCTTATGCGTCAACCCGTTCCGGATCGCAGGAAGGATGTCGGCGGCATCGTAGTCCGTGCCGAAATCGTCCAGCGGCAGCAGCCAGCCTTCCTCGGCCCAGATCGGGACCTCATAGGTTCCGATCGTCAAGACGTCGAACTTGCCGCCCTTCGTGGCGATGTCGATGGTGACCTGCTGCCTCAACTTGGCCTCGTCCAGCGTCACCCAGTTGAGACTGATGTCGGGGTGCTTCTTGGTGAAGTCGGTCGCCAGCTTCTGCATGCGGATCATGTCGCCGTTGTTCACGGTGGCAATCGTCAGCGTTTCGGACAAGGCGGGGCCTGCGATGGCCGCCATCATCACACTTGCCAGCCAGATATGGCTTTTCATTTCACGCTCTCACTCTTCGGGTTTGATCGGGAGGCAATCGGCTGCGTTCAACGACCTGCCGCGGATTTGCGTCGCTGTCCGGCGGACGCGCCCTGCGCCATGGCGATCTGCGGTTGGCCGCGCTGTGGCAGCGCTGACGAACTTGCGTGATGCTCCGTCGAGCCGCCCGTCTTGAACTGGGCGATCAGTCCGAACAGGCTTTGAACCTCGGCCGCCAGGGCATGGGTTGCAGCCGAGGATTCCTCGACCATGGCCGCGTTCTCCTGCGTGCCGTGGTCGATCCGGTTGATCGCGTTGCTCACCTCCCGAATCCCGACCGATTGCTCGCGTGAGGCTTCGATGATCGCGGCAACGTGGTGGCTGATGCCGACCACTTCGCGCGCGATGCCCTGCAGGGCTTCTCCCGCATCGCCCACAAGGCTGACACCGGAGGTCACATGCTGGCGCGAGGAGGCGATGAGCGCCTTGATGTCCTTCGCGGCCTTGGCCGAGCGCTGTGCGAGTTCGCGGACCTCCTGGGCGACGACCGCGAAGCCCTTGCCCGCTTCGCCGGCACGGGCGGCTTCGACGCCCGCATTGAGCGCCAGAAGGTTCGTCTGAAACGCGATATCGTCGATCAAGCCCAGGATGTTGCTGATCTCTGCCGAGGACTGTTCGATCGATCCCATCGCTTCCACAGCCTTTCGCACAATGTGGCTCGAGCGTTCGGCGCCGCTTTTCGTGGCTTCGACGATGAGCCCGGCTTCTTCGGCGCGCTGGGTGGCATCGCGCATCGTCGTGCTGATCTCCTCCAGCGCGGCCGCGGTTTCTTCCACCGAGGCGGCCTGCTGCTCCGTCCGTTTGGACAGATGATCGACGGCAGAGCGGATTTCCTCCGAGCCGGAATTGATGACCTGAGCATTGCGGCTGACCACGGTCAGCGCCTCATCGAGCTTCGACACGGCGGCGTTGAAGTCGATGCGGATCTGGTCGAACTCCTCATTGAAGGGCCTGCCGATCCTGATCGTCGCATCGCCGTCGGCAAGCCGTCCGAGACCGAGCGCCAGTTCATCGACCACAAGCTTGATATCGGCGGCCTGAGCCGCCCGGCGCCGCTCATTCTCGCGACGCTCGGCCTCGGTCAGGTTACGGTCGGCTTCGCTCTGCAGTTCGAGCCGCTCCCGCTCTCTCGCATTCTCGCGGAAGACCTCGACCGCCCGCGCCATGTCGCCAATCTCGTCGCCCCGGTCGCGGAAGGGGATCTCCTTGTCGCTGCGACCGTCAGCAAGGGCCGACATGCTCTCCTGCAAGCGGGCAATCGGGCGCGCGACGCGCCGGACCGCCACGAAGGATGCGGCAAGCGCGATGACGCAGGAGATCGCGATCATCGATCCTGTCAGGACGAGCGTATTCTCATATTTGGCAGCGGCGGCAGACAGGGCCTCGTCGGACGCATTGCGATTGCGCTCGATCAACCCGTTCAGCGCCGCTTCGGACTGCGCAAGGGCAGCCTTCATCTCGCCATTGTAGAGATCGAGCGCGATGGTCTTGGCACCCATCGTCGAGATCGAGATGAAGCGTTGGCCCTCTGCCAGGAACCGGGCCATGCTGTCATCCAGGCCCGCCAGGGCCTCTCGCTCCGCGGCTGCGGCGGGCGTGCCCTTGAAATCGGCGACCAGCTTGTGGGCGAGCGACGTTCGCTGATCGAGATCCGTCTCGAGCCGCCTGAGATCGTCGAGAGAGACCGACAGAAGATGCTGGGAATAGATGCTGTTGATCCCGGCGAGTGTCTCCTTGATGCTGACAATGACACTTGTGGCCTTCGCCTGTGTATCGCCCAGCAAAAAGACCTGCCGATTGATGTTGCCGAGTGAACTGATGGCAATCGCGCCGAGCGTGATCACCATTACCAGGAGCGACACAAAGAGAGCGGGCAATAACGTTCGGATTCTCAACGACGGCATAGCGGTTCCCCAAAATCAGTTGCGGGGAGCATGCGCGTGGCAGGTAAATTTTAATTTAAATAATTGCTCGCGCAGTGAGCTTCTGCCCACTTCTACCACTTGAGATCGCCGATCATGGTTCGTGACGTCAACTGCAGCTGGCTGTGTTCATCAGAAAGCAGTTCGCGCTTGCTGGTCGTCAGTCTCTCAAGCTCAAGCCGAACGCTTCGGAGTGGCCAATCTCTACTCAGAGGAATAGGCGCGTGTCAGCGCCGCTGTCTCGAACAGTCGGCCGCCGCCGGGGCTCAAGCTCTCGTAAGTCGTCGATCGTTTCTCGACATGCTCTCTGTTCAGATGGTGGCGGATGCAGCCGGAGAGAGCGATGAAGCTTGCCTGCCAAGGGCGGACCGGGCGCTCGTGCACGACCCCCTCGAACCGAACATCGCGGCGGTTCAGGCGATACTGGATGTCCGGATAGAGGTCGCTCAACGCTCCCCCCACCAGGTTCTCGCGCGGCAGGCCGATCGACACCGCGCCCTGTTGTTCGGCCAGCGTTGCGAGACGGGGAAGTTGGAGCCCGAGGCCGTCGGACAGGCTTTCATCGGCGTCGAGTTGAAGGACCCACGGGCTCTTGCACTGCGCCTGCAGGGCATTTCGCTGCGCCGCGAAGTCGCCGGCAAGCGGGCGCGACAGGATCGTCAGGAAGTCGTCGTCGGTCGAAAGGTCTTCGTCCTGGCGATCGACGAGAACGACAAGCTCACGGGCCCAGGGGCGCAGATCCTCCGCCCGATCGAGCACGCCTGCCAGGTCTCGTTCGCCGCAGATCACCCCGACCGAGACCGGCATGCGCTCGATCACCTCGAGAGGGACGAGGTGGCCATGGGCGGCGCGTTCGGCATGGGGATGACGGAGACCCTCCGCCTGGGCCGCATCGGCCGGCAGCGCAGCGAAATCGAACCGGCTGGCGAGGGTTCGCAGCGTATAGAGATCAAAGCCGATGGGATCATCGGCTCGTGCTTCGACGGTGCCGCGAGATACCAGCGCATGGAAGAACGCCTGCGCCGTCTCTTCATCCCGGCCGGCTTCATCGAGGAGCAGACCGCAATGCGAGCAGGCATAGGGGAAAGAGCGTCGCCCGGCGCGGCTCGACAAGCAACGCGTCGTCGGCTGCAGCCCGCGCGCCCGGCAGAGCGGGCAACGCGCCGAGCGCTGCGGCGTCTCGCCCGACATGATCAGCCTTCCCGCCTGTTCAGCGGGTGAAGCACGAGACGGCCCGCATCGTGGGAGGCCTCGAACCACGCCCGCTCCGCAGCCCAGGCATGGCCGTCCCAGCCTTCAAAGCCGAAGCCGAACACATGTGGCGCGCTGGCTGAACCTGCCTCGAGCAGCCGGAAGGTGTAGAGATAGCCGGAACTGAGCGCGGCCTTGGGGTTGCCACCATGGCCGATCAGTGCCGCGCGCGCCCTCGCCTCCGTCTCCGCATCGATCCAGCCGATGATCTTGCCGAGAGGCGTCAGACGACCGATCAGACCATGTGCATGGCACTCGTCCTCGGACTTGGTCGAGGGCGGGAAGACGAGCGTGATCTGCGTGGCATCCCGCACCGCGCGCCGTTCGACGAAGCCCGGATCGGCCAACCATTCGGCTGGCTGCCCACCTCGGCTGACCAGCAGCAGTTCATCCGTCCGCCCACCTGCCCTCGTCCCGAGACCGGCGGTATTGTTGAAGCGGACGATATGATCGTAAGCGTCGAGATCATAGGCGCTGCCGTCAAATTCCGGGGCGTTGCCGATAATGGCGGTTCGTTTCATCGCCTTCCCCCAGAATGACCGTTGCTGCCTGCCGTATGTGCAATGGCTTTCCGATAGAGAGCGACGGTCTGCTGGCCGAGCGTGGCACGGGTGAAGGTGCCGGCGGCATCGAGAGCAGAGCGGCGAAGCCGCCCGCGGGTCTCCCCGGACTGAAGCACATGCCGCAATTGGTGCGCGATGCTCGGGCCGTCCGTCCGCTCGGCGAGCAGTCCCGCTCCGGTCTTGCCGATGAAGTCGCGCGCGCTCGGATCCTCGGCCGATGCGACGACCGGGCGGCCAAAGGCGATGGCTTCCTGGTAGACCAGGCCGAAGCTCTCATAGCGAGAGGGCGCTGCGACCACATGGGCGGCCTCGTAGAGATCGAAGAGCGTGCCGTCGGGCTGGCGCCCCAGTGGATTGAGGCGGCTCCGCGTGGCGGGGGCGATGCCGGCCGGCAGATCCTCCTCCGGAACGCCCAACAGGTCGAGGCGGAAATCCGGCATTTGGCCCGCCTCGACGAGCGGGGCGAGAAGGCCGATAGCCTCGATCAGTTCGGCGAACCCTTTGCGTGGCTCCGCCCGGCCGACGAAGAGGATGCGGAACGGCGGCACACTGGCTGGATAGGCCGCCTTCCCGGCGCGCTCCAGAATGGAAGAGGCCAGCGACAGGCCGATCGTGTCGTGCGCGCGTCCGTCACGGCCTGCCACTCCCTCGAGGGCATAGAGCCGTTCGACCCGGCGGCCATGTTCGGCGGTGTTGGAGATCAGAGCCGCGCTTCCCATGGCCTGCCGACGCTCGAGACGGTCCGCTGCCCAGCTGTCGAGCCGGTTGCGGGGCGACTGGACAGACTCGCGCGACCAGGCGGCCGGTGTGGAATTGCGGGTGACGAGCGGAAGATCCGGTCGGCCCGCCAGCAAGACGCCGGGCGCATACCAGTTGGTGGCTTCCACCACGTCGAAGGGTTTTTCCACATGGGCGGCTAGCACCGCATCGCGGAAGCGCAACGGCGCGGCGAGATGACCGAGCGCGGCATAGGTGCGCAGCCGCCCCAGACGCGATCGGCGCGGGATCTCGCACCCGATAAGGCGAACGCCTTCGCTGACGCTCGTGCCGCTCCGGTCTCCGGTGAAGACGGTCACGTCGCAGCCCTGCAGCACCAGGCTTTCGGCGATCTCGCGAGCGGCGGTCGAAAGGCCGCTTGGCGAGGGTGGGTAATCCCACGCGATCAGGGCGGTGCGTATCATGACTGCAGGAGCTTCTCATAGAGGTCGAGATAATCCTGCGCCATGCGCTGCGCCGTGAAGCGGGCTTCGAACCGTTCGCGAACGATGCGGCGATCGAGCTGATCGAGCCGGCCGATCGCCGCGATCGCCTCCTCTTCGCTCTCGACGATGAAGCCGGTCACGCCATCCTCGACGACTTCGGACACGGATCCCCGATTCCAGGCAATGACCGGCGTGCCGCAGGCCATGGCTTCGATCATGACGAGGCCGAAGGGCTCGGGCCAGTCGATCGGGAAGAGGAGCGCGCTCGCATTGCGCAGCAGCAGGTTCTTCGCCGCATCGTCGACAGGGCCGATATAGTCGGCCTCGGCGGAGAGCTGCGGTCGGACATAGGTGTCGAAATAGAGCGGGTTGCCGACGTCGATCGTGCCTGCGAGCCGGATCGGCCGCCCGGCGGCCTTCGCCACCCGGATCGCCACGTCCGGACGCTTTTGATCCGTCATCCGCCCGATGAAAGCCAAGTAGGGTTCAGGCGTCTCGTTCGGATCGAAACGGGCCGGGTCCACACCATGCAGGACGACGCCAGCCCGGTTCGAGACAGGCAACGCCCTCTCCTGCGCCTCGGAGATGGCGGCGACTGGGAGATCGGGAAAGGCGCCGAAAAACAACGCACGGTCGAGTTCGTCCACCCGCCAGTGGATGGTCGTCAGGGACGTGCGACGGCGGGGACCGAGCAGGGCCGCGTGGAAGAACTCGCCGTGGAAATGAAGGATGTCGAACTGGTCCATGACCTGCCGCAACTCCTCCATCCGCACCGCTTCCAGCACGGACGGGATCGAGGGCGGCACCGACCTATGCTGGCCTTCGAGAAATTGCAGGCTTGGCAGCGCTCCCACCCGCGGCACGGGGCAGGTGCTGTCCGAAGGGGCGAAAAGTGTGACGGAACAGCCGAGCGCCTGGAGCCCGACGGAGAGATCATGGATCACCCGCTCCGTCCCGCCATGGTTGTGCGGCGGCACCGGGAAAATATTTGGAGCGACCTGCGCAACTTTTATGGGACTACTCAGTTCACTGTCGCGGTTTGGCATGCACGGTCCTGACTGCGTTGGAGATCATGTATGTTCGTTCTTCATGTCGCACTTCAAGGGTGCCTTCGCGGAAACAATGTCGAATACGGCGTGACAACCGATACGGGCGGGCACATCCGCTACCTTCTCGATCTCGTCGCCGCCTGTTCAAGGGATGTTCCCGAAACACGATCGTTCATCGCCACCCGAGCCTTCGACGGCTTCGGCGAGGCCTATCGCACACCGATCGAGGTCGTCGATCCGAAGACGACCATCCTGCGCTTCCCGACCGACAACCCCGCCTATCTCGCCAAGGAAGATCTGCACAGCGAGATCGAAAGCTTCTCGGACGCGCTGATCGCGCATCTGGAGGCTGCAGAGGAGCGGCCGGATCTGCTGCATGCCCATTATGCCGATGCGGCGGTGGTGGCGGCAAAGGTAAAGGCCAAACTCGGCATTCCCTTCGTCTTCACCGGTCATTCCTTGGGCAAGGTCAAGCAGAAGGCCATGCCCTCCTGCGCAAGCGACCGCGGCTTCGGCGAGCGCATCGCTGCCGAAGAACTGGCGCTCGACCAGGCCTCGCTCATCATCGCCTCCTCACGCGACGAGGCGGAATTGCAGTACAAGAGCTATCGCAACTATGACCCCGGCCGCATTCGCGTGCTTCCCCCCGGCAGCGATCTCAAGGCGTTTTGCAGCGCGCAGTCCTCGCCGGCCGTCGAGCAGGAACTGAGCCGCTTCCTGACTGAGCCGGAAAAGCCTGTCCTTCTCGCCATCGCCAGGCCGGTCACGAAGAAGAACCTCGCCGGGCTGGTCGAGGCCTATGGCCGCTCGAAGCCACTGCAGGCCCTTGCCAACCTCGTCATCGTGGCCGGCACACGGGGCGACATTGATACACTCGAGGCGGAGATCGCTGAAAATCTGAAGGATCTCCTGCAGCTGATCGATCGCTACGATCTCTACGGAAAGGTCGCCTATCCGAAGAGCCATCGCAGCGAGGACATCCCCGCCTTTTACGCCTATGCGCGCGACCGCGGCGGCATCTTCGTCAATCCCGCCCTCAACGAGCCCTTCGGCCTGACGCTGCTGGAGGCCGCCGCCGTTGGCTTGCCCCTCGTCGCCACCGACAGCGGCGGACCGAACGACATCGTCGAGACCTGCGGCAATGGACTTCTGGTCGATCCGCGGGACGCAAACGGCATCGCGGACGCGCTCCTGCAGATCCTGAAGGACCCTGATCTCTGGACCCGCTTCTCCCAAAACGGCGACGTCGCCGTCCGCACCTATGACTGGTCGCGGCATGTGACGCGCTACAGCGAGCTCATGACCGATCTCGTCCACCTGCCGGAGCCGGCCGTCCAACGCCCGATCCAGCTCCTGATCAGCGACATCGACAACACCTTGGTCGGCTCGGTCCCGCATCTTCACGCATTCGGAAACTGGCGGCGGGTTCAGGAGAACCTGGCCTTCGGGGTTGCGACCGGCCGGTCCTTCCACAGCGCCATGGCCGTACTTGAACAGCAGGACGTTCCGCGTCCAGAAGTGATGATCACCTCGGTCGGCTCGGAGATCTATACGCTGGACGAAAACGGCGTCTCCTATGTGCAGGACCATGACTGGCTGCAGCGGATCTGCGGAAACTGGCAGCGCTCGGCCGTCGAGCGCGTGCTGCGAACGGTCGCAGGTCTGACGCCCCAGGCGCCGCTCGAGCAACGCGACTTCAAGCTCAGCTACTTCAGCGATGGCACGCATGCCACGATCGAGCGGGTGAAGCAGGCGCTGCAGAATGCCGGCCTGCTCGCCTCCGTCATCCACAGTCACAAGCGCTATCTCGACATCTTGCCCATCAAGGCTTCGAAGGGCACCGCGGTCGATCATGTGCGGCGCCGCTATGGCCTTGCCCAGACGGCAGTCTTCGTCGCCGGGGATTCCGGCAATGATATCGAAATGCTGCAATCGATCCCGCAGTCGATCATCGTCGCCAACTACTCCGACGATCTCGGCAAACTTCCGTCTCTCAAGCACTCCTACATTGCCTCGAACACGCATGCTGCCGGAATCATCGAAGGCGTCCTGCATTTCCGCGGCAAGCAGGAGGCAGCATGTCCGCGAGCGTCCTGACGATCGTCCGTGGCCGGACCGACCATCTCCGCGCCCTCATGGCCGGGCTTGCACGCCAGACGACGGCACCGCAGGAACTGGTGATCGCCTGGATGCAGCCGCATCGCGAGCACGCCCTGCCGGAGCTTCCCTGCCCCGTCCGCCACGTCTTCGTGTCCGGCGATCCCCTGCCTCTGGCTGCGGCGCGGAACAGGGCGGCCGAAGCGGCAACAAGCGAGCACCTGATCTTCCTCGACGTCGATTGCATCCCCTCGCCCACCACGGTCGAGGCCTATGCATCGGCACTGGCGGGGCAGGACGGAGTCATGCTCGGCGAAGTGCTCTACCTTCCAGGCGGCGAACGTCCGGACAGAACGACCTTCGAAGACCTGCTACCCGATGGGGTTCGCCATCCCTCGAAACCCGCCTTTCCGCAGCACGGCATGGTCGAGGAACCGGACCCCGGTCAGCTCTGGGGGCTCTCCTTTGCACTACGCCGAAAGAGCTGGATGCTCCTCGGCGGCATGGACGAACAATTTTATGGCTATGGCGGCGAGGAAACCGATCTCGCGCGGCGCGCCGCCGCGGCCGGCCTTGCGACGCTCCGTGTCGGCGGGGCCCGGGCTCTGCATCAGCACCACACCGTGCACATTCCCCCGCTGCAGCACTTCAACGACATTCTGCGCAATGCTGCACTCTACCGCGCCAAGCACGGCGCCTGGTGCATGGATTACTGGCTCGGACAATTTGCCGATCAGGGCCTGATCGCTTGGTCCGCGGATAGGCCTAACATGCGCATCCTTCGCCAGCCGGATGCGCAGGAGATCGCCGACGCCCGCCAGCCCGACCATGTTCTCTTTTCTTGACAGGACCCGCCGCATGAAAAAGCCGATCGCCTTCTTCGTCCATCATCAGGGTCGCGGCCATGCCAACCGCACCATGGCGATCGCGGAACATTTCAGCAGGGAGCGGCCCGTCTCGGTCATGACGGCGGCGCCCGAACAATTCGCCGGCGCAGATCCGCGCATCGAGGTGATCGCGCTTCCCAACATGATCGGCGACGCCGTGCCCACGCCGCGCCTCTTCGAGGAGCCGACGCCCTCCGTCATGCATTGCGTGCCGCTTGGCCTCTCCTCGATGCGCCGCACCATGCGCACGATTCTCGACCATCTGGACGACCGCGATGTCGGCCTCTTCGTCGTCGACGTCTCTTCCGAAATCGGCATGCTCGGGCGGATCGCCAGCGTCCCGACCGTGCAGATCCGCATGCATGGCGACCGGAGTGATATTGGCCATGTCGGTTCCTACGAGGCCGCCGTCGGCCTCATTGCGCCCTTCGACGAAAAGCTCGAGCAGGCGGACTATCCGGCGAAGCTCCGCGCCAAGACGACCTACACCGGCGGCCTCTGCACGACGCGCGATCCGGTCTTGAGCCGGGCGGACGCCCGCGCGCGCCTGGGTCTCCCGGAGGATCAGAAGGTCATCCTCGTCCTGACCGGTGGCGGCGGTAGCGGCACACCCTATGCACCGCTGACGATGGGCGCGCGCGCCGTTCCGGATGCTCTCTGGCTTGTGGCCGGGCCGGTGCACCGCGAAGGGCACGAGACGGACTTCGCCAATCTCCGCGAGCTCGGCTGGGTCAGCAATGTCACCGACCACATCGCTGCGGCCGACATCGTCATCGCCTCAGCGGGCGACAACACCGTTCACGAGATCGCGCGCGTCGGCGCCAAGTTCGTCGTCATGCCGGAATGGCGGTATTTCGCTGAGCAGCATCGCAAGGCCGAGGCGCTCTGCGCGCTGGGCGCCGCGGTAACGGCCTCGGCTTGGCCCGGCGATTATGCTGCCTGGCAGGCGCTGCTCGGCGCCGCCGAGGCTCTCGATCCTGCCGCCTTGCGCGCCCTTCACAACCCGGATGCCGCGCGCAACGCCGCCACATGGCTGGAGGGCCTTGCCGACGAACTCTGGACTGGTGCCGAGGCGGATACGCCGCGACTGACAGTGGTCGCTGCCGAATGACGACGCTCGTCACCGTCCTCAAGAGCGGCGGGCGCTACGATGCGCGCTGGGTGGACCGCCTGCAGCGTGGAGCCCGGCAGTCGATCCCCAGTCTCGATCGTGTCGTCTGCCTGAGCGACCTGCCGGTCGTCCTGCCCGGTGTGGAGACCATTCCGCTGCGCCATGACTGGCCGGCCTGGTGGGCGAAATTCGAGGCATTTCGTCCCGAGGTCGGCGACGACCTCACCATCCTCTGCGACCTCGATACCGTCTTCTCCGGCGATGCGTCGGCGATTGCCGAGGACGGGTCGGCGGCCATGGAGGACTATTTCCTGAAAGGTCGCCTGTCGACCGCCCTGATGCGCTGGCACAGCGCGGACTATGCCGATCTCTACGAGACCTTCGAGGCCGAGCCGGAGCGCTGGATGAAGCCGGGCTCCTGCGGCGCCGTGCCGAACTCCGTCCATGGCGACCAGGTGGTCGTCGATCACCTTCTTCGCCGAAGCGGCCGCCTTCCGGCCTTCCTTCAGCAGCGCCATCCCGGCCTGCTCGACTTCTACGATAGGGAAAAGACCGATCAGGGTCCGATCATCATCTTCATCGGCGACTCCAAGCCGGACAAGGCCCCCGCTTCGCTCCAAACGCTCTGGTACGGTCCGAATGACGGCGCGCGCGAATCGCATGGATCTCCAGCGCTCGTCTGAGCGCCCGCTCCGCCACCGCGAGCACCGCCGGATGCCTTAAACGCATCTCTCGGCCTGACTACGCTCGCGACAGTTCGTCCAGAGTCTTCCTCCTCTCGCCCGATCGCTTGGCTGCCGTGCCCATCTCCCAAGACGTTTGAGCCTCCGCCAAACCCGACAGGATTTACGGAACAAGCACGCCCGTCTCACGAGATCTGCTGATCGCCGGTCGGACAACTATCAAAGCGTCATTAACGGCTTACATGAGACACTGTCATCATGTTGCCGAAAACCGACCCATCTTCTGACCCGAAGCATGTCAACGAGGACCTCCTCCGACGCTTGGGCCTCGCTTTGGATGCGTCCGGCATGGGCGTGTGGGAGCATAATCTGGCCCGCAACGAAGTCATCTGGGACGCCCAGATGCACGCCCTCTACAGGGTCGCGGTCCGTTCGGGATGCATACCGGCAGAGGTGTGGTCTCAGAAGCTCCACCCCGACGACGTCGAGAAGGCCTATGCGGACTTCGAAACGGCCGTGTCTTTGGGTCAGCCCTATGCGTCCCAGTTTCGCATTCTGCTGTCGAACGGCGAGGTCAGACATCTTCGCTCGCGCGCGCACCATTATACCAATGCCGAAAACGAACCGTGCCTCATCGGCGCCGAGTGGGATGTCACCGATCATGTGGTCATGGCCGAGCAGCTGCAAGAAGAACAAAGGCGCGCGGAATACGCCGCGACCCATGATTACCTGACCGGGCTTCCCAACCGTCGCGCCTTCGACCTGGCGCTGGCCGGCCTGCAGCAACAGCCGAACGCCCCTTTGACGGCCCTGCTTCATCTCGACGTCGATCAGTTCAAACGCATCAACGACACGCTCGGCCATGGGGTCGGCGACGATGTCTTGCGGCACGTCGCGCGCAATATCTGCGCAACCATTCCGCCTGGCGCCATGGCCGCGCGCATTGGCGGCGACGAGTTCATCGTTCTGGTTCAGGTGTCCGATCCTGCTGCGCCGGGCGTGCTCGCATCCCAGTTGATCGAGGCGATCAACACGCCGATCCGCAGCCATGACAGCGTCATCCGCACCAGGACATCGATCGGGATCGCCATCAGCCGGACTGTGCACGACGGGCAGCTCTACACGCAGGCCGATGTCGCCCTGTACCGGGCCAAGCAGACCGGCCGGAACCGGTACATGATCTTCGACGAAGAGACGGAGCAGGCGATGCTCGACCGTCGCGCTCTCTCCCTGGAGCTCGAGCAGGCACTTTCCTCAGGCCAGATCCACCCTTTCTATCAGGTTCAGGTCGATGCGCAGACCCACGAGATCGTCGGGCTGGAGGCGCTCGCCCGTTGGCGTCACCCGGTGCGCGGCGTCCTGTCGCCGGACAGATTCCTGCCGATCGCCGAGGAACAAGGTCTCGCCTCCGAGCTCGACGCCGCCATCCTGTCGAGCGTGCTCGACGAGCGTGACCGCTGGCTGTCCTCAGGCAGGTCTGTTCCGAAGATCGCGGTCAACCTGTCCGCCATGCGCCTGCAGGAAAAGGAGTTCTTCCAGGCGCTTGCCAAGCAGGGACGCTCCTTGAAGGGGATCAGTTTCGAGCTGCTGGAGACGGTCTTCCTCGACGAACCGACCGCGGACGAGGTGGAGACGCTGGTCCTGTTGAGAACGCTCGGCGCAACGATCGAGATCGACGATTTCGGCTCCGGCCGAGCGTCCCTGCTCGGCCTGCTCAAAATCCGCCCTGACATGCTGAAGCTCGACCGACATCTGATTGCCGATGTCGCTGTATCCCTGGAAAAACGCAAGGTCCTCTCATCGATCCTCGACATCGCCCGGGCATTGCAGATCCAGGTGACCGCCGAGGGCATCGAAACCGCCGACCAGGCCACCATCATGGCCACACTCGGCTGCCAAGTCCTGCAAGGCTACCACTTCGGCCGCCCGCAACCCGCAGAGAGCCTGTTTTTGTAAGGCTTGACTGCTCGATGAAGCCGGCGAAGCGTCCGCCCGTAGTTCCCCGGCTTGCGCGTCATGCTGTCTGTCACCGCCATCGGCACCGGCATCGTGAGATTCGGGACCACCAGGCAGACGAGAGTGCTGCGCTTGCGCAGCTGACGGGCCGGGTGGTCGAAATCTTACCAGGTGGTCCCGGCGCATCGACCACCCGGCCGGGGCACTAGGCGGCCATGGTCTCCGGGCGATTGAGCCTCTGTAGCCAAAGCTCATCCGACTGGAGTTTGAAGACGCCGACGAGGTCACGCAGGCTCTGCGCTTCCTCCATCAGCAGGGCGCTCGCTGCCGTATTTTCCTCGACCATTGCGGCATTCTGCTGGGTTCCCTGATCGAGAAGGTTCACGGCGCGATTGATCTCCTCGAGGCCCGCGGCCTGTTCGCGCGCGGCAAGCGCAATGGCCTCCATTTGCCCGTTGATGTCAGCCACGCGGCTGCTGATCGTCGTCAGCGCGTCACCAGTCTCGCGCACGGAATGCACGCCGTCCTTCACATCCTGCGTCGAAAGCTGGACCAGCGTCTTGATCTCGCGCGCCGCGTCGGCAGAGCGCCCCGCAAGGGCGCGCACTTCTTGGGCCACAACCGCGAAGCCGCGGCCGGCATCGCCCGCACGTGCCGCTTCGACACCTGCGTTCAGGGCGAGCAGATTCGTCTGAAAGGCAAGCCCATCGATGACGCCGATGATCCCCGAGATCATTTCCGACGAGCTCTCGATACGACGCATGGCGTCCAGCGTTTCGCCGACGAGCGCGCGGGTGCGAACCGCTGCCTGGTTGACATCGCGGACCAGTTGATGGGCATCCTGAGAGCGCTTGGAGGAATTGGCGACGTTCGCCGTGATCTCGTCAAGGGCCGCCGCGGTCTCTTCAAGCGAGGCGGCTTGCTGCTCGGTCCGGCGGGAAAGGTCATCGGCGCTGCTGGCAATCTCCTGGCTGCCGCCCTGGATCGACGTGCTCGACTGCGCGATCGACGCCATGACATCTGCCAGGCGTGCAAGGGTCTGGTTGAGATCCCCGCGCAGAGATTCGAAATCGGGCGCGAAGGGCTCCTTGAGCTCGAATGCAAGGTCACCTGCTGCCAGGCGTCGCAGGCCCTCGGCGAGGCCGCCGGTGGCTTGAACGAGGCGTGCGCGGGCCTCGGCCTCCGCCTCGCTTTGCAGACGCAGGCGCTCGCCTTCCGCATTCGCGCGGGCCTCGGCGGCCTCTTCCTCTAGCTGTCGCTTGGCAATCGCCGCCTGACGGAAGGAGTCGAGGGCGCCGGCCATGGCGCCGAATTCATTCCGGGTGTTCAGAGAGGGAATCAAAAGGGTGGTCTGACCGCTTGCCAGTTCGCGCATGGCCCTCGTCATGGCAACGACAGGGCGAGTGATCGAGCGGCCGACCAGCCAGACCGCGCATGCGAGCGATGCCATCACGGCGAGGATGAGCCCGGCCGCGAGCTTCAGGTTGCGCTCTCCAACGTTTGCGTTCTCGATCAGGGTGGCAGCGCGCTGCGTTTCATAGGCAGCGCTCACCGCCGTGACCTGCGGCCCAAGGGCCTCATAGGCCGCGGTCAGGGCTCGCTGTGCTGCCGCCTCCTTCAAGCTGCCCTCCGCATAGAGCCGGAATGCCGTTCGGTAGATCTCCAGCGCATCCATGACACGACTGCGCTGCACGCCTGGCCGAAACGCCTGTTTGACCAGCCCCGTGAAGATCGCGGCTTCCGCCGCGTGTTTCTCGATGTAGGAAGGATCGCGGCGAAGAATGAAATCCTTCTCGTGCCGACGCATCATCAGCATGCTCGCGCGAATGGCGATCTCCTCGACCGACTGAAGACGCTCCTCGATCGAATGAACGGCCGTTCGCATGGCACCTTCGAGCCCATCATCCTGATTGAGACCGAGGCTTCGATTGTCGTCAACCAGGGTCGCGAAGGCGGTTTCATAATTCATCAGATCGCCGTTCAACTGGTCGAGCTGCCGGCCGAGATCGGCGCTCGAGGAGGGCCTCAGCTCTTGCAGGCTTGCGCGCACGACCGCAACGGCTTGTGTGAATGTCTCGATGGCCGCGCTGTCCTTGCGCAGAAGAAATTCCTGCCCCGAAAGCAGCGTGCCGCGCACGCCGGCCGACATTCGGGCAACCTCGATCTGGTTGAGGGAGAGCCGTTCGGCCGTCGTCCGATACCCAGCCTCCACCTGCCGCTGCGCGACGAAGATGATGGAAATAATGATGATTCCGACAAGAGCCAGGATCGCGAGGAGTAGGACCCGATGAGAAATGCGAAGATGGGAGAAGAAAGCCAAGAGAGATCCTCGGATGCGGTGACATCGCGAGATCTGTCATTCGCCACTTAATCAAACTTCAACGGTGTGTGAAACTTCTGCGACAGGGACCGCAAGGATGATTCTGACCAAAAGGAGACGCTAACTCTTCGACCGATCGATCGCGTAGGTGGAGGTCTCGCTGGCTATGCGGGAAGGTGAGGATGCCCTTGAGCGGCCGCCCCGACTTGCGCCTCCGGCCAGCGTCATGCAGCTGACATGTCCGCTTGATTATCATCGCCCCGAGACCATGCGCTCTGGCATCGAAGGGGGACTTCCGTGAATTTTGGCGACTCTGATCAGCTCGACCGGATCAAGGCGGAGATTGTGGACAGTTTCGATGAGGAGCTGGAACTGCAGATGGAGGAGGAGCGCCTGGAAGAGCTGGTCGAGAACGGCCTTCATCCATCGCGCGAGACGCTGCTCGATCGAAAGATCTATTTCCAGGAGCTGTTCCGCCTCCAGCATGAGCTGGTTCGTCTGCAGGACTGGGTCCAGCACAAGAAGCTGAAGGTCGTCGTGCTCTTCGAGGGCCGGGATTCGGCCGGCAAGGGCGGCGCGATCAAGCGCGTGACGCAGCGGCTCAATCCGCGCGTCTGTCGCGTCGTTGCGCTTCCGGCTCCCTCGGAGCGAGAGCGCCATCAATGGTACTTCCAGCGCTATGTTCAGCACCTCCCCACGGCCGGCGAGATCGTGCTCTTCGACCGCAGCTGGTACAATCGCGCGGGCGTCGAGCGCGTGATGGGCTTCTGCACGCCGGACGAGCTGGAAGACTTCTTCCAGTCCGTGCCGCAATTCGAAAGCATGCTGGTCCGCTCCGGGATTATCCTGATCAAATACTGGTTCTCGATTACCGACCAGGAGCAGGAGTTCCGTTTCAACATGCGTATCCATGATCCGCTGAAGCAGTGGAAGCTGTCGCCCATGGATCTGGAAAGCCGGGTTCGCTGGGAAGCCTATACGAAGGCCAAGGAAGAGATGCTGGAGCGCACCCATCGCCCCGAAACCCCCTGGTGGGTGGTGCATGCGGTGGACAAGCGCAAGGCGCGGCTGAACTGCATTGCCCATCTGCTCAAACAGATTCCCTATGAGGACGTTCCGAAAGCGCCCGTTCAGCTGCCGGAGCGGATGCGCAATGCCGATTACCTCCGCGCGCCCATTCCGCCGGAGATGTATGTGCCGGATCTCTATTGATCCTGCCGCAGCGCCGAGCCGCTCCTGCGGCTCGGGCAACTGTCGAAGCGCGGGGTCCGGAGAGGGTCTGACTTACACCGTCTCGCGAGGCCCCTCGACCTGACCCTTGTCGATGAGCCAGCTCACCGCCTCCGTTACGGCATCGAGCGAGCTATGGCGCGGCGTGAAGCCCAGCAGGCGGCGGGCCTTGTCCATCGAACAGTTCGGGCTGCGGGCAATGTGCTCCCAGGTGGCTTTGGCATCCTCCTCGCTTTGCGTCTCCGCCCATTGCGCATAGGGCAGGAAGTCGAGCTTCGGCTGATGGCCGAACCAGCGCGCCATGCTCTCCGCATAGCCCCGCAGCGTCAGCGCCTTGTCGGACACGGCATGGAAGCTTTCCCCGATCGCCGTCGATCGCGAGGCGATCGCCGCCATGAACAGGCGCGCGACATCCTCCGCATGGACATGGTGCACCGTCTCCAGGCCGAAATTCGGTAGGAGCAACGCCTCGCCACGGGCGAGCTGCGAGAACACGGCCGTGTTGAAGTTGCCTTGCGGGTTGAGCGGAGCCCAACCGGGACCGACGATGTGGCCGGGGTGGATGATCGTCGCCGGAAAATTCTCGCGATGCGCGCTGCGCAGGAGGAAGTTCTCGATCTCGGCCTTCGCAATTCCATAGTCCCCGAAGGGATGTTTCGGCGCCTCTTCCGGCGTGGGAACGGCAACGGCAGTGCCATGGGTCCAGATCGTGCCGGTGTGCAGGAAATGGTCGACATGGCCGGTCAGGGCGTTCACGAGCATCTCGGCGCTCGGCATCGTGAAGCAGATCATGTCGATGACGATGTCGGGCTTTAAGGCGAGGATGTCCCGCCCGAATGTCCCGGCCTTTTCCAGCGCCTCGCGATCCATCTGCAGCCGCTCGACCGCGCGCCATGCGGCATGCGACCGATAGGGCTCCGCCACGCCCCGGCTGATCGCGACGACATCATGCCCCGCTTCGACCAGCGCCGGCACCAGATAGGTGCCGACATGCCCCGTTGCTCCGATCACGATCACCCGGGTCATGCCGCCACCTGCCTGTCGTTCTGGGAAAACACTGATGCTCAAACGCCGCGGCCAGATCGAGGTTCCGGACAAGAGCGACGGCGCCCGTCAGAGCCGCCAGGCGGACCGGATGGTGACCGGGAAAGACGAGTCGGGGGCCGCATCGCTGCGGGCATAGGTGCGGATGATCTGCCCGTCGGACAGGCTCAGCCGCAGCGCATAGCGCTCGCCCTCGTAGAGGCTGGCCGTCACGCGGCAGGCGACGCCCTCGGGGTCGAAAAGCACGTCCTGCGGGCGGACGAGAACATCGCGCCTCGGCGCCCCCCCGGCTTCCGCGCGCAGGGCGGGCCGAAGAATGTCCCATGACAGGTCCCGCGGGGCGCCCTCCGGCAGCGGCAGCGAGAGGATGGCACCCTGCCCCACCAGCGAGCCGACCAGGCGTCCCTCCGGGCGGGCATAGAGCACGGCGGGCGGCGCCATCTGCAGCAGCCGACCCTCCGACATGACCGCGACATCGGTGGCGAGCGCCATGGCTTCGGACTGGTCGTGGGTGACATAGATCATCGTCGCCCCGGTGGTCGCATGGAACTCGCGGAAGGTCTCCTCCATCTCCTGGCGCAGATGCCGGTCGAGATTGGCGAGCGGCTCGTCCAGGAGCACGACATCCGGCTCGGTGACGAGGCAGCGGGCGAGCGCCACGCGCTGGCGCTGACCGCCCGAGAGATCGGCCGGCCGGCGGTCGGCATAGGCTTCCAGCCGCACCGTGGAGAGCGCCGCCATGACCTTCTGGCGGTAAGCGTCGCCGGATATGCCGCGCACCTTCAGCGGATAGCCGGCATTGTCGGCGACGCTCATATGCGGCCAGAGTGCATAGGACTGGAAGACCATCGCCATATTGCGCCGCTCGGGCGGCACCATGGTCCTCTCATCCGCCAGCACCCGATCGCCGAGACGGATCGCGCCCTCGCTCGGCGGCTCGAAGCCGGCGATCATCCGAAGCACTGTGGTCTTGCCGCAGCCGGACGGCCCGAGCAGCGCCAGGAAGCTGCCGGCCTTGAGGCTCATCGACACGGCATCGACGGCCGGCCGGCCGGGGCCGAAGCGCTTGGTAAGACGGTCGAGCGTCAATTGCGCCATGGCACCACCCCTCTCGGCAGCCGGGTGCCGAGCAGTTCGAGAAGAAGCATGAGGCCGATCACCATCAGCACGACCAGCACGGACATGGCGGCGGCGAGATCGAAGCTGCCGCTGTCATCGAGATTGTAGATGACCACGCCGAGCGTCTGCGTGCCCGCCGACCAGAGCAGGGCGGAGACGGTGAGCTCGTTGCAGGCGATCAGGAAGACGAGGATGACGGACGCGCCGGCGGCGGGACCGACCAGCGGCAGGATGATATCGACCATGCGCCGGCCAAACCCCGCGCCAGACAGACGCGCCGCCTCCTCCAGGCCCGGATCCAGCTGGGTCAGGGCGCTGACCATCGGCTTCAGGCTGACCGCGAAGAAGGAGGAGAGATAGGCGAGCAGGATGATCCACAACGTCCCGTAAAGCGTCACCCCCAGCAGCGGGATCGGCGCGGCGAAGAGCAGCACATAGGAGACCGAGATCACCACGCCGGGCAGCGCATAGGGAATATCGACCAGGGCCGAAAGCAGGAAGCGCAGCCGGCCCCGGCCGCGGACCAGCACATAAGCTGTCAAGCTGGTGACCGTCAGGAGACCAAAGGCCGTCGTCAGCGCGAGGACCAAGGAATTGCCGAAGGCGGTCCGCGTCACTGATTGGCGAAACAGGATCTCCTCATAGGCAGCCAGGGTGGCCGTCTTCAGCGTCAGCGGCACCCCATAGGCCGGCGCCAGCGAACTTGCGACGAGCGCTGTCAGCGGCGCGACCAGCATGACGAAGAGGGCGAGCCAAAGACCAAGCTCGGCCAGCGGGCGCCAGGCCCGCAAGCGAAAGGTCGCCGCCTTGCCCGAAAGGCCGATCAGACGATAGTCGCGGCCCCTCATCGCCCGGTCCTGGATGGCGAGGCCGAGCATGGCGATGACGCCAATCAAGCCCGAGAGTATGGCGATGTCGCCGAAGGTGCTGGTGCCGAAGCTGGCAAAGCGGCTGTAGATCAGCGTCGGCAGGGTGAAGATCGAGGCCGGGATTCCGAGAATGGCGGGAATGCCGAAATTGCCGACACCGGAGACAAAAGCGATCGCGGCACCGGCAATGAAGCCCGGCAGAGAGAGCGGCAGCACGATCTGGGTGAGCAGCTGAAAGGATGAGGCACCCGAGAGCCGCGCTGCCTCAATTCCCTCCTGCGGCAGGGCGAGGAGCCCGGCGCGCAGCGCGAGATAGACGAGCGGCGCATGCTGCACGCCGAGAAGCAGCGCGATGCCGGCGATCGAATAGAGCGGCTGGGAAGAGCCGAGCGGCGGTGCCAGACCGACCGCCTTCAACAACGTGCTCGACGGCCCGGTCATGCCGATCCAGGCGAGCGCCGTGACCTGCGGCGGGATCATCATCGGCAGCATGAAGAGGAAGCTGAGCGCGGTCTTGGCGCGAATGTCGCAGAGCGTCAGCAAGAGGGCGAAGGCGCCGCCGATCGCGAGCGAGATCAGCATGCCGAGGAAAGAGGTCGTCAGCGTGTTCACCATCGCATTCGCCAGCTCCGGCGAGGCGAGCAGCGCCCAGACCTTGCCGTTCGCAGCGGAGACGAGGCCGGTATAGGCAAGCCGGCCGAGCGGCAGGGCGCTGAGCAGGAAGACGGTGAGGATGACGAAGGGAGCGAGCCAGCGCGGCTGGCCGCTCCCTTCTCGGTGACGTCCTTGCATCGAGGCCGATCAGCCCTTCGACTGGCCGAAGATCCCTGAGAAGGTCTTCAGGTCGCCGTCGGCATTCTTCAGCGCCTCGGCAGGGTTGAGCGGCAGAACCTTGATCTGGTCGCGGGCCGGGAAGCCGGCGGGCATGGCGACATCGTTGCGGGCCGGGATATAGCCGAGCTTCACGAAGCCTTCCTGCCCCTTGGTGGACAGCACGTAATCGACGAATTTGCGCGCGGCCTCCGCATGCTTGGTGTGGGCGAGAATGCCGACCGGCTCGGTCACGGCCGAAACGCCTTCGGTCGGGAAGATGAAGTCGACCGGGGCGCCCTTGGCCTTCTCGCGGATCGGCAGATAGTCGACCACGACGCCATAGGCCTTTTCGCCCGAGGCGACCGACTTCAGGATCGCGCCGTTGCCGCCGGCGGCGATCGCGTCATTGGCTTTCAGCGCCTTGTAATAGTCCCAGCCGAGGCCGGGCACGGCTGCGAGCGTCTGGGCGTGGATCAGCGCCGCACCGGAGGTCAGCGGGCTCGGCATGGTGACAAGACCCTTGGCCTCCGGCTTTGCAAGATCCTGCCAGCTGACGGGCTTCATCGTGGCCTGGGTGTTGACCATGATGCCGGTGGTGATCAGCTTGGTCGAGTAATAATAGCCGTCCGCGTCATAGAGCGCGGCGTCATAGGCGGCCGCTTCGGGAGACTTATAGGCCATCAGCTGGCCCGCCTGCTTCATGCGCTCCAGCGTGACCGTATCGGCGATCAGGAGAACGTCCGCCACGGGGTTGCCGGCCTCGATCTCGGCCATCAGCTTGGCCATGATCTTCGGCGTTCCGTCGCGCACCCACTCGACCTCGACCCCGGGATTGGCCGCCTTGAAGCCATCGACGGTCGCCTGCGCATCCTCGTTCGGCTGGCTGGTATAAAGCACCAGATCGGCCGCCTGGGCGCCCAAGCTGGAGAGGCCGATGGAAATCAGGGCGGTGACGGCGAGCAATGCGTGTCTCATGAGATCAATCCTTCTGAGTGTCAGGCCCGGTCAACCAGATTTTCATAACATGAATTTGACAAACAAGATTTTTCCGCGGTCCACGCGCGATCTTCCGTCTTCCCTCATATCAATTCTAGCGAAGGGGCGCGTCAGCGCGGTCGACGTTTTTCGTCCTGCATCAGTTTCGGGACGAGCCCGGGGGCGGGATCTGACGCTGGATCGGCCGGATACTCCCTGACGCCGCATTCGGAACATCCCCGGGTCTGCGCATCACGATCGAGGCCCTCTGCGCTTCCGCCTTGATGGCCAACCGCATGGTTCGCAAACCGCTTCCCTTCTGTTTGGATCCCGTAGCGCCCATGCCTTGACCGAAGGATGCTGCGCTACCGGGGAAGCGTTTGGCGCAGGAAGCCGAGCGCCAGCTGGGCGCCGGTCGTCGAGATCGTGTGGCCCACGCCCGGTTCGAGATGCAGCTCCACTTTGAAACCCGCCGATCTTAGCCGGTCGGCGGCCGAGGTGGAGGCGACAGAGGGGATCGTCCGGTCGTCTGTTCCATGCACGAGGAGGATCGACGTCTGCTTGCTGTCGCTCGATATGCGGCCAGGCGCCAGCAGACCGGCGAAGGAGACGAGCGCTGCCACCGGCCAGCGACCCGAAGCGACTGCGTCCAGCGCCACGATCGCGCCCTGGGAGACGCCGACAAAGGCGATCCCGGTATCGCTGCGAGCAAAACCCTGGCGTTCCAGCACATCCTCGATCGTCTTGTCGAAAGCATCGCGCGCCGCCTGCAGGCGCCGGGGATCCAGGAGCGCACCGTCGACGCGGAACCATTCGTGGCCATAGCTGCGATGGAAGGGCGCATCCGGGGCAGCAAAGACCGTATCGGGCAGCGACCCCCTCCAGGCGCTGGCAAGCGGCATCAGCTGAGCGCCGGAGGCGCCGATGCCATGCAGGAAGATGACCAGGGATCGGCGCGCCATCAGAAGGCGTGCTCGCTCGACGTCACTGCGTTGGGCTCGGGTGCGTCCTCCATCCGCGTCAGCGCGAAGAAATAGCGCCGAGGATCGCGATCCAGCACCATCATGCCCGCGATCTCATGATCGTCGATGCGGCGGAAGTAGTCGGAGATCGGCAGTCGGTCATAGACCATGACGGCCGTTGCCAGCCGGTCGTTCAGCGCCGTCTTCAGCGTCGCCGTCGGTCCGCGCGCACGCACGCGCGGCCGGATATGGGAGAACAGGTTGCGGGCGCGCACGGAACGGCCGAAGGCGCCGAATCTAGTCAGGAAGCGGGCAGGAAAGAACTTCGGATCGACCGCCACCAGCCGCCCAGGCTCGCCTTCGAACAGCAGCGCATCGGCCCGCAGATCAGGCTGGAAGCGCTTGCCGAACCATTGCAGGTTCTCCAGCACGCCATCGAGCGGGTGCCCGGAGGGGTGGGTGACACCGCGCCACAGGCCGATCATCTCTTCGGGCCGGACAGGGTCCAGGGACTGGAACCATCGGGTGGCTTCGGACTGCAAGGTGGCTTGCAGCGGCGTCTGCATCACGGGTGGCCTCCGGCCGTTTCGGTCATCGCGAGCGCCCGTTGCCGCAGAACCGCGCGGCCAGTCAGGGCGTCGAGGGAATGACGAAACGCGGTGGAGGTTCCGACACGGCTCCGTGATCGCTGCGGTCGATGGGGGGTTTTGCCCCTCAGCTCAGGCGCTTGCGGAGCGTGCTGACATTGCCCTGCGGCGAATTGCGCTGGGCGTCGAGGATGCGATCGATCTCTTCGCCGGGCATCGGCTTGCCAAGGAGATAGCCCTGGAACTGGTCGCAGCCGGCGGCCCGCAAGATGTCGGCCTGGGCGCTGTTCTCGATCCCCTCGGCCGTCACGGGGATGTTGAGCGCCGTTGCCAGCAGCACGGTGGCCTCCAGCACGTCCTTCGCATTCGTCTTCTCATCCAGCGCCGAGACCAGCGACCGATCGATCTTGACGCGGTCGAAGCCAAAGGCGCGGAGGGCGCCGATACTGGCATAACCACAGCCGAAATCGTCGAGCGCAAACCGGACGCCGACCCGCTTCAGCCATTCGATCGACCTGCGGGCCTGATCGGGGTTCGACATCAACACGCCTTCGGTGATCTCGAGCGTGAGGCGGCTCGGGTCGAACCCTTCCCTGCCGAGAATGTTCAGCACCATCGGCGGGAAGTCCGGATTGCACAGCTGCAGGGGAGAAACATTGACCGAAAGATAGAGATCCTCCCAGCGCTTGGCGTGGGCGATCGACGAGGAGAGCATGAGGGCGCCGAGCGCGTCGATCAGGCCCGACCTTTCCGCAAGGGAGATGAAGGTCTCGGGGCTGACCCGTCCGGCCGGGCCCTGCCAGCGCGCCAGCGCCTCGACGCCGCGGATCCTGCCATCGGCGGCGGAAACCAGCGGCTGGAAGACCGGCGTGATGGTGCCGTCCGCGATCGCCTGCCGGAGATCGGCTTCGAGGCTCGCAACCTGCTCGCGCTCGGCATCGAGCGTGGCGTCGTAGTGCACGACCCGGCCGCGGCCGTCCTCCTTGGCCCGATAAAGCGCCATGTCCGCACGCCGCAGGATCTCCAGCGGCTCGACAGTCGCCGTCGCCGATGCGGTGCCGACGCTCGCCCCGACTTCGATGGTCCGGCCGGCGATGAGGAAGGGCGTGCGGAAGATGTCGAGAACCGCCTGATCGATCGATATCGAGAGGTCGCCGCGCTGGATCAGCGCGAACTCGTCGCCGCCGAGGCGGGCCGCGGCCTCGGTGGAAGGCGAGAGCGCGGCGAGCGCCTTGGCGACTTGCTTGATGAGTTCGTCGCCCACCGCATGGCCCCAGGCATCGTTCACCGCCTTGAAGCCATCGAGGTCGATCAGATGAAGCGTCAGAAGGCCATCGTCGATCCTGAGGTTCTGGACCTCGCCAAGCGCCTGCAGCAGGCCGCTGCGGTTGAGAAGGCCGGTCAGCCCGTCATGCGCCGCCTCGTGCTGGGCCGCACGCGCAAGCGCCGCGAGCCGCCGCGCTTCGAGCGCGCCGGACACGATGACACCGACCAGGAAGACCAGGAGAATGATGATGGCGAGCGAGATCCTCGGCCGGACGACCTGATAGAGTTCGCTGCCCGGATGCTGCGCCGCCCAGACGAGCTGCGTAAGCGGCTGCGCCTCGCCGGACAGAAGGCTGATCGAAAGCTCACCCGGCTTCGGCGCCGAGGCGAGCCGCAAGCCCTCCAGATCATATTGTTCGGCTTCCGCATTGAGAACGGCCGGAGACAGCTCCTTAAAAAAGGTCAGCACATGGCGCGGCTCGATCGGTTCCGAAGAGACTGCGAAGGGTTGAATAGCGTTGGACGCGATAAAGAAGACGCGCCCGCCGGCCGAATAGAACTGGACGATCGGCTCGCGTCCGCCTTGAAGTGCTGCCGCGATCTGCTTCTGCAGCGTGGGGCCGAAGAAGGCCTGCGCATCGAAGGGCTTGGCCTTCATATAGGAGGAATAGGCCCGTCCGGTGGGGTCGGTCACGACCACGCCGTCATAGAGCGGATAATCGACGCTGGTCTTGCCCCAGTTGCTATAGGCCCAGGCGACGGGATCCTTGCCCATCGAGGCGGCATAGGCATCGTCCCAGACGCTGTTGTCGCCGGTTACGGAGGATAGCCGGCCTTTGAGCGAGGCGATGACGGACTCGGCCGCCCGCTTGGCCCGGGCGTTATCGATCAGATCGGCCGAGGTGACCATGGTCGTCACGACATTCGTCATGATGACGGTCAGCGTTATGCCGACGAAGAGGAAGAAGGCGGTGACGAGGATAATCGGAATGGCGGAGTTGTCACGGGTGGCGGAAAGTCGATGGGTCATGCCAGGGTCCAGAAGCAAAGGAACAGACATTTGCGACCGCCAATTCAGGCATCATGCCCAGCTCAATCCGCCGCCCCAAATTGGCCCCGCTTGATGGACCGATTGCTAAAGGACAGGGTTAATGTTCGTCGAGGCTATCGCTAGTTCTAGGGAGAGATGCCTCCCTGAGGTCGTAACCCCCTGCAGTTCCGCACCCTTGCGATGTCCTTAAGCGCTGACTTGCTAATCTTCAGAGAACGCAGACGCTGCGATGCCATTGTTCGCCATGACGAACTTGGAGGGCGCTGACTCAGTGATACCCTCTTCAAGCATGCGAGCCGCTAGTCGTCCGCGGCGGCAGGATCTTCGGCGGCGAGTACCGAGGCCATCAGTCCCGGGAAGCGGGCATCGAGATCATCGAGCCGCAGTGACAGGCGGCGCCCGCGACCGCAGGGCTCATTGCGAATGATGCCGGCCTCGCGGAGCACCTTCATGAGATGCGACTTCGTCGACTTCGGGATCGAGGGGTCCGACAGGTGACACTGGGCCATGTCCAGTGCGCCCGCGGCCAGTTGTCGGACGATAGCCAGACGTTGGGGGTCGCTCAGCGCGAACAGCACCTGCGTCAGCTTCAGGTCGCTGGCATCGGGATGAGGCAGATCGAGTTCGGCGTTCGGAAGGTCTTTGATGGCCATGGTTCGATTTTAGTTGAACCGTAAGTCTTTTGCCAGTAAGTTTCTGTTCGAAAAATTTCGAACCCCGGAGACCGTATGACCGACGTCTCGCACAAATTGCCGGCACGCTCGATCGCAGGCTTGCGATTCACGCTGTCCGCGATGGCGGTGATGATGGCAAGCGCCAGCGCGCCGTCGCCCTTCTACCCGCTGCTGCAGCAGACGATCGGTTTCACGCCGATGACGCTGACGGCGATCTTCGCGGTCTATACCGCGACACTCCTCGTTTCGCTTCTCGTCATGGGGTCGCTCTCCGATCATATCGGCCGGCGCCCGGTGATCTCGGCGGGCTTTGCCTTGATGGCGGGCAGCCTCTTCCTGTTCTGGCATGCGCAGGATGTTGCCGGCCTCGTCGTCGCGCGCATCCTGCAGGGTGTCGCCGCCGGTCTGCTCATGTCGACACTCTCGGCTGCCGGCGTCGACTTCGAGCCGAAGGACAGACCGGGCAGCGCCTCCATCTGGAATGCGGTGATTCCGCTTGCGGGTCTGGCACTCGGCGCCCTGGTTTCGGGCGTGCTGTTGGATGCGACCCCAGCCGCGAAGGAGGCGGTGTTCGGCGCCCTCGTCGCGGGCTCGATCGTCTTCGCGGCGCTCATCTGGTCGGTGCCGGAAACCGCGGAGCGCCACGAAGGCGTCTGGCGCTCGCTGAAACCGAGGATCGGCGTTCCGAAAACGGCGGCCAGAGCGTTTTGGCGCGGCGCACCGGCGGTGATCGCCGGCTGGGCGACGGGCGGCCTCTACCTGGCGCTCGGCGCGCCGCTGGTCCACGCCGTGTTCGGCGCAGAAGACCATACGACACAGGGGATCGTGATCGCCATACTCTGCGGGGTTGGGGCTGTCGCCTGCTATGTCGCCCGCGGCCGTTCGGCGCGAAGCGTCACGCTCTATGGAACCTCGGCGCTTGCCCTCGGCACGGCGCTGACGTTGGCGGCGATCCTTGCGGCTTCGCTTCCGGCCTATCTCATCGCCCTCACCATTGCGGGAACGGGGTTCGGCACCTGCTTCTACGGCGTTCTCCGCTCCATCGTCCCAAATGTCGCGCCGCATGAACGGGGCGAACTCTTCGCCGCCCTCTTCACGCTCAGCTACCTCGCCTTCGGACTGCCGACCTTGCTTGCCGGCGTTGCGATCGGCCGGTTCGGGCTGGTGCCGACGGTGCTCGTCTATGGCAGCCTGATCGTGCTGTTCTCCGCCCTGGCCGGTCTGCTGCGGCGTTTCGCGACGAAGGACTGACCGGGTTGATCTCGATCTCGCTGTGAAGGGCGCCTTGCCGTACCCGATCGCCTTCGATCGGATACGGCTCTTCCGTTTGAATTCAGACCTGCCCCAGCCCACCATCGACGCAGAGTTCGGCGCCGGCGATATAGCTTGCCTCGTCGCTCAAGAGGAACAGGGTCGCCGCGGCCACTTCCGAGGGCCTTGCCATGCGACCCATCGGGATCGGGTCGATCAGCGCCGCCCGCATCTCGTCGGGGACCGCCGCCATCATGTCGGTCTCGGTCGGTCCGGGTGCCACGACATTGACGCGGATCCCCTTCGGCGCGAGTTCGGCAGTCCAGGTGCGGGCATAGGACCGCACGGCCGCCTTGGTGGCGGCATAGGTTCCATAGGTGGCATAGCCTCCGCTATCGGCAATGGAGCCGACGAGGACGACCGCGCTACCGCTTGCCATCGCCGGGAGCGCCGCCTGCAGGCCGAACACCATGCCGCGGACATTGACCGTGAAGTGACGGTCGAAGTGGTCCGGCGTGATCTCCCCGATCGGCGCCGGCTCGGAGAGGCCGGCATTCAGCACCAGTGCATCGATCCATCCGGAGTGCTGGCGCACCGTTTCAACGGCCTTTGCCAGGTCTTCGGGCAGGCCGGCATCGGCGACGATGCCGACGGCACCGTGGCCGATCCGGTTTGCCGCTGCCTCAGCATCGTCCCCGCGGCGGCTGGTGACGAAGACCTTCGCCCCCTCGGCGGAGAGCCGCTCGGCAATCGCCAGGCCAATGCCCTTGGCGCCGCCGACGACGAGGGCGACCTTGTTTGTCATTCGAGCCATCGTAGATCCTTTCACAAGATGATCCCGCAATGATATACGTCATAGATCTGGTATCAATTACGCACCTTGAGTAGCCTAGATATGGATGCCTATACCGACCTCGAAGCCCTATCCCACCGCGCGCTCTGCGACATGGTCCAGGTCCGCCCCGTGCTCGACAAGATCGCCGACAAATGGACGATCCTGATCCTGACCGTGGTCTGCCCCAAGCCCTCGCGCTTCAACGAAATCAAGCGACGCCTCGATGGCATCACCCACAAGGCGCTGGCGGATGCTCTGAAGAGGCTCGAGCGCAACGGCCTGGTGACGCGCACCGTCCTGCCGACCCAGCCGGTTGGCGTCGAATATGCGATCACGCCGCTGGGCCTCTCGCTCCGAGAGCCGTTCGAGGCGCTCTGTGCCTGGGCGGAAGCCAATGGGGCGAAGATCGACGCGGCCGCGGAGCGCTACGATGACAGGCGTCAGCTGCGTTGATGCTGATCCCTTGATCGACCGCGGGCGCTGATCGGCTGCGCGGTTATCCCCGGCGACAGTCGATCTCTTGCAGGTCATCGCCGAGGGTCGGCCCGACGCGTCGGATGAGCGGCTCCCACTCGTTGCGCAGCGCCGCATAGCGCGCGAAATCCGGGGTGGTGGCAATGCCGGCCATCCGCAGCTTGTCGACCGCCGCGCTATAGCCCTGCTCCACTCCTGCGACGTCGGCCGGTCCAAGGGGCGCCTCGTCGACGGTCGGAATGTTCTCGTCCAGGGTTTCGAGCAGCAGCCGCGCGCATTGGCGCAGGGACGGTACGGCCGCCAAGCCGATGAACGTCTTGTGCTCCTTGCGATCGAGGGTCGTCTCGATCAGTGTCGTCAGGTCGAGCAGGACGAAGCTCAAGCGCGAGACGGAATAGAAGGGTTCCTCGAAGCGGAAGTAGAACAGCAGCGGATAGAAATGGTGCGCTTCCTTGGTCTGGGCGAGCGACCGCGCCAGATTGCTGAGCTCGCTGGTCGCATTGCTGAAGTCTCCGCCCGGTCCGAGCCGTGCCAGCATCTCGGCCGCATCGCCGGTGCCACCGGTCATCAGGTCGACGCTGAGCGCCAGGATGTTGCGCTCGCGCAGTGCCGAATAGACCTGCACGAGGTAGCTCAAGACCAGCGACAGCACCGAGGCGCCGATCAACGAATTGAGCAGGAAGAGGATGCGCATGCCGGTGCTGTGCGGCGAATAATCTCCGCCGCCGACAATCGACAGGCTGTTGCCGGCGACCAAGAGGGCGGTGATAAAATCGGTCGAGGCCTGGCCGCTGCTCGGCCGCACGCCGGAGCCGAGCTCAGGCTGGATGATCAGCGCGGCGCCGATGGTGAGCCCGAGCGCCCAGAAGACGATCAGCGCCACGACGATCAGCGGCCCGGCGAAGGACAGGATGATGGGCCGGTGGCGCGGGGAGAGGCGCCCGAGCGCCTTGAGCGCCCGCCAGACCAGGCGGTTCCATCGCGGGGCAAGGAGCCCCGTGCCGGCACGCGCATAAAGGACGGTGAGGAAGATATCGGCCAGGAAGATGGCCATGATCACTGCGCCAAGAAACTGCTCGAGAGCCATAGCCTGTCCTCCAAATGGGTACGGTCACGACGCGGCAGCGCCGGTGTCCTCATGCAGGCGCACCCTGACGGCGCGCCTCTGCGATTGCGGCGTGGTTCACCCCAACCGCTGCCCCATGCGTCCCCTGCTCATCGCAAGCGACCACATGGCGAAGCTCGGCCAGGGTCGAACCGCTCATTTCACGGGATCGAACCTGAAGAGGGTGAAGCCGCGATCGGCCCAGTCGGCGTGGAACCAGGGAGAGTCCTGGATGTGGGATGCCGTCACATACATGGTGCCGTCCGGCCCCTGCGAGAACGTATCCGGCCAGCGCAGCCGGCTGTCGGTCAGGAGCGGTGTCAGCCTCTTGTCCGCATCCAGGATCTTGATGCCGTCGGTCTCGATGGCGCTGAGATAAAGGCGGTTCTGATCGTCGATCCACAGGCCGTCGGTCGGCTCCGTATCGGCATATTTCTCCGGCTTGGCGGCGGTGGGATCGGTCTGCGCTTTCTGCAGCGCGTCGGTCGAGACGCGATAGAGCGTCTTTCCGGTCAGCGCTTTCCAATAGAGCGTCGTCCCGTCCTTCGACAGGGCGATGCTGTCGGCATTGAAGAGGGGCTGTCGGCCATCCGGCCGGCGAAGCGGCTTGCCATCGGTCTGGACGACGACATCCGCCTCGAACTGGGTGGAGGGATCGTCGCTCAATACGCGCCAGCCCTTTCCCGAATGAAGATCCACGACGACGAGCGCGCCGGGCGAGCCGGAGTCGGTCAGATAGGCGAAGCGACCATCGGGAGCGAGACGGACATCGTTGAGATAGCTGGCCGGACCGGCCACCTCCGGGCCGAACGGATAGACGCGCTTGACGGCATTGGTCTTGAGATCGATCTGGACCAGCTTCGGCCCATCCTTGATGACCTTCTCGCTGTTGGGCGCCGCCGGATCGACGATCCAGAGCGAGCCCCTGCCATCCGCAACGACGCTCTGCACGGTGACGAAGTGATCCTTGGGCGACTTTTCCGCCATGGTCGCATTGCGCCAGGCGTTCCACTCAGTGTCGGGATAGGGCCGGATCGCCCCGTCCTCGGTAACTTCGGCGACAGATACCGGGACATCCTCCGACCAGCGGGGGAAGTTGACAAAGATCCTCCCCCCTTCCGAAACGGTGACGCCGGTGACCTGATGGTCAAAGGTCGCCACCTCCTGCAAGCGATCATCGGTCTTGCCGGTGATCGGCGCCACAAGCTCCTTGGCCTTGTTGGTCAGCCTTTCCATGGTCTGGGCGTGCGCCGCTGGCGGCACCGCTAGGAGCAGCGCTGTCGCTGCTCCGAAGAGCAGGCGATGTCGAAGCGAGAAGTTGGGCATGGCTGGCCTCCAGATGGATATCGCTCGCCAACCGGGCCCACGCATCGAAGTTCCCGGCCCTGCAAAAGTAAAAATCACCGAAATGCAGATTCGCCTGAAGACTTTTCCTGCAGAAAGACGCGCTTTTCTCTGATCCTGCGTAGAGAGCTTGCTCTTCTTCTTCATGCTCTACTGCTCCCGACCAGAACTCGACTTCAAAAAATTTGCATTGAAGCCTGGAACCTCGCTGATGAGCCGATGTTCGTCAGGCATCTCAGGGTCGCCGCGACGCCCTGAAGGCGAGCCCGAGGGCCGCACAGCCGCGCTCGATGACGGAGGCGGCCGATCATCGCGCGATATGACCGAAGTTCGTCCGCCCGCAGAGGTCGATCGGCTCGCGCTGCTCGCCCCTCCGGACGGTTGCAACCGAGGCGGGTCAGCCCGCAGATCATTTGCACACCACCGGGCAAAGCCCGGAACAATTGCTTCAGCCAAAGGAGGACGCCGTGAACACTGTTGAATCTGATGCATCGCTGGAGGCGGATGCCCGTGCTTCAATCACCATCGGCAAACCGGCCGACGAACTGCGCGACCTCTGGCAGAAACCAGACACGCAGAGTCTTGTCTGGGCTCATTTCGCCACCCTGACCCCGCGAGACGACCGCCGAATCGACTGGATGGCCCATGGCCCGCGCGGCGGCGTCTATCAGTGGCAGACACACCCGGTCGAAGGAGCGGAAAATGAGCTGCGCTGGGCAAGCCTCGACGGCGCCGATGTTCCCAATGTGGGGTCTGCCACCTTTCGGCCGGCGCCCGGCGATCGCGGTACCGAGCTCTCGCTCGACATACGGTTCGACCCGCCGGGCGGCTCGATCGGCGTGGCGGTCAGCAAGCTCTTCCACATCGTTCCGCGCGAGATCGTCTCCAAGGCGCTCTACCGGTTTCGTGCGCTCGCGCTCACCGGCGAAGTGCCAAGGACGGATCCGCAACCGGCGGCCCGCAATGGCGGCATCGATCGCTAGAGTCTGCCCCGGTGGAGCGGCTTCACCGGGACGCCCCTCACCCATTTTCTTACACGCAGCGTCCGCGTGCAGAGGCCACACGCCCTGGCCGGCGCTGCTTCAGGAGGAAGACCGATGCGTGCACTCTGCTGGAACGGTGTCAACGATCTTCGCGTCGAGACCGTCGCCGACCCCGAAATCCTTAACCCCAGCGACGTGATCCTCAAGGTCCGGCTTTCGACCACCTGCGGCTCCGACCTGCACCTGATCGACGGCCTGATCCCCACCATGCGCGAAGGGGACGTGCTCGGCCATGAGTTCATGGGCGAGATCGTTGAGGTCGGCCATAAGGTGCGGAAGGTCAAGAAGGGGGATCGCGTTGTCGTTCCCTCCTTCATTTCCTGCGGCGAATGCTGGTACTGCCAGCAGAATCTTTATTCGCTCTGCGATACGAGCCACCCGAAGCCGGAGCTGCAGGAACCGCTGCTTGGCTATCCCACCGCCGGCATCTACGCCTATTCCCATGCCTTCGGCGGCTATGCCGGTTCGCATGCCGACTATATCCGCGTTCCCTTCGCCGATACCGACTGCTTCAAGGTGCCCGACGGCGTCCCCGACGAGGCGGCCCTGTTCATTTCCGATGCGGCGCCGACCGGCTTCATGGGCGCGGATTTCTGCAACATCCAGCGGGGTGATGTCATCGCCGTCTGGGGCTGCGGCGGGGTCGGGCTCATGGCCCAGCAGAGCGCGATGATCCTGGGCGCCGAACGGGTGATCGCCATCGACCGCTATCCGGAGCGGCTTGCGAAAGCGGAAGCCTTCGGTGCAACGACGCTGGACTACACCAAGGTGGACGTCGTCGAGGCCCTGAAGGAGCTGACCGGCGGGCGCGGCCCGGATGCCTGTATTGATGCCGTCGGCATGGAGGCGGGCGGCACAGGCTTGCAGCAGGCCTATGACCGCGTGAAACAGGCGCTCTATATGGAAACCGATCGCGGGGCGGCGTTGCGTCAGGCGATGCTGGCGGTTCGCAAGGGCGGCACGCTCTCCATCCTCGGTGTCTACGGTGTCATGGACAAGTTTCCGCTGGGTGTTCTCATGAACAAGGGGGTGACGGTCAAGACGGCCCAGCAGCACGGCCAGGCCTATGTGCCGCGCCTGCTCGACTACACGCAAAGCGGCCAGCTGACGCCGGCGGCCCTTGCCACCCATCGCTTCTCGCTCGAAGAGAGCCCGAAGGGATATGACATGTTCAAGCATAAGGAGGATGGCCTGCTGCGCGCGGTCTTCATCCCCTGACTGGAGGCTGCGTTCCGCCGCGCAGCGGCGGGCCGGCAGAGCATAGTCTTGGGCCGATGCAGGCAAAGCCCACTCTTTCCGCCACGCGACGCGGTCATCGCTTGAGTTCGGTTCGACCTCCGGTGATGAGGCCGACGGGCTCTCTCGCATCTGGCGCATGCGCCGGATGCAATCTAAGACGTGAGGCATTCAGCAACGACTGAGAGCCTCCCCGTGACCACGTCCCCTTCCGCACCGACGATCGAAGACCGTTCCGCAACGCCACGGCAGTATCTCGCCGTCGGCGTGATCCTGCTCTCCATCGTTCTCGTCGTGCTCGACGCCGCGATTGCCAATGTCGCCCTGCCGTCGATCGCCCTCTCCCTGCAGGCGGCGGCCGACGATACGGTCTGGGTCGTCTCGGCCTATCAACTGGCCGTCCTCGTGGCGCTGCTCCCCTGCGGGGCGATCGGTGAAATCTACGGAGCGCGGCGGGTGTTCCTGATCGGCGTGGCGCTCTTTACCCTGGCATCCGCAGCCTGCGCACTCGCTGTCAATCTTCCCATGCTGATCCTCGCCCGGTTTGCGCAAGGGCTCGGTGCGGGCGCGATCATGGCGCTCTCGATGATGAACCTGCGCGCCGCGTTGCCGCAGAACCTGCTCGGTCCGATGATCGGTCTGGTCGCCACGGTCATCGGGATTTCCGCCGCCGCCGGCCCCGGCATCGCTGGCGCCATCCTGTCGGTCACCACCTGGCCCTGGCTGTTTGCCGTCAATCTGCCGTTGGGCGCCCTCATCCTCTTTGGCGGCACGATCCTGGAACCGATCGAAGGCCGGAAGCGGGCGCTCAATGCAGCGGCTCTTCTTGCCAACACGCTGATGTTCATCCTGTTCTTCTACGGCGCAGACCGGATCGCGACGGCGCCGGTGCAGGGCGTCGTCCTGATCGCCGCCTCTGCTGCGTGCCTTGTCGTCACGCTGCGCCTCGAACGGGACAGCGCAGCGCCCATCATTCCGACCGATCTCCTGGCGCTGCCTGCCTTCCGCGTCGCGGTGATCGCCTCCGTCGCGTGTTTCTGTGGCCAGATGCTGAGCTACATCGCCCTGCCCTTCTACCTCCAGCACGGGCTCAACATGACGCCGGTCTCGGCCGGTCTCTATATGATCCCCTGGCCGCTCGCGACCGCGGTCATCGCGCCCCTTTCCGGGCGACTGGCAAACCGCATCAAGACCGCATGGCTCTGCGCGACCGGCGGCGCGCTCCTCAGCGGCGGGTTGCTGATCGCCGGCTTCACGCCCCCGGACCCGAGGCATATCGGCTTCCTGGTCGGCACCATCATCGCCGGCCTCGGCTTCGGCCTGTTCCAGACGCCGAACAACCGCATCCTGCTGCTCTCTGCCCCGAAAGCGCGCAACGGCGCAGCCGGCGCCCTGCAGGGCACGGCGCGCCTGCTCGGCCAGACGCTGGGCGGGGTCTCCATGTCGATCCTCTTCGCCCTTCTGCCGCTGACCACCGCCCTGACCACGGCCATCGTCATCGCCGCGGTCTTTGCGGCCCTTGCCGGCCTGATCAGCCTGAGCCGTGCCAGCTACGAAACCAATAGTGTTGACTAATCGATTAGTCCCTGCTATTGATTTCTCATGATCGAAGGCGAGACTATAACCGGCGTCATGCGCGCCCTGGCGGACCCGACGCGGCGGCAGCTGTTCGAGCGGATCGCCGCGGCCGAGGAGGTAACTGTCATCGAGCTCACGCGCACGAGCCATGTGACGCAAGGGGCGGTATCGCAACACCTTAAAACCCTCAAACAGGCGGGGCTCGTGCGCGAGCGTCCGGAGGGCCGCAATGTTTACTACCGGGTCAACCCGGACGGCCTGAAGCCGCTCGCCGACTGGATGAGCCACTACCGCATGGTCTGGCGCGACAATATCGCCGCGCTGAAGCGGATCTTGAAGGACATCGATCCATGACATCTCTCTCCACCCCGCTGCTTCAGTCGATCGAGATCGATGAGCTGCTGCCGCATGCGCGCCATGTGGTCTGGCGCGCTTTGACCGAGGCGGATCTCATGCGTCGGTGGATGATGACGCCCGAAGGGTTCCGGCCGGTCGTCGGAACCCGTTTCACCTTCCGCACCAAGCCGGCCGGGGCCTGGGACGGGACCATCCACTGCGAGGTTCTGGACGTGATCGACCAGGAACGGATCGCCTATCGGTGGACAGGCGGGCATGAGAGCAACATCGGCTATGGGTCGAAGCTCGATACCGTCGTCTCGATCACGCTGTCAGATGCACCGAACGGCACGCGGCTCAGCATCGTCCATTCCGGCTTCGAGCTGCCGCGCAACGACTCCGCCTTCCGCACGATGAGCGATGGCTGGAAGGTGGTCGCCGAACGACTGGAAACCGTGGTCGCCGAGGAAGCATCCTCCGCGAACGCAGCCTCGGAAAGGTAAGCACAATGCCCCTTCGCTATACCGGTGGATGTGCTTGTGGCGCTTTGCGCTACGAAATCAGTGGCGAGCCTGCCGCCATGCTGAACTGCCAGTGCCGGCAATGCCAGCGGGAGAGTGGGACCGGCCATCAGTCGCATCTGACCTTCGTTGCCGCAGATGTCTCCTTGCAAGGCGAGCCCGCCTTCTTCGAGAGCGTCGGCGAGGGCGGAACGGTGAAACGCCGCGGCTTCTGCCGGACATGTGGAAACCCCGTCTATCTGCAATTCCCAGCCATGCCGGAGGTCCTGATCGTCACGCCGTCAAGCCTCGACGATCCAAGCCTCTTCAAGCCCCACTTCGTGACCTGGACCCAAAGCGGACAGGCGTGGGATCATCTCGATCCGGCAATCGTCAGGCACCAAAAGATGCCCGCCTAGGGCAAGCAGCGCCCGAGCCTCCTCTTCCCTCCATCGGCATCGCCGACGCTTGCGGCTCCGGCCCCAAAGGCCGGCGCGCTATGGACTTTGCATGCGCCGGGATTGCCGTCCGCCATACCTCTGTCGAAGCCTAGGCATGCAATCGCCCAAATTTGGGTAGTTGTGCCGATGCGAGCCCTTGCACCCAGGGACTAACCTCCAGTTGTCGCCGCGAGGAATTCGGGCCGGCGCGGCTCGAGAGACGGCGCCGATGCCCCTGACGCGGCCCGACGCATCGGGGACGCGCATCTCATGTCGACGATCACAGCCAGTGCCTTGCTTGCCTTTTCGATTGCCCTTCCCTTCGGACCCGTGTCGCTGATGTGCATCGAGCGGAGCCTCGCCAGCGGTGCGACGCGCGGTCTCGCCTGTGGCGCCGGCGCCTCGACTGCCCATGGCGTCTTCGCGACCCTGGCCATCACCGGCACCAATGCGGTCGCCGCCTGGCTGTCCGGCTGGCAGTCGACGGTGCATCTCCTCTCCAGCGCCATCCTGGTGCTGATCGGCCTCAGACTGCTTTTGAAAACCGCTGCCAAGCCCGCCGTCGTCACGACCAGCACCGGCCGTTTCGCCGACTACGCAGCCGGCCTGATGCTGGCACTGACCAATCCCGCGACGGTGCTGCCTTACCTGGCACTGGCAGGGTCCGGCGTATTCATCGACCAGTCGGGGCTGCTGACACTGGCGGCGACGGTCACCGGCGTGTTGCTTGGCAGTACAGCCTGCTACGCCACCTTGAGCGGCTCGGTCTGGGCTCTGAAAGACCGCATGCCGCGCAGTTTCCTTTTGCGGCTCAATCTTCTGGCCGGGCCGGCGTTGATCGTCATGGGGCTGCATATGGCGCTAGCGACATAATCCTCTGCTTTCCGGCAAAGTACGGTTTCAACAATTTTCCGAGGACCTGAGGGGAATTCTGCGCTAGACTTGGGGGCAGAAGAACTTCGCGCATTCGATTCTAGACAGACTGCCTCCCGTCACTATGAAAAGCGACGTCGTGATTTCTGCCAATCGATTCCCCTCTTCCCGCCGCGTCCAGTGCGGGACATTCGTCTGATGTTGCTTGAGCGCGATGCCGAGACGCAGACATTGTTCGCCCTTCTGAAAGAGGCCTCGGCGGGGCGGGGAAGCCTGGTCCTGATCGAGGGCGAGGCCGGCATCGGCAAGACATCCCTCCTGCAATCCTTCGCGGCCCGGATTTCCCGCACCCATCGCATCCACTGGGGCTGGAACGACCCCTTCACAACCCAGCGCCCGCTCGGCGCCCTGCATGACATGACGTCGATCGCCGGGTCGGAGATCGGCGAAATGCTGCGTCGCGGCGAGCCGCCCGATGCGATCTTTGCCGCCGTGCTCAACGACCTCCTGCGCGCACCGGAGGCGGTGATCCTGATTTTCGAGGATCTGCACTGGGCCGATACCGCGACGCTCGATCTCATCCGCTTTCTCGGCCGTCGCATCTCCTTCCTCAAAGCCATGGTGGTGCTGACCTTCCGGCGAACGGATATCGACCGCGATCACCCGATCACCTATCTCCTCGGAGAACTGCCGGCCGTGACGCGCATCGTCATGGAGCCTCTGTCGCGCGAGGCGGTCCTGGCGCTGGCAGGCGATGAGAAGGACGGCGATTCGATCTATCGCACGACGGAGGGCAATCCCTTTTTCGTCACCGAGCTCCTGGCCGATCGCCACCAGGCTGAAGGCCGCCTGCCCCTGTCGATCCGCGACGCGGTCTGGGCGCGCTGGTCGCGCCTGCCGCCGGCCCTGCGGGAATTTCTCGACATCCTCAGCATCCTGCCCGGCGGCGCCTCGCGACGCATGGTTCCGGCGCTGACCAGCGAGGATGCGGAGGGGCTTGCCGATCAATGCGTCGACCGGGGCCTGCTGCGCTGGGACCAGATGGGCACGCTGGTGTTCCGCCACGAGCTGGCGCGCCAGGCGACGCTGGAACGCCTGTCGCCCGCGACGCAGCGGGCGCTGCATGCGCGCATGGAAACGATCTTCGCCGCAATGCCGGCCGCCGATCACGATCCGAGCATTTTGGCGCAGCGCCTGCACCATGCCGCCCTTTCCGGCAATATTCCGGCCGTGCTGGAGCTGGCACCGCGCGCCGCCGCCCAGGCCGCCAAGCTCGGCGCGCATCTTCAGGCGGCAACGCATCTGGCAACCGCCCTCGCCCATGTCGCGCTCGCCCCGCCGTCCGTCGCCGCCACGCTCTACGAGGACTGGGCCTACGAGACCTTTCTTGCCGGCAGCGCCGCCTCCGAGGAGACGCTGAGGGCTTACGCGACGGCGATCTCGCTCTGGCGTTCGCTCGGGGACATCGAGAAGGTCGGGCTCAATCTCTGCCGCCTCGCCCGCCTGCACTGGCGGCGCGGCGAGACCGACCAGGCAGTTTCCTACACCGAACAGGCGGTTCGCGAACTGGAAGGCCATGCGCCGAGCAACGAGCTGGCACTGGCCTATTCCGCACGGTCCCAATTCCTGATGCTGCAGGACCGGTTCGACGAGGCCATCGTCTGGGGGCGGCACGCGATGGATCTTTCGGACAGGCTGGGACAGGTCGAAACGCGCATCCATGCGCTCAACAATGTCGGGACAGCACTGGCCTTCGCCGGGCAGAAAGGCGGCGACGCGCTTCTGGAGGAGAGCCTGGCGCTCGCACTCGAGCGCGGATTTCACGATCACGCCTCGCGCGCCTATACCAACCTCTCCGAATGCCGCATGCTGTTTCGCGACTTCGCGCGCGCCGATGCGCTGATGAGCGAGGGCATCGCCTTCTGCGTCCAGCACGACCTCGATGGCGCCGCCCATTACCTTCTCGGCCATCACGCCCAGCTGCGACTCGAGCAGGGCCGGCTGCACGAGGCGCAGGTGATTGCCGAAGGCGTGATCGCCAGACAGGCCTCGCCGCGCGTCATGCTGCTGCCGGCGCTCTCGGTGCTCGCGCGCGTCAAGATGCGGTTCGACATGCCCGAGGCGCCGGACCTGCTCGCGCATGCGCTGGAGGAAGGCGAGAGGACGGGCGAGCCGCAGCGCATCATCCCCATACGTCTGGCGTTGATGGAATCCGCCTGGCTGCGCGGCGCGCCGGAGGACGCGCGTGTCCATGTCGATGCGCTGCTGGCGATGGGAACTGGCTCCTTCTCCGCCTGGGATCGGGGCGAATTCCTGGTCTTGCTGCGGCGTCTGGGGCTTGCCCTGCCGGAAGGTACGGACGCGGCCACACTGCCCCCGCCGCGCGCCGCCGAAATGGTCGGGGACTTCGAGCGTGCTGCCGACCTCTGGCTCGCCCTCGATCAGCCCTACGAGGCGGCGCTGTCGCTCACCGAGGTCGTCGGCGAAGGCGCGAGCGACGCACTCGCCCGCGCGATCACCGCATTGGAGGAGATGGATGCGCGGTTGGCCGCCGGCTTTGCCCGGCGCCTTGCCACCGAGCGCGGGCTGATGACCGCGCTGCCCCGCCGCAAGCGTGGCCCCTATACAGCCGCCCGCCAGCATCCGCTCGGTCTTACCTCCTCCGAACAGACCGTGCTGTCGCTGCTCGTCAAGGGCATGGGCAACAAGGAGATCGCCCGCACACTCTCCCGCTCGCAGCGCACGGTGGAACACCAGGTCTCCTCGGTGCTGGGCAAATTCAACGCCAACAACCGCCTGGAAGTGCTGCTGCGCGTGCGCAGCGAGCCATGGCTTGTCGGCCCGGAGGGACCGTGACGTGCCAAGCTCGAGAAGCGGCGGAGGGCCCCCATCCTCTGTCCGACGGGGCATCGTCAGGGCAGCCTTCCGAACACGAATGTTGCGAGCGGCGTCACGCTCATTTCGAGGTCGACATAGCCTCGGGCCTCCATCATTGACCGAAGCAGGGCAGGATTGCGAATTTCGCCGCCGCTGCGCAGCGTCCGGAGATCAGCCATCAGCGCCAGGAACGGGTCTTCGGCGCGGCTATAGAGGGCGGCGACGAGATAGGCATCGCTGCGTGAGGCACGGGCGATGCGGTCAAGCGCGATTTCGACGCTTGCGCGCTTGAGGTACATGGTTGGCAGCCAGGCGAGCGTATACCTGTCGCGCTCGTCCAGCGCGGCGACGTCGAGTTTTCGGATCGTCACCCGGTCCGCAAAGCCGCTCTCGCCCACGTTTTTCCGCGCGATCTTAAGCGCCGGCTCCCATATATCGATCCCCTCGACGCGCAGGCGGGGGCAGGTGCGGGCTGCTTCGAGGGCGATCTCCGCAACCCCGGTGCCGACGTCGAGGAAGCATCCTTCCAGGGCGTCTTGCAGCCGCGGATGCGCTTCCGCAATCTGGCAGATGCGGGTGAAGACGCTTCTTGACGCGCGTCCGATCGCCTGCAGCGCGGCTGGGTCGAAAATTTCCCAGTTCGCCCCACGATCCGGGTTGCGAAAGAGCTCGCTTGCCTCGCCAAGCGCCATCTCCACCATGGTCAGCACTTGTGAGATCTCTTCGTCATCGTCCGGGAGAAGGACTTGGCCCAAAGCCAAGAGCGCCCCGTGATCGATCGTTTGCCGGATGGCAGGATCGACGGCCGGATGGGAGCGCAGCTTGATCGAAGCGCCGATGAGCGCCAGCATCCTGACGGACTTGGCGAGCGCCTGAACTCGGAAAGAAAAGCTATCAATCATGGTTGCTCTTTCAAAAGGATGGCACGGCTCGCGGTAGTGCGAGGATGGCGCCCGAAGACACGGCGAAAGCCAGGTAGAGGCCGGCAAGTGCCGCTAGAACGAGGACGGCCATTCCGCCGGCCAGCCAGTCGGTCGGCTCGGCTCTGCCTTCTCGCCGGGAAAGCGACGCGGGCTCATCGCCGGGCGTCTGTTCCCAGCCTGTGTCTCTGATCAGGCCGGCAGCGTGGAGGCTGCCACTGCGGCGCCGGCGATAGGCGGTGAGGTCGATCACCTCTGCGTCCCCCCTCGATCGGTCTGCGTTCGGCGGCGAGACCTTCGATGCGCCATCGTCTCGGCTCGTCGTCATGAAGTCACATACGGCGTACGATGACCGGGAAAGGCGAGAGCGCGCTGTGGCGCTTTTTCGGGCGGGGCGATGGGGGCGCGGGGTGGGGCTGTCGTGCGGCCATGGGAGGATCCTTCGGCTGTGGCGTCGGGATGCTTCCATGGCTGCGGCGGATGGAACGGCGATGTCAGGATGTCGGCCGAGCGTTACAGATCGAACGGAGCTTGACCGCATCGCTGGCTGCGGCGGGCGCTTCCAGACCTGAAGAACCGGCGATGGCCTCAGGCCGGCATATGCGTAAGCACCGTCTCGGTCTGCGCCCGGCCGGCGCCTTCCGGCGAGGCGGAGAGAAGGACCAGGGTGGAGACGGCCTCGGCGATCGTCGCCAGCGCCTCACGCTCCTCGGGCTTCAGGCTTCGGGGAACGACATCGATGACGCAGACCGATCCGAGGGCGAAGCCGAGCGGATCGCGCACCGGCGCGCCTGCATAGAAGCGGAAGCCATAGGGCGCGTCGAGCGTGGGGTTTGTCGACAGCGAGGGCCGCATCCGCATGTCCTCGATCACGGTGAGTTCGTTGGCGACCAGGGTCTCGTTGCAGAAGGCCCAGTCGCGCACGGTGCTTTCGCCCTCGAACCCGACCCGTGCCTTGAACCATTGCTGGTCCCCGGTGATCAGGGTGAACATGGCGATCGGCGCTTGGGTGACCGTGGCGGCCAGACGCACCAGACGATCGAAGCGGCTGTCCGGCGCTGAGCCGACGAGGCCGGAACGGCGCACGGCCTCCAGCCGGGCCGCCTCGTTCAGCGGCGTCGGGAAGCCAGCCGCCGAGGCCTCTTCGCGGCTTGCGCCGAGCGCCGCGACGATCTGCGCGCTCTGGGAGGGCACATCGGCGAGTCTCGGCAGCCGGATGCGCCGTCCGTTGCGCGAGACGACCGGCCTCTCGATCGTCGGGCTGACCGTGACGATCGTCGTTGCCGCCGCGCGGGGATCCCGACCAAGCTCCAGGGCGAGCGTCTCCCGCCCGTCCCCCCGGTTGGCTTCCAGCACGATCACGGAAGGTGGCATCTCGGCCAGTCTTTTCCGCAGTGCTGCGACATCCTCTGTGACGTCGGTCAGCAGCCCGGCGTTGGGCAGGCCGACCGCCTGCCATTCTGCCCCCCGCCCCTCTGCTGCGAGAATGAGCACGCGCGCGGCGAGCGCCGCCGGTGGCAGCGGGGACGCTGCATCGATGAGGTCGAGCACGGCCTGGCGCGGAATCCGGCGGTGGCCGCCCGGGGTCTTCCACGACGGCAGCTGGCCGCTTTCAACCCAGAGCTGGGCGGTGCGGATCGACACGCCAAGCAGCTCCGCCGCCTTGGCGGTTGTGAGAATGTCTTTCATCAATGCGTCCACATACTTGGACCTCGTTATGGACTTAAGGATATTCAGCCGAAAAAGAAGGGAGTGACGCTGCTGAGCCTGCAGGCCTCCCCTCAGGCTGATGGCGGCTTTGCAGATGGTCTAGCGGTTCTTAGCGTCAGCCGAACCTTGATCGAATACCCCGCCCTCCGGAAAGACGACATCGAAGCGTGAGAGCCCGATGTCCTTCAACAGATAGTCCGGCAGGGTGCCGAGGTGATCGAGCGCCTTTCGCCGCGCCCGCAGGCGCAGGAGGCGACGCAGGAGAATCAGAGATCCAGTGCGGCGCAGCCAGGGCAGCCGCAGCTCGGAGACAATTTGCGCATCGGTCATCATCGTCTTTCCTTGTTCATCATCCATCAGCGCGGCGTTGCATCACGGAGCGACACCGATGGCTTTCGCAGTCTTGGCGGCCGCAGCGTCGTCGCCGTTTCCGGCCCACGCTGTTCGCGCTCAGGCTGCAACCGCGCGACAATCGTTTCACGGAGCGACCGCGGCGGCCGGGCGCCGCCGACATGTCTGGCGCGCGCTTCAGGTCATGATCGAGGGATAGCGGCGGCCGCGCCAGGATTGCAGCCTGGCGGCAAAGTCGCGCTGGAAGGAGAGAGGTCCGAACTTCTCGCGGTAGGGCTCGTCATAGATGCCGATGAACAGAGTGAGGTTCAGGAAGAAATGCGCACCCATTTCGAACAGGCTGACGAAATCATGCTCGACGAGCGCCCGCCGCTCGGTCTCCGTCAGGACATGGACCGTCGAGGGTTCGACGGAATTGCCGAGCAATGTCGGCGCGATCGCCTGCTCCCAGGCCGCCACGAAATTGGCCGGATCCTCCGCATAGCGCGCGAGGAGGGCGGGATCCCGATCGACGGTGAAGAGGAACTTGTTGAGGGTGTAGCGGCTCATCGCGCGTCCCCTTCCGGATACCAGGTGAAATAGGCCTCCATGGTGTGGAAGAGATCGAGATGATCGACATAGTCGGCAGGGCACGCGCCGGCGACGCCAAGCATCAGGATAAAATTGAGAAAGCCGTGGGTGGCGTTGCCACTCGCCTCCAGCGTTTCATGCGTAACGGAGGCGAGGATGGCGTCGATATCGCCGGTCCGCAGCCATTCGATCGCCTGACGGTCGAAGGCGGGATCGGGTCCGGTCTCCATGAACTGGCGCGGGCCGCCGAGTTCGAGCGAGAGATGACCGGTGCCGATGACGGCGATGCGCCCGTCGGAGGGATAGGCCTCGACAGCGGCGCGGATGGCACGCCCGAGCTCATAGAATCGCCGCACCGAAGGCAGCGGCGGCGCGAAGATATTGGTGTAGATCGGCACGATCGGCAGATCGTTTTGTGGCCGAAGCGTGATGATCGGGCAGACGATCGAATGATCGATCTTCAGCTCGTTAGAAAAAGCGAGGTCGAAATCCCGGTCGAGCAGCGCCTGATGCAGGAAACGCGAGAGGTCTTCCGCCCCTTCCAGCAGGAAGGTCGGCAGGCCGAACTCCCGCTGTTCATTGTAGAAGGTGGCATCATAGAGCGGCGCCTTGCCGATCAGGAATTGAGGGTAGTTGTCGAGGAAAATCTGGTGGAAATGGTCGGAGCCGACCATGACCAGCAGATCGGGGCAGGCGCGGGTGAGCGTCTCGCGATAGGCCTCGATCTTGCGCTGCCACTCCGCTGCCTGGGGCATGCGATCGCCGGGTTGGGCGGTGGTCGCCTTGAGGTAGAAGGGGTGGTGCGTGGACGCCAGGGTGGCAACGAGCTTTGCCAAGAGGAACCTCCAGGGTCAAAGGTGGATCGGTTGGTGAGCCCGCCCGGCTGCGTGCCGCAGGATCGGCATGCCGGCAGGGCGAACGAGGAAGACGGCGCTGTCTGTCGGCTAGCGACTGACTTCGACATCGGCATCGAGCAGGTAGCCGGCGCCGCGTTCGGTGCGGATCAGCTTTGGCCGCGAGGCGTCCTCCTCGAGCTTTCGGCGCAGGCGGAGGATGAGGACATCGATGCTGCGGTCGAAGACCTCCTCGTCATGGACGCGGCTGGCCGAGAGCAGCTGCTCACGCGAAAGGATCTGCCGGGGCGCGCGGAGAAACGCGGTCAGGAGGTTGAACTCGCCGGCCGTCAGCTTCACCTCCCCCTCCGGCCGTGCGAGCCGCCGCAGCTTGACGTTCAGCTGCCACTCGGCGAAGCGATAGATGGTCCTGTCCTTCTTCGGCACCGGCGCCGGACGTTCGCGCAGCGAGGCGCGGACGCGGGCCAGCAATTCGCGTGTCCCAAACGGCTTGGTGAGATAGTCGCTGGCGCCCAGTTCGAGGCCGACCACCTTGTCGGCTTCCTCGATCCGGTCGCCGCTGATAATGATGATCGGGCCGTTCGAGGTGCCCGCGAGCCGCTTGACGATATCCAGCCCATCCTCGCGGCCGAGATTGAGGTCGATGATGAAGAGATCGACCGGCTCGGTGTTGAGGATCCGCTGCAGATCCTGGCTGCCGCTCAGGCCTGTGACCTTCAGGGCATGCTGCGAGAGATAATCGACCAACAGGCCGCGGAGCGTGGGATCATCGTCGATGACCAGGACGTGTTTCATGGCGCAGCCCCCTTCTCCGACGAAGCGGTCGAGGAAGGCGCCGGGGCGATCCGGATCGGCTGTCCTCTTCGCTTGCAGCGCGGCCGGTCGGGTGCGGCTGAAAAAATGGCGGTCGAGCGGTTCATTCACGTCCTCCATGGAGCGGGACAGGGGTTGAAGGGTGGGAGACGGGCCGCAGCCCGTCACGATCGGACGACCTCGTCCTCGAGGGTTTCATCTGGGTCGATGGTGGTCGGCTCCGGATGCCACTCAGCCGGAGGGCGATCGTCCGGGAGCGGGTAGAAGGGCGAGACAGAGAGTGACGCCATGGCTGCCGAGCCGAAGGCCTCCAAGAGGGCCGGCATCAGGCGCTCCAGACGGTCGTTCAAGCCGCAGAGACCCGCCACTGTGCGGCTCACGAGGCTCTTGCAGAGACGGATGATGGGCATGGTGTGCATCTCTTGTTGCTGATAGCGATCCGCGCTGCTTGCCCGCTCATCCTGGAGAGCGTGGCTGGAACGGTGCGCATTGGACGGGATCCCCGCGCCGCGCCTGGGGAGGCTTCGCCGACGCGGCTCCTCGGGCGCCGGCTAGTGCCAGCGAAGCGTCAGTTCCTCGACCTTGCGAACCCCGGCATGGCCATGAATGGTCAGCCCCTGCCCGTCGATGCGCGGATCGGGAAGGGCCGCAAGCAGCACCGAGAGCGCCTCCTCCATCTCGATCTTGGCCAGAGCCTCGCCGAGGCAGCGATGCTCGCCGCCGCCGAACACCGGATGCCAGCGCAATGTCGGGCGCGTGAGTTCGAAGCGATCGGGGTTGGGGAAGACTTCCGGATCACGAAGGGCGGACATCGTGCTGAGCAGGACGGGGCGCCCGGCCGGGACGACAGCGCCGTCGAGTTCGATCTCCTCGATGGTCAGCCGCGGCACCGAGCCGACAGCCGGCTCGCAACGCAGCGATTCCGACACGACCGCACCGATGAGCGCGGGCTGGCGGCGCAGCTCCTGCCAGAGGCCATGCTCAAGAAGCAGCCCGGCCATGACAACAATCGCCGCGCGCGTTGTGTCGCTGCCGCCGAGCACCACGGAGACGATCTGCATGATCGCCTCCAGCGCAGTCATCGCGCCGGCTCGATCGACCGTCTCGACATAGTCGGACAGGAAATCCGGCCGCGGATGGCGGCGCCGGTCCTCGATCAGCGCCTCGATATAGAGGGTCAGATCCTGCGTCGCCTGCTCGATGTCCGGCAGATCGTCACGCGTCCAAGAAGAGGTGAGGATCTTTGACACCCGATACGAGAGCGCGGTGAAGACGGGAACGTCTGTGCGCGGAATGCCAAGGATCGCCGCAAGGGTGATCGCCGGGACGAGAGACGCAAAGTCGTCGCGCAGGTGGAGCAGGCCGCTGTCGCGCTTCTCGTCGACCAAGGCCTCGGCCAGCGACCGGACAGTCGGCCGCAGCCCCTCCATCATCCGGAAAGCGAAGGCACGCGACAGCGGTTGGCGTCGGCGTCGATGCGTCTCGCCATTGGAAAAGAGCAGGCTGTTGGAAACGAGATCCATGACAGGGCCCGGGCCGACACCCTTGGAGCGCAGCAGCTCGGTTTCGATCTGCCGAGTGCGCTGGTCGGTGATCAGTCGTTCGACATCGCGCGCCCTGAGGACCAGGATGACGCCATCGTCGCGCTCGATGAAGGGAAAATGCGGTCGCATCTCGCGAAAGATCTGGTGCGGCGTGGCATCGAGCGCGGCGCAGCTGAGGACGGGCGGGGTGGTTCTGCTTGGCAGTGCCATGATGAGGCCTTTCTTTGTCGAGCACGCGGTTGACGGGAATGGGTCATCCTGCCGTGCGCGGATCGGGGTTCAGGCGGAGGGCGAGCGTCGGGCAGCTCAGCGCCGCGTTGCCCGCTCGAAGGTAAGGGCGCGGGCGGCGCGCTCAGTGTTGCCAGCGCACCCAGCACTCGCTGGTTTCGCGGACGAAGACATGGCCGGTAACGGTCGGAGAATGTTCGAGCCGGAGGGTGGGGAGCCGCTCGGTCAGGACGGCTAGGCCCTCCTCCAGCGCGGCCCGGCCGAAGGCTTCGGCGACGCAGCGATGGGCGCCGCCGCCGAAGGCGAGCCGGGCGAGATTGAGGCTCGGCCGTGAGAGATCGAAGCGATGAGGGTCGGCAAAGACCCGCTCGTCGCGCAGCGCCGAGACAGCGGAGAGCAGCACCATGTGCCCGGCCGGCACAATCCATCCGCCGAGATCGATCTCCTCGACCGCCACGCGCACCACCCCGGCGATGCCCGGGTCGAACCGAAGCGCCTCCGCCACGGCATTGGCGACCAGCGTCGGATGGCTGCAGACGGATTCCCACTGATTGCGATTGCCGAGCAGCTGCGCGATCTCGACGACAAGGGCAGTGCGCATGGATTCCGTCCCGCCGATGATCATCTGGACGATCTGCATCAGTCCTTCGAGCGGCGACAGCTGATGCTCGCCCGCGGTCGTTTTGTAGGTGGAGAGGAAGCTGCCTGGCCGTTCCGCGTCCACCTGATCGAGGCGATCGGCGAGTGCGCTCTGCAGGCGCAGAGCCGCCTCTTCCGCCGCGGCGACTGCGTCTGGCGTCGGCCCGGGCCTGAAGAAGGCGTTCATGGCGAGAACATCCCGCTCGAATGTGGGCAGCGCGTCATCCGTCACATCGAGCAGGCGCGCGAGCGCCAGGATCGGAAGTTGGCGCGCATAAGCCGAGACGAGCTCGAGCCGTCCGTCTGCGATCCGGGCATCGATCAAGAGCGAGGCCGCATCGCGAACATGCTGGCGAAAATGCTCCAGGCTCTCCCGCGCCAGAGCGCGCGACAGGGCGGCGCGGCGGCGGGCGTGGGTTTCGCGGTTTGCCGTCAGCATGCCGTACTCGAACAGGTCGAAGAGCGCGCCTTTGGTGAGCCCCGCCTGATGCGGAAGAGCGGTCTCGGTGGCCTGCAGGCGCGGATCGCTCATCAGCCGCTCGACATCCGCATAGCGCAGCACGACATAGCCGCCGCCGGCGAGCGCGATGAGCGGATGGGTCGCGCGATAGGTAGCGAAGGTACCGTGCATATCGGCCTCGAGGTCTGCAGCCTCGACGACGGGCACGGGACGAACATGATCGAGCATGACGGATCTTTCTTCGGGATAGCCAACGCGTCCGCTCCGGCCTCTCCTCGTGCGGAGGGAGAAAGGCCGGGACAGCTTTCGGTTCAAAGTTCGTGCTGGGCGCGGATCATGTCGGCGGCGCGCTCGCCGATCACCACGCAGGGCGCCATGGTATTGCCGGTGGTGATGCGCGGCATGATCGAACTGTCGGCGATCCGCAGCCCCTTGATGCCGTAGACCTTCAGCTGATGATCGACGACCGAGAGAGGGTCGCGCCCCATTTTGGCGGTGCCCGACTGATGCCAGAAGGTGATGCCGGCGCGGCGGAGGAAATCGATCAGCCCGCGCCGGTCGCGGGCGCCGGGCGCGGTCTCGCCGGTAACCAGCGGCGCGAAGGCGGCACCGTTTCCGAGCTCGCGGCAGAGTTCCACGGCTGCGATCGCCGCCTCGACATCCTCGGGCTCACTCAGCGAATTCGGTTGGATCAGCAGCGGATCCTCGACATTCGGCCCGGACAGCTGCAGCCGTCCGCGGCTTTTCGGCTGCGCGAGACCGGCAAACATGCTCCAGCCCTGCGCCGGGGTTTCGAGCGCCGCTTCCACCGGCGAGGGAACGGCGAATTCCAGCTGGCATTGCAGGATGTCCGGCTGGGTGAGACGGGAATTGCTCTTCCAGTAGAGCGTCGCCTCGCAGCCGCTGCCGCCGACGCTTTCCGTTTTGCGATAGGCCCAGGTGCAGCCGAAGGCGAGGTGATCCTGATGGTTCTCCCCAACCCCCGGCAGATCCTCAACGACCGCTATGCCGTGCTGGGCGAGCATGGCGCTCGGCCCGATGCCCGATTGCAGCAGCAGCTTCGGCGTCTGAATGGCGCCGAGCGAAAGAATCGTCTCGAAAAAGGCGCGGAACTGCCGTTGCCGCCCATCGACGATCGCCTCGACGCCGACCACGCGCTTGCCCTCGAACAACAACCGCGACACCAGCGCGCCGGTGATCACCGTCAGGTTTCGTTTGTGTTCGAGTGGCTCGACATAGGACTGATAGACCGTCTGGCGCTTGCCGTCCTTGATGCGCAGCTCGGCGATGGCCGCACCGCCCTCGCCTTCCATCATCGCGCCATTCGGCGTGTCGAAGACCGGGATGCCGGCGCCAGCGGCTGCGCTCAGCAGTGCATGGGCGACAGGCTGCGGTGCCTGCGGTTGTTCGACATGCGCCGGCCCGCCCGTGCCGCGGCGAACGGGATCGGGCGCTCCCTGCCAGTCCTCGATCCGCTTGTAGTAGCCAAGCACCGATTCATAGGACCATCCCGCATCGCCGGCCTCGGCGGCGAAATGTTCCCAATCCTGCTTGTGACCCCGCGCCCAAACCATGACATTGATGCTCGAGCCGCCCCCGAGCCCCTTGCCCATGTTCAGGGGCAGCCGGCGGCCGGCGAGGCCCGGCGTCGGCTCGCCGACGAAGCCCCAGTCACGGTCCGAGCCCAGATTGAGCGGCCACTGCCCAGGCTCGCGGACACAATCGGCCGCGGCATCGCCACCGGCTTCGAGCAGCAGCACCCGCGCCCCGCCGCATTCGGCCAGACGCGCTGCCACGACCGATCCGCTGGAGCCGGCGCCACAGACGATGAAGTCGAACTGCGCGGCATCCGTATCGAGAATGGTCGCAGCCTTCTCGGTCTTTCGGGAGGGTGGGGTCATGGGTCTTCCTCGGTGAATCACGTTGTTCGATGACTGACCGGAAACTGCCGTTTCCGTGTTTTTTTATCATTTCCATCAAATTTCAGCTGTAACGGCGGACGATGCCGACGCGATGAGCGCGGGTTTCCTTCGGTGCTGCAGCGAATGGTTCGGTGTTGCGGTCATGGGCCGCGATGCAGAGTGTGGCCAGGCAGACCGCGGATGGATGCGCCTTGCGATCAGTCCCGGGCACTTGGGCTTCGGTCGATCTTCGTCGGGAGACGCGGACTCGGTCCCTGGATGCGCTCATTGGAAACGCCATCGGGCGCTGTCCAGACCTGCTCTCGAAAAGCATCGAGGCAGAGCCTGCCTCGATGCGCGTCGGTAAGGACCTACTTGGTGGAGACCGACTTGGCGGCCGCGTCGATCGTCTCGGCAATGACGCCCGGCTGCGTCATGAACAGGGCGTGGCTGGCGGAAACCTTGGTGACCTTCGCCTTGATGCGCTCGGCCATGTGGATGAGCATGGCCTGGTCGAAGGCCTTGTCTTCGGTGGCGATGACGGCCCAGCTCGGCTTGGTCCTCCAGGCGGCGTTTTTCAGAACCGTGCCGAAGGCGGACATGTTGATCGGCACCTGGGCATCGCGCATGAAGGCGACGTCCGCATCGCTCGCATCATGCGCGAAGCCGGCCTTGAACTTGTCGGGGCGGACATAGCCGAAGCCATCGGACGTCGTCTCCAGCACGAAGTCCTTGGCCGGCGCGAAGCCCTCATATTGCTGGGCGGTGGTCTCGCCGGCATCCGGGGACAGCGCCGAGACATAAACCAGGCCGGCGACCTTCGGATCGACGCCCGCTTCGGTGATCACCGTGCCGCCCCAGGAATGGCCGACGAGGATGGCCGGCCCATCCTGCCGCTCCAGCGCCCGCTTGGTGGCGGCGACATCGTCGGCGAGCGAGGTCAGCGGGTTCTGGACGATGGTGACGTGATAGCCCCGCTCGGTCAGCAGGCTGTGGACCGACTTCCAGCCCGACCCATCGGCGAAAGCGCCATGGACGAGAACGACATTCTTGACCGCCTGGTCGGCCGGGATGCGGTCGGCGGCATGGCTTGCGCCGGCGGTGAGCATGGCGGCACTGGCAAGAGCGGCGGTAGCGAGCGTGTTCCGGATGGACATGATGATCTCCTCTTTGTTTCTGCGATAACCGTTATCGCGATATATGTAAGGTGTCAGATACGGTTCTGGTCGTCAACCCCTTTCTTATCGCGATATTGTTTTTTGTGATGGTGCTTATTAGATAGGCGGAAACAGGAGTGCCATCGATGACCCAATCCAATGCGGATCCAGCCGCCGCCAATGATCCGCCGCCGCTTCACGATCAGCTCTGCTATGCGATCTACACGGCCGGCATCGCCATCCAGCGCGCCTACAAGCCGCTTCTCGACGAGCTTGGCCTGACCTATCCGCAATATCTCGTCCTCAACGTGCTTTGGCGGGACGGGGACCAGACCGTTGGGGCGATCGCCCAGGCGCTGGCGCTGGAATCGAGCACGCTGACGCCGCTTCTCAAGCGGCTGGAGGCCGGCGGCCTTCTCAGCCGCACGCGCAACCGGGACAATGAACGCCAGGTGGTCGTTTCGCTGACCGAGGAAGGCCAGGCGCTCAAGCACCGGGCCGGCTGCCTCAGTGACACTCTGCTCGCCGCCTCCACTCAGACACCGCAGGAACTGGCGGCGCTCAATCGCGATGTCCGATACCTGCGCAATGCGATCTATTCACAGATCGGCGGCTGGGACGCGCCTGCGTGAAGCCAGCGCGTCGGTTGGCTATCACGCCACCGGAACGGTGCCGCCGTCGATCCGGTATTCCGTGCCGGTGATCGAGCCGGCGCGGTCGGAGGCGAGGAAGGCGATCAGATTGGCGACCTCCTCCGGTTCGGCCGGGCGCCCGAGCGGAATGCCGCCGAGACTGTCCATGATGATCCGCCGCCCACCGTCCAGATCCGTGCCGGCCTGGCTTGCGAGCCGCTCGGCCAAATGCACGGAGGCCTCGGTGTTGATCCAGCCGGGTGAAACGCGCACCACCCGCACGCCCTTCGGCGAGACCTCTTTCGACAGCGACTTGCTGTAGGTCGACAGCGCCGCCTTGGCGGCGGCATAGGCCGTGGTCGACTGGGGGAGCGGCAGGACGTTCTGGATCGAGGTGACGTGGATCACGACGCCCTGCCCCTGCTCGAGCATGTGGGGCACCAGCAGCCGGTCGAGCCGCACTGCGGGGAGAAGATTGAGGCCGAGCTCCCGCTGCCAGTCCTCCTCCCCAAGTGCTGCAAAGCCGCCGCCCGGTGCGGACGACCCGCCCAGCATGTGAACGAGGATGTCGAGGCCGCCAAGCCGGCTTTGGATTGCGTCTGCCAGACGCTCGCAGCCCTCCGCAGTTGTGAGATCGGCCTCGATGAAGGCCTCCGCCGGCAGGTCATCGGGCCGGCTGCGTGCCGTCGTCAGCACCTCGGCGCCGAGCGCGCGAAAGAGCGAGACGGTCGCCGCACCCGTGCCCTTGGTGCCGGCGGTGACGAGGGCACGCTTGCCCTTGAGCGTCAAAAAATCGCTCATCAGTGGAACTCCAGGCGAAGGATCTGATCGCTCTTCAGCGTAAAATGATGGGTGAGCATGATCGGGCTCCCCGGAAAATTTCCGCTGACCCGGGCATGGACCTGCACCCGGTCGCCTTCGCGCACCGTCTCCAGGGGTTGCTTGTAAACTGCCATTTCGCCTTGGCATCGGCCCACCAACGTCGGATCGCCTCGCGCCCCGCATGCACCGCCTGCTCATCCTCGACCACTGCGTCTTCGGTGAACAGGGCGGCGAGCGCCTCCGCGTCGCCGCGCCCGTCGGCATCGAAATAGTGTTTCACCGTCCATGGCATCGTCATTGCCTGCCTCCTGTTCTTTATCGATGGAGAGAAGGTAAGGGCTTCCGAACACCCCGATAAGTGGGATAAAGAGGCATGAAGCATTGCAGGACACGGGACAATGGATCAGGTGAGCCTCAGGGACCTCGAGGCCGTGATCGCCATTGCACGGCGCGGCACGTTTCGCGCAGCGGCGATCGATCTCGGCCTGTCGACCACCGCGCTCAGCCACACGATCGCGCGGCTGGAAGCCGATCTCGGCACGCGCCTGTTCAACCGCACCACCCGCAGCGTAGCGCTGACGGAGGCAGGCCGCATCTTCATGGAGCGGGTTACGCCGTCCCTGGACGATCTACGCGGCGCGCTGGAGAGCGTTCGCTCCAGAAGCGAGACCCCCTCCGGCACGATCCGCATCAATGCCGCGCCCTTTGCCGGACGAGCGATCATGGATCGTCTGGTCCCGGAGTTCCTGCGGCTCTATCCGGACATGGCGGTGGATCTGGTGACGGAAGGGCGTCTGGTCGATATCGTCCGCGACGGATTCGATCTCGGTGTGCGCGTCGCGGCGCTGGTGCCGAGCGACATGATCGCCGTCTCACTCGGCCGGCCGCACCGGCATGCCGTCGTCGCCGCGCCCGGCTATCTTGGACAAAGGCCACGCCCAAAAGTGCCGGCCGATCTGTTTGGATATGACTGCATCCGCGCCCGCCTGCCGGATGGCTCGCTGCTGCGCTGGCGGTTCGAGAAGGACGGCGAGGCGCTGCAGATCGATGTGCCGGGCCGGATCACCCTCGACGAGGCGAGCCTGGTGCGCCGTGCGGTTCTCGAAGGTATGGGGCTTGGCTATATGATCGATCAGGATATCGCCGACGAGATCGCCGCCGGCCGGATGATCCGCATCCTGGAGGACTGGACGCCGGCCGTTCCCGGCCTCTGCCTTTATTATCCGAGCCGCCGGAATCTCTCCGCCGGCCTGCGGGCTTTCCTGGATCTGGCCCGCCAGCTGGCGCGATAGGCGCCAACTTACGCCGCGCGGGTGCGGGGGTCGTGCACGGTCACGCGGTTGCGGCCGGCATGTTTGGCGGCGTAGAGCGCCTTGTCGGCTTCCGAGAGCAGCAGGCCGATATCGGAAAGCCGGCGGGCGCCGAGCGTGGAAATGCCGATGCTGGTGGTGAAGGAGACCGATTGTCCGCTGCCGAGATCGATCGTCAGCGTCGCCACCGTGCGGCGGATCCGCTCCGCCACCGCCTTGACCGTCGCGGTATCGCGCCCTTCCACGAGCGCGGTGAACTCTTCGCCGCCATAGCGCGCCACCGAGATCGAGCTGTCCTCGCCGATCTTCTGCAGGAGATCCGCCACCGCCCGCAGGCACTGGTCGCCGGCCTTGTGGCCATGGGTGTCGTTGATCGCCTTGAAATGATCGAGGTCGATCATCATGACAGCCAGATTGCCATCGCTAACGCTGGCTCTCGCAAAGGCGTCGTTCAGCAGCAGTTCGAGCTTGCGGCGATTGGGGAGGCCGGTCAGCCCGTCGCGATCCGACAGGATCTGCAGCATGGCATTGGTGCGCTTCAGATTTTCCGATAGCGCGCCGTAACTGTCCACCGCATCGGCAATGGTGGCGAGCTCGGCGAAGAGCGGTTTCGGCAGCGCCCCTTCCACATCCCCGCCGCGGCCGATCGCCTCCAGCTTCAGGATCGCTGCACCGATCGGCGCGACGATGAAGCGGCGGACCACCCAGAGCGTGACGACGAGAAACAGTACGGGCAGCGTCAGGATTAGGATCCAACGCTTCTTCACCTCCGATGCCGCACTGGCAACCGAGGAGACGAGCGTATCGGCAAGCATGACGGCATCGGTCGACAGGCTGTCGCTCAGACGGTCGGCAGTCGCGATCGCCCGTTTATAAGCCTCCGTACTGTCGGCCTCGGCGCGGGCGATACGGTGTTCCCGATCGTCGGCCGCCATTGGCGGATCGGTTGCGGCCGGCGGTTCGCGCAGGCTGCGGGCGGCCTCGCGGCCGACCACGATGCGCTTGACCTCGGCGGCGATGATGCGGGCGCCGTCGATCAGCATGCGGTTGTCGTCGAGGCTGAAGCTCTGGCAGAGCGTTTGCAGCTGCAGCTGGATCTGCCGCTCGACCCGCCGATCATGGGCCAGATAGACCGAGCGGATCAGCGAGGCGGCACGCTCGACCTTGAGCGCATTGCGGTTCTGCGAGAGGATGAGCGGGATCTGCTGCTCGCGGGTCAGCCGGGCGCTTTCCTCCACCGTGTTCAGGAAGGACACGGAATAGGCAGAGGCGGTGATCGCGTAGAGCACCGCCAGCAGGAGCGCCAGATGTCCCGCCGTCTTCAGCGAGACTTTGCGCAGAGGAAAGAACCAACCCGGCATAATGGCTCAATAGATGCTGAAGGGGAAATACTTGTCGTTGACCTGATCGTAGGCGCCGTTCAGACGGATGCGCTTCAGGGCGGCGTTGACCTCGGCGAGCAGGGCCGTATCGCTCTTGCGGGCGGTGATGTGCGAGGTGCTCTGCAGGAGATCGTTGGTGACTGGATCGCCGATGAAGTCGAAGCTCGTCTTCTTGGTGTTTTCGAGGAAGCTCATCAGGTCGATGGCGTCGGCGAGCAGCAGATCGGCCTTGCCCTCTTCGAGCATGCCTTGCGCTTCCGGCTGGTCCTTGGCATGCAGCACCGTGCTCTTCGCGGCATAGACCTTGTCGAGATAGTCGGCATGCATGGTGCCGTCACCGGCGACGATACGGGCACCGGCGAGCGCCTCGGGCGAGGTATCGGTGAAGCGCTGGGTATCGCCGACGAAGACGGCGTGCGAGCGGTAATAGGGATCGGAGTAAGCGATGCGCTTCGCCCGCTCTTCCGTATAGGCCATGCTGGCGACGATCAGGTCATATTTGTTCTGCTCGAGCCCATCGATGATTTCTACCCAGGGTACGGCGACGAAGCTGCAGGTCTTCTTCATCTCGGCGCAGAGCGTCTTGGCGATGTCGACATCGAAGCCGGCCAGTTCGCCCTTCGCATCGATGAAGTTGAAAGGCGGATAGGCACCCTCGGTGCCGATCCTCAGCACCGCATCCTCGGCGTGGACGGGCTGGAGGGCGGACAGGGTCAGGCAGGCGGCAGCAAGCAGAATTTTCAAAGACATCACAACGCACTCCGCAAATCGATGCGAGGATGGTGACACGACGTTCCTTAACGACTCGCCCGTTGCTGAGGACGGTTTGAAGGAGAACGGTGGATAAAGGAAACAAATGCCTTACAAAGTGAATCGTTGCCCAAATGCGGCACTGCAAAAATTGATCGCGCTGACCCTGTGCCTTTGAATTAGCCTCGTCTATGTCAGTGGTACACCCGCTCCAATTGAGATGCCCGATGCCCCTCCCGTCACTGTCTCGCCGCTTGCTGCTGCTCGGCTTCGCTACCTCCGCGCTCGCCTCCTGCTCGGCCTCCCTGCCCCGCTCGGCGCCGGTTCCCCAGGCCGTCCGCCGGCCCATCGTCCCGCCGACGCAGGACGAGCTGATGGTTATGTATGGTCCGGTGGAGGATGGTGGCTTCCTCATTCCCGCCGTCCCCTTCGAGCGCGTCGATCCGCGCTTCTACCGCCAGCGGGTTCTGGACCCGACCGGCGAAACGCCCGGCACGGTGGTGGTCGATACGCCCTCGCGCTTCCTCTATGTCGTCGAGCCCGGCGGCACGGCGATGCGTTATGGCGTCGGCATCGGCCGCGATGGCTTTGCCTGGCAGGGCGAAGGCGTCATCCACTGGCGCCAGCCCTGGCCGCGCTGGAAGCCGCCGAACGAGATGGTCGCCCGCCAGCCCTCGCTCGCCCGCTATTCCATCGAAAACGGCGGCATGGAGCCGGGCCTGAAGAACCCGCTCGGCGCCCGCGCCCTCTATATCTTCCAGAACGGACAGGACACACTCTACCGCCTGCACGGGACGCCGGAGTGGAACTCGATCGGTACGGCGACGTCGTCCGGTTGCGTCCGGCTGATGAACCAGGATGTCATCGATCTCTACGCCCGCGTGCCCTACAAGGCGCGGATCGTCGTGCGGCAGTAGCGAGATCCGGAGCTGGCCGATGGCGAAGATGGTGCGCAAGGGAGATCTTCCTGTCAAAACCTGTGCCGTCTGCGGCCGGCCGTTCACTTGGCGAAAGAAATGGGCGAAGGACTGGGAGCAGCTGCGCTACTGCTCCGATCGCTGCCGGTCTGCCCGTAGCGCCGCGAAACTCTCCAAGGCCGGCGACGGACCGAAGGCATGAAAAAGGGCGCCACGACGGCCGCCCTCTGTCTCAGCGAACGAAGGGGAAGATCACCCTTTCAATGATGCCGGCGGCTGCGCTCCGCCGTGTCCAGCTCGTCAAGCAACTGCTCGAAGCGGCCTTCAGTGCGCGGCGTCTCACCATTGAAATAGAGATCCTTCAGCGTTCGCCCAATGTGGCTGTTGTCCCCCGTGCGGTTTGCCGGACGTGACGAAGCCAACGCAGATTTCCATATGTTCGAGATCGATACGGTCATGTTCGTCGCTTTCGCAAAGTGTCCAAGTGCTGCCTCAACGCCGCCTAGAAGGTGAAGTTCCCGTATGAGCATCGTCCAAGCGTGCCAAAATGGGCCGATCTTGCAATTTATGGTGAATGCTTGGTTAATGGTCGCGATCACGGACCGAATTGGGCTTAGGAACAAACTTGTGATCGATGCGTTGAGGAGCATCAGTCACAGAGAGGAGCCACCCATGCTTTACTACGCACTTGTTTTCCTGGTCGTCGCGATCATCGCCGGTGTTCTTGGCTTCGGCGGTATTGCTGGCGCTTCCGCTGGTATTGCCCAGATTCTTTTCTTCCTGTTCCTGGCCTTCCTGGTCATCTCGCTGGTCGCCGGCCTGATGCGCCGGACCTGAGACAGGACCGTTCAGATCCGTTCCCGAAGGGGAGTGCCGCGGCACTCCCCTTTTTCTTGTCCGGCGGGACGAGGATGCGCCGCGCTTGCAGGGTGCAGGGGGCTTGGCTATTCAGGAGACCGGCCCTCCCGCTTGGGAACCGGCACGGCACGAGGCCGGGCGGTCAGTGGACGGCGAAACGGTCAACAAGGAGTTTGGCGCGCATGAAGGCAGATGTGGTCGTTCTCGGAGCGGGGATCGTCGGGCTGTCGACCGCGATCCATCTGGCGCGGCGCGGCAAGTCGGTCCTGCTGGTCGATCGCCGCGGCGTCGGCGAGGAGACCTCCTTCGGCAATGCCGGCCTCATCCAGCGCGAAGGCGTCGTCCCCTACGGCTTCCCCCATGATTTCGGTGCGCTGTTCCGCTACGCGCTGAACAACACGATCGACGCGCATTACCACGTCAAGGCGCTGCCCGGCCTCGTGCCCTTTTTGATCCGCTACTGGTGGAACTCCGGCTTTACCCAGCATCAGCGCATTGCGCGGCTCTATGCGCCGCTGATTGAAAACTCGATTACCGAGCATGACGACCTGATCAAGGCCTCCGGTGCCGACAATCTGATCCAGCGGGACGGCTGGATGAAGGTGTTTCGCACCGAAAAAGCGCGCGACGAGGCCTATCGCGAGGCGGAACGGCTGTCGACCGGCTTCGGCGTCCACCATCAGAAATTGTCGAGCAGCGAGATCAAGACGCTCGAGCCCTCGATCCGGGCGGAGCTTGCCGGCGGCCTGCGCTGGACCGACCCCTGGTCGATCCGCGATCCGCACAGCCTCAACAAAGCCTATCTCACCTATTTCCAGTCGCTGGGCGGGCAGATCGTCGCCGGCGATGCGGCCACCCTCGAACATGTGCTGGAAGGCCCCGGCTGGCGGATCGCCTCGCCGGAAGGGCCGATCGAAGCCTTGGAGGTTGTCGTGGCGCTTGGCCCCTGGGCGGATACGGTGACGCGCAAGCTTGGTTACCGCTTTCCGCTGGCCGTCAAGCGCGGCTACCACATGCATTATGGCTCGCAGGAGGGCGCGCAGCTCAACAACTGGGTGCTGGATGCCGAGAAGGGCTATTTCCTGGCGCCGATGCTGCGCGGCATCCGCCTGACGACCGGCGCAGAATTTGCCACGCGCGATGCGCCGAAGACGCCGGTCCAGCTCGACCGCGCCGAGCGCGTGGCGCGGGATTTCTACCCGCTGGCCGAGCGGCGCGATGCCGAGCCCTGGATGGGCGCCCGCCCCTGCACGCCCGACATGATGCCAATCATCGGCAAGGCGCCGCGCCACCAGGGCCTTTGGTTCGCCTTCGGCCACGCTCATCACGGCATGACCCTCGGTCCGGTCACCGGCCGGGCGCTCGCCGAGCAGATGACCGGGGCGCGCACCGTCGTCGATCTCGCGCCGTACCGGCCGGAGCGCTTTCTCGCCTAATCGTGTCAGCGGGGGATGGTACCGCTCCAAGCGGTCTTCGATTCGAAAACCGTCAAGTTTCTTTTGTGAGGAACGAACGGAGCGATGTGCCGTTTCGAGCCACGTCTGGTGCCGGTTATCGGTCCTGCAGGAGTGGCTCTCGTGAAGAAACAGATCATCGAAATTGCCGGCGAGGCCGTCGGTGCGCTCATGCCGGAGGGCGATGCATTCCGGTTCATGGCGGTCAAGTTCAATGTCTGGCCTTTCGACGGCGAACGCTTTGCCAGCCATCATGAGGCATTGCGCGCCCTGACCGCCCATCTCAACGACAATGAAGCGACCGCTCCGGACACTCCGGAGGCCTGGGCCTCGTGATGACAGAGCGTACGCTTACGGATCGCGATAGCCGGACGCGCGCAGCTCGAGCTCGAAGCGCGAGGGATCGTTGGTAAAGATCAGCGCGCCCGCGGCTTGTGATTGCGCCGGCACGTAATCGAAGGCCACCTCCCGCTCCTCGACCGGCTGACCGTCCTTCATCAGGCGGCCGGTGACCGGTACTTCGGCGGCGGTCTTCTTGCCACCATTGACCACGATGAAGGAGAGCGCGAAGCCCTGCGCCGTCGCGCGGGTGGTGGTGGGCGAAACGCTGAGATCGGCCACGGCGCCGCGGGCGGCAAAGCCATGAGCGGCGATGACGGCGATCAGGCCGACAACGAGGACGGTCGAGAGGAGACCGGTTGCCCATTCGATCCAGTGCGGGTTGCGCGAGACGCGCTTGCTTGCTTTTCCAGCCATTATCGCCTCACAAGATCAGCCGGGCGGCGGCGGCGCCAACGGCTCCGGGAAACCCGAGAACGATCATCGACATCAACACCGGCATGGAGCCGGCACCGTCCAGCCGGCCGAAACTCCACAGCGAATAAAGGCTGATCAACAGCGCGATCACATAGCCGGGCAGCGTGAAGCGGATCAGCGCATGCCACCAGGGCGTCGCCGCGTCGAGCGCATGGCCGCCCTTGAAGGAGACGGCATAGACGAAGCCATGCATGACCGCGATGGAGAGGAGAATGGTCAGGAAAGCGTGCCAGGGCGTCATGATATAGGAGATGAGCACCATCTCCTCCGTCGGCGCCATGTTGAGATTGAGAAACAGCGCGCCGACCGCCATCATGAAGAGCTCGCTGCCATAGCCCATGCCGGGCTCGTCCTCCTCGGCCTCGTCCTCGCCGCCGCTGCCGAGCTGGCTGCGGCCAAGCAGGGCGCCGATGCCGGCCGGTACCGCCTGGATGGCGATGGTTCCGACGATATCCTCGAGCGAATCCTGAGTGTCGAGCAGGCCGAACAGAGCGAGGATCAGCGCGCTGGCGAGAATGCCCAGCGCATAGGCGACCATGGCATCGCGAACCCCTTCCCGCCAGGTGAAGGTGCGCTCGAAGCCGATGCGATGCGCGATGCCGATCAGCAAAGGAATGGCGAGGATCATCAGCGTCATCAGCCGCCAGCGATCCATCGCATGGCCGAGATCCCACATTTCCATGGTCATCTGCATGGGCAGGGCGAAAAGCAGCGCGCCGGCGAGCCCCCGGCCAAGGCCGACCAGAAACTCGCTGGCGTGGAAACCTTGATCACCGGACGTTTCCTGCTGCTCTTCAGCCCCCTGCCCCACAGCCCCTCTCCTCAAGCCTGTCCCCTCCGTTCCGATCCACAGATCGAAAAAGGCCGCCGGCGCTCTAAGAGCGCCAGCGGCCAGCTTCGCAAGTCGTGGCTTTCGCCGTCAATCGTTCCAGTCGCCTGGAATGCCGGCATCCACAGCCTGGGTGGTCAAGCCGTTGCGCACGGCCGAGATTCCGGCGGTGCGGTAGACCAGCTCCTCTACGGCGCGCCGATCTTCCAGCGTTTCGACGAAGCCGGACAGTTCTGCGATGCCGCGACGGACCTTGACTTCGACGCCGGAGGTCTCGATCTCGTGATCCTCCAGGGCGTTGGCGATCGCATCCTCGATCGCATCGTCGTCGGAATCCGCACCCGGGTCGTCGGTCAGAAGATCCGGGCCGCCTTTGCCGAAATTCACGCTCTCGTCGCTCGGCTGGAAGCCAGGATTGCCCGTTTCGTCGAAGGATTCATCGGTCTCGCCATAGCCGGCGTTCTCGATCTTGGTCTCGGAGCCTGAGACGCCGTCGGCATAGGGCCAGCCCTCGCCGATGTCGCGCTCCTCGTAATCGCGATAGTCTTCTTCGCGGCGCGTGGTTTTCTCGATCATGACGGGTCCTTCCCTTATGAGGTGATGTGCCGCGCCTTCGTGGTCGCGAGCGGGCGTCTGCCAAGAAACCGCCGAGCGCGGCTTTTGTTCACTGCGGACGCAGATTCGCGACGCCCGAGCCGCGGCTCGCCTTGGGAAACGAAAAATGGCGAGGCCGAAGCCTCGCCATTCGTTGATCTCAAATCTCTGTCCGCGCTTAGTTCTGCGGAGCCGGAGCGGCACCGGTGGCCGGAGCTGGGGTAGCAGCCGGCGGGGTCGACGGTGCCGTAGCATCGGGAGCGGCCGGAGCGGTTGCATTCGGGGTTGCGGCCGGGGTGTCAGCCGGGGCAGCGGGCGTGGTCGTGTTGGCGGCCGGCGGCGTTGCTGTGTCGGAAGCCGGAGCGGGCTGCGTCGCGGTGTCGGAGCCGTTGTTCATCTCGGCCGGCAGCCAGACGAGCAAGGCAAGTGCCAGGCCGGCGAGCAAGATGATCAGGATCGGCCAGCTGCTGCGGCGCGAGGCGGTCACCGGTGTATTGATATCGACCGAATTGTTGACGATCGGATCATTGACGGGGCGGGCAAGCGGGTCGGCGGCGCGGGCTTCCTCACGAGCCGTCGCACTGTCGGCGGGCCAGGTGGTCGGATTGGCAGGACGCTTTTCGTTCGGGTCGAAGCGCTGGTTCATGACGGGCTTCCTTTCGGTCTCTGTTGGAGCCGGATCCTCCCGGCCTGTGACAATTTAACGCGACCAATGCGCGAAGGTTCCGCGGATTCAATCCTGTTCGCGCGTTCCAGGTGCAGCTTCGCGCTGATCGGCATCCTCAAGGTCGCTGGCGACGATGTAGGCATCGCCATGTTGGCGGGCTGCTTCCCGGCGTGCGGCGAGCGTCGCCGTGTCATCGGGGTCAATCGCCGTTTCATCCTCGCGATCGTGAAGCTGGCTATCGCTCTCGATCGCCTCCGGCGCATGCGGGGCGTCGAGCGGCCGGTCGTCGCGATCCTGACCTGGAGCAACTGTCTTCGAACTGTCCATTGTTATGATCTCCTTCTGCCGCATTGGCGGTTGTGATGGCCCAACGCGGCGGCGGCGCATCGGTTCCTGTCCGCGCTTGTCAATCGCGGGAACTGCGTTAGTCATCACTTTCCTTTAAATCCATGAAGGGACCAATCCGTTTGCGGGTCAGGCTGCCAAATGGTATGTGCCCGCGGATTTTTCTCGGCCACCGGCCGTTGCTGAAAGTGCCTGCCCACCCATGGATACATCCAATCCAGTGCCGCTGATCTTCATCGATGCCGAAGAGACCGTGACCGGCTGGAGCGATGGGGCCGAGTTCATGCTGGGCTGGCAGGCCGCCGATGTGGTGGGGCGTCCGCTCCAGAGCCTGCGTCCGGAGGGCGACGAGCGCTTCCGGACGCGCGACGGGCGGCTTGTCGACCTGTCGATTTCGACCGTGGCCGCGCCCGGCGGCCTGACGGCGCTGGCGCTGCGCGCCCATCAGAGCCTGCGCGAGCAGCTGGAACTGACGCTGTCCCATAGCGAAGTGATCGGCACCTGGGACTGGGACATCGGACGCGACCGGGTCATGGTTGATGCCCGCTTCGCCGCGGCCTTCGGGCTCGATCCGGACGAGGCGCGCGACGGGCTGCCGCTCGAGCGCTTCACCGCCGGCATTCACGATGCCGATCGCGAACGCGTGGCTTCCGAGATCCTGCACACGCTGACCAATGGCGGGCTGTTCACCAGCGAATACCGGGTTCACCATGCTGATGGCCGCCTGCGCGAGGTCGCGGCGCGCGGCCGCTTTGTGCCCGGCGTCGAGGGCCGTGCTGCACGCCTTCCCGGCGTCCTGTTCGACGTGACCGAGCGCCGCGAGGCCGAGCGCGAGGCGATGCGTCACCAGGGCCGCTACCGCTCGCTGTTCGAGCGACTGGATGCCGGCTTCTGCATCATCCGCATGATCTTCGATGAAGACGGCAAGCCCGTCGACTACGAATTCCTGGAGGTCAATGCCGCCTTCCGGTTCCAGAGCGGCATCGAGGATGCGGTCGGCCGGCGCATGCGGGAGATCGCGCCGCATCACGAGCAGTTCTGGTTCGACCTTTACGGCAAGGTGGCGCGCGACCAGGAAGCGATCGCCTTCGAGAACCCGGCTTCGGAGCTCGACGGCCGCTGGTTCGAGGTCCAGGCCTTTCCGATTGACGGGCCGGGGAGCGGCCATGTCGCGGTCCTCTTCAACGACCGCTCCAGCCAGAGGCGCATGGAGATGGCGCTACGAGCGAGCGAGGCCGAGTTCCGCACGCTCTCGCAGTCGATGCTCAACCATGTCTGGACCGCCGACCCCGCCGGGCGGTCGACCTGGTTCAACGATCGCGTCTATGATTTTACCGGCTGCGGGCCGGAAGACATGCCGGAGGGCCTCACCCCCTTCATTCACGAGGACGACCGTGCGTCGGCGCTATCCGCCTGGCAGAACGCGCTCGAGACCGGCACGCTCTACCAGACCGAATATCGCCTGCGCCGCAAGGATCACGTCTATCGCTGGCATCTGGTGCGCGCAGTTCCCGTTCGTGACGAGGCCGGCCGCATCCAGCGCTGGATCGGCACGAATACCGACATCGAACATGCCAAGCGCAACGAGGCGGCCCTGGCCGAGCTCAATGCCACGCTGGAAAGCCGGATCGAACAGCGCACCAGCGAACTGATGATCACCCAGAAGGCGCTGCAGCAGTCGCAGAAGATGGAGACGATCGGCCAGCTGACCGGCGGCGTCGCCCATGACTTCAACAATCTGCTGCAGGTGGTGGCCGGCAATCTGCAGCTTCTCGCCCGCGACGTCGCCGGAAATGAGCGCGCCGAGCGTCGGGTGACCAATGCCCTGGCCGGCGTCAGCCGCGGGGCGAAGCTCGCCAGCCAGTTGCTCGCCTTTGGCCGCCGCCAAGCGCTCGAGCCGAAGGTCATCAATATTGCTCGCTTCCTGAACGGCATGGACGATCTCCTACGCCGCTCGATCGGCGAGGCGGTGGAGGTGGAAACCATCGTCTCGGGCGGCCTCTGGAACACCTTCGTCGATCCGACCCAGGTGGAGAATGCGGTGCTGAACCTCGCCATCAATGCGCGCGACGCGATGAAGGGGGCGGGCACGCTGACGATCGAGGTAGCCAATGCTTCGCTCGATGCCGATTACGCGCGCGCGCATGCCGATGTGGAGCCCGGCCAATATGTCATGGTGGCGGTGACGGATACGGGAGCCGGCATGACCCCGGAGGTGCTGGAGCGGGTCTTCGACCCCTTCTTCTCCACCAAGCCCGAAGGCAAGGGCAGCGGTCTCGGCCTTTCCATGGTCTATGGCTTCGTCAAGCAATCGGGCGGCCATGTGAAGATCTACAGCGAGCTGGGACAGGGAACGACGGTGCGGCTTTATCTGCCCCGCGCCCATGCCGACGAGGATCGCGAGGTCGCCATCAAGGCCGGGCCGATCGTCGGCGGCAACGAGACGATCCTGGTGGTCGAGGATGACGAGGCCGTGCGCGAGACGGTGGTCGAGACGCTGTCGGAGCTCGGATACCGCGTGCTCACCGCGCGGGATGCGCAGGCCGGCCTGACGGTGGTCGAAAGCGGCATCCCGATCGATCTCGTCTTTACCGATGTCGTGATGCCCGGCCCGCTGAAGAGCCGTGAAATGGCGCGGCGCGCCAAGGAACGCCTGCCGGAACTCGTCGTGCTCTTCACCTCCGGCTATACGGAGAACTCGATCGTCCATGGCGGCAAGCTTGATGCCGGGGTCGAGCTTCTCTCGAAGCCTTATACAAGGGAGGCGCTGGCCCGGCGGCTGCGCCATTTGCTCGCCAATCGTGATCAGGCCCGGATGGCGGCTGGCTTCGCCCCGCCCAGTCGAGGCAGCGCCGACGCAGCGCAACGACCAGCGGATGGGACGGTGAAGGTGGAGGGACCCTGCCGGGTGCTGCTGGTCGAGGATGATGACCTGATCCGCATGAACACGGCCGACCTTCTGGACGAACGCGGCTACGAGGTCTGCGAAGCGGCGACGGCCGGCGCTGCGCTGGCGCTCTTCGAAAGCCGGGAGATCGATGTGCTCGTTACCGATCTCGGACTGCCCGACATGCCGGGCAGCGAGCTTGCCCGGCGAATCCGGGCCGTCAAGCCGCAGATCGGCGTGGTCTTCGCCACCGGCGACAGCCACCTGCCTGCGCAGGCAGTCGACAAGGCCGTGCTGCTCGGCAAGCCCTATGACGGCGCACGCCTTGAACGGGCGGTGGAGGCGGCCCGCAAGGCGTAACGGGCCGATCAGAGGCAAGAGGGCGCACGCAACGCCCCTCGCCCGACGCGTTCAGTCGGAGACCCGTGCGCTATAGTCCGTGTCGCTGACCTGCTCCAGCCAGTCGACCACCTTGCCGTCCAGCGCTTCGGCGATGGCGATATGGGTCATGGCGGTGGTCGGGGACGCGCCGTGCCAATGCTTCTCTCCGGGCCAGAACCAGACGATATCACCGGGGCGGATCTCGACGACCGGCCCGCCTTCCCGCTGGGCGCGGCCACAGCCGGCCGTGACGATGATCGTCTGTCCGAGCGGATGCGTATGCCAGGCGGTGCGCGCGCCCGGTTCGAAGGTCACGGTGACGCCGGTGAGGCGGGCTGGCAGCGTGGTCTTGAAGGCGGCATCGAGCCGCACGGTGCCGGTGAAATAATCCGGCGAGCCCGGGGTGGACGGCACGGAGCCGGCGCGGGTGATGTTCATCGCGATCTCCTGCGGAGGAAAGAGGCGAGCAAAGTTGCCCGGCCGGACGCCATTGTCATCCCCGCCGCGGCAAAGGGCAATGGCGCGGCGGGGTCGGTTGACCGGGGTCGGTCGAGCGGCTCTCGGCGGAACCCTGCCCGTTACGGCTTCGGATTGGTGAGCAGGATGGACGAGGGGTTCGCCTTGTAGGCCTTCTCCTCATAGGCAGGCTGCTTCTCCAGCTGCTCCTTGGTGAAGGGCGAATAGATGGTCATCGCGCCCTTGGCATCCGCCATCACCTGAATGTCGCGGGCGCTCATGGCCACCGGCTTCTCGCCGAGCCCCAGGAAACCGCCGACATCGATGACGTAGGCCTCCAGTGCGCCGTTGTCCCCGAGGATCACATCGCCGACCTTGCCGATCTGGCTGTCATCGGCCTGCTTGACCGGCGTGCCGATCAGCTTGCCGGCGCTGAGCATCGCGGGGTCGACCGGTTTCAGCTCGTCATCCGGCGGCACCGTGCCGTTGCCGGCCGGATCGAGCGGCGCATCGGGATCGGTCATGTCCGGCGTCGTTCCCGCAGCCGGCGTCTGCCCCGCCGCGCGGCTGGCCGCCGCGCTGGCGCCAGCGGCATCGAGCGGCACTTCCGTGTTCTCCGGGGTCGCGAGCGGCGCGCTGCCGGTCTGTGCGGGAGCGGCGGCATCGCCGGTGTTGACTGCGGGATCCATGACCGGCTTCATCTCAAAGGGCGGTGCAGCGAGGAGGTCGGTCTTGGTGACCGAGGCAACCAGGATGCGTTCGCCGTCACGATCAGACCAGGTGACCCGGTCGAAATTGATCGCCACGTCCTTCTCGCCGATACCTAGAAAACCACCAACGCCGACAATCAGCGCTTCCGTGCCGCCGGTCGGGTTGATGACCACGTCGCGCACCTTGCCGATCGATTCGCCCTCCTCGTCGCCGCCCGCATAGACGGTCTTGCCGATCACGGCGGAGGCAAGCATCTGCTCGCCGGCTGAACCGGCCGTCGAGGATTGCGCCGAAGGCGCAGGGGCGGCCTGCTGCTGGGCGACGGCGGCGGTGGCGAGGCCCGCGGCAAACGCGGTGCCGGCGAGGAAAGACTTGAGAATCATCGGAAACTCCTTGGGAAACAGGACGGACAAGGCGCGACCAGTCCTGTGGGATGAAGAACCGGCGTGAAGGGGATTTTGATCCGGGCGCGGAACGGAAGCTCGGCTGGACCCGGCGCCGGCCCTCATGGCCGGGGTGAAGACAGGACAGGACTTCGCATTCCTTCTCGCGACCTCCCTCGTGTTTCACGGCCCGCTAACGCGCCGAGCCGCGCAAAAGTTCCTCGTCGACACAGGCCGGAACGCTTTGGAGAGGGCGGAGACAACCCCTCGCTGTGGGGTGGGCGCGATGCGGATCAGCGCTCCATCATCAGACGCTCACAAAGATGCAAGTGTGTGGAACAAAAGCGGGAATGCCACGTTTTTGCCTCGCACTTCGATTGAACCCGAAAGGACCTGCCATGCTCGGCACAATCCTCCTGATCATTCTTATCCTCCTCCTGATCGGCGCGCTGCCGAACTGGGGGCATAGTCGTAACTGGGGCTACGGTCCCTCGGGAGGACTGGGCCTAGTGGTGATCATCCTTCTCGTTCTGGTGTTGATGGGACGAATCTGAAGAAGCCCTGCGCATCACCCCTGTTCATTTTTGTCTAGCTGAAGGAAATCATCATGAAAAAAGCTCTTCTCGCCGTCGCCCTCATCCTGCCGCTCGCCGCTTGCTCTGAAACCGAGCGCGGCGCGGCCATCGGCGCCGGTTCTGGCGCCATCATCGGTGGCGTTGCCACCGGCAATGTTCGTGGCGCCGCTGTCGGTGCTGCCGTCGGCGGTGTTGCCGGCGCCCTGATCGGCCGTGCCAACGAGCCGGGCCGCTGCTACTATCGCGACCGCTATGGCCGCCGCTACATCGCCGCCTGCTGATCGCAGACGGATCTAACGGAAAAGCCCCGGTCCTGGCCGGGGCTTTTCCATGTCTTGCGCGCACAACACCGTTCCCGAGATGGCGGCGGCAGCGCCTAGTCCGTTCCGCCTCGTTCTGCCCTGTCCAGGCGCTCGAGAAGGTCGAGGAAGATGTCCGGGATCGGCTCCTGTTCGACGGAGGTATAGAGCGCCTTCAGCTTGTCGGCGATCTGACTGTCGAGTGCGACCGACCCGCTGGCGACCACGGCCGCGCTGTGCGGCTTGACGGGACGATCGCTGCGCGGCTTGGCAGGACGATCTCCCATCCTAGATCTCTCCTCGGACCGGTCGTTTCGAATTTAACACTTTGCTTACTATCCCTTTCGGCCGCCCGGAAATGCGCCCCGCAAACTTTTCATCCGCGGCGAAACATGGTCAAACGCTTGAGGCCCGACTCGGGAACCCATGAGCGACAGACCTGTCACGCAGGCGATACCATACTGAAGGACGTCTCAAATGTCACTTTCCACGCGGATCGCCGCTCACCTCCCCTATCTGCGCCGCTTTTCCCGCGCCATTACCGGATCGCAGACATCGGGTGACGCCTATGTCGCGGCCGTGCTGGAAGCGCTAATCGCCGATCTCTCGCTCTTCCCCGCCGCCTCCAGCGACCGGGTCAGCCTGTTCAAGCTCTACTGCACGCAGTTCGATACGATCAGCATCGAGTTGCCGGAGACGGACTCGCCCTTCGGCTGGGAGAAGAAGGCTGCCGCCAATCTCTCGCGGATCGCCCCGGATGCTCGCAAGGCCTTCCTGCTCGTCTCCGTCGAAGGCTTCACGCGGGCGGAAACCGCCGAGATCCTCGGTATCTCCGAGGAGGAAACAAACCGTCTGATCAGCGCCGCCTCACAGGACATTGCCCGGCAGGTGGTGACCGAGATCCTGATCATCGAGGACGAGCCGCTGATCGCCATGGATATCGAAGACATGGTCAAGAGCCTCGGCCATGGCGTCGCCGGGGTCGCGCGCACCCATAGCGAGGCAGTCGAACTCTTCCACCGGACCAAGCCCAAGATGGTGCTGGCCGATATTCAGCTTGCGGATGGAAGCTCGGGCATCGACGCGGTGAACGAGATCCTCGCGAGCACCACCGTCCCGGTGATCTTCATCACTGCCTTCCCCGAGCGGCTGCTGACCGGCGAAAAGCCGGAGCCCGCCTTCCTCGTCACCAAGCCCTTCAATCCCGACATGGTGAAGGCGCTGATCAGCCAGGCTCTGTTCTTCGACGAGAACGCCCAGGCCGGCCGGGCCTAAGCGCCGGCTGAAGGCCAAACCCCGAAACAAAGGGTCGATAGGATCTCAGCCCGGCAGCTGGCGCTCCGGCGGCCGGGTGCGGACCTCGTTGAAGATCGTCATGGCGATCAGCGACAGGGGCATGGCGAGCATGGCGCCGACTGCGCCCCACATCCAGGTCCAGAAGATGATGGCGACGAAGATCAGGAAGGGATTGATCTCCAGCCGGTGGCCGAGAATCGCGGGTGTGACCAGGTTCTCCATGACCAGATGCAGGAGGAAGAACAGGGTCGCAGGCAGCAGCGCGAAGAACAGCGCGTCATGCGTCATCAGCCCGGCGCAGGCCAGCGCGAGCGTCATGGCGGTGACGCCGAGATAGGGGATGAAGCTCGAGACGAAGGCGAAGAGGCCCCAGAGCGCGGCCGCCGGCAGGCCGCCCAGAAAGGCGATCAGCGCCGTGATCGTGCCGAGCGTCAGATAGATCAGGCTGGCCGTCGAGAAGTAGAAGCCGACCGCACTTTCGGTCGCATTCATGACGCGGATGGCCGCCAGCCGACGGTCATGGGTGGCAAAGCCCATGATGATCGTCTTGCGCAGATGCGCGCGGCCGAGCAGGAACAGGCCGAGAGCGGCGAGGAAGATCAGCGTCTGCACGAAGGCGGGTGTGATCCCGGCGGCCACGACGCCGAGCATGGCGCCCGCATTGGCGATCGCCATGTCTGCCATGGCTTTCTCATCCGCACCGGCAATAGCCCGTCGCGCCCATTCGAAGCGTTCGAGATAGGGCAGGACGCGCTGCACGCCCTTCTCGATCAGCGACGGCATTTCAGCGGCGATGTTGGAAAGCGGGTCGATGAGTTCGTTCATCAAGAAAAAGATGAGGATCACGAAGAGGATGCCGAAGGCGAGGCCGCCCAGCGCCGGCGGCAAGCCGAAGCGCTCCAGCTTGTCGGCCGCCAGGCCCAGCACCATGCCAACCACGATTGCCAGCGTCACCGGCATCAGGATCGATTCCATCGTGTAGACCACGGCGGACATGGCGACGACGAAGGTGCCGACGATGCTCCAGGCGACGACGAGGTCGAGACCACTCTTGGGTGTGAAGTCCAGCGCCTCCTCGCTCGGCGTCGCAGCCGGGATCTCGCCCTTCTTCTTCGCCTTGAAGAGCGCCCGCTCTGGTATCGCCGATGCCATCCCCCCACCTTTCCTGGTCACGCATGGTCAATCGACCAAGGCGTTCTGTCTCTCAGCCTCGCCATGAGGCGCGCGCGCGAACGTGGCGCAAGGACTGGTCGCCCCGCGACGCTGAGGAACGCGGAGAAGAAAGGAAAGTTCCAACTTACTAAAAGAGGAGAAAACCGCAACACCACACGTCAGGCGTGCTGAGCGCGGAGCAGCATGCCGAAGAGATCGCGTGGTTCGTCGGGATCGGCGACGAGATCGAGTTCCTCGAAGAAGCACGTGCCATCCAGCTTCGAGCGGACATAGCGCAGCGCTGAGAAATCCTCTGTCGCAAAGCCGACGGAATCGAAGAGGGTGATCTGGCCAGGATCGCGGCGCCCGTCAGCCTTGCCGGCAATGACCTGCCAGAGTTCGGTGACCGGATGGTCGGGCGACAATTGCTGGATCTCGCCCTCGATGCGGGTCTGCGGCGGATATTCGACGAAGATCTCGGACCGATGCAGAATATCCGGATGAAGCTCGGTCTTGCCAGGGCAATCGCCGCCGACCGCATTGATGTGGATGCCGGCGCCGACGAGGTTATCGGTGAGGATCGTCGCATATTGCTTGTCGGCGGTCACCGTGGTGACGATCTCCGCCCCCTGCACCGCCTCCGCCGTGCTGGCGCAGAGCGTGATGTCGAAGCCGAAGCCTTCGAGATTGCGGCGGCACTTCTCGCTGGCCGAGGGATCGATGTCATAGAGGCGGAGCCGGTCGATCCCAAGCAGCGCCTTGAAGGCCAGCGCCTGGAACTCGGCCTGGGCGCCATTGCCGATGATTGCCATCGTCCGCGCGCCCTTTGCCGCCAGATGCTTGGCGGCCACGGCCGAGGTGGCGGCGGTGCGCAGCGCTGTCAGGATGGTCATTTCGGTGAGCAACACCGGATAGCCGCTTTCGACATCGGCAAGCACACCGAAGGCAGTCACCGTCTGGAGGCCGTTGCGCGTGTTCTTCGGATGGCCATTCACATATTTAAACGCATAGGCCGCGCCATCGGAGGTCGGCATCAGCTCGATGACCCCGTCCGGCGAATGAGCGGCGACGCGCGGGGTCTTGTCGAAATGCTCCCATCGACGAAAATCTGCCTCGATCACGTCCGAGAGCTCCGTCAGGAACCGTTCGATCCCGACCGAGAGCACCAGTTTCATCATGTGATCGACACTGACAAAGGGAACGACATTGAGCTTTTGGGCAACGGGCGGTTTGGCGAGCATCTGCGGGTCCCTCTGCTGTCCGAAGAGAGCCCAGCATAACCCGGCGTGGTGCTGCCCGAAATCGCGCGCCTGCGGCAAATCGTGCTATGGATCACGCAAATCGCTGAGGGAGATAGGACAAAGTGACTGTTCGGCTGGATGACCTCGATCGCCAACTCCTGGCGCTGCTGCGCAGCGATGGCCGCGCGCCGGTCTCGAAGCTCGCCGATATTCTGGGCGTGACCCGCGGCACGATCCAGGCGCGGATCGACCGGATGCTGGCGCAGGGCGCCATCCTCGGCTTCACCGTGCGCGCCAGAGAGGAGCATGACGGCTCCGGCGTGCGAGCGATCATGCTGATCGAGGTGACCGGCAAATCGACCAGTGCCATCGTCCGGCGACTGCGGGGCTTTCCCGAAATCCACAAGCTCCACACGACGAACGGCGCCTGGGATCTCGTGGCCGAGATCAGCGCCGCATCGCTTCAGGATTTCGATCGCGTGCTGCGTGAGGTGCGCACGATCGATGGGGTGCTGAACAGCGAAACGAGCATTCTGCTCACCGCCGTCTGAGGCTACCGCTCAGTAGCGTTCCGGCGGGAAGATCCGCAGGGTGACGGAGAAGAGGCCGAGGCCTAGAAGGACGACCATCAGGGTGCGCGCCACATCGTCCGAGCTTGCGGAAAAGGCGCCGAAGGCGAGAGCGGCACAGACGAGCAGAATCATCCCGATGCGCGGGAGCCAGTAGAGCATGGTAATATCCTCGGAACAGTGGATGGAACCGGCCGCGGCCTGCTTCCGCATCGTCGCGCCTGCGTTCTTTCGCATAATAGAACGCGCCGATCGACTGCTTGTTCCATGATGATCGAGAAGATCCTCCTCTAGCGCTGACCGGCAGGGTGCCACGCGCCTATCGATTGCCGGAGGCATGATCCGCCCTCGCTCAAGGCGCGTAACGATCCCGTCGGGAATGGAGAAGCGCATGCGAAAGACCGTGTTGATGTTAAGCATCCTTTTGGCCTCCGCCGGCCTCGCCACGGCGGAAACGCTGAAGGAAGCCGAGATTCGCGAGAAGATCATTGGTCGCACGATCTATCTCGCGGCGCCGATGGGCGGCGAATTTCCGCTGAACTATGCGTCTTCCGGGACGGTGAGCGGCGACGGCGACGCAGTCGGCCTCGGCAAGTTCATCAAGCCGAAGGACAACGGACGGTGGTGGATTCAATCCGACAAGCTCTGCCAGCAGTTCAAGACCTGGTATGACGGCAAGAGCATGTGCTTCGAGCTGTCCGATGCCGGCCCCGGCAAGGTGAAGTGGGTGCGTGATAATGGCGAAACGGGCATTGCTCGCATTGGCGAGTAGACTGCGTTGAGGCGCAAGATGGGCGCCCGCCCGCAAGGCGGGGCGCCCTGACCATGTCGCGGCTCAGAGGGCTGCGACGACGATGATTTCGACCAGATATTCCGGTCCGGCAAGCTTGGATTCGCCGGTGGCGCGCGCCGGCGCATGGCCGGCCGGCACCCAACCATCCCAAACGGCGTTCATCTTCTGAAAGTCAGCCATGTCGGCCAGCCAGATGGTGGCGGAGAGGATGCGGGTCTTATCTGTGCCGGCGGCGGCGAGCAGCCGGTCGATCTGCTCGAGGACCTGACCGGTCTGCGTGGCGACATCATCGCCCGGCTTGCCGACCTGGCCGGCCAGATAGACCGTGCCATTGTGCACGACGGCCTGGCTCATACGGGGCCCGGTCTCGAAACGCTTGATATCCATGGAAAGCTTCCTTTTTTCACCGCTCGGCACAGCCAGAGCTTGAGGATGACACGCGCGGCTTACAGGGTTTTGGAAGCAAGAAAAACCCCGTTCTGCCCGCGGCGGCGGGGCGGACCACAGGCGCGAAAGCCAGCATATCCGGCAAGGCTATTCGAGACGCATGAATCCGCTCGTCAGATTTAGATTTTTCTTATATTCATGCGCCGCTGTGTATGCCGAGGTTGCGCGCCAATGTCCCTCCGTTCGATCAGGCAGTCCTGCGTGGAGCGTGCCGAAAGCCTTTCACCTGCCGGTGCCGCGGCCGTCCTCCTCTCTTTCCTACTCGGCTACTACTACTGGGCCAATCTCGTCCGCATCGACTTCGCAACGCTGCTCTTCGAACTGCTGTTCCTGGGGTGATCATCCTCTCATCCCGATACAGCTTTCAGATCCCGATCGCGCAGCTGACAGGCAGGATCGATGTCCCCGAAAAAGAGCATTGGCGCCTCCTCGCCTTCGCACTTGCCGCCATTGTCGCGGTTCGGATTACCGTGAAGCTCTGGGCGCGCTCAATCGATCCAAGTTACGATTTCGTGGATCTGACCGGTGAGACTATCTTCGACCTCTGCGTCCTCCCGCCACTCTTCGAAGAACCTATCTTCCGCGGCATTGTTCTGACGGCGGTCTGTGTGCTGTTCCGAGATCGTGTCGTCCCGATCTTCCTCTTTTCCTCGGTGATCTTCAGCGCGATGCACGATGTCAGCTATGCGCCTCAGCAGGTCGGCACATTCTGCCTGAACCTGATCACAAGCGTCGTGGCGCTCCGAACCCGGTCGCTCAGCGCCAGCATCCTGCTTCACGCCACCTTCAACGCCTTCGGATTCGTCTGAGGCATCCAAGGCTGGCGGTGGCTTGCACTGACGACCGAATGCTTCGTTCCTCAGGCCTCGATCTTCGTCGCCGGCTGCTCCTCCGCGGCAAACTCGACGCGCACCCGGGTTCCCCTGCCCTGGTCGCTGTCCACCACCAGCCGCGCTTGGTGGAGCTCGGCGATGCGTTCGACGATGCGCAGGCCGACGCCCAGCGCGTCCGAGCTCTTCGTGCGGCCGCGTTCCAGCACTTGGGTCGGAGAGTGGCTGAAGCCGGGACCATCGTCGACCACCTCCAGCACGGCGGGGGCTGCCGCGCGCACGGTGATATGCGTGCCCTTGGGCGTGTGCTTGACCGCATTGCCGACGAGATTGCTGACCGTGTTCTCGATCAGCGCCGGGACGCCGCGGATCGGGCTGATGCCGCTCTCGCCGACGAATTCCAGCGTGCGTCCGCTCTCGAAAACATAAGGGGCGAGCGAGGCGACGCTGTCGCCGGCCATGGTCTCGAGGTCGACCATGCGGAAGGCGCTGGCATCAACGACGTCGAGCTTGGCGAGCGAGGTCAGCTGCTCCAGCATGTGGGTCAGCGCATCAAGGTCCTTCTCCGCCTTGCGGGCGCGCGGATCGTCGATGCGCTCCAGCTCCATGCGCACCACGGCGACCGGCGTGCGGATCTCATGGGCGATCGAGGTGGAAAAGATCTTCTGCGACTGGATGAGATCGGCGACGCGGTCGAGCAGGCGGTTGACGGCACCGGCGAAGGTTGCCACCTCGCGCGGCATGCCCTCGATCGACAGCGGCTGCAGCGCCGCGCGCGGATCGATCCGGTCTGCCTCCTTCGCCGCAGCCGTGACCGGCTTCAGCGCCGCGCCGACGGAGAGGATCGTGGCGCCCGCGACCAGGCCGAACATCAGCGGCATGGGGATGATGAGATGGTCGCGAAGCTCGTGCAGAAGCACGCCGGCAACGAAATTATGCGGATCGCCGAGCACCGCCAGCTCGACGAAGATCTCCCGGCCGCCCATGCGGAAGGAGCGCCCGCCCGCGACGCTGAGCGGCTTGCCGGCCGCGATCTCCCGCTGCCACAGGTCCGGCGGGTTGACCTCGATCGGCAGGAAGTGGCGCTGGCACATTTCCTCGCAATTCGAATAAAGCACGGCGCCTGCCGCCGTGCGCACGCGTACGAAAATGCCACCCTCGGTCTCGCCCTCGCGCATGGTGTAGCGCTCGAGGAGGCCCGGGCTCATGACGAAGGAAAGCCGGTCGTCGGTGGCGACGATGCCGCTTGCCAGACGCTCGGTCTCTTCCGCGATGATCGAGCCGGCCAGATCCTCGTCGTTCGACCAATATTGCAGGATGACGATGCCGAATTCGAGCATCAGGGCCAGCATGGCGAAGATCACGATACGCCAGGCGACGATGCTGATCAGCGAGCGGTTGGTGAGCGTCGTCACGGGTCGGCCTGCAGCATGTAGCCGACACCGCGAACGGTGACGAGATTGGCCTGGGCGGGGAGCGGCTGCAGCTTCTTGCGCAGGCGCGAGACGGCAAGCTCCAGGGCGTTCGCCGTCATCTCCTCCCCATATTCGGAAAGGGTGAGTTCGAGCTTCCTCTTCTGGACCACGCGGCCGGCATCCCGCATCAGGAGCTCGACCAGCGCGCGCTCGCGCGGGGGCAGTGGAACGGGCGCACCGGCACAGCTAAGCTCCGCCGTCGCGGGATCGAAGCGCAGGTCGCCGCATTCGAGCACCGGCTGCAGGGCGGTCGGGCTGCGGCGCAGCATGGCGCGGCAGCGGGCCAAAAATTCGCGGTGATGGAACGGCTTGACCAGATAGTCGTCCGCTCCAGCATCCAGCCCCTCGATCCGCTCCTCGATCGACCCGCGGGCGGTGATGACGAGAACGGGCAGATCCTTGTGATTGCGGCGGATGCTGCGCAGCAGATCGAGCCCGTTGCCATCGGGCAGGCCGAGATCGAGGAGGACCAGATCGTGCTCGCCGAGCGAGAGGGCTGCCTCCGCATCGGCGATCGTCGTCACCGCATCCAGCCGCCAGCCGGCCTCGCGCACGGTCTCGCCCAGGAGTTCGGCAAGACGGGCACTGTCCTCGACGAGAAGAAGGCGCATGAAGGGGATCCGGTTTCAACTCGAGCGGAGATTAACAGCTTTGAGCGCGGGGAAAAGCGGCGAGACGCCGCCGACTATCGATAGGTCTCCGCATGCATCACGTCGCCGGTGATGGGGTTCATTAGGATTTTGGCCCTGAGGTGGTCGATGGTTCGCCCATGCAGCGCATAGCACGTGCCCTCGACCAGCACCTCATCGATGTCGCGATAACCGGCCTCGCCGGCTCTTTGCGCGATTGCCTCGCGGCTCATCCATCGTTCGCGCGGCGCGGCTGTGCAGCGTTCCTCTGCGGCGAAAGCAGAGAGGGCAGCAAGGGCAACGACCAGCGCTGCGAGGAGGACGGGCATCACACACTCCGGGGAAACATCCCAGCGATGCCCGATCCTTGCCGTCAGGAAGCTGTCGAACTGCCCTCCGGCGGCGATGGCGGGACATCGCCGAGCGGATGGTAGCAGGCGAAGTGATGATCCGCTGTGCCAGCCAGCGCCGGCATGATCTCACGGCAGCGGTCCGTCGCCTTCCAGCAGCGCGGGTTAAAGGGACAGCCGCTTGGGGGGTTCAGCGGCGACGGCAGCTCACCCTTCAGCTCGATGCGGCGGCGCTCGCCCTCCGGATTGGCGATCGGCGTCGCGGAGAGAAGGGCTGCGGTGTAGGGGTGCTGCGGGGCCGCGAAGACCGCCTCTGCCGAGCCGGTCTCGACCGGCCGGCCGAGATACATGACCATTACGTCATCGGCGATATGGCGCACGACCGAAAGGCCATGCGAGATGAAGAGATAGGCGAGGCCCATCTCCTTCTGCAGGTCCATCAAGAGGTTCAGCACCTGCGCCTGGATCGACAGGTCGAGCGCCGAAACGGGCTCGTCGAGCACCAGCACCTTCGGCCGCAGCATCAGCGCGCGTGCAATCGCAATGCGCTGTCGCTGACCGCCGGAAAACATGTGCGGATAGCGGTCATAATGCTCGGGGCGGAGGCCCACCTTGCGCATCATGTCCTCCACCTTGGCACGCCGCGTGGCGGCATCGTCGGAGGTGTTGATCTTTAACGGCTCTTCCAGCAGCGTGCCGACCTTCTGGCGCGGATTGAGCGAGCCGTAGGGGTTCTGGAAGACGATCTGCACGAGGGACCGCAGCGAGCGGTCGCCGACGCGCGCTGGCTTGCCGTCGATCAGCAGCTCGCCGCCGCTCGGATCCTCGATCATGGTGACGAGGCGGGCGAGCGTCGACTTGCCGCAGCCGGATTCGCCGACGACCGCGAGCGTGCGGCCGGAGTGAAGCTCGAAGGTGACGCCGTTCAGCGCGCGGACGGTGGCGGCCGGCTTGAACGGTCCGCGCTTGACCGAATAGAAGCGCTGCAGGTCGCGGCCGCTGACGACCGGAACGGATGCGGCAAGGCTGGCGATGGGGCCGGCGGTGGGATTGGTGTTGCTCATCGGGCATCCTCGCTGGCAAGTTCGACGGTCATCGTCGGGTGGTTCTGCGGGATTCCGCCGATCAGGGGATAGTTGCAGAGCGCCTGGCCGAGCTCCGGCCCCTGCTTGACCACGGTGCGCCGACAGAGATCGGTGGCAAAGGCGCAGCGTGGCGAGAAGAGACAGCCCTCCGGTCGGTCATGCTGGCCGGGCACCACGCCCTGGATCGAGGGCAGGCGCTCGCCGACCCGGGCGCGCTCCGGCAGCGAGGCGAGCAGCGCCGCCGTATAGGGATGATGCGGATCGCGGAACAGCGCCTTGACCGGCTGCTCCTCGACCTTCTGTCCGGCATATTGCACCTGCACGCGCTCGGCGGTTTCCGCCACCACGCCCATGTCATGGGTGATCAGCACCAGCGCCATGCCGTGCTCCTCACGCAGCCGGATCAGGAGATCGAGGATCTGCGCCTGGATGGTCACGTCGAGTGCGGTGGTCGGCTCGTCGGCGATGAGGAGCTTCGGATTGCAGGCGAGCGCCATGGCGATCATGACGCGCTGGCTCATGCCGCCCGACATCTGATGCGGGAAATTGCCGAGCCGGTCCTCCGGCGCCGGGATACCGACCAGCTTCAACAGCTCGATCGAGCGTGCCCGCCGGGCGGCGCGGTCGAGGCCCATATGGATGCGCAGCGTCTCGCCCAGCTGGTAGCCGACCGTGAAGCAGGGATTAAGGCTCGACATCGGCTCCTGGAAGATCATGGCGATGTCCTGGCCGATGATCTTGCGACGCTCACGCGCCGAGAGTTTCAAAAGGTCGCGCCCGTCGAAGACCATGCGGTCGGCGGTGATGCGGGCCGTCCAGGGCAGAAGGCCCATGACGGCGAGCATGGAGACGGACTTGCCGGAACCGGATTCGCCGACGATCGACAGGATCTCGCCCTTGTCGCAGGCAAGCGAGACGCCATCGACGGCGCGGAACACGCCGGTGGAGGTCTGGAACTCGACAGTGAGGTTCTGAATATCGAGAAGCGGCATCACGACCTCTTCAACTTGGGATCGAGGGCATCGCGCAGGCCATCGCCCATCAGGTTGATGGCGAGCACGGTGATGAGGATGGCAAGGCCGGGGAAGGTCACGACCCACCAGGCGCGCTGGATGAATTCGCGCGCCTCGGAAAGCATGGTGCCCCATTCCGGCGTCGGCGGCTGGGCGCCCATGCCGAGGAAGCCGAGCGCGGCCGCGTCGAGAATGGCGGCGGAGAAGGCGAGCGTCGCCTGCACGATCAGCGGCGCCAGACAGTTGGGCAGGATGGTGAGGAACATGATGCGCCAGATGCCGGCGCCGGCCACCTGCGAGCCGATCACGTAATCCTTGCTGCGCTCGGTCATGACCGAGGCGCGGGTGAGGCGGACGAAATGCGGCAGGTTGACGAGCGAGATCGCCACCATGGCATTGAGCAGGCCCGGCCCGAGCACGGCAACGAGCACCAGCGCCAGGAGCAGCGAGGGAAAGGCGAGGATGATATCCATCACCCGCATGATCGCCGTATCGACCCAGCCACGGAAGAAGCCGGCGATCAGCCCGATGAGGACGCCGGAGACGACCGAGAGACTGACGACGACGAGGCCGATGAACAGCGAGAAGCGCGCCCCGTAGATCAGGCGGGAGAGAATGTCGCGCCCCACGGCGTCCGCGCCGAGGATATAGCTCCACTGGCCGCCGGCGGCAAAGACCGGGGGCATGAGAAGCGCTTCGCGGTTCTGTTCGCTCGGGCTATGCGGCGCGACGAAGGGCGCAAAGATCGCGACGAACAGGATGATCAGGAAGACCGCCAGTCCGATGACGGCGCCCTTGTTGCGGGAGAAATAGTACCAGAACTCCGCAGCGGCGGAGGGATGGCTCGTCGTCTTGGCGGTGGCCATGCTCATTGTGTGCTCCTGGCCTTTGCTACGAGGGCAAAGAGAAGAAAACGGGTCGGGCGGGGCTCGGCGCTTACACCGCACGCCCCTCTCCCGGATGCGGCGCGCCGGAAGCGTCGCCGCGGTTCGCGTGTCAGCCTCTAGTGACGGATACGCGGATTGATGAAGCCGTAGGTGACGTCGACCGCCAGATTGACCAGCATGATGACGGCGGCGATCAGCAGCAGGCCGCCCTGCACCACCGCATAGTCCCGCTTGAACACCGCATCGACCATCCACTTGCCGATGCCCGGCCAGGAGAAGATCGTTTCGGTCAGGATGGCGCCGGCAAGCAGCACGCCGACCTGCAGGCCGATCGTGGTGATGACCGGGATCATAGCGTTGCGCAGGCCGTGGATGCCGATCACCCGGAACGGCGAGAGCCCCTTGGAACGCGCGGTGCGCACGTAATCCTCGCTCAGCACCTCGAGCATGGCCGAGCGCGTCTGCCGCGCGATGACGGCGAGCGGGATGGTGGCAAGCACGATGGTCGGCAGGATCAGATAGGAGAGCGCGGAGCGGAAGGCGCCGGACTGACCGGAAAGCAGGCTGTCGATCAGCATGAAGCCGGTGGTGGGCGGGAAGAAATACATGAGCGAAATCCGGCCCGAAACCGGCGTCCACTGCAGATAGCCCGAAAAGAAGATGATGAGCAGCAGGCCCCACCAGAAGATCGGCATGGAATAGCCGACCAGCGCCACACCCATCACAGACTGGTCGAACCAGGTGCCGCGCTTGACGGCCGCGAAGACGCCGGCGGGCACGCCGAGGGCGACCGCAAGGAGGATCGCGCAGAGCGACAGCTCGAGTGTCGCGGGGAACAGCGCCCGGAAATCCTGCAGCACGGGCCGCTTGGTGACGATGGAGGTACCGAGGTCGCCCTGGACCACAGAGCCGAGATAATCGAAATACTGCACATACATCGGCCGATCGAGGCCGAGATCATGCATGATCGCCGCATGACGTTCTTCCGACATCACCCGCTCGCCGGACATCAGCATGACCGGGTCGCCGGGAAGCAGGCGGATGAAGGAGAAGGCGATCAGGGAGACGCCGAGGAAGGTCGGGATCAGGACCGCGAGGCGCCCGAGAATAAAGCGGAACATTCACTTCTACCCAAATGATCCGGCGGCCAGGTTGCCCCGACCGCCGGCAAAGGCCCGGCGGGCCGGGCGTTGTCTTGAAGACGCTTATTCGGCGATGTCGACGCCTTCGAAGCGGTGGATACCAAGCGGGTCCATGACGAAGCCAGTGACCTTCTTGGAGATGGGCGTGAAGCCGACCGAGTGATCGATCGTTGCCCAGGGTGCTTCGCGCTTGAAGATGACCTGCGCCTCTTCATAGAGCTTGGTGCGCTCGGCCTGGTCGGAGGAGGCCTTGGCAGCCTTCACGACCTTGTCGAATTCCGGATTGCACCACTGCGCGCGGTTGTTGCCGCCAACAGCCTCGCAGCCAAGCAGCGTGTCGAGGAAGTTGTCCGGATCGCCATTGTCGCCGGTCCAGCCGAGGATGGCCGCGCCGTCGCGGTTCTTGTCCTTGGAGAGCTTCAGGTACTCGGCCCACTCATAGGAGACGATCTCGACCTCGACCCCAACCTTGGCAAGGTCGGCCTGCATCAGCTCGGCCGCGCGACGCGCGTTGAGCATGTAGGGACGCGAGACCGGCATAGCCCAGATCTTCATCTTCAGACCCGAAACGCCAGCCGCTTCGAGCGCCTTCTTGGCGGCCTCCGGATCGTATTTGTCGTCTTCGATCTTGTCGTTATAGGACCACATGGTCGGCGGGATCGGGTTCTTGGCAACGGACGCCGCACCCTGGAACACGGCGTCGACGATCGCCTGCTTGTTCATGGCCATATTGAGCGCCTTGCGCACTTCCGGCTTGTCGAACGGAGCCTGGGTGGTGTTGTAGGCGAGATAGGCAACGTTGAGGCCCGGCTGTTCGAGGACGGTCAGGTTCTCGTCCTTCTTGAGGTCCGCGACGTCGGCCGCATTCGGATAGGGCATCACATGGCATTCGCCGGCCTTGAGCTTCTGGGCGCGGACAGACGCATCGGTGGTGATGGCGAAGACCAGATCATCGACCTTCTGCTTGCCGTTCCAATAGTCGGGATGGGCCTTGTAGCGAATGACCGCGTCCGGCTGATAGGCGACGAAGGCGAAGGGACCGGTGCCGAGCGGCATCTGGTTGAGCTGCGCCATATTGCCGTCGGCAGCCAGCTTGTCGGCATATTCCTTCGAAAGGATCGAGGCGAAGTCCATGCCGAGATCGGCGAGGAACGGCGCTTCCGGACGGTTGAGCGTGAACTTGACCGTCAGGTCGTCCACCTTCTCGACTGCCTTGATGAGGCCCGGGAAGCCCATGCCATCGGCATATTCCCAGGCGCCGCCGGCAACATATTTGTTCCACGGGTTGTCGGCCTTGAGCTGGCGCTCGAAGGAGAAGACCACGTCGTCGGCCGTCAGCTCGCGGCTCGGCGTGAAGAAGTCGGTCGTCTGGAATTTGACGCCCTTGCGCAGCTTGAAGGTATAAACCGTACCATCGTCAGAAATGGTCCAGCTTTCGGCAAGACCAGGCTCGATTTCGGTCCCACCCTTCTTGAACTCGACCAAGCGGTTATAAGCGGTGCGCGAGGACGCGTCGAAGGTCTGGCCACCGGTGTAGAGGCCCGGGTCGAAGCCTTCCGGAGAGGCTTCAGAGCAATAAACCAGGGTCTTGGACCAGGCCGAGCCGGCCATCAGCGTCGCGAGCGCACTGGCCGCGACCAGCGTAAGAAGCTTTTTCATGAACGATTTTCCCAGTTTTGTTCTTCGTTCTTCGTCATTTTTTCGAGCAGCAACCAACACCGCCCATCCGTCGCAGATGGAACGACATTTGTCAGACTATTGCAATAACGCCGCTTCAAATTTTGTCCAAGCGGAAAAATAACCCAATCCTTACCTTATCCACGACAGATGATTCCTTTGGAGCGATGGCCACCGCACAAGCGTTCTCTTCTGTCAATCCCAAGTGGCCCGGATAGTCGGCTCAGGAATGATGTGGCAAGACCGCTCTTGCGGGGACCGGGAGGATCTGGAGGACGCAAGAGCCATACGGGGTGGCAGCCGCGACTCAAGGGATCCTCCCGACCGTTTCCCACTAGTTTTTTTGAAACAGGCCCGTATGATTTTGCGGAGGCTCGCGTGTAGGTAGTTGCTTACCTACAATTTGGCGATAGACTCGCGATTCTGCACTATATGAAGGTGTCCCCCGTGGCGACCCTCTTGAGTAATCATCGCTGTTTCGAGTTGAGCGCCGACCTGGAGAAGGCGCTCAACCGAGTCGATTTCTTCCGCCTGTTCCACACCGCGACGCTCAGCCATGGATTCGACCATTTCGGCGTGATGCAACTGGGGAGCGAAGCGGACACCTCCCCCCTCACGTCGCGGCTGGTGCTGCACGATCTGCCCTCCGGGCTTGCCGAAGAATATGATCGGCGGCACCGCTTCGCCGGCTCGGCGCTGCTGAAAAGCCTGCATGCCTCCACGATCGCGTCCGTGTGGAAGGCAGATGATGCGGCCGAGGATGGGCAGAACATCGCCGCGCAGCTCGGTTTCGAACTGCTCGTCTGCTGTCCGGTCGCCACCATCACTGGACAGCGCTTTGCCGTGCTCTATTTCGGCGATAATGAAGATATTGAGAAAGCCGCGCTTTATGGACTCAGCTACGAGTCGGCCGCCATTTTTGATTATTTCGCGCGGATTTCGCTCGCCAACAAGTCGGGCATGGGTTTGACGCCGCGGGAGACGGAGATTTTGCGGTGGATCTCGCATGGCAAAACGGCGAGCGAGATCGCGCTCATCGTCTCCGTGTCGGAACACACGATCAATTCGCACACGGCCACCATCCTGAAGAAGCTGGACGTGGTCAATCGCACGCAAATGGTCGCCAAGGCGATCCGCGAGCAGATCATCCAATAGGATGCCCGGGATGCCTGCCGGTGCTGCGGGCTGCCCTCCTCTTCCAATTAAGCAATTGAGCGAAGACGAACAGAGCGCCCGATGAGCCAGACCGTTCATATTCTCCTTGTCGACGACGACCCAGCCGAGCAGATTCTCCTGGCCCGCCAGCTGCGCAAGGTGCAGAACTTCGATCTCGCGCTCACCTATTGCGAAACGGTGGATGCTGCGCTGGCGCTGATCGCCTCCGGCGAGCCGGTGTCGATGGTGCTGATCGACAATCGCCTGCAGCACGAAGTCGACTTCCGCAAGACCGTGCCGCTGATCCGCCAGGCAGGATTCATCGGGCCAATCGGGGTCATCTCGTCGTCGCTCGCCGATCCCTACTTCCAGGCCTTTGAAGACTATGGTGTCGATTTTCGGCTCGACAAGGCCGAACTCGACCCGACCTCGATCGAGTTTCTGCTGCGGGAATATCTCGCGGCGTCCTGAACCCTCTCCGTCACCGTGCGGTTGCGAATCAGGCCGCCGTTTGCGGCTGGATCCGCGGCGGACGCGGGAGATTGTCGATGCCGAGCAGGAAGTTGATCTGCGGGCGTGCCTTGACGAGATCGTCGATCGAATACTGGGCAAGCACTTCGAAGAAGGCGTTCAGCGCCTTGCGCAGCGCGGCATTCAGCCCGCAGCTGTCGACCAGCGGACAGTCGATCTCGCCCGCCTCGAAACATTCGGCCATGGCGAAACTGTCTTCCGTCACCTTGACGATGTCGAAGAGAGAAATGTCGGTGGCCGGCTTTGGCAGACGCACGCCGCCATTGCGGCCGCGCACGGTTTCCACGAGACCCGCCTTGCTCAGTGGCTGCAGGATCTTGAACAGGAAAAGCTCCGACACGCCATAGGCCTTGGCGATTTCCGGAATGCGGCTGAGACGCCCGTCATTGGCTGCGCAGTACATCAGCATGCGAACGGCGTAGTTTGTCTGCTTGGTCAGGCGCATTGCGAACTCCGCAGGTGAGGACGGGGAGGATCCCGTTCCGCCGATGGCACCGGCAAGAGGCCGGCCGCCATCGCGATCAGGCAGCAGATATAGGACGCATTGCAGTTTGGAACAATTCCAAAAAGCAGCAACCTTCCTCGAAAGGTCAAGAAAAGCACGCCGCTCGGCCAGAGGGCGAAACGCAGAAAAGGGGCCCCCATCCCGGAGCCCCTCCCCTCCCGGCCTTGGCGGCCAGTCTACTTCATGGTCGGCATGACGAATTCGGCACCGGACTTGATGCCCGAGGGCCAGCGGCTGGTCACCGTCTTGGTCCGCGTCCAGAACTTGATCGAATCGGTGCCATGCTGGTTGAGATCGCCGAAGGAGGAGGACTTCCAGCCGCCGAAGGAATGATAGGCGAGCGGCACCGGGATCGGCACGTTGACGCCGACCATGCCGATATTGATGCGCGAGGCGAAATCGCGGGCCGCATCGCCATCGCGCGTGTAGATCGCGACGCCATTGCCATATTCATGCTTCATGGGCAGCTCGAGCGCCTCCTCATAGGTCTTGGCGCGCACCACCGAGAGGACCGGCCCGAAAATCTCGGTCTTGTAGATGTCCATGTCCGGCGTCACATGATCGAACAGGCAGCCGCCGACGAAATAGCCGTCCTCATAGCCCTGCAGCTTGAACCCGCGGCCATCGACGACCAGCTTGGCGCCTTCTTCCACGCCCTTGTCGATGAGGCCGAGAATGCGATCGCGCGCCTCCTTCGTGACGACCGGGCCCATATCGGCCTTCTCGTCCGTATAGGGGCCGATGCGCAGGCTCTCCACCATGGGCGTCAGCTTGTCGATCAGCCGGTTGGCCGTCTCTTCCCCGACCGGCACCGCCACCGAGATTGCCATGCAGCGCTCGCCGGCCGAGCCGTAGCCGGCGCCCATCAGCGCGCTCGCCGCCTGGTCGAGATCGGCATCGGGCATGATGATCATATGGTTCTTGGCGCCGCCGAAGCACTGCGCCCGCTTGCCGTTCAGCGCCGCCGTTCCATAGACGTAGCGCGCGATCGGCGTCGAGCCGACGAAGGAGACGGCGGAAATATCGGGATGGGTGAGGATCGCATCGACCGCGCCCTTGTCGCCATTGACGACGTTCAGGATGCCGGCCGGCAGGCCGGCCTCGATCATCAGCTCGGCAAGCCGGATCGGCACGGAGGGATCGCGCTCGGACGGCTTGAGAATAAACGCATTGCCGCAGGCGATCGCCGGGGCGAACATCCACATGGGGATCATGGCCGGGAAGTTGAAGGGCGTGATGCCCGCGCCGATGCCGACCGGCTGGCGGATCGAATACATGTCGATATTCGGCCCCGCGCCTTCGGTGAACTCGCTCTTCGACAGATGCGGAATGCCGATGACGAACTCGCAGACTTCGAGCCCGCGGATGATATCGCCCTTGGCGTCCTCGATCGTCTTGCCATGTTCGCGGGACAGGGTCTCCGCCAAGCTGTCCATGTTCTCGTTCAGGAGTTGAACGAACTTCATGAAGACCCGCGCGCGGCGCTGCGGATTGGTCGCCGCCCATTTCGGCTGCGCCGCCTTGGCATTTTCGACGGCAGCTGCGAGCTCCTGATCGCTGGCGAGAGCGACGGTGCCCTGGATCTCGCCGGTGGCGGGGTTGAAGAGAGTGGCGGTGCGCCCGCTGGTGCCGGCGACGCGTTGGCCGCCGATGAAATGTCCGACCTCGGTCATGTGATCCTCCCGGTTGATTATGGTCGAAGGATCGCACTACAGTTCTCACAGATCAACGCGCGATTTTCAGCAACCGTTGTGCGGAAGTTATAGCCCATGGTCGAAGGCGGCGGGATGAACTGGGACGATGTGCGGCTGTTTCTGGCGGTGGCGCGGTCGGGGCAGATCCTTGCCGCCTCGCGCCGGCTCGGCATCAACCATGCCACGCTCAGCCGGCGGGTGACGGCGCTCGAGGAGGCGTTGAAGACCAGGCTGCTCGTGCGCCGCACCAATGGCTGCGACCTGACGGCGGAAGGCGAAGTCTTCCTGCACGCCGCCGAGCGGATGGAGGCGGAGATGCTCGGCGCCCAGAGCCGGCTCGGCCGGGTCGACGGGGCCATTTCCGGCACGGTGCGGATCGGCGCGCCGGATGGGTTCGGCGTCTCCTTCCTCGCGGCCCGCCTCGGCGCGCTGACAGCACGCTATCCGGCGCTGCGCATCCAGTTGGTGCCGGTGCCGCGTTCCTTCTCGCTCTCGCAGCGCGAAGCCGACATCGCCATCACGCTGGAACGCCCCGAGCAGGGCCGCCTCGTCTCCGCCAAGCTCACCGACTATACGCTCGGCCTTTATGCCTCGGCGGGATACCTGGCCGAGTATGGCGAGCCGGAGACCATCGAGGCGCTGAAGGCCCATCGCCGCATCGGCTATGTCGAGGACCTGCTCTTCACCGCCTCGCTCGACTTCACCGGCGAAGTGATGCGCCACTGGGATGCGACCTTCGAGATCTCCAGCGCCACCGGACAGACAGAGGCGGTGCGCTCCGGAGCCGGCATCGGCATCCTGCACAATTACATCGCGCGGCTAGACCCGATGCTGATCCGCATCCTCCCCGCCACCACCATTCGCCGCGCCTACTGGACCACCTACCACGAAACCGCCCGCGACCTCGCCCGCGTGCGCACGGTGGTGGAGTTCTTGCAGGCGGTGGTGGGGGAGGAGCAGGCGGTGTTTGTGTAGGGGTAGAGGTGTCGTCAGATACATTTCGCTACTTCGCTAGGCTTCGTCCCAACAACCTCTACCGACTGCACTTTCTTCCGAAGACAGAAAATTTTATGCGAACTACGTCCGTGTCGACATTTACTACCTGCTCGAATCGCCTAAGAATTGCTTCGTATAGGAATCGACAATTAGGAGGAGCATAACGTGCCGCGCATTAGGGAGTCGGATTTAGTCATCCCAACCTTGAGGATCTTGGCAGCTAGCCCTACTGGCTTTGCCGCGACATCTACGCTTATCGAAGAGCTAGAAGATTACTTCGCGCCTGAGGGAGTCGACGCTGCTTTGCTGCAGGGGAGGAACGACTCGCATTTTAGCCAGAAAGTGCGAAACCTCGTATCTCACCGGCAGGCGTCAACCGGCTTAGAGAGACGCGGCTGGGCGACCTACCAAGCAACGCGTGAAGGGTGGACGATAACTGACACCGGAAGACATCTTCTTAGTCAAATGGACGAGGTGGACGAATAGTCGTACTTGCGTTCAAGCAAGCGCCTGCAAGGCGGAACCCAGGTAAGGCGGGAATTCATCTCTTCTCCCTTCTGCCACACAAACCAAGCGTAACCGGTGGCCGTCGACGCTTTAGGATCGACGCGTCCCTTAACCATAGGGACGCGCTCAGAAAATTGCGCGAAGACTGTGGGAGGTCTGAGCCTAAAAATGCTCTCGTATCGTCCAACGCTTTCCAGGAAAACCGTGCGCGCCAGTATTGCCACACCCCGACGCGCTACAGTCATAGCCCGATCGACAAACTCTTCTGCCAGTCGAAATGGCGGATTTGTAATAACCCAGTCGTGGGAGAGTGCTTCGTACGGGAACGTGAGAAAATCTCGGACAGGTGCGTAGCCGTAGGGAAACGCGTCGGCGGAATTCACGTGAAGAAAGTATTCCGCCAAGGGGCGAGACATGTAGCCCCTACCAGCGGCAGGTTCCAGACAAGTAAGAGACGCAACCTCGTCCCTACCGATAACGTGTTCAATCAACGCCCTCGTTGCCCAGGGCGGAGTAGGAAAATCATCCGCGCTATCTTTCGCCTCGTGCCGCTGCGCCATGACTGCATGTGAAGTGTTTTGCATTCTAACTCCATCGAGACGTGGCATTAAGTTCAATCTTAAAAACGAGGCGGCTGACTAAAACTAATGAACTCAGCATACGGGACGTATCCAGATTGATTTCATTGATTCGCTGTGACGCGCTTGAGCCTAAGCTGAGGCTAGTAAAAAAGACATAGTAGCAAACGCCTAATGAATTTGGGTGGGAAAGGAGGCTTTCCGTCAACAGCAACCCCATCAGAAGAAGCTTGAAGGTCCAGCTAAAACCTCAGCATCCATCAAAATGGGTATGCGACTGACGCTGACATAAGAAAAGTGGTACGGTTGGGGGGTCTCGAACCTCCGACCTCAGGTGCCACAAACCTGCGCTCTAACCAACTGAGCTACAACCGCACGGGGACCGGCGCTGCGCTTTTTAGGCGCGGCGGTCTTGGCGGGTGAAATACGGGGAGAGAGCGGTTTTGGCAAGCCCGAACTTGGGGCTAAGGGGCAAAAACTTCGCGCGACCTACCGGAGATCCGAAACGAGAAAGGGCCGGATGCGGAGCATCCGGCCCTTGGGAGGCACAGTCTTGCGAGGGCGCGCTGCGGCGGCTAGCTCGCTGGCGGCGGCGGGGCGGCGGCTAGCTTGCAGGCGGCGTGCGCTTAGGCTGTGGATCAGACTGCCTTGAAGCTGGAAACGGCCTTCTGAGCGGCGTCCTTGCTCGGCTGGACGACGCTTTCGGCCACCTTGCGGCTGGTTTCCTGCAGGGCGCGGGCCTGTTCGATGGCGAGTTCCGCCTGCTTGCGCACGAAGGACGTCTGCAGCTCGAACAGCTCGGAGAGCGACTTGGCATTCAGCAGGGCTTCGAGATGCGAGAGCGAGCTGTCGGCATTGACGCGCAGCGCTTCGATCGCCTTCAATCCCAGCTCGACTGAGCCGGCCTGGGCGCTTTCGACCGTGGCTTCGACGGTCTTGGCCGCATCCTCGGCAGCAGCCTTGATCTTGGCATAGGCGTCGCGCGACTGGGCGGCGCCCTTTTCGGTGAAATCACGGAAGCTCTCGGTGACCTTGCTGGGGTCGAAGCTCGAGAAGGAAAAGATATCCTGGGCCATTGTCTCTTACCCTATCCTCTGTCTGACCGCGGTGTCAGATCGGTTGCGGTTTATGTGTCTCGTCATGTCCGGCGGCATTTCGCCCAGACTATGGTCGTCTCAAACAATGATGGGTAGAGGCGCGCACGCCGCAAAACCCACATGCGTTATAGAGCTATAGCACAACCTATGTTGCACTGCAACATGAGTTTGCGCCGCAATATGTGTCAATCCTGAACATTAACCCTGCTTGCCGAAACAGGTCGCTCACCGGGGAGAAAACAGGGGGGCTGCTGGACCCTTGTGCAGGGCACGGCTATTAATAGAGTGTTAACGCGGTCGAGACGCGCAGATCCCTGAAGCCGGATACCTCATGCCCGTAAAGTCCTATCCCTTCATTGACATTGCCGTTCACGAGCGGGTGCGGGCGCATTTTGCGCAAGGGGATGCCGTCTGCCTGTTTGCGCCCGATCTCTCCGGCGTCCTCTGGTCGAATGGCGAAGGCGCGGCGCTGTTCGGCGTGCCGTCGATTTATGATTTCCTGGAGATGGGCCCGCCGACCGGCGATGTCGCCTTCCGCCAGTTGCAGGCGGCGGCGCGCGCGCTGCTTGCCGTGGGCGAGAGCCGGCGCTTTACCATGCGCATTCCTCAAGGGTTCCGCAGCCTGACGGTTTCGGCCTCGGTCGAGCGGATTGCGCTGCGTCCCGGTGAACAGGCCGTGCTCTTTGCCACCCCGCGCCCTGGAGCTGCGCTCGCGCCGGCCGAGGCTGCGGCGCGGATGATTTCCGGCTTCGACGACCCCGATACGCATATGGCCGTGCTCGATGGCGATGGCGGCATCGTCGCCGCCTCGCCGGGCTTTGCCGCGCTCGGCATGCGGCCGCAGACGCTTGCCCATCTCGTTGCCGCCGTCGGACGCGACAGCGACTGGCTGTTGAAGCGGCCCGTGCCGACCGGGCGCGGCACGCTGCCGGCGGCGATCGGCAAGCTCTCGGAAGCACCCGCCCTCCATCTTCTCTTCGCCGTGGAAACCATCCTCGGCCATCTCGACGCGACGCCGGATTTCGACGAGCCGCTGGCACCCGCCGCCCCGGTCGCGCCCGACGCGGAGCTTGCCGAGCCCCAGCGCGCCGAACCAAAGCCAGCGGAGATCGAACCCGTTGCGCGGGAAACCGAAGAGGCGGAGAGCCCCGCTCCTGCCGACGTGACGTCGATTGCCGCCCCTCCGCAGAGGGAGCCGGAGGTCGAGGCTCAGCTGGACGACTCTTTTGAGCCGGACGTTGCCACAGAGGACGCCATTGCCACAACCGGCGACGAGGCCCCGCTTCTCGACGCGGCGCATGATCTCTCGGATGAGGAACAGGCCGTCTTCGAATGGAGCGAGCCAGACGAGGCCGCGTCTGATGCCCTGGCCGATGATGCCGAAGCGCCTGCAGCGTCGGCGGATCTGACTGCGGAGCCCGCTGCCGAAGAAACCTTGAGTGACGTCGCTTCGCCGGCGGTGGAAGAGACGGCGGCGACGCCCGAAGCGGACATGCCGGTCGCCGAGGAGCAGCTGCTCGTGGAAGACGAGCCAGCCACGAGTGAGCCGGTTGAAAACGATCGGGCTGAGAGCGAGCCGGTCGATCAAGAGACGCCGCCGCTGCCAGCCGCTGCCGCCGTCGCGCCGTCTGCGCCGGAGGCCAGGCCTGTGCCGCCGGTGGCGGACGGCGTGGAAGCCGGCTTCCGCTTCGACCCCGCCATGCGCGCGGTGCGCTTCGTCTGGAAGATCGGCGCGGATGGGCGCTTCAGCGAGATTTCGCCGGATTTCGCGCTGGCCGTCGGCCCGCGTGCGGCCGATGTCATCGGCCAGAGCTTCGAGGAGCTTGCCGCCCGGTTCGGACTGGATCCCGACGAGACGATCACGACGCTGCTGCGCCGCCGGGATACATGGTCGGGCAAGACGGTCTTCTGGCCGGTCGAAGGCGAGGCGCTGCGCGTGCCCGTCGATCTCGCAGCGCTGCCGACCTATTCCCGCAACCGCGATTTCGATGGTTTCCGCGGCTTCGGTATCGTCCGCATCTCCGATCTCGTGAAGACGGACACGGTGCTGCTCGGCCCCGAGCCGCAGAGCGCAAACATCGAGGAGGAGCCGGCGACGGCGAGCACGACCCCGGCGGAACCGGAGACGGTGGACGCGCCCGACGTGTCGGACCCGCAGACGACGGCCGAGGAGGATCCCTTCCGCGGCGAGCGCCCGGCGCTGAAACTCGTCGAGACGCCATCGCGCCGCGCGACCGACAAGGTCGTGTCGATCGAGGAGCTTCGCAACGGCACGCCGGAAACGCTCAGCCGTGCCGAACAGGCCGCCTTCCGCGAAATCGCCCGCCAACTCGGCACCGTCTTCGGAAAGCGCACGACGCCGCCGGTTTCGACCGAGGACGAGACCGATCTGCCAGCGGACGAGCTGCTGGATGCGGCCGAGGGTGCGTCGACGCCGGAACCTGCAAGCCTGGAAGACAGCCTGCCGGCTGAGGTGGTCGCGGACGAGGCAGAGGCTTCGGAAGACACGATCCCCGACCTTTCGGCCGCCGAGGACGAGACACCGGCTGCGTCGTCCGCGGAACAGGTGGCACCGCAAGCCGCTGATGATCAGCACGGCGAAACGGCTGAGGGGGATCCAGCCGAGGCAACCGACGTGCCTTCTGCCGAGCCGGAAGCGTCCTCTCTCTCCGTTGCGACTCCGGCCGAGGACGATGAGATCGTTCTTGTTGCACCCGCTGCGGGCGAAGCCGAGCCGGACGAGGGCGAAGCTGTTTCCGACGAACCTGCCGAGCCGGCGTCCGCCGAGCCTCCGCTGCCGGACGAGCCGGAGGCGCCCGACACGATTTTCGACCTCCACAGCGACCAGAGCCGCGAAGGCGCCACGCTGAATGTGGCGACGCTCGATCGCATGCCGATGGCGCTTCTCGTCCATAGCGGCGACGAGCTCTACCATGCCAATTCCGAATTCCTGAAGCTCACCGGCTATACGACGCTCGAGGAGCTGCGCGTCGAGGGTGGCTTGGATGCGCTGTTTGTCGGTGAAGACGAAGGCTTGCTCGATACGCCGGATGGCGCGGTGATGATGATCCGCAATGATGGCCGGCTGGTGCCGGTGCAGGCGCGGCTGCAATCGATCCGCTTCGAGGATCGCGGCGCGGCGCTGATGATGTCGCTGGCCGTCGTCGCCCGCGAGCCCGCCTCGGCCGGCCCCGCCGTCACGCTTTCGCTCGTGCCGCCGGCCCGCCCGCCCGTCGTTGAGGAGCCGGAGGCGCCGCCGGCTGCCGAGCCGGACGCGGACAGAGCGGCGATGGAAGAAAGCCTCGCCGAGGCCGAGATGCGGGCGTCGGCCCTCGCCCAGGAAGCGGAGGAGCTGCGCTCGATCCTCGAAACGGCGACGGATGGCGTGGTGGTTATCGGCGCAGAGGGCGAGATTCGCTCGCTGAACCGCTCGGCGAGCGCCCTCTTCAATTACGACGACAGCGAAGTGCGCACCAAGCCCTTCGCCATGCTCTTTGCCCATGAGAGCCAGCGGGCGGTGATGGATTATCTCGCCGGCCTCTCCGGCCACGGCGTTGCCAGCGTTCTCAATGACGGGCGCGAGGTGATCGGCCGCGAGGCGGGCGGCGGCTTCATCCCGCTGTTCATGACCATGGGCCGCCTCTCCTCCTCCAACGGTTATTGCGCCGTCATCCGCGACATCACCCAGTGGAAGCGCTCGGAGGAAGAGCTGCGCGCCGCCAAGCGCGCCGCCGAGACGGCGAACGCCCACAAGACCGAGTTCCTGGCGCGCGTCAGCCACGAGATCCGCACGCCGCTCAATGCCATCATCGGCTTTTCCGACATGATGGCGAGCGAGCATTTCGGCCCGATCGGCAATGCGCGCTATGTCGAATATGCCGGTGATATCGGCCGTTCCGGCAGGCATGTGCTCGATATCGTCAACGACCTCCTCGATATTTCCAAGATCGAGGCGGGCGAGATGGAACTGGATTTCGCCGAGGTCGATATGAACGAAGCGGTGTCGGAGGCGGTCGCGCTCGTCCAGCCGCAGGCGAATATGCAGCGGGTGATCATCCGCACCTCGCTGCCCGGCACCGTGCCGGCGGTGGTCGCGGATCAGCGCTCGATCAAGCAGATCGCGCTCAACATCCTCTCCAACGCCATCCGCTTCACCCCGTCCGGCGGGCAGATCGTCGTTTCCACGGCCTACGAGCCGAATGGCAGCGTGATCTTGCGCATCCGCGACACCGGCATCGGCATGACCCGCAGCGAGCTCGACCAGGCGATGAAGCCTTTCCGCCAGGTGACCACGGGTGCGCGCAAGCGCGGCGATGGCACCGGCCTCGGCCTGCCGCTGACCAAGGCGATGACGGAGGCGAACCGCGCCACCTTCTCGATCCACTCCGCGCCGAACGAGGGCACGCTGGTCGAGGTCGCCTTCCCCTCGCAACGCGTGCTGGCCGACTGATCCTAAGTGCGGAGCGGCGCCGGACAAAAAAGAGGCGACCCGAAGGCCGCCTCATGAAGGTGATGCTGACGTTCCTGTCCGTTACGACTTCATGTCCCAAGCCGGCATTGCGAGACCAAGTGATGCCAGGCCGGGCCCGTCATGGCCCTTCGTCTGGTCCGAACCATGCGCGGACAAATCCTAAGGCTTTCTGAACACCGGCTCCTCAGATTCGAGGGGGTGGCGAGCACGCCGGAGCGCGGTCGCGCTACGCGCAGAGCATTAACTCGTCCTGGAGAGTTCAGCGCGACAGCACCTCCAACTTTTCATAGAGCGCCAGCGCCTCCGGATTGGCGAGCGCCTCCTTGTTCTTGACCGGGCGGCCGTGGACGACCTCGCGCACGGCGAGCTCGACGATCTTGCCGGACTTGGTGCGCGGAATATCGGCAACCGCGACAATGCGGGCCGGGACATGGCGGGGCGAGGCGCCGGTGCGGATGCGGGCGCGGATTGCCTTTTCCAGTTCCTCGGTCAGCGTGACGCCGGCGGCAAGGCGGACGAAAAGCACGACGCGCACATCGTCCTCCCACTCCTGGCCGATACAGAGCGCCTCGGCGACCTCCTCCATCTGCTCCACCTGATTGTAGATCTCGGCCGTGCCGATCCGCACGCCGCCGGGATTGAGGGTGGCATCGGACCGGCCATGGATGATGAGCCCGCCATGCGCGGTCCATTCGGCGAAGTCGCCATGGCACCAGATATTGTCGAAGCGCTCGAAATAGGCGGCGCGATACTTCGCGCCCTCCGGGTCGTTCCAGAACATGACAGGCATGCTCGGAAAGGCCTTGGTGCAAACGAGCTCGCCCTTCTCGCCCCGCACCGGCCGCCCCTCCTCGTCCCAGACATCGACGGCGAGCCCGAGGCCCGGCCCCTGGATCTCGCCGCGCCAGACGGGCTTCAACGGATTGCCGAGCACGAAACAGGAGACGATGTCGGTGCCGCCGGAAATGGAGGCGAGCTGCACATCCGGCTTGATACCCTCGTAGACGAAGGAGAAGCTTTCGGGCGACAGCGGCGAGCCGGTGGAGGTAATCAGCCGCAGTTGGGAAAGATCGTGGGTCTCGGAAGGCCGGAGCCCCGCCTTGCGGACCGCATCGATATATTTGGCCGAGGTGCCGAAGATCGAAAAGCCTTCCTCCTGCGCATAGTCGAAGAGGATGCTGCCGCTCGGATGGAAGGGCGATCCATCATAGAGGCAGAGCGTCTCGCCGCTGGCGAGCCCCGCCGCCAGCCAGTTCCACATCATCCAGCCGCAGGTGGTGAAGTAGAAGACCTTCTCCCCTTCCCGCGCGCTGCAATGGAAGCGATGCTCCTTGATCAGCTGCAGCAGCGTGCCGCCGGCACCATGCACGATGCATTTCGGCACGCCGGTCGTGCCGGAGGAGAAGAGGATGAACACCGGGTGGGAGAAGGGCAGCGGCGTGAAGGTGACGGCGCGGGCAGTGAAGGGAGCGATCGCCTGCTCCAGCGTCTGTGCCGTCGGAATGCGGGCGCTGAGCGCCGGCGCGTCGCCGCAATAAGGCACCACCAGCAGCGGGGCGCCGAGCCGGGCGGCCACCGCCACGACCTTGTCGGCCACATCCTGGCGCTTGCCATTATACCAATAGCCATCGCAGGCGATGAACAGCTTCGGCTCGATCTGGCCGAAGCGGTCGATAATGCCCTGTTCGCCGAAATCCGGCGAGCAGGAGGACCAGATGGCGCCGATCGAGGTGGCCGCAAGCATGAGCGCGATCGTCTCCGGCAAATTCGGCATCATCGCCGCGACCCGATCGCCGACGCCGATTCCCGCGGCCAGCATCGCCTGCTGCAGACGCGAGACCAGCGCATGCAGCGCATCGAAACTCATGCGGCTGCGGACCTTGTCTTCGCCCCAGAAGATCAGCGCATCGTCAATACCGGTCCGGCGCAGCAGATTCTCGGCAAAATTGAGCGTCGCATCGGGGAAGAAGCGGGCCTCGGTCATATGGCCCTCGTCCACCAGCGCGCGATTGCCCTTGGTGCCGATCACGCCGCAGACATCCCAGACTGCGCTCCAGAAATCGCCGCGCTCGGCCACCGACCAGGCATGAAACTCATCGATCGACGCAAAACGTTGCCCAAATCGCGTTTCACATGCCTCCATAAAGGCACGCATCGGCGTTTCGGCGGCAAAGGCCGGCGAAGGCTCCCAAAGCGGCAGGGTCGATTCCATCAGCACCTCCACATATTCCCTGCTCGATCTATCGCGCGGAAGCTGGATCGTAAATGGATGAAAAGGCTGAGTTCAAGTCTCCATGCATCGCCAAGCCCGCTCCGTCGCGTCGCGCGCTTCCCGTGAAGGTTAATGAAGACTGACTTGAGATTGGCAAGAAAGCTGCATAGCTTCACCAAGGCGTTGATTTGACCACCGGATCGCGTCGATGCATTCGAAGGACAAAGGGGAATGGCATGCCGACGATACCGAGACTGACGACGGGACTGCTGACCGCGCTGGCGCTTTTCGGCTCCACGGGCCTTGCGGCAGCGCAGGAGCGCGTCGTCAACGTCTACAACTGGTCCGATTATATCGATCAGAGCATCATCGAGGAGTTCACGAAGGAAACCGGCATCAAGGTCGTATACGACGTCTATGATTCCAACGAGGTGCTGGAAACCAAGCTGCTTGCCGGTGGCTCCGGCTATGATGTGGTGGTGCCGACCGCCTCCTTCCTCCAGCGGCAGATCGCCGCCGGCGTCTACCAGAAGCTGGACAAGTCCAAACTGCCGAACCTCAGCAATATGTGGGATATGGTGACGGAACGCGTGGCCACATTCGACCCCGGCAATGAATACAGCGTCGACTACATGTGGCTGACCACGGGATTGGGATACAATGTCGACAAGCTGAAGGCCGCTCTTGGCACCGACGAGAAGCCCGGTTGGGACGTTCTCTTCGATCCGGCCAAGGCGGAGAAATTGAAGGATTGCGGTATCCACGTACTCGACAGCCCAACCGATGTGATTCCCTCGGTCCTTACCTATCTGGGTCTTGACCCCAACAGCACCAAGCCGGACGATCTCGCCAAGGCCGAAGAGACCTTGCTGAAAGTGCGGCCCTTTATCCGCAAGTTCCACTCTTCCGAATATATTAATGCGCTGGCCAATGGCGATATTTGCCTCGTTCTCGGCTATTCGGGCGACGTCTTCCAGGCTCGCGACCGGGCAGCTGAGGCCAAGGCAGGGGTCAATGTCGGCTATTCGATCCCGGCCCAGGGTGCGCAAATCTCCTTCGATGTCATGGCCATTCCGGCCGATGCCCAGCATGTCGAAGAGGCCCATGAATTCATCAACTACATGATGAAGCCGGAGGTGGCGGCCAAGGCGTCCAACTTCGTCTACTACGCCAATGGCAACAAGGCCTCGCAGCAGTTCCTGAACAAGGACGTGCTCGAGGATACGGCGATCTATCCGCCGGCCGACGTCATGGCCAAGCTCTTCACCGTGCCGCCGCTCGACCCCAAGGCGCAGCGGATCCAGACACGGTTGTGGACCAAGGTCACAACCGGACAGTAAGCGCTTTTCAGACTTGCCCGGGTCCTGGATCCGGGCAATTTCCGTTCTGCAGTCGCCAGCCTTGCGGCCGGCCCCCCTTGACCCCTCGCCCGCGCGTCGCTCCGGGCCTTTCAGGATTGATCATGAAGTCACTCGGCAGCATCCGGCGCTCCTTCGCCCCCTGGGCGGATCCGACTTCCAAGCCTTACATCTCCTTCCGCAACGTGACCAAGAAGTTCGGCGATTTCACCGCCGTCAACGATCTCTCGCTCGACATCTATCCGCGCGAGTTCTTCGCGCTGCTCGGGGCATCGGGCTGCGGCAAGTCGACGCTTCTGCGCATGCTGGCAGGCTTCGAACAGCCGACCTCCGGCGAAATCGTGCTCGACGGTCAGAACCTCGCCGGTACGCCGCCCTATCGCCGGCCGGTGAATATGATGTTCCAGTCCTACGCCCTCTTTCCGCATATGAGCGTCGAGGCCAATATCGCCTTCGGGCTGAAGCAGGACCGGATGGCCAAGTCCGAGATTGCCGAGCGGGTCAAGCAGATGCTCAAGCTCGTCAAGCTGGAGCCCTTCGCCACCCGCAAGCCGCACCAGCTCTCCGGCGGCCAGCGCCAGCGCGTGGCACTCGCCCGCTCGCTCGCCAAGCGGCCCAAGGTGCTGCTGCTCGACGAACCGCTCGGCGCGCTCGACAAGAAGCTGCGCGAGGAAACCCAGTTCGAGCTGATGGACCTGCAGCAGGAATTGGGCCTCACCTTCGTCGTCGTCACCCACGACCAGGAAGAGGCCATGACCATGGCCGACCGCATCGCAGTCATGGCACATGGGCAGGTGGTGCAGGTGGCAACCCCGGCCGAGATCTACGAGGCGCCCAATTCCCGCTTCGTCGCCGACTTCATCGGCGATGTGAACATCTTCGACGGCACGGTAACCTCTGCGGATGGCACCAGCGTCCGCATCGACGCCGAAGCCGGGCTTGCGATCGAAACGCTGTCGCCCGAGCGGCCGCAGCCGGGCGCCAAGGCGGGCTTCGCCATCCGGCCGGAGAAAATCCGCGTGTCCAGCAAGCCGCCGGCCGCCGACGCCGTTAATGTGGCGGAAGGCGAGATTTGGGACATCGCCTATCTCGGCGACATGACCGTGTTCCATGTCAAGCTCGCCAGCGGCAAGGTGGTGAAAGCCTCGCTGCTCAATGCGGTGCGCGCGGTCGATGACCCGCTCGGCTACGAGCAGAAGGTGTGGATCTCCTTCGACCGGGATGCCGGCGTCGTTTTGAAGGATTGAGCGCTATGACCCGGCTCGCCTCCGCGCTCTTCAACCGCCTCGTGATCATCATCCCCTATGGCTGGCTGCTGGTCTTCTTCCTCATTCCCTTCTTCATCGTGCTGCGCATCTCGCTCTCCAGCACGGCCATCGCCATGCCCCCCTACGAGCCGGTCTTCTCGCTCGCCGACGGGCTCGCGGGCACGCTCGACAAGATCCGCCAGCTGTCCTTCGACAATTATGTCTGGCTGACCGAGGATGCGCTCTACACGAATGCCTATCTCTCCAGCCTCACCATCGCCTTCTTCTCGACCCTGATGACGCTGCTGATCGCCTATCCCATCGCCTATGGCATGGCGAAGGCACCCTCCGGCATCCGGCCGACGCTGCTGATGCTGGTGATCCTGCCCTTCTGGACGAGCTTCCTGATCCGCGTCTATGCCTGGATCGCCATCCTCAAGCCGGAGGGCTTGCTCAACCAGCTGCTGCTCTCGCTCGGTCTCATCGACACGCCGCTGGTAATCCTCAACACCAATACGGCGATCTATATCGGCATCGTCTATTCCTACCTGCCCTTCATGGTGCTGCCGCTCTATTCGGCGCTGGAGAAGATGGATCACAGCCTGACGGAAGCCGCGCTCGATCTCGGCTGCACGCCGATCTCCGCCTTCTGGCGCATCACCTTCCCACTGTCGCTGCCGGGCGTCATTGCCGGCTGCCTGCTGGTCTTCATTCCCGCCGTCGGCGAATTCGTCATTCCCGACCTGCTCGGTGGCTCGGAGACGCTGATGATCGGCCGCACGCTCTGGAACGAGTTCAACTCCAACCGCGACTGGCCGGTCTCCTCCGCCGTCGCCGCCATCCTGCTGCTGATCCTCGTCGTGCCGATCATGATCTTCCAGCGGGCCCAAGCCAAAGCCGATGGGGAGGCACGCTGATGCCCCGCTGGTCGCGCTTCAACATTGCTTCGATCGTCATCGGCTTCGCCTTCCTCTATCTGCCGATCGTGCTTCTGGTGATCTTCTCCTTCAACGAGTCGAAGCTCGTCACCGTCTGGGCGGGCTTTTCGACGAAATGGTACTTTGCTCTGTTCAACAATCAGGGCCTGCTCGATGCGGCCTGGGTGACAGCGCGCGTCGGCCTGCTCTCGGCGACGATCGCCACCGTGCTCGGCACGCTGGCCGCACTCGCCATGACCCGCTACACCCGCTTTCGCGGCCGCACGCTGTTTTCCGGCATGATCTATGCGCCGCTGGTCATGCCGGAGGTGATCACCGGCCTCTCCATGCTGCTGCTCTTCGTGGCGCTCGGCTTCGACCGCGGCTTCTGGACGCTCACCATCGCCCATATCACCTTCACCATGTGCTTCGTCGCCGTGGTGGTGCAGTCGCGCCTCGTCACCTTCGACCAGTCGATCGAGGAGGCGGCGATGGATCTCGGCGCGACGCCGGTCGCGACCTTCTTGCAGGTAACGCTGCCGGTCATCGCGCCCGCCGTCTTTTCCGGCTGGGTGCTCGCCTTCACGCTTTCGCTCGACGACCTCGTGATTTCCAGCTTCACCTCCGGCCCCGGCGCCACCACCCTGCCGATGAAGATCTACAGCCAGGTGCGCCTCGGCGTGACGCCGGAAATCAACGCCGTCTGCACCATCCTCATCGGCATCGTCGCCTTTGGCGTGCTGATCGCCTCCATCGTCTCCCGCCGCCGCGAAGCCCAGCGCCAGTCGGACGAAAGGGCGGCGTTTGGGGCGTGATCGGCAGACCTCCTGACACAGAAATGCCGGCCACGGGGCCGGCATTCACGTTTCTTCGGGTCTCTCAGCCCTTACGCCGCCCGGCTATACCCGCCGCGTTCGGCCGGCTCCAGGCGGAACTGTTCGACCAGCATCATCAGCGTATCGGCCTGCTGGGCGAGGCTGCGGCTGGCGGCGGTGGCGTCGTCGACCATGCTGGCATTCTGCTGGGTCATCTGGTCCATCTGGTTGACGGAGCCGTTGACCTCCAGGAGGGCTGCGGCCTGTTCGCGGCTGGCGGTGGCGATCATGTCGACATGGTGGCTGACGGAGACGATCTGCTGGCTGATCGAGGCCAGCACGGCACCGGTTTCCTTCACGGCTTCCGAACCGGAGGTGACCTCCAGCGTCGACTTGTTGATCAGCCCCTTGATCTCCTTGGCCGCACCGGCCGAACGCTGGGCGAGCTCGCGCACCTCCTGCGCCACGACCGCAAAGCCCTTGCCCGCCTCGCCGGCGCGCGCCGCTTCGATCCCGGCGTTGAGCGCCAGGAGGTTCGTCTGGAAGGCGATGTCGTCGATCACCTCGATGATCTGCTCGATCTGGCGCGAAGCCGCCTCGATGCGGCTCATGGCCGACATGGCATTGGAGACGACGGCGGCCGAACTGTCGGCGCTCTTCTTGGTCGCGGTGACGGCGACATTCGCCTCGTGGGCCCGGTCCGCCGAGGTGCGGACCGTCGCCGTGATCTCGTCTACTGCCGCCGCCGTCTCTTCCAGCGAGGCGGCCTGGGCGACGGTGCGGTGCGAGAGCTGGTCGGCCGAGCCGTGCAGGGCATTGCCGCTGCTCTGGATGGTCAGCGCGTTGTTGCGGATCTGCAGCAGCGTGTCCTGCAGGCGGATGAGCGAGCCGTTGAAATCGACGCGCAGCTGTTCGAGACGGCCGGTGAAGGGCGTATCGATCTGTTCCGACAGGTCGCCGCGCGCCAGGCGGCCGAGGCCGGCGGCGAGCTGGTTGACGGCGAAGTCGATCTGGCTGTCGAGCGAGCGCTTTTCCGCATCGTTGCGGGCCCGTTCGGCCTCGGCCTGCAGGCGCTGCTCCTCGCTCTCGGCTTCGATGCGCAGCTTGGAGAGCGCATTCTCCTTGAAGATGCCGAGTGCGCGGGCCATGTCGCCGATCTCGTCGCGGCGCGCGTCGCCATCGATGCGCGTGTCGAGCATGCCTTCCGCGAGCTTGCGCATGGAGGCGGTGATCTGGCCGATCGGGCCCTTCAGCGTCAGCACGAGCGCGGCGCCGGCGAGCATGGCGATGACGACGCCGGCGACGGTGGCCAGCACCGAGACCTGGTTGGCGCGGTCGCGCTCCAGCGCAGCATTGGTCTTTTGCTCCTCGGCAAAGGAGACCAGCTGCTGCCAGATCTGGTTGATCTGAGCGCCGGCTTCGGCGAACTGCTTCTCGCGGGCGCTGCTGACCTCGATCAGCTGAATGCTGTCGGCCTTCATCTGGTCGGCCACCGGCTTCACGTCAGCGGGCAGCTTGGCAAAGAAGGCAATGTCAGGGGCTGTCTGGGCGAGGCCATCGACCTCCTGGTTGAAGACATTGATCTCGCGGGCCAAGCGGGCCTGGCCGGTCTGGTCGGCCTTGTCGAGGAAACTGCCGGCCGCAAGCCGGATCGCATAAACAGCATTGACGATCGAGCGCGTGCTATCGAGCACGGCATTGGCCTTGACCAGCGGCTGGTCGAGCTTGCCGAAGGTTTCGGTGGCGGCGCGCATCTTGATGCCGGCAGCCGACTGCAGCTGAATGCTGGTCTGGCGGAAGCGGGCCAGCAGCTGGGCGATCGCCTTGGCATTGTCGTCGCTCACATCGCCGTTGCCGGCGAGATCCTTGATGCCCTGCAGCGTCTTCTGGAACGTGTCGACCACCGCCTTCTGATTGGCCGGCAGGCTGCCGGAGATGCGGGTCAGCACCTTGTTGAGCTCAGGCAGCCGGGTCTGGATCAGCTTGATCTTGGCATCCGCTGCCGGCGCCTTGCCGTAATCCGCGCTTAAAGCCGTCAGGGTCTCGCTGGCGGATGTCAGGCGCTCGGCCTCGCGCAGCAGCGACTTGGCGGCGCTTTCGTCGTCGCGCACGCTGCGCTCGACGGCCGAGGCTTCGTTAACCAGCTTCATCTGGGTGGAAAGCAGCAGGCGCAGGCCCTTGTTGATCGAGGCGCGCAGCTGCACCTCGTTCTCATGCAGAGTCCAGAGACCCGAAACGCTGTCTCCGATCTTGGCGGTGCCGGCGATCGCAAGTTCGAGCTCGCTCGCGCCTTCGGAATTCTCCATCTGCGCATGCGTGCCTTCGAGCACGGCGCGCTGGGTGGTGATCGTCTTCAGCACCGCCTCGCGGCTCTCCTCCGAGGTCTCGGCGAGGAAGCGGTTCATACCATCATAGACATCGCGAAAGCCGGACAGCGACTGGAGCACGCTGTTGGAGATCTCCATGCGCCCTTGGAGAAGGCCAGACGCATAAAGCCCCGTAATGCCGACGGCGCAGATGCTGACGACGAAGGGGAAGATGAAGAGAAGGACTTTGGTCTGGATCTTGAAGCGGGCGAGAATCTTGTCGATCAGCATCGGGCAACCCTGGTTCATGCGCCCGCTCCGCCCTCGCAAGCCCATCGGTCATCGATGGTCCCCCGGCACACGACGTTCAGGCAGCGTGTCTGTCGATGAAAATGCGGGGCGGCCGCAAGCCTGTCATGCGATCATCGCAGACTGCGCATACCCTCCGCGCACAGCCCGACAGGCTCCTCTCCCAAGGAGAGTGCGGCACAACCCGTTAATTTGAAGTAAGCCAGAACTGACTAATATTGGCCAGCAATCGACAGGGTCAGGACCGCGAGATGTCGAGCAGCGCCGCCGCCCGGATCAGGGCCACCGCCGTGGCCAGAAGGGAGCGCGATCGACGCGAGCATGATCGCTGCGAGCGCGGTCGGCGTTGTGCCGGTTGTTGGAACGATGGGAGAATACGAGACGATCGCAACGGCCTGGCCGGAAGGCGAGCGAAACGGAGACGTCAGCCGAGAGGAAACGTTTGAGGCCCGCGCGGCGGGCAGAGGGTTGCCGCAGCCCGAAGCGGGCGGCGGACCGGGCTCCCGCTTCAGGCTGCGGAGAGCGCCAGGAGAACGGCGACGGCCGTAACGGCGAGCGCCAGTGTGGTGATGCCGATCTTCATCAGATCGAGCGTCCGGCTTTCCTGCGTGCGGGCGATGGCAATGGCGCGAGCGCTACGGCGGCGATGCTGGTTCATGAGAACATGTCCTTTCATCCTCAGCGAAGAATAGACCTGGTCGCCCCGATCCGCCAGCTTCTTTTTGTCGCACTGCTGTCGCAGTGCGGAAAAAACATGCTTCTGGCCGCGGTCTCCTGTCTGCCCAACAAGTAGGTTCCCCGACATTCGCTAACAAGGTGTGAAGCTCTGCCTTCTCAGGCCGCCTGCCCCGCAGAAAAACCGGAGGCCCAGGCCCACTGGAAGTTATAGCCGCCGAGCCAGCCTGTTACATCGAGGCATTCACCGATGAAAAACAGGCCGGGGACGCTGCGGGCCATCATCGTGCGGGAGTCGAGCGCGCGTGTATCGACGCCGCCGAGCGTCACCTCCGCCGTCCGATATCCTTCCGATCCCGCCGGTCGGATCGGCCAGGCCGAGAGGCTGGCGACGAAGCCGTCGATCGCCTTGTCGGAGAGATCGGCAAGCGAGCGCTCACCGAGCGGCGTCTGCCCGGCGAGATACTGCGCCAGCCGCTTGGGCAGATGGTCGCCAAGGACTGTGCGCAGCGCCTGACGTCCCTGGCTCTGCTTTGCGGCCTTCAGGCGTCCGGCGAGATCGGTACCCGGCGCAAAGGCGATCTCGATCGTTTCCCCTTCCCGCCAATAGGAGGAGATCTGCAGGATGGCGGGGCCGCTCAAACCCCGATGGGTGAAGAGCATCGCCTCATCGAAACGCGTGCGGCCCGCCCGCGCCTGAACATCGACGCCGACGCCGGCAAGCGGCGCCAGCGCGTCCTTGAGCGGATCGGGCAGCGTCAGGGGCACGAGACCTGGCCGTGTCTCGACGAGGGGCAGGCTGAATTGCTCGGCGATCCGATAGGCAAAGCCGGTCGCGCCCATCTTCGGGATCGACTTGCCGCCGGTGGCGACGATCAGCGTCTCGCAGACGAACGTCCCGACGGAGGATGCGACGCGAAAGCCGGAGACATCTTTCTCGACGCTCTCAATCGTCGTATCCAGCCGCAGGTTTGCCCCCGCGGCCTCAAGCTCGGCCAGCAGCATGCGGATGATGTCCTTGGCACTGTCGTCGCAGAAGAGCTGACCGAGCGTCTTCTCGTGCCAGGCGATTCCATGACGCTCGACCAAGGCGAGAAAGTCACGCGGCGTGTAGCGGGCGAGCGCGGATTTGGCGAAATGCGGATTGTCGGACAGGAAATTGGCGGCGGTCGTGCCGAGATTGGTGAAGTTGCAGCGTCCGCCGCCCGATATGCGGATCTTCTCGCCCGGCGCCTTGGCATGGTCGAGCACCAGCACCCGCCGCCCCCGCCGCCCGGCCTCGATCGCCGCCATCATGCCGGCAGCCCCGGCACCCAGAATGATCACGTCGACCGATGTCGCCACCTGCAGCTCCTTGTCCGATCAGCCCTCTTCGGCAAGCCGCGCCCTCCTGTCAATTGCGGTCTCCGTCACGGCGCGACGGTGCAGCATCTCTCAAGTTGGCGCTGGTTTCGGGCCGAACTCCGGCTATGATGCAATATCCGACCTCAAAAACGGTGATTTATGCCCGCGAAGAGAACCATCGCACAGCAGACCAGCAAGACCTCCAAAAGCGTCAAGATCCCCCCCTCCCTGCAATCCGCCCGCGGCGTGAAGACCTGGAAGGAAGCCGCCGATTGGCTGAAGCTGCGCGGCATCGAAGATGTGGAATGCATTACGCCCGATATTGCCGGCGTGCCCCGCGGCAAGATGATGCCCTCTTCGAAATTCACCTCCAACACGTCGCTTGCATTGCCTTCCGCGATCTACCGCCACACGATCTCCGGCGACTATCCGGAGGAAACCGGCGACTTCCGCTATGATTCCCGCGATAGCGACATCAAGCTGGTTCCCGATCTCTCCACCCTGTCGATCGTCCCTTGGGAAACCGACCCGACGGCGCAGGTGATCTGCGACATTGCCGGCTCCAAGGGCGAGAACGTGCCCTATACGCCGCGCAATGTGCTCAAGCACGTCGTCGAGCTTTACCGACGCCAGGGCTGGAAGCCGGTGGTGGCGCCGGAAATCGAGTTTTATCTGGTCGCCAAGAACGACGACCCCGACTATCCGCTGCATCCGCCGAAGGGCCGCTCGGGCCGTTCCATCCAAGGCGGCCAGGCCTATTCGATCGCCGGCGTCAACGAGTTCGACGAGCTGATCGACGACATCTACCACTTCTCCGAAAAGCAGGGGCTGGAGATCGACACGCTGATCCACGAGGAGGGCCCGGCCCAGCTCGAGATCAACCTGCGCCACGGCGATCCAATCGAGCTTGCGGACCAGGTCTTCCTCTTCAAGCGCACGATCCGCGAGGCGGCGCTGAAGCACGGCATCTACGCCACCTTCATGGCCAAGCCGATGCAGAGCCAGGCGGGCTCCGCCATGCACATCCATCAGTCGGTGGTGGAGATCAACACGGGTCGCAATCTCTTCTCCAATGCCGATGGCAGCGCGTCCAAGGAGTTCTTCCACTTCATCGGCGGCATGCAGACCTTCATTCCCAAGGCGCTGTCGATGATGGCCCCCTATGTCAATTCCTACCGGCGGCTGACGCCGGACATGTCGGCGCCGGTCAACAATGCCTGGGGCTATGACAACCGAACCACCGCCTTTCGCGTGCCGGATTCCGAGCCGTCGGCGCGGCGGGTGGAAAACCGCCTGCCGAGCTCGGACGCCAACCCCTATCTGGCGCTCGCAGCCTCGCTCGGTTGCGGCTATCTGGGGCTGACGCGCGCAATCGAGCCGAGCGCGCCATCGGACGACACGGTCAACGACAAGACGATCGACCTGCCGCGCGGGCTGCTGGAAGCCGTGGCCGCCCTCGAAGCCGAGCCCGCCTTCCACGAAGTCTTCTCCGCCGAATTCATCGCCATCTATGGCGGCCTCAAACGCGGCGAATTCGAAACCTTCATGCAGGTGATCAGCCCGTGGGAGCGGGAATATTTGCTGCTGAACGTGTGAAGGGCCGACGAGATGACATGGCAGAGCCCGATTTCGCCGGGGGTTTCCTGGTATGAGGCGGCGGTGGAGGAGCGTCCGGCCTATGCGGCGCTGGATGGCTCGGTGGAGGCGGATGTCGTCGTGATCGGCGGCGGATTTACCGGGCTGCAGGCGGCCTACACGCTCGCCAAGGGCGGGGTGCGGGTGGTGCTGATCGATGCCTGCCGGTTCGGCGACGGCGCCTCCGGCCGCAATGGCGGCCAGCTTGGCACCGGCCAGCGGGCCGAGGTGGACGAGCTGGAGCGGCAATATGGGCAGGAGCGCGCCAGGGCGCTCTTCGACATGGCGGAGAATGCCAAGCGCTACCTGCTCGATTTTGCCCGCGACCACCAGATCGACATGGAATTCCAACCTGGACACCTCTCGGTCACGCATCGGGAGCGGGAGGAGAAGGCCCATCGCGCATTCGAGGAGGCGATGCGCAGCCGCTACGGCTATGACAAGATCCGCTACCTGGATGCCCGCGAGACCGCGGAGCGCCTCGGTTCGCGCCACTACAAGCTCGGCCTCCTCGACAGCGGTACCGGCCATATTCAGCCGATGAAGCTGCTGATCGGCCTGGCCCGGGTTGCAGCCGCAACCGGTGCTCATCTGCACGAGATGAGCAAGGCGGAGGCGATCGCCGTTTCGGGCGGCAAGGTGCGGGTGACAACCGCGCGCGGAACCATCACCGCCGACCGGGCGCTGATCGCCTGCAATGCGCATATCGGCAGTCTCGAGCCGGTGACCGCCGCCCATGTCATGCCGATCCGCTCCTTCATCGGCGCGACGCCGCCGCTCGGGGAGAAAAGCGACGTGCTGCCCGGCGGCGAGTCGGTCGCCGATTCGCGTTTCGTCGTGCGCTATTTCCGCCGCTCGCGCGATGGCCGGCTGCTCTTCGGCGGGCGCGAGGCGTATACGGCCGATTCGCCACGCGACATTTCCGAGCATATTCGTCGGCAGATCGCCGAGATCTATCCGCAACTCCATGACGTGCCGATCGACCATGCCTGGGGCGGCTCGGTCGGGATCACCCTGACCCGCCAGCCCTTCCTGCGCGAGGTCATGCCCGGTGTCACCGCCATCGGCGGCTATTCCGGCCATGGCGTCATGCTGTCCAATTATTGCGGCAAGCTCTATGCGGACCGGGTCATGGGCCGCTCCGCGGAATTGGATCTATTCCAGGATCTCAAGGTTCCGCCGTTTCCGGGCGGTCCGCGCTTCCGCTCCGCACTTTTGTTCCTCGCGCTCACTTGGTATGCTCTGCGCGACAGGCTCTGAGGCCGCCCTCCCCTTCCCCTCTCCACCCCTGGGGACAAAAAAATGCGGCAGCGCACTAGCGAATTTAAATCGATTGAATTATAGATCCCCTGACCCCGAGAGATCGAGACCCCATGAGCAGCCAGATCATTCCCGTCGAGCCGTTTGACTATGTGGTGTTCGGAGGCACCGGCGACCTCGCCGAGCGCAAGCTCCTGCCTGCGCTCTACCACCGCCAGCTCGATGGTCAGCTCACCGACCCGACGCGCATCATCGGCGCCTCGCGCAGCGCCCTCAGCCACGAGGAATATCGCAAGTTCGCGACCGATGCTCTGAAGGAGCATCTCAAGCCCGGCGAGTTCGACGAGGCACAGGTCAAGACCTTTACCGACCGCCTGTTCTACATTCCGGTCGATGCCAAATCCGACCAGGGCTGGGACAAGCTCAAGCATCTGCTCGACGAGGCCAAGGATCGCGTGCGCGCCTTTTACCTCGCCGTCGCGCCTGGCATCTTCGGCGACATCTCCGAGAAGATCCGCGACCACAAGCTGATCACCAAGTCGACCCGCATCGTGGTGGAAAAGCCGATCGGCCGCGACCTCGCCTCAGCGCTCGAGCTGAACGACACGATCGGCCGGGTGTTCAAGGAAGAGCAGATCTTCCGCATCGACCACTATCTCGGCAAGGAGACGGTGCAGAACCTGATGGCGCTGCGCTTCGCCAATGCACTCTACGAGCCGCTTTGGAATTCCTCCCATATCGACCATGTGCAGATCACCGTCTCGGAAGCTGTCGGCCTCGAGAGCCGGGCCGGCTACTACGACAAGGCCGGCGCGCTGCGCGACATGGTGCAGAACCATATTCTGCAGCTGCTCTGCCTGGTGGCGATGGAAGTGCCGCCGTCGATGAACGCCGAAGCGGTGCGCGACGAGAAGCTCAAGGTGCTGCGCGCGCTGAAGCCCATCACCCCCGCCAATGTCGAGAAGCTCACCGTGCGCGGCCAGTACAAGGCCGGCGCTTCCGCTGGTGGCCCGGTCAAGGGCTATCTGGAGGAGCTGGAAGGCGGCGTTTCCAACACCGAGACCTTCGTGGCGATCAAGGCCGAGGTCAACAATTGGCGCTGGGCGGGCGTGCCCTTCTACATCCGGACCGGCAAGCGCATGGCGACCCGCATGTCGGAAATCGTCATCACCTTCAAGCATATCCCGCATTCGATCTTCGACGAAGCGGCGGGACGCATCGAAGCCAACCAGCTGATCATCCGCCTGCAGCCGGACGAAGGCGTCAAGCAGTCGCTGATGATCAAGGATCCCGGCCCGGGCGGCATGCGCCTGCGCAATGTCTCGCTCGACATGACCTTTGCCAGCGCCTTCAACGCCCGCAGCGCCGACGCCTATGAGCGGCTGCTGCTTGACGTGATCCGCAACAATCAGACGCTGTTCATGCGCCGGGACGAGGTGGAAGCCGCCTGGCGCTGGGTTGATCCAATCCTGAAGTCCTGGGACACGGTCGGCCAGAAGGTGCAGTCCTACACGGCCGGCACCTGGGGCCCGAGCCAGGCCATCGCGCTGATCGAGCGTGACGGCCGCACCTGGCACGAAGTGGTCTGAGGCAGAGATGACGAGCAGCCTGCACGCCTTCGAGACCAAGGCGGACCTCGCCGAAGCCCTCGCCGAACGGGTGGCGGATGCGCTCTCCGCAGCGATTGCCGAACGCGGCACGGCGAGCCTCGCCGTCTCCGGCGGCTCGACGCCGAAAGCCTTCTTTCAGACGCTCTCGGCCAAGGTGATCGACTGGCCGTCGGTAATTATCACCCTGGTCGACGAGCGTTTCGTGCCGCCGGATCACGAGCGCTCCAACGAGAAGCTGGTGCACGAGAACCTGATCCACGGACCGGCGGCCGCCGCCCGCTTCGCGCCGCTCTACTACCCGACCGCGACCGTGGAAGAGGCGGCGGCGACCGCGACCAGGCAGACCGCCGGCTTCGGAACGCCTTTCGATGTCGTCATCCTCGGCATGGGCAATGACGGCCACACCGCCTCCTTCTTTCCCGGCGGGTCGCGGCTTGAGGAGGCGCTCTCTGCCGACACGCCGCGCGGTGTGATGACTATGGAGGCCGAAGGCGCCGGCGAGCCGCGGCTGACCTTCACCTTCTCCAGCCTTGCAGATGCGCGGCTCCTCGCGCTGCATATCGAAGGCGAGGGAAAGAAGACCGTGTTGGCCGAGGCGGAAGCGCCTGGCCCGGAAACGCAAATGCCCATTCGCGCGATCCTTCGTCGCGCCTCGTCGCCCGTCGAGATCTACTGGGCGCCGTAACATGCGCAGACCGGCGCCAAAGCGTCGGACATTTCGAAACCCGAGCGTTAGACAAGGAGCCGCGACAGGCTCCGAAAGGATAGGCCATGTCCGTCGATCCCCGCATCCAGGCGATCACCGCCCGCATTATCGAGCGGTCCAAGCCCACCCGCGAGCCCTATCTGGATCGCGTCCGCAGAGCAGCGGCGAAGAGCGTGCATCGCTCCGTGCTTGGCTGCGGCAATCTCGCCCATGGTTTCGCGGTCTGTTCCCCCGCCGAGAAGGCGGCGCTCTCGGGCGACACCGTGCCCAATCTCGGCATCATCACCTCCTATAATGACATGCTGTCCGCACATCAGCCGTTCGAGACCTATCCGGCGCTGATCCGCGCCGCGGCGGCGGAAGCCGGCGGCATTGCACAGGTGGCGGGCGGCGTGCCGGCCATGTGCGACGGCGTGACCCAGGGCCAGCCGGGCATGGAACTGTCGCTCTTCTCGCGCGACCTGATCGCCATGGCGGCCGGCATTGGCCTGTCGCACAATATGTTCGACAGCACCGTCTATCTCGGCGTCTGTGACAAGATCGTCCCCGGCCTGATGATCGCCGCGCTCACCTTCGGCCACCTTCCGGCCGTCTTCATTCCGGCAGGGCCGATGACAACCGGCCTGCCGAACGACGAGAAGGCCCGGGTGCGCCAGCTCTATGCCGAAGGCAAGGTCGGCCGCGACGAACTGCTGGAAGCGGAGTCCAAGTCCTATCACGGCCCCGGCACCTGCACCTTCTACGGCACGGCCAATTCCAACCAGATGCTGATGGAGATCATGGGCTTCCACCTGCCCGGCGCCTCCTTCATCAATCCCGGCACGCCGCTGCGCGACGCACTGACCCGCGAGGCGACCAAGCGCGCGCTTGCCATCACTGCGCTCGGCAACGACTATACGCCGGCCGGCGAGATGATCGACGAGCGCTCGATCGTCAACGGCGTGATCGGCCTGCATGCGACCGGTGGCTCGACCAATCACACGCTGCATCTGGTCGCCATGGCGCGCGCGGGCGGCATCCAGCTGACCTGGCAGGATATCTCCGAGCTCTCCGACATCATCCCCCTGCTCGCCCGCGTCTATCCGAACGGACTTGCCGATGTGAACCATTTCCACGCCGCAGGCGGCATGGGCTTCCTGATCTCCCAGCTCTTGAAGCAGGGGCTGCTGCACGAGGATGTCCGCACCGTGTTCGGCCAGGGCCTCGATGCCTATGCAATCGACGTCAAGCTCGGCGAAAACGGCACGGTTCACCGCGAGCCGGCGCCGGCCGTGAGCCATGACCCCAAGGTGCTCGCCACGATCGACAAACCCTTCCAGGCCAGCGGCGGGCTGAAGATGCTGACCGGCAACCTCGGCAAGGCGGTCATCAAGATCTCCGCCGTCAAGCCGGAGCGCCATATCATCGAGGCGCCAGCCAAGATCTTCCACGATCAGGCGAGCCTGAACACGGCCTTCAAGGAGGGCGAGCTCGAGGGCAATTTCGTCGCCGTGGTCCGCTTCCAGGGCCCGAAGGCGAACGGCATGCCGGAGCTGCACAAGCTGACGACGGTCCTCGGCATCCTGCAGGATCGCGGGCAGATGGTGGCGCTCATCACCGATGGCCGCATGTCCGGCGCCTCGGGCAAGGTGCCCTCGGCCATCCATCTCACGCCCGAGGCCAAGGATGGCGGACCGATTGCCAAGATCCGCGAAGGCGACATCATCCGTCTCGACGCGACGACCGGGGAGGTCAATGTCCTCGTCGATGCCGCCGAATTCGCAGCGCGCGAACCGGCTGTTGAAGATCTGAGCGACAACGACTACGGCATGGGCCGCGAACTCTTTGCCCCCTTCCGCGCCGTCGCAGGGGCTGCGGATCGCGGGGCGAGCGTGCTGTTTGCGTGAAGCCGGAAGCTCTGATTCAATCAGGGCTGACGAACGATCGCGCCGATCGCGTTGGCGACGATGCGAGAGGCGGTCTGCGCCGATAGCCCATCAATGTCGGCCGGCGGGTAAAGCTCCACCAGATCGAAGCCGGCGAGCCTGCCGCGCTTCGAGGCGCCGTGGATGAGGTCGATGATTTGCAGGTAGCTGAGGCCGCCGGGTGTCCTGGCGGCCACGCCTGGCATGATGGCTGGATCCATCGCGTCACAATCAAGCGCGATCACCACGTTGGCGCCTTCAGGAATGTGATCCAAGGCCGCTCCCACGCCGCGCTCCTGCACCAGGCGGGTGGTGATCAATCGGCTTCCATAGCCCATTGCCGCATCGACCTCGGCGCGCGCCGCACTTCCGACGCTGCGCATGCCAAGCTGCACCATGCCAGCCACATGCGCCATTTCGCTGGCGCGGCGCATGGGGCTGGAATAGCCGTAACGTTCGCCGTCGATTTCCTCCCGCCAGTCGATATGTGCATCGATCTGCAGAACCCAGATCGGGCCGAGAGCCGCGAAGCCTGCGAGGAAGGGGATGGTGAGCGAGCAGTCGCCACCAACAAGGATCGGCACTGCGCCAAGCGCAAGAACGTCCCTCGTCCTAGCCTCGACCAATGCGCGGTTGCCCGAATTGTCATGCATGACGGTATCGAGATCACCCATATCGATGCAGGATATGCTCCCGCCTTCAAAGAGCGGACCGCCGAGATCAAAGTCCCAATTTTCGATCAGAGGCGCATCACCGGCGCTCGCAGCGCGAATGGCGGCTGGCGCTTCCGCGTGGCCGGCGCTGCTCTTTCCTGGATAGGTGCTGCCATGCCCTGCAGCGAACAGGGCTGCTTTCGGACGGCGATCACCTTCAAGGCGCTGAGGAAGTCCCAGGAATGTCATAGTCGTCGTACCACGTTTCAGAACCTTGATGACCTGAACGGCGAGCGGTATCCTCATCGCCGGAAAGTGCCATCGGATCAGCCTACCCCCTCACGCATCTCAGGTCACGCTTGCAGACATGACCCTCCGTGAGGTTGCCCCTCTACCTACCGGAAGCGACCTTAATTCATCAACGTTTCCATCCCGGATCCCTCCCTCGTGACGACGTTCTGGAGCCGCTGGGCATGGAGGTCACCGAGGCCGCAGAGCGTCTTGGGGTTGCACGGACCACGCTGTCGCGAGTCGAGCAGCAGCAGCCAAAGGCGGCCAAAGCGCGGCGCCTTGAGATACCGGAGGATCGAGGAGTGTTCCGCCTGCCCAGCCTTACCGAACGCCTGACGCTCTATGCCGCTCTCACCGCGCTGACCTCGCTCAGCATCGATGCGCTGCTGCCCGCACTACGGCAGATCGGGGCGGCGCTAGCGCCCTCCCCCATCCTCTCGACGCAGCACCTCGTCTCGCTGTTCATCCTCGGCATGGCCATCGGCGAGCTTGCGATCGGACCGCTCTCGGATGCCTGGGGGCGCAAGCGAGCTTTGCTGATCGGGCTGGCGGTCTATGGCGTCGGCACGGTCTTGGCCGGGCTGGCCGGCTCGCTGGAGCTGATGGTGCTCGGGCGTATCCTGCAGGGCGTCGGTGTTGCCGGGCCGAAGATCGCGACGCGGGCGATGATCCGCGACCAGTTCGCAGGCGACCAGATGGCGCGCATCCTCTCCTTCATGTTCACGCTGTTCATCCTCGTGCCGATGCTGGCGCCTATCCTGGCCCAGGGGCTGACGCGGCTAGCCGGCTGGCGAAGCCTCTTCCTGGCCTATCTGGTGGTGGCGACCGGGCTTGGGCTGTGGCTGAGCCTGCGCCACCCGGAAACCCTGTCACCCGCGGCGCGCATTCCCATCCGCCCGTCGCTACTCATCGCCAATGGTCGCCGCATCCTGTCCCATCGCCAAGTCGTGCTGCTCATCGTGGCAACCGGGCTCGTCTTCAGTGCGCAGCTTCTTTACTTGAGCATCGCCGCCGACCTGTTCTTCGATCTTTATGACATCGAGACCGGCTTTCCGCTGCTCTTCGCGGTGCTGGCGCTGAGCCTCGGCCTCGCCTCCTTCGTGAATGCAGGTTGGGTGCGGTGGGTGGGAGCGGCGTGGATCGCACGGCGCGCGCTTCTTGGGTTGAGCACAGCCGGCCTCACGCTCGTCGCCGCCAGCGCCGCCTTCGACGGGCGGCCGCCTCTCTGGCTCTTCCTGGTCATCGGCCTTGCAGGCTTCTTCGCGATCGGGCTGCTGTTCGGCAATCTCAATGCGCTTGCCATGCGGCCGCTCGGGCGCCTCGCCGGCTTCGGCGCCTCGGTGATCGCCTCCGGATCAAGCCTGATCGCCAGCTGCCTGGCGGTCGGCATCGGCGCCCTCTATGATGGAAGCGCGACCGCGCTTGCCCTCGGATTCATTCTGGCTGGAATGGGCGGCCTCGGTCTTTTCGAGGCCGCGTTGAGGAGCGAGGCGACGGAGATCGACCCGATCGGTTCAGCCGATCACCGCCGATAGGTCTTCCCCTCGGCATCGAAGAGATGCAGCTTCGTGCGGTCGGCGGTGAAGCGAACGCTCTGACCGCGCTGGATCGGTTGGATGCCAGCGATCTTGGCGATGATCGGCTCGTCGGGCACCAGGCCCTCGATATAGAGCAGCGTGACTTCGCCCAGCGCCTCGACGATCGACACCGTGCCTTCGAACAGGAAGCTGTCGCCGGTCGTGACCTGCAGGTCTTCCGGGCGCACGCCGAAGCTTGCCTTCTTGCCCACTTCGCTCTCGGGCGTGGCAATATCGAGGATGTCGCGTTTGCCACCGACCAGTTCGACCGTCGTCTGCACACCGGCTGACACGATCGTCGAGGGAATGATGTTCATGGCCGGCGAGCCGATAAAGCGGGCGACGAAGAGGTTGGCCGGGCGCTCATAGAGCTCGAGCGGTGCGCCGACCTGTTCGATATGGCCCGCGGAAAGCACGACGATCCGGTCGGCGAGCGTCATGGCTTCGACCTGGTCATGCGTCACATAGATCATCGTCGTATCGGCCATCTGCTCGTTGAGCTTGGCGATCTCGATGCGGGTCGCGACACGCAGCGCCGCGTCGAGATTCGACAGCGGCTCGTCGAACAAGAAGACCTTGGGATTGCGGCAGATGGCGCGGCCGATCGCCACGCGCTGGCGCTGCCCGCCGGAAAGTGCCTTGGGCAGGCGGTCGAGATATTTGGTCAGCTGCAGGATCTCGGCTGCCGAGCGGACGCGGCGGTCGATCTCCTCCTTGCTTTCCCTGGCGATGCGCATGCCGAAGGCCATGTTGTCATAGACGGTCATGTGCGGGTAGAGCGCATAGGACTGGAAGACCATGGCGATGCCGCGCTGGGATGGCGGCACGTCGTTAACCTTCTGCCCCTCGATCAACAGATCGCCGCCCGAGATCTCCTCGAGCCCCGCGATCATGCGCAGCAGCGTGGACTTGCCGCAGCCTGAAGGGCCGACGAAGACGACGAACTCGCCGCGCCGGATGGAGAGATCCACGCCGTGAATGACGTCGACGGCGCCATAGGATTTACGGATCTGTCGCAGTTCCAAACCTGCCATGATGGCCTCCTTTCTCTAATTCGCCGCGTTCAGACTAACCGGGCGAAGAAGCCGCTCCAGGCGGGCAATGTGATGCGTTCGTCGCCGAGATGCGAGTTGAACCCGTGTCCGCTCAGCACCTCCAGGCGCTCCTCGGGCCGCGGCGCGGTGACCGGCTCTGCGCTCAGATTGAACAGGCAGAACAGCGTGTCGTTGCCATGGGTGCGGTGGAAGCCGAGCAACGGCGCCTCATAGGCCTTGAATTCAATCTCGCCCTTGGCGAAGGCCGGATGGGCCTTTCGGAAGGCGAGGAAGCGGCGATAGTGATGAAGCACGGAGCGCATGTCCTGCTCCTGCACCGAGACGGCGCGCGGCAGGTGCTCGGCCGGGACCGGCAGCCAGGGCCGCCCTTCGCCGAAGCCGCCATTCGGCGCCTCCGCATCCCAGACCATCGGCGTGCGGCAGCCATCGCGCCCCTTGAAGTCGGGCCAGAACTGGATGCCATAGGGGTCCTGCAGGTCCTCGAAGGCGAGATCGGCCTCGGGCAGCGCCAGCTCTTCGCCCTGATAGATACAGACCGAACCGCGCAGCGACATCAAGAGGCTGGCGAGGAACTTGGCATGGGCATCGTGGTCGGCAATGTCCTGCCCCCAGCGGGAGACATGGCGCACGACGTCATGATTGGAAAAGGCCCAGCAGGCCCAGCCTTCCGGCGCGGCGCGCTCGAAGGCATGCTGAACCTCAGCGACACGCGCCGGCGTCAGCGGATCCGGGGCCAGGAACTCGAAGGCATAGCACATATGCATCTTGTCGCCGCCGGACGTATATTCCCCGGCGATCTCGAGACCGATCTGGCTGTCGCCCACCTCGCCGACCGCGGCGATGGCTGGATACTCGTCCATGACGGCGCGGAAGCGCTGTAGGAAGGCGAGGTTTTCCGGCTGGTTCTTGTCGTAGATATGTTCCTGATAGTTATAGGGATTGACCGCCGGCGCCGTCGTGGCGTTGCGCCGCTCCGGCGCGAGCGCCGGATTGTCGCGCAGCTGGCGATCGTGGAAGTAGAAATTGATCGTGTCGAGACGGAAGCCATCGACGCCGCGATCCAGCCAGAAGCGCTCGACGGACAGCAGCGCGTCCTGAACCTCCGGATTGTGCAGGTTCAGGTCGGGCTGAGAGGTCAGGAAGTTGTGCATGTAATATTGCAGCCGCGTGGCATCCCACTGCCAGGCCGAGCCGCCGAAGATCGACAGCCAATTGTTGGGCGGCGTACCGTCGGGTTTGGAATCCGCCCAGACATACCAGTCGGCCTTGGGATTGAAGCGCGAGGAGCGGCTTTCGACGAACCAGGCATGCTGATCAGAGGTGTGGGAGAGCACCAGATCAATCATCACCCGAATACCGAGCCCGTGCGCCTCGGCAATCAGCGCATCGAAATCGGCGAGATGACCGAAGATCGGATCGACATTTCTGTAGTCCGACACGTCGTAGCCAAAGTCCTTCATCGGCGACATGAAGAAGGGCGAGATCCAGATGGCGTCGACGCCGAGCGAGGCGACATAGGGAAGACGGGCCGTAATGCCCTTCAGATCGCCGATGCCATCGCCATTGGAGTCCTGATAGGAGCGCGGATAGATCTGGTAGATCACGGCACCGCGCCACCAGTCGCGGTCAGCGACGAGGCCCGTTGCGGTCGGAATTGCGATCGTCATGGAGTCTGAGGGGTCCTTGTACACGTATTAGCCGCCTTTGACGGAACCAGCCAGCAAGCCGCGCACGAGGTAGCGCTGCAGACCGAAGAAAACGATGAGGGGAACAATGATGGTGATGAAAGCCGAGGCGGTCAGGATTTCCCAATTGCCGCCGCGTGATCCGAGCAGGTTGACGAGGCGGCCGGTGAGCACGAGCTCATTGTTGCCGGTGCCGAGGAAGACGATCGCCACCAGAAGATCGTTCCAGGTCCAGAGGAACTGGAAGATGGCGAAGGACGCCAGCGCCGGGAAGGAAAGCGGCAGGATGATCTTGACGAAAATATCGAAATCGCTGGCCCCGTCGACGCGTGCGGATTCCATGATCTCGCGCGGCAGGCCGGCCATGTAATTGCGCAACAGATAGATGGCGAGCGGCAGGCCGAAGCCCATATGGGCAAGCCAGATGCCGAGATAGGTCTTGGACGGCACGCCGAGAAAGGCGCCGACGCCGTTATAGAGCTTCAGGAGCGGGATCAGCGACATCTGCAGCGGCACGACAAGCAGGCCGACCACGACAGCGATGATAATTGCCCGGCCGGGAAATGGCATCCAGGCGAGCGCATAGGCGGCAAAGGCGGCCACCAGGATCGGGATGATCGTCGCCGGCACAGACACGGTCAGCGAATTGATGAAGGACGCGCCGATGCCTTCCGCCCGCAGCACCTCGCGATAATTGTCGAAGGTGAAGCGCGGCGGGATGGCCGCATTGAAGACGATACGCTGGCCGCGACCATCGGCGATGCGCGTATCCGAGACAATCTCAAAACTGCCGTCTTCCTTCACCGTCAGCCGCTCGCCATCATTGAGTGTCGCGGTCTCCCCGGCCTTGAAGGCAGCGGGATCGCGGCTGGTGATGCCGAAAGTGGAGACCTTGGCGGCCGTGTTCTCCAGCACATTGCCGGATATGACGAAACGCCCGTCCTTCTCCACCTGCGCGCTCGCCTCGGGGGCGCGGTAGGTGATGGTCTGGCTGGAGGTTGAGAGCGACGTCCACCAGCCGGACACGGCAAGCTGGTCCTTGTCGCGCAGCGAGGAGATCAGCAGGCCGGCGGTCGGCAGCGTCCAGAGCGCGACGATGAGCAGGACCGAGAGATGAACGAAGAGGACGAGCGGGGAACGTTTGGCGGCGATCATGTCAATGGGCCTTCATCTCGCGGGTCGCATTGCGGATGTTCCAGATCATGATCGGAACGACCAGCACCATGATGACCACCGCGATCGAGGCGCCGCGGCCGAAATCACCGCCGCCGCGGAACATCCAGTCGAACATGAGATTGGCGAGAACCTGGGTCTGCCATTGCCCGTTGGTCATGGCGAGCACGATGTCGAAGACCTTGAGCACCAGGATGGTGATGGTGGTCCAGACGACCGCGATGGTGCCCCAGATCTGCGGGATCATGATCTTGAAGAAGATCTGCAGCCCATTGGCGCCGTCGATGACCGCCGCTTCCACGGTCTCCTCGGGAATGCCGCGCAGCGCGGCGGAGAGAATGACCATGGCAAAGCCTGTCTGGATCCAGATGAGGATGACCATCAGAAAGAAATTGTTCCAGAAAGGGATGGTGACCCAGGCCTGCGGATCGCCGCCGAAAGCGGTGACCAGAGCATTCAGCAGGCCGATCTGCTCCGTGCCGGCGGCACGATAGTCGTAGATGAACTTCCAGATGACGGCGGCGCCGACGAAAGAAATGGCCATCGGCATGAAGATCAGCGTCTTGGCGATATTGCCCCACCAGATGCGGTCGGTCAGCGCAGCGATGATCAGGCCGAAGAAGGTGGAAAGCGCCGGGACGACCAGCAGCCAAAGGAAGTTGTTGAAGATCGACTGGCGGAACTCGCCGTCATTGACCATCCAGACGTAATTGGCAAAGCCGACGAAATTATTCCCTTCGCGGTCGTGAAGGGAGAGCCAGACGGATTCGACGACCGGATAGATCAGGTAGATCGTCATGGCGAAGAGTGCGGGGAACAGGAAGAGCCATGGCCGGATCGCATTGGTGATCCGCAGATTGCGCGACGCCGTCGGGCCGGTCCGGCCCTTGGACGGAAAAACCAGATCAAGGATCAGGTTCGTCAGATAGAAATAAGCTGCGCAAGCGAGAACGCCGGCCGCCATGGTGACGACGGCAAGTGCGAGTTGCTCCATGAATCCCCCTTGGTGACCAACCACACGGTCCCCTGGTATGTCGTTGCCGCCGCCCGGCTTGTCCCGGGCGACGGTATCTCAGCCTTTTTGGTCTTGTTGCAGTCGCTTACTTGATCGCGTCCCATGCCTTCTGAATTTCAGCACCGACATCGGCGGAGGACTTGCCACCGACGAAATCCACCATGCCGGTCCAGAAGGCGCCCGCGCCGATCTTGCCCGGCATCAGGTCGGAGCCGTCGAAGCGGAAGGTCGTTGCATTGAGCAGGATTTCGCCCTGCTTCTTCATCGGCCCGTTGGCATAGGTGTCCTGATTGACCGACTTGAACGGCGTCAGGAAGCTCGACTGAGCCATCCAGACTTCATGTGCGATCGGCGTCTTCAGGAAATCCAGGAACGCGCGGGAGGCCGGGCTGTCCTTGGTGATCATGGCCAGCGTACCAGCGCCGAGCACAGGGTTGCCGAGCTCCGGCTTGCTGGCATAGGGCGGCAGGAAGAAGAAGTCGACGTCATCGCCAACCTTCGTGCCTTCCGGGAAGAAGGACGGGATGAACGAGCCCTGGTGATGCAGGTAGCACTTCGGCGGCGAAGAGAAGAGACCCTTCGGGCTGTCGCGGAAGTCGGTGGAGGCGACGGCCTGCGAACCGCCATCCACGAACTTCGGATTCTTGGCGAACCAGCCGAACTCGTCGAGCGCGCCGGTCACGGCAGCATCGGTGAAGGGGATCCCGTTCGTGACCCACTTGTCGTAGGTCTCCGGCGTCTGCGTGCGCAGCATCAGGTCCTCGACCCAGTCGGTTGCCGGCCAGCCGGTCGCGCCGCCCGAACCGAGACCGATGCACCAGGGCGTACCGCCATCGGCCACGATCTTCTCGGTCAGAGCCTTCAGCTCTTCCATCGTCTTCGGGACCGTGTAGCCGGCGTCCTCGAAGTTCTCCGGCACGTACCAGATGAGCGACTTCACGTCGATCTTGTAGGGGAAGGCATAGACCTGCTTCTTGCCGTCCTTGCCCGCATAGGTAGAAAGATCGACCCAGGACTTGCCGGCCGAGTAATTGTCCAGCAACCACTTCTGCGTGTCATCGCCGAGCGGCGACAGATAGCCCTTTGCGGCGAGGTCGGCGATCAGACCCGGCTGCGGGAGGATGGCAACATCCGGCGGGCTGCCGGCCTGGGTGTCGATGACGATCTGCTGTTCGTAATTCTCAGACGACGAATACTTGACATCGGCGCCGGTTGCCGTGCGGAAATATTCAAGCACCGACTCGAACAGAGCCTGGTCCTCGCCGCGCCACGGGCCGAAGATCGTCAGCGTCTGGCCCTTGAGATCATGACCCTTGCCGAAGTCCTCGAGGCTCGCCCAGTTGAATTTGGAGTCCTCGCCTGGCTTGAACTTAAGCTCGGCAGCGGCCACCGGGCCGGCCAGAAGCGCCAGAGCGCATACGCCCATAAGAAAAGTCTTACTCAACGCCATTTCCTCCCTCGGGTTGAAAACGCTCTCGGTGATGCCCCACCTCCGGTCATCGATCCCTCAAAGCGCTTTGAATGCCGCTTACAAATCATCCCTTGTAGCATGAAGTCAAGCTAAAATTCAGCGGGCTTCTGCATGTCGCTGCCATCTTGCCGCCCAGCAACTGTTTGCAGTGCAGCAGACCAATTTACCGTTTACCGGTTGATAAGGCTGATGCTAACAGACGCGCTTGGCCGCGTGACTGTCCGCCATCACGCGCCGGGATGCAAGGGAACTTGTGCACCATGAGCATCAAGTTGAAACAGCTGGCCGAGCGCCTGGGCCTTTCCCAGACGACGGTCAGTCGCGCGCTGAACGGCTACCCGGAAGTCAACGAGGAGACGCGGCGCCGCGTGATGGAGGCGGTGCGCGAAACCGGCTACCGACCGAACAAGGCCGCCCAGCGGCTGGCGACCGGACGCGCCGGTTCGATCGGCCTCGTCATGCCCGTTGCAGCGGAGATCGAGGCAGACCTGCATTTCGGCTCGTTTCTCACGGGGCTTGCGGAAGCCGCGCAGCGCCATGACTTCCATCTGGTGATCAATCCCAGTTCGCCGGAGGAAGAGGAGATTACCTTTCGCCGGCTCGCAGCCAGCGGCAATGTCGATGCGCTGTTCATCGCCCATGTGCGGCGCGAGGACCCGCGGATCGCCATGCTGCGCAGCCTGCATATCCCCTATCTCGTCCATGGCCGGGCGATCGATCAGGGCGACGACTATCCCTTCCTCGATATCGACAATGAGCAGGCCTTCTACGAGGCGACCAAGCTCCTGATCGGTCTCGGCCACCGCCGCATCGGGCTGATCAATGGTCAGGAGCAGCTGACCTTCTCCATCCGCCGGGAGACGGGGATGAAGAAGGCGATGAGGGAGGCAGGGCTGCCGGTCGACGACCTGCCGATCGATCACGGCTTCATGACCGACGAATTCGGCTACCGCGCCGCCGTCCGGTTTCTCGAAGCACCGGCGCCGCCGACGGCCATTCTCTGCTCCAGTACGGTGATCGCGCTCGGCGCGGTGCGGGCGCTGAACCGGGCGGGGCTGACGATCGGCGAGGATGTCTCGGTGATCGCGCATGACGACGTTCTGCCGCTGCTCAAGCCCGAACATTTCAGCGTGCCGCTCACCACCACACAGTCCTCGTTGCGCGCCGCCGGCGCCCGGGTGGCGGAACGGCTGATCGCCTCTCTGGGTCAGCCATCCGGCGCCCCACCGGAACAGGAACTCTGGGCGACCAAACTGATCCGCCGCCAGTCGACCAGCCCCGCACCCCGCCTCCCCCGCATGGCCCGGCGATAGAGCCTTTGCGCAGCATGATCTGCGTCCCGGGATGAGCCGCCTGAGGGATGATCCTCGCGACGAGACCTTACGCCGCAGGAAAATTTCGCGGCTCAGAAGCGCGGCGGCCTGTGGCCGGCGGCGCGGCTGGCGGCAATCAGCGTATTGGCCATCAGCATGGCGATGGTCATGGGCCCGACGCCGCCTGGCACGGGGGTGATGACACCGGCAAGCTCTTGCACGGAGACGAAATCGACGTCGCCGACCAGCCGGGTCTTGCCCTCGCCGCGCTCCGGCGCATCGATGCGGTTGATGCCGACGTCGATCACGGTGGCGCCCGGCTTGACCCAATCGGCCTTGACCATTTGCGGCCGGCCGACGGCGGCGACCAGGATGTCGGCCTGACGGCAGACGGCGGCGAGATCGCGGGTGCGGGAATGGGCAATGGTGGTCGTGGCATTGGCGGCGGTCAGCAAGGTCGCCATCGGCTTGCCAAACAGGTTCGACCGGCCGATCACCACGGCGGAAAGCCCCGAAAGATCATCGCCATGCACCTGGCGGACGAGAACCATGGCGCCGGCAGGCGTGCAGGAAACAAGGCCGCCCTCCAGATCGCCCGTTGCAAGCTTGCCGGCATTGACGACATGCAGGCCGTCTACGTCCTTCTCCGGCCGGATCGACTGGATGATCGGCTCGGCGTCGAGATGTTTGGGCAGCGGCAGCTGGACGAGAATGCCGTGGATAGCCGGATCGGCGTTCAGCGTGGCGACGAGCGCGGCGAGGGCCTCCTGCGTCGTCTCTTCCGGCAGGGTATGCTGCACCGAGGTGAAGCCGCACTCCTTGGCCATGCGGCTCTTCGCGCCGACATAGGCATGGCTTGCCGGATCATTGCCGACGATGACCACGGCCAGCCCCGGCCGAAGGTGAGCCTGCGCCTCGAGCGTAAGGCGCGCCTGCTTCACCCGCTCGATGACCGAGGCGGCCACCTGCTTGCCGTCAATGACGATGCTCATGCGATGCTCCTGCCCTGCCACGTTTTGATGGTCGCCATTCTCATGCGTCGAGACGCCCTGGACTGGCCCGCCTGCGTCCTATGCTGTTCCAAGCAGGGAAATTCAAGCCAGCTCGTTACCATGGCCCACTGGCAGCGGCAGGTGCGGGTTCCACCGCGTCGCGCCGCGCAGCCTGCTCAGGCCCGGCCGGAACGGCGGCTGCCCTGGTAGCGCTCCACCCGTCGGCGAAGCGCCTGAAGATCGGAGCGCAGGCGCTGGACGTCCGGAGCCGGGTCGGGCTCGCGCCCCCGCTCCGCATTGGCACGCAGGCTCGGGTTCAGCGCCGAGAACGCCGCCGCTGCAGCCCCGGCATGATGGGCGGAGGGCTGATGCGGCATGACAGGTTGCGATGCGGCGGCGGTGTCGAGGCCAGTTTTCCGCGCGACAACCGGAGAGAAGCCTGTGGTGGCGACCGGCTGAGGCCGGCGGGGCGCTACGCTGTCCGAGGACTGTTCCGGCTCGAAGCGCGTGCCGCCCGGACCGGCAGGTGCGGGGTCGCGCGGAAGCGGCGGCCGGGCGCGGCGATAGCTGTCCGTCAGACTGCGGACAATGCCGAGCGCGACGCCGAGGCCGATGCCGGCGGCAAAACCCGCCAGGACCCCGCCGATCACGATCACCTTGCGCGACAGACCGGTCGGCTTGATCGGCGGTTCCGCCTTGGAAATCACGCGGATGTTCTTCGAGCTGAGTTTCTCCTCCTCACCCGTTTCGCTGGCGCGTTTCAGGAAGGATTCGTAGATCGTCCGCGTCGCATTGGCCTTTCGCTCCAGCTCCCGCAGTTCGATGAAGCTTGAGGAGGCATTGACCTGGTCGGCCTTGCCGACGGCGAGCTGGCGCAGCAAATCCTGTTCGGTGGAGATGGCGCGGCTGAGCTCGGTCTGCGTCGATGCGCCGATCCGCTTCAGCTCGTTGTCGATTTCCATGCGGGCGGAATCGACGGCTTGGCTGGCGGCAAGCCGCTGCGGATGGCGCGGCCCGAGGCTTGCATCGAGCGCACTGAGCTGGGCGCGCGCCTGTGCATATTGCGCCCGCAGCTGCTGCAAGGTCGCCGACGCCACCTCTTCCGGATAGGCACCGGTTAGAATGTCCTTGAGCTGCGTCCGGCTGGCCATGTTGACCTTGGCCCGGGCTTCGGCGATGCGATTGCGCGCGGCGGCGACCTGGGTGTTGAGCGCCAGCAGCGTCTGGTCGGAAATCAGCTGGCCGCCGGCGCCGACGATGTCATGCTTGGCCTTGTAGTCCTCCACCGCGCTTTCCGCCTGATCGAGCTCCTTGCGCAGCTCCTCCAGGCGAGTGTCGAGCGCCGCGGTCGTGCGCTGGAAGAAGCCGGACTGCGCGGCCTGCTCCTCGTCAAAGAAGGTGGTGACGATGCTGTTGGCAATGTGCGCCGCCTTGGCGGGGTCTCGAGACTTGACGCTGATGCTGACGATGAAGGTCTTCGGATCCCGCGAGACCGTGATCGCTTCGGATAGCTTGTCGAGCGTGCGAGGATCGACGCGGCTCGGCGGCTCAGGCGCAGCCCCTTCCGTCGCTGCCGGGGAACCGGCGGCGGCGACGGGTGGGCTGCTGGCGGCGGCCCTGGCGGCGGAGCCGAATTCGGGGTCCCTGTCGAGTGCGAGCTCGGTTGCCACCTTGTCGAGCACGGTGCGGGAGCGCAGCACTTCGAGCTGGCTGTCGATCAGCGCCAGGATCGCCTCGGTGGCGAGCGTGTCCTTCGAGAGATCGGAATCGGTCAGCCGTACTTCGCGCGGGTCGATATAGAGCTTGCTTTCGGCGAGGTAGCTATTGGGCGTCGAGAGCGCCAGGCCGACGCCCGCGACGGCGCCGAGCACGGTCGTGGCGATGACGATGCGCCGCAGCCGCCAGACGCTGTCGGCGATGGTGGCGAGGTCGATCAGCGGCAGGTCGCTGGCACGCCGGTTGCGCGGCTCCCGCGTCTCGGCAGGCGGGACGGCCGCAGCGAAGGCGACTGGGGCTACCGCCGCTGGCGGCGGCGGGGCGGCCGCCTCGGCCGAGCGCAGGAGGTGCGGTCGCGCGGTGCCTTTGCGCGGTGCCGTCTGTTCGGCCGGCGCAAGGTCGAGCAGCGACCGACGGGCGGGTCCCTTCAGGGAGTCATTCGGATCGAACATCGGAACTCGCGAGGCTGCAGCGCGGAAGATGAAGGGACCTTAAGCAAACATGCCCAAGAAACCGTTAATGCAGCGGGATCGCGACAATTCGACCGAGCGGCGTCAGAGGCTTTTAAGCTTTCGCCGCTAGAAGGACACGAGGCTAGGAAACCCTTCGTGATCGCGCTCGCAAAAACAGTCTATGGCCGCCATGGCGGTCTGATCAGGGCCTATATGTCGATGGTTAGCGGCTCGGCCGCCCGGCTGGCGCTCTCGCTTGTCTATTTCATCTGCATCGCCAATGTCTTGCCGATCAGCGATTTCGGGCTGTTCGCCACCGCTTCGGCCACCGGCGTCATGGTTTCCCGGTCGCTCGCCTTCGGATTCATCTCGCCGCTCTATCGCGTCGCCACCGTCAAGCCGCGCCTCGTCGGCACCTATACGCTGGGCTTCCTGATCGCCGCGCTTCTGTCACTTCCGCTTGTCGCCGCGATCTGCGGGGCGATCTATTTCATGCTGTTTCGCGGCGACATGGCACCCGGCATCTTCCTGCGCTTCATGATCGCCGAGATCCTCTGCTGGCGCGGACTGGAAGTTGTGTCGATCGTTCTCAACGGACTCGGCCGCTTCGGCGTGAGTTCGATCATGGTGGTGATGGGCACGGCGCTGCGCACGCTCGCTGCACTCGCCTTCGTCACCCTCTCCTACAGCACGCTGTCCGACTGGTCCTGGTTCTATCTCGGCAGCAATATCCTGGCGGTGGCGATTGCCATCATCCATTTCTACCCGCGCCGGCGCCTGCGCTGGCGGCCGCGGCTCTATGTGCGCCGCTGGGCCGACAGCGTCACCGTTGCCGGCGCCGAGATCCTCTTCTACGTCCAGTCGGAATTCGACAAGCTGGTGGTGCTGGCGATCGGTGGCCCGGCTGTGTCCGGCATCTATGCCATCATCATGCGGCTCGCCGACCTGACGGCCCTGCCGGTCCGGTCCTTCAACATGCTGCTGGTCCAGGCGATCATGCGGGCACCGAAGACATTGCACCGCCCCTTTGCCCGGCCGCTGATCGAGCTCGCGGTTGCCGGCGTCTCCTTCGCCGCCATCCTCTCCATGGCGCTCTATCTGAAATTCATCCCCAACGGCCTCGGCAAGAACGTGTCCGAGATCGCGCCCTTCGTGCTGATGATCCTGCTCGTGCCCGGGTTTCGCAATCTGGTCGAATACCACTCGGAGCTGCTCTACGCCACGGGACGAACCGTCCGCCGTGTCGTCAACCTCTCGCTGGTGGGCGCCTCCAAGGTCGCGCTGCTGTCCGGGCTGATGCTCTGGAGCGTCGATCCGACGCTCTGGGTTCCGACGCTGAACGGCGTTTATCTCGCCCTCTACCTCGCCTCCGCGCTCCTCACCTATCCGGCGATCGCCGAGGCCACCGATCGCCCGATCTGAGTGGAGGCACGGCGTCTCCCGCCGTCGAGGCACGTGGATTTTCGGAGCGAGAAAAGCTCAGCCCGCGCGGCGCAGAACAGGCGCTTCTTCCCGCACGACGCGCACCACATCTTCGAGCGGGCAATCGATGAAGGACTGGATGCCGACGGCGATCTGGTCGTCGGCGATTGCCCGCACGAAGCGGCGCAAGCCCTCGACCCCATCGGGCATCTGATCGGCAAACCAGATCACATGGCAGAAGGAGCGGTCGGTCGGCCAGTGTCCCTCTCCGCTCAAGACTTCCTCGGCGAAGCGGCCATAGAGCATATATTCCGAAAAGGCGCGGGCGCGCGTCAGCGCGCGCGGCCAACTGCAGCCGTTGACCGCTTCGATCCGGGCCAGCATGGCGCGTGCCGTATCCGACCGCCAGGACACCATGCTGTCGATATGCCCTGCCGCCGGCAGGCGGAAGGGGCCGATCGAGAGCAGCTTGTCGGTGTGGGAGAGCCAGTTGATGTGATCGGAGCGGATCGTGGGATCGATCTCATGCGGCTGGCGATAGAGGCGCAGCCGATCCCCGCGCCAGAGATCGGCGGGATCATAATCGCGCACCAGGATGACATCGCTGTCGATGGCGATGATCGCCTCTTCCTGGGCCTGGCGGCTGAAGTCCAGCTTCATCATCTGCTGGATGTGCCAGCCGCGCAGCGGCTTGCCGAAGGGGGAGAGCCAGAGCTTGCGCTTGGGCCTGCGCGGATCGGGCACGGCGCGCAGCCACCAGGGGAGCAGCGCACGCTGATCGATGACCGTGCGGCGCGGGCCGGCAAGCGCGGAGAAGAGCGGGACATCGCCGCTGTCGACCAGCAGATAATGATGCCAGTCTCCCTTCACATGCCGGTCGATACTCTCGCAGAGGATACGGCAGCGCTCGAAATCCGGCGCATAGGAGGCAGTCATCAAAGCGGTGGCCATCAGCGATCAGCCTTTCAATGTGCTCCGCAGCCGGGCCGGCGCCTTGGGCTGCCGCTCACCGATATTCCGTCCAACCAGCTTGCGCCAGAGGAGGTTGCGGAAGAACAGCGGGATGCCGAATATGTAACGGCGCCAGAGGCGACCGGGCTCGATGGTGAGCCGGTAGAGCCATTCCAGGCGCAGCTTGCGCACCGTATCGGGCGCACGCGGCACCTGTCCACCCATGAAATCGAACAGCGCGCCGACGCCCATGACCAGCCGGGCATGACCGGGGCCCACATGGGCGTCGATCCACTTTTCCTGCTTGGGCGTGCCCATGGCGATGATGAGGATATCGGGCGCAACCGCGCGGACCTTGGCCATGACCTTGTCCGAATCGGCGGGGTCGAAATAGCCGTCGGCGACGGGGATGAAGTCATGCCAGGGGGCGTGGCGGCGAAAACCTTCGGCTGCCCGCTCCAGGACCGCGCGCTTGGCCCCGACCAGGGCCACGCGGCGCGGCTTGGTCATGTAGGTCATCAGCGCCGGCACGAAATCCGTGCCGTTCAGATTGGCGGGGAACGGCGTGCCATGAAAGATCTGCGACGCGATATCCAGGCCGACGCCATCGGGCAGGACCACATGGCGCTCGAGGATGGCGCGATATTCCGGATCGTCGACCAGGATATTGGCGTTGTTGGCATTGAGGAAGGAGACCACCGTCTGTCCGAAGGGCAGGCTCGAGACTTCGTCGGCGAAGGCGAGCGCGTTCTCCCAGTCGAGGTCGCAGACCGGCAGATCGAGGATCGTGCGCTGCGACGCGCGGATCGAGACCGGAGGAAAAATTCTCATCGAAACAAACCTCGGTCGGGGACGGACAATGCGGCGGTGGGAAAGCCAGGGCGATGCAACGGCGCGGATCGGGCGCGGCCCGGCTCGCGCGCAAATGCCGCCAATCCCGCAGCCAGTGTGGAAAGCAGGGCCGCCTTCTGGGTCGCGTGGAAGGCATGGCCGGAGATCGGCCCGAGACGGCCCTCGCGCACCGCCTGAACCTGAGCGACCAGCGCCTCGGCAAAGGCCTCGGGCGTATCCGCCACCAGGCAGTTCGGAGGGACTCGGTCGATACCGCGCAGCGAAGAGGGCGTGGCGACGCTCGGCATCCCCGCCTCGAAGGTCTCGATGGTCTTCAACTGCACGCCCGTCCCGCCGCGGCTGACCAGCGGCACGACACGGCTCGCGCGCACGAAGTCCGCAGCATCGGCAACCCGGCCGACGAAGCGCAGTCCGGGGTGGCGGATCGGCGGGGCATCCGGCAGGCTGCCCGCGACCTCGATGACAACATCGTCCGGTAGCCGTGGCACGACGGCGTCCAGGAACCAGTCGAGCCCGATGCGATTGGCCTTCCAGCTCCAGGTGCCGATCAGGCCGATATCGCGGCGATGCGTGCCAGTCGCCGGCAGGTCGCTCGGTGCCTGCCATTGCCGCAGGAGCGGCAGGACGCTTGCGCGCGCCGCGACGCTCTCGCCAAAGGCATGGCGGTCGGCTTCGCAGAAGGTGAAGACCTGCAAGGCATGGGTAGCAAGACCCTGCTCCAGCCGGTCCAGGATGCGGGCCTCGCGGGCAAAGAGCGCGCGCTCGATCCGCCCGCCGGCGATCGCCGCATTCTGGCGTGCCGTCGCCGCTTCGGCATTGTGGGCGACATAGATCGTCGGGTAATCGGCAAGCAGCCGCAAGAAGGCGCCCGGCAGCTGGACGGAGTTGAGCACCAGTCCATCGAACGGCGCGAGCTCGGCGAGGATCGCCCGCATGCGTGCGGGCGACGTGGCCAGCATCTTGGCCGAGGAGAGCGTCGTTCGCTGGAGAAGAGCGCGGGTGAGCCAGGCGATCTTCGTGGCGCGGCCGACCTTGGCGTTGGAAACCTCAAGCTCACCCAGCAGCACCATGTCGCCGCCCGGCGCAGGCCGCTGCCCGGGCTGGAGATAGCCGACGACGGACACATGGTGACCCAGCGCCCGCAGCCCGTCCAGCACCGCGCGATTGGCGATATCGAAACCGGAGGTGGGATTTTCCACCGGCACCAGCGAGGAGAGGAGGACGAGATGCATGAGACCACGCACGGGTTCGAGAAACAGTGGAAGATCAATAGCAAAGGGCCGTGAAATCGCGTTTAAACCATTCAATCAAAAGCGCTTTCTCGCCTTCAGCATCTGTTTAGGAAGATTTGGTTTAGTGGCTTCCACACCCCGCCAGGAAGAAGAGGCGCCAAGGATGACGGCCAATGCGGACCCGGATGTAAGCCTCTATTTCGAGCGCACGGTCATTCCTGATGCGGAGATCGCCTATGCGATCACCCTGCCGACGTTCCGCCGGCCGGACCATCTGATCGCGACGCTGAAAACGCTGCTCGTTCAAGCCCCTGGCAAGCCCTTCGCCATCATCGTCATGGAAAACGATACCGATGGCCTGGCGGGCGCCGAGGCGGCAAAACAGCTCCTGGCGACGGCGCCCGTCTCAGCCCGCATTGTGCTGGCCCACCGCCGAGGCAATTGTCATGCCTATAATGCCGGCTGGGCCGATGCACTGGCGGCCTATCCCCGGTTCGAGGCGCTGGCTGTCATCGATGATGATGAATTGGCGGCGCCGGACTGGCTCCTTCGTCTCGTTTCACAACAGAGGGAGAGCGGTGCCGATATGGTGGGCGGCCCGCAGCTGCCCCTTTTCGAGACCGGGTCGCGCGAGAGAAGTGCGCGCCATCCCGTCTTCACGGCCCATTATGGGACAAACGGCCCGGTGCCGATTCTCTATTCCTCCGGCAACGTGCTGATCACGCGACGCGTCCTCGATGCGATGCCCCGGCCCTTTCTCGACCCGCTCTTCAATTTCATCGGCGGCGGCGATGCGGATTTCTATCGGCGGGCGCGGGAGAAAGGCTTCCGCTTTGCCTGGGCGGCCGATGCAGCGGTGACGGAAACCATTCCGGCGCGGCGGACGGAGAGGTCCTGGATCAATGCGCGCAGCCTGCGCAATGGCGCAATCTCGGCCATGCTCGAACATCGCGCGGCGCCGAGCGCCGCCGGGCGGCTGCGCACGATCGCCAAGTCGCTCGCCCTCCTGGCGGCCTCCGGCCCGCGTGGCTTGCTGCTCTGGCGGCGGACCGGCCTGCCCTCGGCCGGCCTCTACCACGGCCAGGTGGCGCTCGGCCGGCTGATGGCCGAGGTCGGCCGGGTCGGCGAGCAATATCGCAACCCGGAGAAGAACTGAGGCGCTCGGGCCCTCTGGCGGAACGCGCTGAAATCTTCATGAAACTGTCATACCGAGACAACCACTTCTTCAGTTCCTCCCATGATTTTTGGCGAGGAATATCAAAGGAGACTGTCTTGGCCGTCCCACTCGCCGCGCTTCCCTCCCGCCATCTCGGCGCGGATCAGATCGTCACCCTTGCCAAACTGGTCATCGAAACGGCACTGCAGCCGATCGTCGAGACCTCGACCGGTGATTGTTTCGGCTATGAAAGCCTGATGCGCGGCTTCGACCGACTGGGCTTCCCCTCCCCGCTCGCCCTGCTCGACAGGGCGCATGAGAATGACGAACTGCTTGCGCTCGAACATATGGTCGCAACGCGGGCGCTGGCGGCCTTTGCCGCCGTGCCCGGGTTTTCCGAGCGCACGCTCTTCATCAATTTCGATACGCGGCTGATCGGCGTCGATGATGACGGGGTACTGCAGCGGCTGGACGAACATCTGAAGCGCGCCGGCATTCCGCCGTCGAGCCTCTGCTTCGAGCTGTCGGAACGCCATGACAATGACGGGATCCAGGGCTTCGACCGCGTTCTCCAGCGTCTGCGCCAGCACGGATTCAAGCTGGCGATCGACGATTTCGGCGCCGGCTTCAGCGGATTGAGGCTGCTCTCGCGCGCAGCGGTGGATTACGTCAAGATCGACCGGCACTTCATCGCCCGGATCGACAGCACGCCGCGCCACCGACATCTCGTCAAGCATATCGTCACCATGGCCCATAAGCTCGGTGCGCGGGTGATTGCGGAAGGCGTGGAGACGGAGGCGGAATTCCATGTCTGCCGCGATCTCGGCTGCGACCTGCTGCAGGGCTATTTCGTCGCCTATCCGACGGTCTGCCTCACCGATCTGCGCCCGAAATATCCCCACCTCGCCCAGGCCGGCGAGACGCGACGGCGCACCGCCTCAGCAGACAGCGTGCTGATCCGCCGCCAGATCGAGCAATTGCCGACCGTGCGCGAGAGCGACATGCTCGACACGACCTTCGAGCTGTTCCGCACCTCCCCTGGCCAGACCTTCTTTCCGGTGTTGAACGCCAATGGCGAGCCGCGTGGCGTGATCCATGAGGTCCATCTGAAGGAGTTGATCTACCATCCCTTCGGTCGCGACCTCTTGAAGAACCGGGTCTATCAGCGGCGGGTGGCGAACTTCGCAACGCCGGCGCCGATTGCCGACATCAACATGCCGGCCGACGAGATGCTGGACATCTTCGCCGGCGCCAATGGCAGCGATTGCCTGATCCTGACCGAGAACATGCGCTATGCCGGCATTCTCTCCGCTTCCTCGCTGCTGCGGATCATCAGCGAGAAGCAGCTGAAATCGGCACGCGACCAGAACCCGCTGACCGGCCTGCCGGGCAACCGCGCCATTCGCGATCATGTTCATGATGCGATCCTCGACGGCGATCGGGATCGGTTCTTCTGCTATTGCGACTTCGACAATTTCAAACCGTTCAACGACCATTACGGCTTTCATCGCGGCGATGCGGCCATCACCCTGTTCTCCGCGCTCCTGCGCCGGCACTTCATCGGCGAGGAAGATTTCATCGGCCATGTCGGCGGCGACGATTTCTTCATCGGGCTTGCCGGCGTGGCGCGGGAGGAGGTCGAACCGGTGCTCGCCCGTCTTCTCGGCGAATTTGCCGACGGGGTGCGCGAACTCTACTCGGAGGAGGATCGGTCGAAAGGCGGCATGAGCGGCCATGACCGGGCGGGCGAGACGAAGATCTACCCGTTGATGCGCTGCAGTATCGGCGTGCTCGGCATCGAGGCGGGACTGGTGCTGACCGATGTTCAAGCCGTCACGGCCCGGGTGGCGGAACTCAAAAGCTGGGCCAAGGCGAGCCACCGGGGTCTGGTCTTCGATAGCCTGCTGGGCGACCGGTAAGCGTTGCACGGTCGCATCCCCCTCCGCCGTCTCTTATCCGAAAGCGAGAGGTTTCATTTTAATGTCACGGGCTCGTCACCTGTCCGGTCTAGTCGGCTTCGTGTGACGAAAGCTGGAGCTTCCCGATGGACTCGGCGGACGTCGCGCCGAGCTTAGGGGATCTCACATGCTCTACAGATATCTACTTGCTTCCGCCGTTGCGGGGCTTGTTTCTTCGTCGGCTGAGGCGGCCGACGCGATCGTCGCCTCCGAACCGGAAGGCGTCGAATATGTCCGGGTCTGCGACGCGTTCGGCAAGGGCTATTTCTACATTCCGGGGACGGAGACCTGTCTGAAGTTCAGCGGCTATGTCCGCTTCGATTCCAGCCATGGAGAGTATCCGTTCACGGACGATACCACCGGCTGGATCGCCCGGACCCGCGCGACGCTGCGCTTCGATGCTGTGTCGGACACGGAATATGGCGACCTGCACGGCTTCATCGAGCAGCGCTACGAGGCGATCAATGGCGAGCAGCGTGCTCAGCTGATCAGCAGCTATATCGAACTCGGCGGCTTCCGCGCCGGCTTCTCCGATAGCCGTTTCGACAAATGGCTGGATTCGGCCGGCAACATCGTCAACGACGATGTCATCGACTTCTCCCCGCCGCGCACCAACCAGGTCAGCTATGTCTACAAGGCCGGCGATCTCAGCCTGCTGATCGGCGCCGAACATGGCAACGGCTCCTATTCGACCGGCTATGCGCCGGAGCCGACTGCCTATTACACCGATCATGACTGGCCGCATCCGCTGGCAGGCGCCAAGCTCAAGGGCGACTGGGGCGGGCTGAGCGTGATCGGCGGTTACGATACCTTGGCCGAAGGCTTCGCCGCCAAGGCCCGCCTCGATCTGGTGCTCAACAGCGTCCTCTCGGTCTTCGCCATGGGTGGCTATAATTCCGATTGGGACAATAATGATGGTCCGGGCGGTACGCGCCGCCGCAACTTTTTCTCATCCTGGAACGGCGATTATGCGGTCTGGGCAGGCTTTTCGGCGAAGATGAGCAAGAAGGCCTCGCTGAACGGCCAGGCTGCCTATGAAGACGATGGCACCTTCGCCACCGCCCTGAACGTCAAATATGCGGTCGTCGATGGCCTGAGCCTGCAGCCGGAACTGACCTATACCGACTTCGACGGACGGCGCGGCGACGGCGAAGCCTTTGGCGGCACCATCCGCCTGCAGCGCGATTTCTAAGACCGCTGGCCAGAAACCGGGCGGACCGCGGCAGCTGCCTCGGTCCGCCTTCGCTTACAAAGACCGAACCGACAAGCCTGTGATGCCCCGTTTCTACTTCCACATCCGCGACAATGGCGTGCTCTACGAAGATCCGGAGGGCCTCGTCTGCACCGATGTCGCCGAGGCGAGCGCCGGCGCCCATCAGGCGATGCAGGACTTCTTGCGGGACACGCGCCATGTGGTTGGTGCTTGGGCCGTCGCGATCGAGATCGTCGACGAGCAAGGCAACCTTCTGGCCGCCCATTCGTCGCGGGAGGTCTCGAAGCCTGCTGCTTGCGAGGCAGCGTTCGTCTGCCAGTGAGTTTGGCCCTAGGGTCAAACGGCTCGGGTGCCGTCAGTGTCCGGCGGCGGTCTGCCTTTCCTTCCCCGGGATCACGTCGGCGGCCGTATCGCCATTGCGGTCGACGACAGGCACTGGCGGGCTGCGGTCCTTGCTCGGCTTGCCGAGCTTCTTGACGTCATCCTTGGAGAGATATTCGAGCTGCTCGACAAGCACCTCGAAGATCACCTCGTCCTTCATCTGCTCGTTCAGCCCCTTCTTGACGGTCTCCTTGAAGGTGGAGAGGTCGAAGCTCGTCGTATCGGCGACGTTGATCAGATTCTTGCCGACCAGAATGTCGAACAGCGTGCTGGTGACCGTTTCCTTCAGCGGCAGGCTAAGCTTGCTGACCTTCGTCCTGTCGACCGCGAAGGAAAGCTTCGTGAGGAAATAGCCCTGGACCGCGCCGTTCGCGATGCGTGGAACGGTGATGAGCTCGCCCGGCACATATTCCTGCACGGCAGCCCGCGCCGCGTCTTCGCTCGATTCGATCGGTGCGGAGGCGTGGCGCAGCGACACGTAGACCGACCCGAGGGTGATCGCCGCGGCCCAGACGCCCGTGAGGAGTAGCTTGAACATCAGACGGCGCCGTAGCGGAACTGCTCTTCGGTGTAGATGCCGTCCGCTTCGACATCCTGCGCGGTGGTTTTGATCAGCTCGACGACGGAGCGGCAGGCTTCCAGATGCGCTTCGATCTTCTCGGCATTGGCCGAGAGCTTCTCGCGCAGATGGCCGGTCTGCGAGCGGAAGGAGTCCGAGAACTCGATCCGGGCCTGGTCGCGGTTGAACATGGCAAGTTCATAGAGGCAGCGGCTCTTGCGCTGGTTGGACGCCTTCAGGTCGAAGGACGGGTCCACGCCGATCCGCGCATTCTCGTTGTCCAGAATGGTTTCCAGCCGGCCGAGCACGGCCCGGATACGAAGATCGGCTGCTGCCTGAACGTCCATAAGTCACTCCCGTATCATGCTCCGTTCACGCGCGACCTTGCGGCCGGGTCAAGCGGAGGGATTATCTTTTGTCCATTATCGGCAGGACGCGGATCGCGACCTGCCTGTTCTTCTCTTGGCGAGCGTGCGCTCAGCGATCCGACGAAAGCAGGTCCGCCTCGTCGGTCTTCATCACATCGGCGATGGTATGGCGCTGATACTGTTCGACCATGCTGCGCGCGACATTGCGGTCATCGCCGCCGAGTGAAGGATTGACGAGGCCGGCGGCGACGGGATCGTCGATGCGGTCCGTAACCAGATGTTCGGCGATGCCGATGCCGCGACCCTTGGCGAGCACGGTGCCCATCTGCTCGGCCATCATGTCTTTCCACATATTGCCGGCAATGCCCTTGCCATAGACCTCTTCGCTGTCCTTCGGCATCATCGACTTCATGAAGTTCTGCAGGACCATTGCCTCGAACTTGCGATAGGCTTCCGGCACCGCCTTTTGCGGGGCGCGGTTGTTGATATTGCCGAGCCCGCTCGTGCCCTGGTTCTGGTCGAGGATCGCCACCGTATTGCTAAAGCCGTTGCCGGTCTCGGCGAGGCTGGTTGCACGAAAGGCGGCCTGATTGGCCTTCAGTCGCGCCTGCGCTTCCTCGACCCGCGCGGGATCGGCGGCGCGCACGACATCAAGCACCAGATCGCTGGGCGGTGAAATGGCCATGAAGACGCGTCCTCTCGTGCCGCAGCGACGTGCCGGCGGCCTGGGTGAATCGGGACAAAGACAGGATGTGCGGGTCGTCAGGAGCTTCATGCTCCCTGCCGCTCTCGAAGAGGACTATGGGCGATCAAGCTTACCGGAAGCTGGCGAGGTGCTGAGCACATATTGATCGACGAGATCGTAGACGGCCGCATCGGCCTCGGTCCTCTCCTCGCCCATCCGCGCCTCCTTCATATGCTCTTCCAGCCGGTCGCCTTTGGCGCGTTCCTTCAGCATGCGGGTCTCATGCACCTGCTGGATCCCGTGCAGCATCTGGTCCTTTTGAATCAGCCGACCGAGATGGCCGCTGTAATAGCCGGAAAAGGCGGCATGCAGCGGATCGGCCGAGCCCATGGCGTCGACCACCACGTCTATCGTTTCGCCGAGCACCTGCCGCTGGCGTGCGGTCTCGTTCAGCTCATATTCGGCCATCCGCTCGAGATGCCGCTGAACGGTCACCAGGCGCTTCAACTTGTCGGATCGGGACTGGGGCATGGCGCGGTCCTTAAAGCTTGCCGATCAGATCGCCTGCATGACGATGGCAAAGCCATCGGCGAACAGGCGAAACATGGCGGCAATGCCGAGATAGAGCAGAAAGAGCCCGCCCATGATGATGTAGGGCGTGGAAATGAAGTATAGCGGCATCTGCGGCGCCAGCTTGTTGACGAGGCCGAGCGCGATGTTGAACAGCAAGCCATAGATGATGAACGGGCTGGAGAGCCGCAGCATGATCATGAAGATCGTCTCCAGCCCGTTGGTCAGCGTGATCAGTACGCCTTGCGGGTCGAATCCGACGCCGAGCGGCATGACCCGGTAGCTGTCGAAGATGCTCTCGAAGATCACATGGTGGAAATCCATCATGAAGAGCACGAGCACGCCGGTGAAGGAGATCAGGTTGGTCAGCTGGTTTTCGCCCAAATCTTCCAGAATGTCCTGGGCGGGCGGCGCGGTGAAGCCGATGAGATTGGTGATGACCGTGCCGACGAACTGCAGGCCCAGCACATAGTAGCGGGCGACGAGGCCGATGACGCTGCCGATCACGGTCTCGGTGGCGATGATGTAGAGATAGGTGTGCCCCTTGCCGACGACCTGCGGATAGATGTCGGTCCACATCAGCGGCAGGATGGCGAGCGATATGGCGACCGCGGTGAACAGCCGGATCTGCATGGCGAGCCGCGCGGTGGAGAAACCCGGCATGACCATGATGCAGGCGCCGATGCGGCAGAAGGCCGCAAACAGCGCCAGCACGGTGCCTTCCGGGTCGGTGATCATGAAATGGAGCCGATGATCTTGATCTCGAGCCCTTTGGCGAGCTCGACATGGCTCAAGACCGGCAATGTGGCGAAAAGACGTTCGATGATCATGCGCACATAAGAACGGGATTCGGGCGAGCTGACCAGTACGAAGGGCATGCCGCGATCCAGATGTTCGCGAATGACCCGTGTCGCCTGTTCGCTGAACTCCTCCAGATGGCGCGGATCGATGTCGAACTCGACGATCTCGCCCTTGGCATCGCGCTTGAGGGCCTGGTGGAAGACCATGTCCCACTTGTTGCCGAGCCGGAGGACACGCAGCGTGCCATTGTCGGCGAGATCGCCGCAGAGCTGCTGCGACATGCGCACCCGCACATGTTCGACGATCTGCTCGGTCTTGCGCACATGCGGCGCCAGTTCGGCAACGGCTTCCAGGATCAGGTGCAGGTTGCGGATCGAGACCCGCTCGGCGAGCAGCAGCTTCAAGACCGCCTGCAGGCCGGAATAGGACATGTGCGAGGTGCAGATCTCGTCGGCAAGCTTGCGATATTCAGGATCGAGCCGCTCGATGAGGATCTTCACGTCCTTGTAGGAGAGAAGCTGCGGCAGGTTGTTGCGGATGACTTCCGAGAGATGGGTCAGCACGACCGAGACATTGTCGATCGGGTGGAAGCCCTCGCGCTTCAGATCCTCGGCGAAGGTCTCGAGGATCGAGACCGCCGGCATGCCGAAGGCGGGTTCGCGAATATCGTCGCCGGGGATGCTCGGCCGGCGCCCGCCGCCGGTGACGACGATCACTTCGCCGACGCGCACCGTGTTGGAGGCGATCGTCGTGCCATGGACGCGGACCTGGTAGGCCTTGTCGGGAATGGAGATATCATCGGAAACCTTGATTTCCGGGACGATGAGACCGTATTGCCCGGCAAACTTGCGCCGCATCTTGCCGACCCGGAAGGCGAGCTCCTGATGTGCGCCGAGCAGGCGGGTGGAGACCTGCTTGCCGAGCAGCAGCTCGATCTCGGCCGTCTTGAGAACCGACTTGACCGAATCCTTCTCGGTCTCCTTCACCAGTGCCGCCGTTTGCATCTCCTGCTCGCGCTGGAGCCGGTTAGCGGCTGCGATCTGGCGCGGGATGACATAGGCGATGGCCGCCATGCCGCCGCCGAGAATGGCGAAGGGCAGGAAGGGCAGGCCCGGCATGACCGAGAGCAGCATGACGAGGCCGGCGGCAACGTAGAGGGCGCGCGGATAGCCGGAGAGCTGGCCGACGACGGCCTGGTCGGTGGAGCCAGAGGTGCCGCCACGCGAGACAAGCAGGCCGGCGGCGAGCGAGACGATCAGCGCCGGAATCTGCGAGACCAGACCATCGCCGACCGACAGCTTGACGAAGACATCCGCCGCCTCGCCGATCGACATGCCGTGACGGAAATAGCCGATGATGATGCCGCCGAAGACGTTGATGGCGGTGATCAGCAGGCCGGCCACGGCATCGCCGCGCACGAATTTCGAGGCACCGTCCATCGAACCGAAGAAGGAGCTTTCCTCCTCCAGCTCGCGCCGGCGGCGCTGGGCCTCCTTCTCGTCGATCAGGCCGGCCGAAAGATCGGCGTCGATCGACATCTGCTTGCCGGGAATGGCGTCGAGGGTGAAGCGGGCGCCGACTTCGGCGATACGCGTGGCACCCTTGGTGATGACGATGAAGTTCACCGTGATCAGGATAAGGAAGACGATCAGACCGATGACGAAGTCGCCGGACATCACGAGGCTGGCAAAGCCCGCGATCACGCTGCCGGCGGCATCATGGCCCTCATGCCCATGCGAGAGGATGACGCGCGTGGTGGCAATGTTGAGCGCCAGCCGGGTCATGGTCGAGATCAGAAGGATGACCGGGAAGGAGGAGAAGTCGAGCGGCCGCTGGATCCAGAGCGAGACCATCAGGATCAGCACCGAGAAGGCGATCGAGAAGGCAAGGCCCATATCGATGAGGAAGGGCGGGATCGGCAGGAAGAGGATCGACAGGATCATCACGATGCCGAGCGCAAAGCCGACGTCGCGGCCGCGCGGGGACACCTTAGGAATGATCAGTGCGGGAGGTTGTGCCATCGGAAATCCGTCTCATCATGAGAGGCAGGCAACTTGCATCCGTTGCCCCATCTGATGGCCTTTTTAGGAAGGCAAGCTTGCGCGAGGATGGCCCGCACCCCCCGGCGCCGGCGGTGCGCTAGAAACCGGACTGGATGCGCGAGAAGACGAGGTTGGTGAAGACGGAGACCTGCGAGCCGACGAAAGGAGCGGAGAGCGCCACGGCGGCGAGAACCGCCAGGATCTTCGGCACGAAGGTGAGCGTCATCTCCTGGACCTGGGTCAGCGCCTGGATCAGCGCGACGACAAGACCGACCACCATGGCCGCCAGGACGGCCGGCCCGGAGGCGACGACCACGGTCCACATGGCCGTCTGGACGAGGTCCAATGCATCCGCTTCATTCATGGTCGAGGACTCCGCCGGGGCGCTGTGTGATGTCACCGCCGCCGGCTGAACCCGTCACTTGAGGGTAACGCCCGGGCCGATCGGAAGCTTCTTGCCATTGTCGAGCAAGGCGATGATTCCGTCCGAATATAGCGTGACCTCCTTGACCACGCCAGTGATCTTGCCGTCGTCGCTGGTCACCGTCTTGCCGATGGCGGCATTGGCTTCGCTGAGCGAGGTGCGCTGCAGGAGGTTCTCCAGGTTGGAGTTGGTCTTGATGGTCTGCTCCACCTGCGAGAAGGAGGCGAGCTGCGCCATCTGCTGGGCGGAATCCATCGGCTGCGTCGGATCCTGGTTCTTGAGCTGCGCGACCAGCAGCTTCAGGAAGCTGTCATAGTTCAGCGTGGCCTTGCTCGCCGCCTTGCTCGAATCCGACTGGTTGGTCGTGTTGGTGTTCGTCGTGCTCGTCGTACCGTTGACGCCGTCTACCGCCATGGTGCGATCTCCTTGCGAATCTGTTCGATGGTGGAGGGGGGCATTTCAGGCGTGTTGAGGATCTGATCCTCGATCGGATAGAGCGCGCGGATGGCCTTCAAGGCATCGAAGGCGCGATCCTGGGCGACCATCCCGTCGATCCGCTTCAGCTCGGAGAGGACTTCCTCGTTCTTGAAGCAGTTGAGCAGCATGACCACCGACTTGCGGAACATGATGGCCGACTGGTCGGCCCCTTCCGGATTGATCAGGATCATCTGAGCGATGAAATAGAGCTGGCGCAGCGGGGTCGTGGCATCTTCGGGCTGGAGCACATGGTTCTCCAGAAGGAAGGTCACGTCGTTCAAGAATTCGACGGCCACCTTCCGGTCGACGCGCAGCACAGCCCCGTTGACGAAGATCCGCTCGCCCGACTTCAAAGAGATACGCAAAGTGCTTTTCATTTCAGTCCATCCCTGATGATGGTGGTGATGTCGATGATGCCCTGGAAATTGGTGGACTCGCGCTTTCGAATTTTTTCGGTCTCGCCCAAGATCCAGATGGCAATGGAGATGAGATTGGCACGCAACTCTTCGTTCAGCTGATTGTCTGACGCGCGTAGATCCTCAATGAATCGGATCCAGACACGACGCGTAAAGTAGACGGCCTCGATCGCCTCGCGCGAATAGCCCTTCTGCTGCTTGGCGGCCGAGAGCAATGCAATAGATCGATCCAGTACCTGCCGCTCACGATCCTTGGAGTCGGCAACACCGTCTTCCATGATCTCGGCATATGAAAACTGGTACATTCAGACACCCTTCATGTTTGTCTCAGACCTCTTGGCATCAGAGGTAATTGATCAGGCTGAGCTCCTGGATCCGCGCAGTTAGCGTGTAGGAAATCTCGATCTGGGTCTTGAGAGCCGTCAGACGCGAGGAGGTCTCGGTCGGATCGACGCCTTCGATATCGAGAATATGCGTATTGATGAGCTTGACCTGGTTGTCGATCGAGCTGTTCGACGACTTGATACGGCCTTCGGACACGCCGATCTGTGCGCCCATCTGGATGATGCCGGTCAGGCCCGATTCCAGATGGTCCTGCGCTGCGGACAGGGCCGTATCGCGCGCAGCCGTCGACAGTTCCGGCTTCATAAGCTCAAGCGAAATCACCGCCGCCATCATGAATTGGCGGACACCGGTGGTATTGGTGTTGCTCGAAGTCTCGATGACCTCGCTCGGACCGATGCGGGTTTGGATGTTCTGGTCAGACGCCTGCGACCAGGTGCCCTGCCAGCCGCTGCCCAAAAACATCGGCTCCAGCGAGTTTTTGATGAAGTCGTTCATCTGGGCAGGCGTGAAGTCCTTGAGCTGCACGTTGCCGTTCGCTGCCTGGAAATTGGCAAGAGCCGTATCATAGGCCGCCTTTGCGGGCGAACCGGCGCTGTAATCCGTCAGGGGCCGCACGTCGGAATTGATGCCGGAAAAGACGTATTCGTTGTTGAACTGCGTGTTGGCAGCCGCCGTGAATGCCGACATTTGGTTGACGAAAGTGGTGTGAGCCGTGTCGAGCTTGCCCTTGTCCTCCGTCCCCTTCGCGCTGATCAGCTGCGAGCGAATCTGCTGCACAGAGTCGCGCATGGTCGTAAGCGCTCCCTGCGAGGCCGACAGGCGCTGGGTGGCGAGTGCATTCGTGTCCTTGATGTTCTTCAGCCGATCAAGCTCGGTGCGCAGATTGATGGAGCGCGACGTGGTGGAGCCGAGTGCGGTGCCGGTATCGGCGTAGACGCCGGTCGTCATTTCCTGCTGCAGCTTCATCAACTCCAGCTGGCTTTGCTGGAGCGTGAGGCGCATGGCGTTTTGAACCGCCAGATTGGAGACGAAGGAGGTTTTCATGATTATCTCACCGAATCCAAGAGCGATTGGATCATCTGGTCGACCGTACTCAACAGACGCGAAGAGGCCTTGTAGGACTGTTCGAGGTCCAGCATCAGTGACAGTTCTTCATCGAGGCTGACGCCGGTTTCCTTGGACAGGGCTTCACTGGTCTGGGCGAGCATTGCGGATTTGGTCGTCTCCGCGCTCGCGGACGACTTGCGCAACTGCTCGAGCCAGCCGACCGAAGACGATGCATAGTCCATGATCGTCGTTTCGGCGCTCAGACCTGCCGCCGGATCGAAGGTGATCTTCGTGCTCATCGCAGAGACGTAGCTGTCGAGGTGCGCAGAATAACCGGCCGCGCCAGTGGGGTTCGCGATATAGCCGGTGCCGTTCATGCCGCCGTCGCGCAGCTTGGTCGGGTCGCTGACGGCGATCGGGTTGACCATGATCGAGGCGGCGAGGCCAGGAACCCAGATGCCGTCGGGCGGAACCGTCGTAATCGGCGTCGTCGTGCCGCTCCTTTGCTGGAAGAGTCCGGCTTTGGTGGCGAGCACCGGCGCCGTTGCCGGATCCGGATCGCTCTCCGCAAAGGTCTTGATCAAGCCACGCGCGATCTCGTCGAGCTGCTTCTGCATCTCCGGAGCGACGGTGTCGCGCAACTGCAGCAGCGCGGTCAGCGTTCCCTGGCTCGAGGTGTTGCCACCGCTGCCGGGCTTGACCGTCACCCCGTCGATCGCGATGGCACCGCCGGTGACTGTGACGTCGAAATTCTCGGTCGGCGTGAAGGTGACTTTGCGCGGCAGCGTTTCAAACAGCACGGCCCCGTCGCTCGAATAGATGACGGTGTCGTGGTTCTGACGCTCGACAGTCGAGATGCCGATGATCGAGGAGATGGATTTCAGCAGGCCATCGCGCTTGTCGAGCAGGTCGCTGGCGTCCTTGCCGGAGGCCATGGCGCCGACGATGCCGTTGTTGACCTCTTCGAAACTGGCGAGGTAGCTGTTGAGATCCTTGACCTGATCCTTGATCTCGCGATCCGCGACCGCACGCAGCTCCTGTGCTGCCGCCGAAGCGGTATTCAGCGAATTGGCGAGATCCTTGGCGGTGGCGACCGCCGTCGCGCCGGCGGCGAGGTTGCCCGAGGAGCTCGAATAGGTCTGCAGGCTGGTGCGCAATGCGTTAAGGTAGCTGGACGGCGACGAGGGGTAATTGTTGCCGCCCAAGACCGAGCGCAGCATCTCCAGGCCGTCGCCCAGGCGAGCCTGCGCCCCGGCGTTGGAGGTGTAAGTCAGGTTTTGCCGGAAGAGGGCGTCGTTTTGCGCCCTCTGGATGGAGATGGTGTAGCCGTCGCCGCTGACCGTCATCATGGCCAGGCGCCGCGCATAGTCGGGGTTCTGGGCATTCTGGATATTCTTCGCAACAACGGCCGTTTGCAGGCCGGTGTTGGAGAAGATGGTCTGAGCCGTCGTGATGGCGGAGGCGAGTGACATGGCGGGGCCCGTCTTCCTTAAGGGAAATCAGCGCTTCAGGTTAACCAGGACGTCGAGCAGATCGGAGCCCGTCTGGAAAACCTTGGAGTTGGCGGTGTAGCTGCGCTGGGATTCGATCATCGCCGTCAGTTCCTGGGCGATATCGACGTTCGAGCTTTCAAGCGCGCCGGGCGTGATGGAGCCGAAGCTGCCGCTGCCCGGGAAGCCGGTGATGATGACGCCGGAGTCCGCACCCTGCGAGTAGACATTGCCCTGCTGCGGCGAAAGCTTGTCGGGGCTCTGCACCGTGGCCAGCGCAATGCGATAACGCGGCTCGAGCTTGTTGTTCTCGTAGCGGACGAACAGAACGCCGTCGGAATTGACCTCGAAGCCCGCAGCCTTGCTCGGCGCATTGCCGTCGACCGAGCCGCCATCGGGATTGAACTTGTAGCCGAGCTGTGTGGTCTTCGAGAGATCGATGGTCAGCGGGTTCAGAACCCCTCCCGTGCTGAGCGGATTGATCCCGGAGAGCGTCATCGTGGCCGGCGTGCTGGTCAGCACACCCTTCGTGTCGAATGTCAGGGTCTTCGTACCAAGAACGCCCTGGGCCGGCACCGCTGGCGGACCAGCGGATGCCGGAACGTAGGTGGCCTTGTCGCGCACTTCGAGCGACCAGGTGTTGGCTGCGGTCTTCGAATAGACGAAATCGAGCAGGCGGGTGTTGCCCTGGCTGTCATAGGCGACGAGCGAGGTGCTAAGCGGCGCATCGGTCGTCAGCGCGCTGTCCGGCAGGTTCGCACCCATCGACCCCTTGGTGGAGCCTGAAGCCTTCAGGCCTTCGGAGGCAAGGTTGACCTCGGTCAGACCTTCAAAGCCGTTGACGACCACCTTCGGCTCGGTGCCGTCGCCATAGGGATAGCCCATGAGAGTAAAGCCGGCTGAGTTCGTCAGATTGCCAGACTTGTCCTGCGTGAAGGCGCCGGCGCGGGTGAGAAAGTTCTGCCCGTTGGCGTCCGCGACGATGAAGAAACCATTGCCCGCAATCGCCATGTCCGACTTCGAGGTCGTATAGGTCTTGGCGCCTTCCTGGCTGATGGAATAGCGAACCTTGGTTTCGACACCGCCGGAATTATAGTTGCCGCTCGAGCTCGGCAGGATCATCGAAGAAAATTCGGTGGAGGCGCGCTTGTAGCCGACCGTGCTGGAGTTCGCGATGTTCTCAGCAACGGTGGAAAGCCGGTTCGATTGGGCGTTCATGCCGGAACCGCCGGTTTGCATCATTCCGTAGAGACTCATGGGTCCGATCCTCGCTTCTTGGTGCTTGCGACACTAGGAGGCGGGCCTTGCGTGAACCTGTCGGAGCTGGCTTTCCGGGTTCGGAAAATTGAGGGCCTGATCCAGAAAGATAAGTGATCTCAAACGCTTCGGGGCCGCGGAGCTGAAGCGGTGCGAACCCTCGTCGTTCGCAGTCACTCCAGCTTCGCGGCCCCGCTTGTGGTGGGCGCCGAATAGGCGTCGATCAGCTCCAGTCGATGCAGTAGCCGAGGAAGCGCTTGGAATCGATCGGGTCGAAACCGAGCTTCTTGCGCAGCTTCTTGCGCAGCTTGCTGATGTGGCTTTCGACGACGTTCTCTTCGACGTCCTCGTCGAAGATGCCGTAGATCGCGTTGAAGATCTGCGACTTGGAAACGCGCCGGCCGCGGTTGGCGACCAAATATTCGAGGATGCGGCGCTCGCGGCGCGGCAGGGCGAAGACATCGCCGTTGATCTCCGGATCCCGGCCATCCGAGAAGACGCGGATCGGGCCGATATCGGTGAAGTTCGCCAGCGCCTTGAGCCGGCGGCGGATCGCAGCCGCCCGGGCCAGGATCTCGCGCGGATGAACCGGCTTGCGCACGACGTCATCGACGCCGCAATCGAAGAAGGCCAGCGTCGTCTCCAGGGAGGGGGTGTCGCTGATCGCGATTACCGGGGCCGTGGAGCGATCGCGGATCGCCCGCGGCAGGCTCATCGAGCGCTCGCCCTGGCCGATCAGAAAGGCCTCGACGGCGTCGATATCCGTATCGGCCGCTGTCGACACCCAGTCGCCAAATTCCTTCGGATCGAAGCCCGTCGAGGGAACGCCTTCGCGTCCGAACAGCGACGTATACCCGTCCTTAACCAATTCTCGTTCATCAACCACTACGATCATTCGTCCGCCTCCGAATCAGTATGGTGTTTCGATGCCTAAGGGGTACGAATCGTATCGTTTTGTCACAACTAGATGGTTTCGCAGGCAACAAATCATACTAGCTGGTCACCATTGCGCCGATTTGATCAACATCTAGTGGGTCATTTCGATACAACGTCTAAAATTCCTGTGGAAAGGTTAACGACCGTTAACAAGCGCTCTTGTGAGCTTGCAGAGCGCATACATTAGCAGGCGCCTTTCCCAACGCGTCCATTGACCGTTCTTCTCACCAGAAAGTTGTGTCATTTGCAGAAAGCGGACGCGTTCGGCGTCCATTGTCCGTAGCCCGTCGCCACCAGATTGGCGATGACGCGGCAGACATATTTCTTCTGCGCCGGGTCATTGTTGGGGCCGGCATGATAGCGCGCCACCGCCATCGTCCAGGTTTCATGGCGCGCATGCAGCGCCGCCAGGAAGCGGGCCGCGTAGTCGACATTCTTGTGGGGGTCGAGCATCTCCTCCGGCGAGGCGAAATTCTCGCCGTGGAAGCGGTGATTGATCTGCATGCAGCCGAGATCGATCAGCGTCGCGCCCGACGCACGCGCCGCCTGGAAACGCCGCATCACATCGGCGGCGTCGGTCGCGAACACGGCCTTGCCCTCGATGTTCATCGCATAGGGCTGCAGCGAGCCGCGAACCCCGGTCTCCGTCAGGCCGACCGAGTAGAGAATGCCGGCGGGAATGCCGTAGCGCTCCGCCGCCGAAAGGATCTCGCGTTCGCAGATCCCGGCACCCGCGGGCGCCGTGCGGGCCGCAGCGTCAGATATAGACGCCGGACTGGCCGCCTGGCCGGCCAGCGCCAGCACGCTCGCCAGAAAGGTCCGGACGGGCTTCCTGAGGCGCCTGACGATTGCGCGAGCCATCATTCTGTCGTCCCTCTCCACTCGATGAGAATGCGTTCTGCGGGTCGCGCCCCGCCTGTCCAGAGCCCGCCTGGTTCTGACCCTGCCCAGGCGCCTGGCCGCCATCGCCCGAGGCGGCCGGCGAGAGGACGAGGGTGATCTGATCCACCGCGAAGCCCTGCGCCTTCAGCGCGCGGATCATCGCGTCCTGGTCGTCGGAGAGCTGGCGATAGGCCTCTCCCGTCTCGACCTTCAATTCGACCTGCAACGCATCGTCCTTGAGCCTCAGCGTGGCCGTGACCGTGCCGAGATCGATCGGATGCATCTGGATGCGCAGCGTGTTGACGACCCGTCCCGCGCCGCTCTGCAGCGGATCGCCGCCGCTCTTCAGGCTCTGCGCGAGTTCGGCACTGCCGGCAATGGCGCTGGTTACGGCTTGGGTGTTGACGGGGCTGGCGAGGCCGAGATAGCGGCGTGCCTCGAGCACGGTTACGGTCTCGGCGCGAGGTGACGCTGCCTCGGCGGTGGTGCCGAGCTTGGCACCGTCGGCGCCGGAGCTGACGGAAAGCGCGCTCGCCTTGCCATCGGCGCTGGCGAAGCGGAACAGGCGGTCGGCGGGCGCATCCGGTTCGGAAGCGGCGGCCTTGGCGCCGTTCTTCTCCGCATGCGTCGTGCCGCTGCGGCCGGCCCCACGCAGTGCTTGGAGCTCTGGCGTCGGCTCAGCCGCGGCCTGCGCGCCTGCGGCTTGATCTTCCGAACCCTTGATCTTCTGAACGGGCCGCGCCTGCGGCGCTGCGACGCCGAGCAACACGAAGAGCTGGCGCGTGTCGCCCGCACTTGTCGAGTTCAGACTGCCATGCTCGGCCGACCCGGGTGCCGCCTGACCCTCCAAGCGATCGTCTGCCTCGACCGCGTCCTTCGCATGGGACGCCTTGGTGATCGGATGCTGATCGGAACCATCGGAACTCAAGCCGCCGGCCTTGGAAAACGCCGACGATGCGTCGGCTCGCCCCTCTGCCGTCTTCGCAGCACGCGCTGCCAGAGACGAGAGCGTCCCGGCATCGTCAGTCCTGCTTGTTCCTGCCTTCTTCGAACCGATATCCAAGCCTTGGCCATCGGCCTTATCCGGGTCAGCGGGCGTGTCGATCTGGCCGGCACGTCGCATCGCATCGGACAAGCGAAGCGTCGCGCCGAGATTGCCGCTCGAGCCACGACCCTTTGAGGCGGCAGCCTGAAAGGCGGCGCTCTTGCTGTCGGGCTCCTTCGCTTTTCGATCGGCATCTGCTCCGTCCACCGCAGTCACGGACTGTTCGGCGGCGTGCTGGAGGGCTGCCGATTCAAGCCTCGCCGCCGCCTCCTCCGCAGCAGACTGGCTGGAGCCATGTTTCGCTGTCGCCTGCGCCAGAGCCTTTCCATGTGTCGGTTTCTTGTCGAGATCGGTGACTGCACGCCCGAAGGCCTGATCGTCGTCCGCCGAATGCGCAGTCGTGGCGCCGGCCTTCGCCCTGCCCTTGACGGGCATTGCGGTTGTCAGAATCTCATCAATGCTGGTCATTGCGTGTCCTCCAGAAGCGCGTCGATCTCCCCGAGCTTGCTCTTCCCCTTGTCGAGGAATTTCGCAACTTCCGGATCTCCGCCCGGTATGTCAGGGGCTTTGGCAATGGGTTTGGCAGGTGCTGCGGGCGATGGAGCCGCGGGTGCGACAGCCGGCGCAAAGGGGCTGGCGCCGCTCCCCGTGCTCGCGAGCGGAACCGGTGGTGGACCGGCGGGCGCTGCAGTATCGATCGGTGGCGCCGGCGGCGCGGCGGATAACGGTGGGTTTTGCGGCTTTGGAGCCTGCGGCACCCGCATGATATCCTCGGCCACCTGTCGGGCCGCCTCTCGCAGCGCCCGATCGCGCGGCGAGAGCTCCTCGTCGGGCACGGCGTCGATCTGTTTGACGGCCGCCAGGATATCGCCGGACGAGACGTTGACGAGCCCGGAATAAAGCGTTGAGAGCGCCTCCTCCTGGCTCGTTCCTGGAGCGGACAGCGCCTCGGCGGCGTCGGTGGCGTAGCGTGTCAGGTCCTGGCGACCAGCGATGACCGCGGCGCGGGCAATGCGCAGATAGACCTCGCGCCGGCGCAGCGGGTCGAGGAACGTCAGCGTCTCCTTCACCTTTTCGCGCGCCGCCTCGCTATCATGGCCGACGATCAGCTCGACATAGACATCGGCGACCTGGCTGACATAGGGCGAATGCGGGAAGCGACGCATATAGGTCAACGCGTAGCGGAAGGCCTTGTCCGGATCGCGCGCATCGGAGGATCCCTTGGCCCTGCCCGTTGCGCTCTGCACAAGGCGACCGCGCACGAAAAGCAGCAGAGCGCGGCGCAGCGCCGCCTCCTCGATGTTCGTGCCCGGCGAGAGAAGCCGCGCCTGATCGTAATATTGAACGGCATGGCCGGGGTCATATTGCGAGATCGAATTGGCGAGCACCAGATAGAGGTACGGGCCGACCCTTTGGTCGCGATATTCCTGGACAGCGTTGGACAACACATCGGTGACGAGAGCGGTCTTGCCGGTCAGATAGTGGTTGAGCGCATCGGTGAGGCGGTTGTCGAAGCGGCCGTCGATGTCGCGAGCCGCCAGATAGGCGAGCGTGGCCGGGTTGCCGCCACTCATCGCATAGATCATCGCCGCCTCGACATTGCGTGGATCGTCGAAGGCGGAGCGGTCGACGGCGCGCAGGCGCTTGTCGATGGCGCTGAGCATGAACGTCTGCATGTCATTGGACGCGGCATCGCCGCCGATCGCCTCATCCTGCATGGATTGCAGCGAACGCACCATCTTGAACGGCGGCAGATCCTCCTGCGCGCCGGGCGCCTGTTCTGCAGCGGCACGAGCAGCGCCGTGCAACCCAAGGATGCAGGCAAGAACCAGAAGATGGCGGAGCCGACCCTTCATGTCTCAGCTTCCCGAGGTCTGGAGCAGGATTTCGATGCGGCGATTGGCGGGCGCCAGCGGGTCCTCCGGCACCTGCAGCCGCTTGTCGGCGAAGCCGGTGATCTGGCTCACCCGGCTTTCGGCAAGCCCGCCATGGACGAGCATGTAATAGGCGCTCTGCGCGCGATCGGCGGAAAGCCGCCAGTTGTCGTAGACGCCGTTCTTGAAGGGGCGCCCATCGGTATGGCCGCGAATGGCGATGGCCCCCGGCCGATCCGCCAGAACCTTTCCGAGCTTTTCCATGGCCACGACCAGGCTCTTCTCGGGCACGGAGGAGCCGATGGTGAACATGGGTGTGTCGACTTGCTCGCTGATGGTAACGAGGAGCCCGCCTTCCGTCGGCGTGACGATGAGGCCCTCGGCAAGCTTGCCGGCTGCGCCGCCGATTGCCTTGTCGATGTCGCTCTTCAGCGCAATCGCCGCCTTTACCTGTTCAGTCGAAGGCTTCGGAACCGGCTTGGCCGCTTCGTCCGTCCCGTCCTTGACCGCCTGGAGCGCGGCCATCTGCATGGGATCTGGCGCCGCCTTGCCCTCGGCCTTCCCGCCGCCCTTGGTCTGCGCGACATCCTTGGCAGCGCCGGGTTCCTTGGCTTGAATGTCCTTTGCTTCAACATCCTTGATCTGGTTGTCCTTGGACTGACTGTCGATGGCCGCTTCGGACGCCGGGTCCTGCGCGGTCATACCTTCCGGAGCAGCGGCCGCTGGCGCAGCCGTCTCGGTGTCGGTGGCCGGCGTGGCGAAAGCCGTCTCGGTCGCGCTCGGGCCGCCATTCTTGGCGATCGCCTGCAGTTCCACCTGTTTGGCCCAGAAGTCCGGATCGAAGGGGTCGCGGAAGGCTTCACCGCCCTCGGCACCCGTTGCCGGTCCGGAATCGCCGGCTCCTCCGTCGCCCTTCCGGCTGATATTGGCCTGCTGGCCGGTCTGATTCATGATTTCCGAAAGAACCGAATAGGGGTTCTCGAAGAAGTCGGCGTCGGAATATTTCGTTTCCTCGCCGGAGGTCGCGGTCATGTCGTCGCCGGTCTTTGCCGAACCGCCAGTCTTCGACTGTTCCCCGTCGACCTCGGATTTTTCCTGCGTCTCCTCGCCCTTGGCATCCTTGGCCGGCTTCTTGACGCCCTTCTCCGACGGCTTTTCATCCGTCAGCTGCACGGGATTGAAGTAGGAGGCGATCGCAGCCTTGGTCTCGGCGTTGGAGGCATTGATCAGCCACATGACCAGGAAGAAGGCCATCATGGCTGTCATGAAGTCGGCATAGGCGATCTTCCAGGCGCCGCCGTGATGACCATCATGCCCGCCATGATGACGCTTGATGATGATGATCTCGTTCTTGCCGTGATGGCCTTCGTTCTCGCTCATGCGAGCACCTTCCTGATGGTATCAGCCCAGGCGGAGAGCCGGGTCATGAGGATGGAGTCGCCAAACTCCACGGTGAGGTCCATTTCGTCCGTCTCGACATGGCGGAACACCTGCGCATCGGCCGGAAAGCGGGTCGTCAGTGCGGTGAACAGGTCGGCGGGACCGCGAACCGTAATCTTGACCCCCTCCCCGTCGCCGAGCGCGCGGTTGAGCGCAGCCGCAAGATCGGCCACGGCCCGTTCGGTCAGCGCTTCGGTCATGACGGGACGCAGGGCCTCGGCGGTCTGGGCGGTGAGCAGATTGGCAAGCGCCGAGCCGAGCTCGGAAAAACGGCGATGGATGGTGATGGCGACGTCGTCTGTCAGCCGCCGCTCGAGCACGGCCAGCTCGGCGGCATGGGCCGCGCGCAGCGCTGCGATCTCCGCTGCGTAACGGGCAGCGAGTTCGGCCTCGGCGTGGTCGCGACCGCGGCCATAGGCGCTCTGCCGTTCCGCTTCGATATCGATTTTCGGCTCCGATGCCGGCTTCGGCGTGTAGTGCACATCGCTGCGCACCGGCTCGGCCGCTTGTGGAACGTGGACGGGCGGCAGCGCGGCGAGATTGAGCTTCGGCGCGCTGAAATCTTTCAGGTAGCGGGACAGGGGCGCGCTCATTGCGTCACTCCCGTCGGCGTACCGCAGCCGGCGCGGGACAGGGAGATCCGGGCTCCATCAAGACGAGATCGCAGCACGGCCTGTCTACTCCTTCGAGACGAACCGGGCAGCCGGCAGGTCTCACATGGTCAAGCGGGCGACGCGCTGTCACCGCGCATCGACACTCCGTTCACGGAGATGCAGGAGAAGATTAGGCAGTCAAACTTGTGCGAAGCAAAACTTGGTCAGGCCGGCCGCGCAGGGTCATGGTCATGGTCATGGTCAAGAGAAGAAAAGAGTTGGACCGCGCTCGGGCAATAGCGCGGTCCAACCAGATCGCCCATGCCGATGACCGACGGCGCGGGCGAAGGTCAGCGTCAGGCTTCGTCAGTGTTCACTGCTGGAAGAGACGCAGGATGTTTTCCGAGTTGGAATTGGCGATCTGCAGCGACTGGATGCCCAATTGCTGCTGTGTCTGCAGCGCCTTCAGCCGTGTCGACTCTTCGTTCATGTCCGCATCGACAAGACGTCCGATGCCCTTGTCGATCACGTCGATCAGGTTGGCGACGAAGCTCTCCTGCATGTCGATGCGCTTGCTGATCGCACCAAGGGTCGAGGCCGAATTGGTCAGCGTGCTGAACATGGCTTCGACGGCCGAAACCATTCCCTCGATCGCGTCATTCGAGGTTGATGCGCTGATTTCGATCACGGTCGAACCCGCCGGAGCGGTGCCGCCTGAGACGCTGATGAGGTGGTAGGTCGCCGAGACTGTCGCGGCACCATTAGGCTGGTTGACCGTGACCGCCTTGGTCAACTGCCCGCGCGAGGAGTCCTTCGTATCGATGAGAATCGACGTGCTGGTGTCGTAATCGAGCGTCGTGATGGAAACGGCACCGGTGGTCGAGCGGTTGAACGAGGCAACGATGGACTTCGTGCCCGGCGCGGTGATGCTGTTGTTATAGAGCCAGTTCTCGCCTGAGAAGGAGGCCGATTGCGCGGCCGAGGCAAGCTGGTTCTTGAGCTCGGTGATTTCCTTGTTGATCTTGCCCTTGTCCACGCCCGGTTCGCGCGCGGCGACGAGCTTTGCCTTGATCTCGGAAATAATGTCGATCACCGAATCCATGGCGGAATAGGAGGTATCGACCTTGGCGGCGCCGAGCCCCAGCGCGTCCTGAACGGTCGAGAGCGCCATATTGTCCGATCGCATGGTCGTGGCGATCGACCAATAGGCCGCATTGTCGGCAGCGGTCTCGACCCGGTAGCCCGAGGAGATGCGCGCCTGCGTCTGTTCCATATTGTCGTTGATCGTGCGCAGCGTCTGCAGCGCCGCCATGGCGGCTGCATTGGTCATGATGCTGGTCATGGGATTGCCCTTTTGGTCGAAGGAAACGACATGCCGGGTCTTGTGCCGGCAGAACGGGGCGGCTTCATGCGCACTGCCCTGATTTACCCGTCAGGCAGCCCGTTGCTGTTAAGCGGACGTTAATCGCATCATAGTTAACGAAAGCTTTACGGGGCCTTGCGCGTGTTCATAAAGATCAATTTTTTCGTAAGAATCATGGTTAACGAACAATGACCGCAAAAACGCCGCGCACGAAAAAGCCGCCCTCCGGGGTGGAAGGCGGCCTTCTGGTCGAGCTTTTGCGTGAGTAGGCCCCTGCGCTCTTAGCGGAAGAGCGACAGAATGCTCTCGGAGTTCGAGTTGGCGATCGACAGCGACTGGATACCCAGCTGCTGCTGGGTCTGCAGAGCCTTAAGGCGGGTCGATTCCTCGTTCATGTCGGCGTCTACAAGACGGCCGACACCCTTGTCGATCACATCCATCAGGTCAGCCATGAAGTCATCCTGCATGGAGATGCGCTTGTTGGTCGCACCGAGCGTGGACGCCGCATCTGTCAGGTCCAGCAGGATCTTGTCGACGGCCGAGATCATGCCTTCGACATCCGTATCGGTGGTCGTGTTGGTCAGCGTGATGGCGTTGCCGGACATCGTCGCGCCGGAGACCGCGATCAGGTAGAAGGTTGCCGTCGCCGTACCGGTCTTGGCCGGATCGACCGAAATTGCCTTCGTCAGCTGACCCTTCGTGACGTCCTTCGTGTCGATGAGAACCGAGGTGGAGGCATCGAACTTCAGGACACCGACGGCGACGCTGCCATCGGCGGAGCGGGTGAAGGACCCGACCATTTCCTTGGTGCCGAGCGCCGTGGTCGAGGTGTTGTAGAGCCAGTTCTCGCCGGAGAAGGAGGCCGACTGTGCCGTGGAGGACAGCTGGTTCTTGAGCTCGGTCAGTTCCTTGTTGATCTTGGTCTTGTCGACGCCAGGCTCGCGGGATGCGACCAGCTTGGCCTTGATTTCGGACACGACGTCGATCGCGTTATTGAGACCGGTATAGGCTGTATCGGTCTTGGCAGCACCGAGGCCGAGCGCGTCCTGAACGGTGGACAGCGCCTTGTTGTCCGACTTCATCGTCGTCGCAATCGACCAATAGGCCGAGTTGTCAGCAGCAGTTTCAACACGCAGACCCGAAGAAACGCGAGCCTGGGTAGACTCCATGCTGGTGCTGATTGAGCGAAGGGTGGAGAGTGCAGCCATAGCTGCAGCATTGGTAAGAATGCTTGTCATTGGACCTGTGCCCTTTTGAATGAAAGACTGAGAGGGCATTCCGGGTTCTACACCGGGAAACAGCGACCAGCTTCATGCCTGTCAACGCGTTACTTGTGAGGGTTAACCCGCTGCTTCGATGTCCACATCAAACACCATCATGGTTAAAGAAGACTAAAGCGCAACGGCGAATTCCCTCGCGACCGAGAAAGCCGCGGTCCTCAAGGACATAGGCTTCTCGGTCGGAGGGTGAGAAAGGCGCTGCCGCGCTTTTCCGCGCGTCAGGACGCTCCCGATTAGCGGAAGAGCGACAGGATGTTCTCCGAGTTCGAGTTGGCGATGGAGAGCGACTGGATGCCGAGCTGCTGCTGGGTCTGCAGGGCCTTCAAGCGCGTGGACTCCTCGTTCATGTCCGCATCCACCAGACGACCGACACCTTTTGTAATGGTCTGTCGCAGGTCAGCCATGAAGTCGTCCTGCATGGAGATTCGCTTGTTGGTCGCACCGAGCGTGGCGGCCGAGGCCGTCAGGTTCGTGAAAATACTTTCAACGGCCGAGATCATCCCTTCGACTTCGGCATCGGTGGTCGTGCCCGTGAGCTGGATCGCGCTGCCCGTTTGAGAACCGCTGGCTACGGTGATCAGATAGTAGGTGGCAGTGGCCGTACCGGTCTTGGCAGGATCGACCTGGATCGACTTGGTCAGCGCACCCCGCGAAGCATTCTTCGTGTCGATGAGGACCGAGGTGGAGGCGTCGAATTGGAGGATGCCAACCTGCACGCTTCCGTCGGCGAAGCGCGTAAACGACCCGACCATTTCCTTCGTGCCAACTGCGGCGGTCGAGCTATTGTAGAGCCAGTTCTCGCCGTAGAAGGAGGCCGACTGTGCCGTCGATGCCAGCTGGTTCTTCAGTTCGGTCAATTCCTTGTTGATCTTCGTCTTGTCCACGCCCGGCTCACGCGCGGTGACCAGCTTCGCTCTGATTTCAGAGATAACATCAATCGCGTTGTTGAGACCGGTATAGGCGGTATCGGTCTTGGCGGCGCCGAGACCGAGCGCGTCCTGAACGGTGGAAAGTGCTTTGTTGTCCGACCGCATGGTCGTGGCGATCGACCAGTAGGCCGAGTTGTCGGCGGCAGTTTCGACACGCAGGCCGGAAGAAACGCGGCCCTGCGTGGACTCCATGTTTGCTCCGATCGTGCGAAGCGTGGAGAGTGCAGCCAGAGCTGCTGCATTGGTCAGAATGCTTGTCATTGGAGATCTGCCCTTTTTATTAAAGAGAGTTTCAGAGGGCATTCCGGATTGTACACCGGAGAACAGGGAAGTGCTTCATGCTCGTTGACGCGTTACTTTGTTGGTCAACCACTGTTCTGATAACCACATCAAACACCATTAAGGTTAAGCAATAGTGAAATCTTATTTAGAAAAAAGTTTATAAGAAAAGGCCGCGCTCTGTCGGGAGCGCGGCCTTCTCACGAGCGTCGGGAGCGCGGTGACGCGCGCTCCGGGACCTTCTTGCGATTTATCGGAAGAGCGAAAGGATGTTCTGCGAGTCGGAGTTGGCGATCGAGAGCGCCTGGATACCGAGCTGCTGCTGGGTCTGCAGGGCCTTGAGGCGCGTGGACTCCTCGTTCATGTCCGCATCCACCAGACGACCGACACCCTTTGTGATGGTGTCTCGCAGGTCGGCCATGAAGTCGTCCTGCATCGAGATGCGCTTGTTGGTGGCACCGAGCGTGGCGGCCGAGGCCGTCAGGTTCGTGAAGATACTTTCAACGGCCGAGATCATCCCTTCGACTTCGGCATCGGTGGTCGAGCCCGTAAGCTCGATCGCGCTGCCCGTCTGGGAACCGCTGGCCACGGAGATCAGATAGTAGGTGCCGGTGGCCGTACCGGTCTTGGCAGGATCGACCTGGATCGACTTGGTCAGCGCACCCCGCGAAGCAGTCTTCGTGTCGATGAGGACCGAGGTGGACGCGTCGAACTCCAGGACGCCGACGGAGACGGAACCGTCTGCGGCACGCACGAACGAGCCGACCATCTGCTTGGTGCCAACTGCGGCGGTCGAGGTGTTGTAGAGCCAGTTTTCGCCGTTGAAGGACGCCGACTTTGCCGTAGAGGCCAGCTGGTTCTTCAGCTCGGTCAGTTCCTTGTTGATCTTGGTCTTGTCAACGCCCGGCTCGCGCGCGGCGACCAGCTTGGCCTTGATCTCGGAGATAACATCGATGGCGTTGTTCAGGCCCGAATAGGCCGTATCGGTCTTGGCAGCGCCGAGACCGAGCGCGTCCTGAACAGCCGAGAGAGACTTGTTGTCCGACCGCATGGTCGTGGCGATCGACCAGTAGGCCGAGTTGTCGGCGGCAGTCTGAACACGCAGACCGGTGGAAATACGGTTCTGGGTCGTGTCCATATTGGCGCCGATCGAGCGAAGCGTCGTCAGCGCCGCGATTGCAGCAGTATTCGTCAGGATGCTTGTCATAGGAAATTGCCCTTTTATACGAGAAACAGAGAGGGCATTCCGGCTCTGCACCGGGAAGCAGCGACCAGCTTCATGCCTGTCGACGGGTTCCGTGTTGGTCAACTCGCTACTTGATGCGCTTATAAAGAACTTTCTACATTAAATAGATGTAAAATATTTTGGTTAAGAAAAACGAAAAGCGAAAAGCCGCGCTCCTTGCGGAACGCGGCTTTGCAATAGGCGGGAGAAACGCGCGGTGCCGCGCGTTTCGATCGATCGAGGCGTCTTCGCTTAGCGGAAGAGCGACAGGATGTTCTGCGAGTCGGAGTTGGCGATCGAGAGCGCCTGGATACCGAGCTGCTGCTGGGTCTGCAGGGCCTTGAGGCGCGTGGACTCCTCGTTCATGTCAGCATCCACCAGTCGGCCGACACCCTTGTCGATCACGTCCATCAGGTCGGCCATGAAGTCGTCCTGCATGGAGATGCGCTTGTTGGTGGCGCCGAGCGTGGAGGCTGCGTCGGTCAGGTTCGACAGCATCTTGTCGACGGCCGAGATCATGCCTTCGATGTTGGCGTCGGTGGTCGTCGCCGTCAGCGAAACCGACGAACCCGTCATCGTCGCACCGGAAACGGTCACGAGGTAGTAGGTGGCGTTGGCGGTACCGGTGTTGCCCTGGTCGACGGTGATGCCCTTGGTCAGCTGGCCGTTGCCGACAGTCTTCGTGTCGATCAGGACCGAGGTGGAGGCGTCGAAGCTGAGCGTGCCGACCGAAACCGAACCGTCAGCGGCACGAACGAACGAGCCAACCATGGTCTTGGTGCCGAGCGCCGAGCTCGAGGTGTTGTAGAGCCAGTTTTCGCCGTTGAAGGAGGCCGACTGTGCCGTGGAGGACAGCTGGTTCTTCAGTTCGGTCAGTTCCTTGTTGATCTTGGTCTTGTCCACGCCCGGTTCGCGTGCGGCGACCAGCTTGGCCTTGATTTCAGAGACAACGTCGATGGCGTTGGTCAGGCCGGTATAGGCAGTGTCGGTCTTGGCAGCGCCGAGGCCGAGAGCGTCCTGAACGGTGGCGAGAGACTTGTTGTCCGACTTCATGGTCGTGGCGATCGACCAGTAGGCGGCGTTGTCGGAAGCGTTCTGAACGCGCAGGCCCGAAGAAATGCGGCCCTGGGTGGTTTCCATGCTCGAGCTGATGGAGCGGAGCGTGGAAAGTGCTGCCATTGCGGAAGCGTTGGTGTTGATGCTCGTCATTAGACTGTCCCTCTACGGTACGAAAAACAAAACAGGGACATACCGGACTGAATACTTACCGGTGATGGCGGTTCGGCGTCATGCCACTCGGCCCTTCGTTATCCCGAAGAAACCAAACCCGTCATGTGAGGGTAATGTCGCAGCCAAAGCTTGCGATCCGCTTAATCGGCTGCTTACGCCGTACCGCTCTTCGGAAGTCATCACTAAAGTGACAACCTCAAAAGTTATTTGATCACAATAACTTGCAGAATATTATAAATTACTTACGTTTAAAACTAAGAAAGCGTCTATTAACCAAGACTGCGATCAATTGAAAGAGCGCACTAAACTTCCAACAAGGAGATTCCACCCGTCGATCAGGACGAAGAACAGGATCTTGAACGGGAGCGAGATCGAGGTGGGCGGCAGCATCATCATGCCCATGGCCATGGTGATGGTGGCGACGATCAGGTCGATGACGAGGAAAGGGAGCACGATCAGGAAGCCGATCTCGAAGCCGCGGCGGATCTCCGAGATCATGAAGGCCGGAATGACGGCGCGCAGATCGACCTGGCCGTTGGTGACGACCGTCTGGTTCTTTTCCCGGGCGATGTCGATGAAAAGCTGAAGGTCCTGGTCGCGCGTATTGGCGACCATGAACTCTCGGAACGGCTCGCTGATCCGCGTCATCGCTTCCGTCTCGGTGATCTGGTTCTGGATCAGCGGATCGACGCCATCGCGCCAGGCGCGGTCGAAGGTCGGCGACATGACATAGAAGGTCATGAACAGCGCCAGGCTGACCATGATCGTGTTGGACGGCGTGGTGGCGAGCCCCATGCCGCTGCGCAGGATCGCGAAGGCGATGACAAAGCGGGGAAAGCTCGTCACCATGATCAGGATGCCCGGGGCGACCGACAGGATCGTCAGCACCCCGAAGGTGCGAATGATCCAGGACGCCGCCGAGCCATCGATGGGCGTGTTGAAGATCTGGCTCGGGAAGCCTTGCGCCACCGCGATCCCGGTCATCGCCCCGAAGGCGGCTATGAAGGCGGCAAGACGAATCATTGAATGACGAATGTCCGGATGATGACATCCGATATCCGCCCTTCCGAGCGGAGGTCAACCCGCTCCTTGATATCATCCTTGAGATACTGCAGGCCGCGCGGCCCCTCGATCTGCTGGAGGGAGACGGTCTTAAGATAGGCAGCGATATCGGTCTCGATTGTCTTCGCCATATCGGCGTCGCTCGGACCCTTGAAGACCAGCGCCAGCTCGAGCCGCACCCAGTTTTCAGCGGGATAGGCGAGATTGGTGGTGATCGCGTCGAGCTGCAACAGGCCCGGCAGGGCAGCCGAGATGGTTGGCAGGCCCTCCTCCTTCTTGCTCCCGCCATGAGCGCCGGCCGGCGGAGCCTTGCCCTGCTGCTTGGCCTTGATCGCAGCTTTCGCCTCTTCGACCAGCTTGGCCTCCTCGGCGGTCAAGGGCGGGGTGGCGAGCAGGCCGCCGACGACCCATCCGCCGCCGGCACCAAGCAGCGTGATCGCGGCCAGGGCCACGATCGTCAGGATCTTGCCCTTCTTCTTGCCGGGCGCAGACTCGTCCGCTTCACTCATCTCAGCTCTCGTTTCTTGGTCCGCTTGGGTCAGATCGGCGATACGATGTCCATGACCTGCTGGCCCCATGGCGGCTGCTGCACCTCGGTCAGGCGGCCGCGACCGCCATAAGAAATGCGCGCCTCGGCGATCTTGTCATAGGAGATCGAATTCTTGGCATCGACATCCTGCGGCCGGGCGATACCCGCCACATTGAGGATGCGCAGCTCGTGATTGACCCGCACCTCCTGGGATCCGCTGATCAGCAGATTGCCATTGTCGAGAACGCCGGTGACGACGGCGGCGACCAGCAGCTGCAGCTTCTCGGCCCGCTCGGTCGTCCCCTCGCCCTTGGTCTTCGTGTTGGAGTCGTAGTTCAGGCCGCCATTCCAGCCGAAATCGCTGCTCTCCGACTTGCCCTTGGCACCGATGTTGAAATTGCTGCCGTTGGTGCGGCTGCGGTCGGTCTTGTTGTCGAAGGAGGCCTTGTCGTCGATGCGAATGTCGACGGTGATGATATCGCCGACCTTCATGGCGCGCGCATCCTTGAAGAGCGCGGACTGCTGGTCGCTCCACAGGGAGTAGCCGGCGGCCATCTGATGCGGCTCCTTGGGATACATGGCGAGCTGCGGCGTCTGCGTATATTGCAGGCCGCTGCCGATCGGGCTCATGGCCGGCGCGCGGCCGACATCCTGGAGCGAGCTCTGGCATCCCGAAAGGAGTCCGGCGGCCAGAAGAGCCGTGAGGCGCGTTCTCATGTGGGTTCCTTCGAGGTGTTGGGGTCTGTTGCGCTGGAAATGATGTTGGTGAGCACGGCCGCCTTCTCACCCGGCATTTCGCTCAAGATCAGGCTCGACTGACGCGGCGGCAGCTTCATGATGATGGCGGCGGCGATCTCAGGCCTCACCAGCGTCAGCTTCTCGGCCGCCGCATCGGGCTTCATCGTCTTGTAGATGCCGACAAGGTTAAGTTCGGCCTGCTTCAGGAAGTCGTCGCGCCGCTTCAGCCAGTCCTGATATTCGTCGCGGCGCTTTTCGAGCAGGGCAATGCGCTGGTCGACGCTCGCCTGCAGGTCTTCGAGCTGCTTTTTCTGCAGGAGATAGCGCTGGTCGCGCGCGGCGTCGGCGATATTGGTGCAGAACTGCTGCACCTCGCTGCCGTCGCCCTCACCCGTCACCGGCGCGGCGACATCTTCGGCATAGGCGCCAGGGATCGAGAGCAGAGCCGCAGCCGCGAGAGTCAGCAGCAGGCGCCGGTTGCGTGGGGTGGCGAAAGGGTTCGAAGCACTCATTGCAGCACGAGCTCCGCCTGAAGGGCACCGGCCGATTTGATGCCCTGGAGAATGGAAATGATGCCATCCGGCTTGACGCCGATCGAATTCAGGCCGGCGACGAGGGTGCGCAGATTGGAACCGTTCAGGATCGCCACCTTGCCGCCCGACTGGGTGGCATCGATGGTGGTGTTGGGCTCCACGGCGGTCTGGCCGCGCGAGAAGGGCTCCGGTTGCACCACGGTCGGCGATTCCGTCACCTGCACGGTCAGCGTCCCATAGCTGACGGCCACCTGCGAGATCCGCACATCCTGACCGATGACGATGGTGCCGGTGCGCTCGTTGACGACGACACGGGCCGGGACGTCGGTCTCGATCACGAGGTTCTCGATATCGGCCATCAGCCGGGCAAGATCGGCCATCTTCGGGCGATCGACCACGACGGACTGGCTGTCCCGCGCCTCGGCGATCCGTCCGCCGAACTGTGCCTCGGCATAGCGGTTGATCGCGGCGGCCATGCCGACGGCGGTGGAGAAATCCGGGTTGCGCAGCTGGAGCGTCAGGTTGACGCTGTCCTTGAACTTGGCCGGCAGTTCGCGCTCGATGATCGCGCCGTTCGGCACCCGGCCGGAGGTGGTGGTGTTCTGCTGCAGCGTGGCGGCATCGCCCTCGGCACTGAAGCCGGAGACGACGACCGAACCCTGCGCCACCGCATAGATCTGCCCGTCCGCTCCGGAGAGAGAGGTCATGACCAGCGTGCCGCCACGCAGCGAGGTGGAGTCGCCGAGCGAGCCGACGGTGACGTCGATGCGGCTGCCAGGGCTCGCAAAGGGCGGCAGGTTGGCGGTCACGAGCACGGCCGCGATGTTTTTCGAGCGGGATTCCCCGCCTTGGGTCGAAATGCCGAGATTCTGCAGCATGGCCCGCAGCGACTGTTCGGTGAAGGGCGAGGAGCGCAGGCTGTCGCCCGTGCCCTGCAGGCCGACCACGAGACCGTAGCCGATCAGCTGGTTGTCGCGCCCGGACTGCAGCGAGGCGACATCCTTGATGCGCGACGCGGCGGCTGCCGGTTCAGCCAAGGGAAGAAGAGCCACGGCACAGGCTGCCACCAGAAGCGACAGGCGCCGAGCGAGACAGACAATCATTTTGCCACCACCTGAACAGAGCCGTCCGCCATGACCGTGCCGGAGACGACGACGCCGGAATCGGTGTTGCGGACGCGGATGAGCGCGCCGATGCCGGCATTTTCGAGAGGGGCACCGCCGGCAGTGATCGTCAGCGGGCCATTGTTATAGACGATCCGTACCGCCTTGCCCCGTTCGACGAGGTAGGGGTCGCGCAGCCCTTGAACGAGAATGACCCGGCCGGCCAGCAGGGTGCGGTCTGTCACCTTGCCGACCACCTGGTCGGTCGAGACGGCGTAGTCACCGACGAGATCGGGATTGGTGACCTCGACCACCTGCAGCGAGCCGAGCTCCACCGTCTGGCCGGGATAGATCGTCTCGGTCGGGATGACGGCGGTCGGACCGCCGGCGAAGGCGGTTCCCGGCAGGGTCACCAGCCCGCCGAAGAGAATGACGGCGGCCTGCGCCAGGCGCCGATGGAATGCTGCGAGCCCGTTTTCGAGGAGGCCGCGTGCCTTCGGACCAAACATCATGTTCGCCGCTCCTTTCAAACCTTACCTGAGGTTCTTGCTGACCGTGGAGGCCATTTCGTCGGCAGCCTGGATGATCTTCGAATTCATCTCATAGGCGCGCTGCGCGGAAATGAGATCCGTAATCTCCTTGACCGGATCGACATTGGAGGCTTCCAGATATTTCTGCTTGATCTGGCCGTAGCCCGGATCGGTCGGCACGCCGACCACCGGGTTTCCGGAAGCCGCCGTTTCCTTGAAGAGATTGTCGCCCTGCGGCTCGAGACCGGCCTCGTTGACGAAATTGGCAATGGTCAGCTGACCCACCGTCTGCGGCACGGAATTGTTGCCGACGCGGGCCAGCACTTCGCCGGAGGTGGAGACGGTGATCTCCGAGGTCCCCTGCGGAATGGTGATGCCTGGGACGACCGTATAGCCGTCGATCGTCACCAGCTCGCCCTGCGCATTGGTGTTGAAGGCGCCCGAGCGGGTATAGGCGGTCTGCCCGTCCGGCGTCTCGACCTGGAACCAGCCGCGGCCGACGATCGCCATGTCCAGATCGTTGCCGGTCGAGATCAGACTGCCCTGGATGTGCAGGTTGCGCACGGCGGCGGTCTGGACGCCGAGGCCGACCATGGCGCCTTCCGGAACGATCGCCTGGTTGGCGCGGTTCGGCACGCCAGAGGCGCGCTCGGTTTGATAGATAAGGTCAGAAAACTCGGCCCGGGCCCGCTTGTAGCCTGTCGTATTGATGTTCGCGATGTTGTTCGCGATCACTTCGAGGTTCAGCTGTTGGGCATTCATGCCGGTGGCAGCGATCGAGAGAGCCTTCATGCGGGTAAGTCCTTTTGGAGTGGGGCGCGGGTCAGGCGTCAGATCGACATGCGGGTGATGTCGAGATAGGCGGTCACGACCTTGTCGCGAATGGCGATGGCGGTCTGCAGCGATTGTTCGGCATGCATGACGGCGTCGATGACTTCGCGGGTATTGGCTTCGCCGCGAATGCCCTGAATGGAGGCCGTTTCCGCCGATTTCAGCGCGCCGACAGCGTCGCTGGCCATGCTGCCCATAACATCGGCGAAGCTCTGGGCGCCGGGGATGCCGGAGGCTCCGGCGGCGGCGGATGCCGCGGTGCTCGCAGCGCTGGTCGCGGTCGAGGCGGCGCTGCCCGCGAGGTTGGAGAGCGAGGAGGTGATGGTGGAGATCGCGTCAATCATTATTGCGAAGCCCTCAGGAGGTCGATGGTCTGGCTGATCAGGTCACGCGCCTGGCGCGTCGCCTGGAGGTTGGCCTCGTAGGCACGATTGGCTTCGCGCATGTCGGCCATTTCGACGAGGATGTTGACGTTCGGCATCTTGACCATGCCGCTGGAATCGGCGGCCGGATTGCCCGGGTCGTATTCGAGCGTGAACTGGCTTTCGTCGACGCCCAGGCGCTGCACCTCCACCGAGGAGGCGCCGCTGGCGCGGTCGATCTCGGCCGCGAAGCTGACGGTCTTGCGACGATAGGGGTCGGCGCCCGGCGCATCGCCGGTCGAGCGCGCATTGGCGATGTTTTCGGAAACGATCCGCAGCCGGGTCGATTCCGCTTCCAGCCCGGAGGAGGACACTTTCAGAGCAGAGACGAGAGGATCCATGGCGCTTATTTCCTGACGACCATCAGCATCATGCGGTGGAAGGATTTGACGAGTCCGGTGTTGAGCTCGTAGTCGCGCTTGATCTCGCCTGCTTTCATCAGCTCCTTCTCCAGCTCGACGCTGTTGCCGGATTGCTGGACTTCGGCCTGATTGTTCAGTGCCGTCTCGGTGATCTGCGAGGCGAGCGGCGCGTCACGGAAATGGGCGGGGTTGGTGGCGGCCATCTGGACGCCGGTCTGCTGCATGACGCTCTGGAAGGGCGTCACGTCCTTGGCGGCATAATGAGGGGTGCTTGCGTTGGCGATGTTGCCAGCTACGACACCTTGGCGGACGGAAAGCCACTGGGCTTGCCTCGATGCCAGTTCGAAAAGCTGAATAGGTTGCATCATGCGACTCCATGCTTCATTGCCTCCGACACTAGGCCGGTAAACTTGCGTGGGACTGTCGCCAGTAGGGCGCCGAACGCAGCCGGACGCCATCCTGTCCGGCGCGGGCCGGCAGGGGTCGCGCCGTCATGGCGAGGCTTTCCGGATCACGGAGAGCGCGGCGCGAGCATCATGCTGCGGAAGGGGAAAGATCTGACCGGACGGGCCGGTCTGCAGTCGTATCGAAGCGCGGCGCGCCTCGTCTTGCCTGACGTCCGGCGGCTTGCGCCGCCCGTCCTCACGGCGCTTTCAGCACATCGCCCTTGGAGGTGACCAGAACCCAGCCGCCGTCCCGCTCTTCGAGCGTGGCAAGCCGGCTGTTGTCCGGCAGGGGTGACCCGACCTTGACGATGTAGAGGCCGTTGGCGTCCTCGATAAGCGCGCGGCCGCCCGCCACATGGACGAGCTTGAAGCGGATCGAGCCGGGAAAGGGCTGGTCCTGGCCGTCGGACTTTGGCGCAGGCGTGGCGCGGTCCGGGGTTGAGGCGGTCACCAGCTGGTCGAAGAGCGCCTTGGTCTCCTCGTCCGCGCCGGTGTCGAGCGGCGAGGCGGTCGCCTCGTCATGGCCGATCTTCTGGCTCAGATCATGGGGCTTTCCCTGCCAGAGCGCCGGCATGGCGAACTTGTCCTGGTTCAGGAAGGCGTACCAGGGAAAGAAGGTGGCGAGACCGGCCAGCGCCACACCGGTCGCGATCAGCGCGCGGTCGATCAGCGGCGTGCGATCCTTGTGTCGCGGCTGGCGGACGATCTCGTCGGCGTCCCGTTCGTCGAACCTCGTTTCCTTCATGCCATCCTACCGTCTGATCTGTTGCCCGCCCAAGCCTGCCGCCGCCTTCAGCGCATTGGCAAGATCGGTGAAGGCGTCAAAGGCCGGGCCTTCGCCAGGTGTCTGCTTCAAAGTGTCGTAGATGACCGGCACCTGCTTGATCGCCATGTCGAGATCGGGATCGGCGCCGGGTCGATAGCCGCCGATCAGCCGCAGGTCGCGGGTTTCCTCGAAGCGGTGGATCAGCGCCTTCAACCGGCCGACCAGCACCTCCTCCTCCGGCGTCCAGGCCTTGCGGGCCAGACGCGAAACGGAGGCGAGCGGGTTGATCGGCGGGTAGCGCCCCTCTTCCGCCAGGCTGCGGTCCATGACGATGTGACCGTCGAGGATGCCGCGCGTCGAGTCGGCGATCGGGTCGTTGTGGTTGTCGCCATCGACGAGGATGGAGATGATGGCGGTGATTGTCCCCGTGCCTTCGGCACCCGGCCCGGCGCGCTCGAGCAGGCGCGGCAGCTCGGTGAAGACCGAGGCCGGATAGCCGCGCGCGATCGGCGGCTCGCCCGAGGCGGTCGCGACTTCGCGGATCGCATGGGCGAAGCGGGTAACGCTGTCGACGATCAGCAGCACGTTGTCGCCCTGGTCGCGGAAATATTCGGCGATGGTCACGGCCGTCAGCGGCGCCATCTTGCGCAGCATCGGGCTCTCGTCGCTGGTGGCGACCACGGCGACCGACTTGGCGAGGTTGTCGCCCAGCGTATCCTCGATGAATTCCCGCACTTCACGGCCGCGTTCGCCGACGAGCGCGATCACCACCTTGTCGAAGGCATCGGCCCGGGCGAGCATGGAGAGCAGCGTCGACTTGCCGACGCCGGATCCGGCGAAGATGCCGAGGCGCTGGCCAAGGCAGAGCGGCGAGAAGATATCGATCGCGCGCACGCCGGTGCGAAAGCCGTGCTCGACACGCTTGCGGGTCATGGAGGGCGGCGCGGTGTTGGAAATCGGCCGCCGGTCCTCGCCCTGCGTCATCGGGCCACGGCCGTCGATCGGCTCGCCGAGCGAATTGACGGTGCGGCCGCACCAGCTCTCGTTCGGTGCCACCCGAAAGGCACCCTTGCGGATGACGCGGTCGTGAATGCCGATCGGGTCGCCGGGGCCGATCGGGCAAACGACCACCGTTTCCTGCTCGACCTTGACGACCTCGCCAAGATGCACCCCGTCGGCCCCCAGATGCGCGACGAATTCGCCGAGCCGGACATGGCGGGAGAGGCCGCTGACCGTGTAATGGCCGGGCGAAATCGTCTGCACATGGCCGCCCGGCGCGATGCAGGCATCCGGTTGGGCGTAGCGGCCGACGAGGCCGGCCATGGCGGCGAGCGCCGAGGACCCCTGATCGATCTGCAGCGGTTCCGACAGCATGTCGTTCATTTCGCGCCGCCGAGCGTCTTGATCGCCTCATTGAGCGTCGTGTCGTTGTCGCGCATCAGCGAGGTGATGTTCTCGAAGGCGCGCGAGACCATGATCAGCTGCGACATCTGCTGGATCGGGTCGACGTTGGATTCCTCCAGATAGCCCTGGGTCACGCCGACTTCGAAGCGGTCGACGACCGGATCGGCGGCGTTCGGCGGAATGACGCCGCAGTTCTCGAAGCGTGCGAAACCCTTGGAGAGATCCGCCTCGTAGAGGCCGAGCGAAGCGACCGGGTTGCCGTTCTGGTGGATGACGCCATCCGCGCCCACCTTGACCTCACCCGCATTGGCATTGATCTGGATCGGCCCACCGCCGGCGTCGAGCACCGGATACCCCTTGAGCGTGACGAGGTCGCCGGTCTCTGTCAGCGTGAAGCGCCCGTCGCGTGTCAGCACTTGGCCGGCCGGCGTATCGATCGCGAACCAGGCATCGCCCTTGATCGCGAAATCGAGCGAATTGCCGGTCTGCTTGAGGCCGCCGCTCCGCGTATTGATGAACTCCTTGCCTTCGTCCACGAAGGCCACCTTGGTCGGCTTGGTGTCGCCGAGCACGGTGTTGAACTTCACCTCGGTCGAGCGGAAGCCGGTGGTATTGGCATTGGCGATGTTGTCGGCGAGCGTGTTCAGCCGGCGTTCGAGCGCCATCTGCGAGGAAACGGCCACATAAAGGCTGGTCTGCATCTCAGCGGCCTCCGAGCTTGAGCGTGTTGATGGAGAGAAGGAGATCGGCAGAAATGCCGGTGTTGCGCCCTCCCCCGAAGACGGCGAGCGGGTCGGTGGCGTCGCTTGGGTTCTTCGCCTCCCACAGTGCGGTAAACCGCTCCATCATCTTTCCGAGCTTCTTCGGATCCTTGAAATCGGCGATGTTGATCGCTTGGCCGATCATGTCGGCCTGCCGGTCGATGTCGGCGGCTGCAGCTTCGTCCGGCATCTGGATCAGCGTGCGCGTCACCTGAGCCAGGGCATCGTCGGCGAGCAGCCCATAGGCGCTGGTGATGCTCGGCGCCATGCGCTCGAAATAGAGCGCCAGACGCACGCCGGAATTATCGGCGCCGGCCTCCTGCTCCAGGGTCTGGCGGTTATATTTGTCGACGACGCCCTTCTGCGCCGCCTCGAAACTTGTGGCGGCCTCGCCGTTGCGGGCGAAGTTGAGCGAGGTGACGAGATCGGCATAGCGGCTGTCTGTCAACTGCTTGGCGAAGGCCTTGTCGTTGTCGATCCCTTCGGTCAGCACCTTGCGCATGAAGGCCTTGGCATAGGCCATATCCTCGAGCCCGTGGGCCTTCATCGCGTAATTGTAGAGGCGCGTATCGGCGAAGAACTGGTCGATCGTCTTCACGCTGCCAATCGTCTTGAGGTAGTATTCGCTTTCCCGCTTAATGTCCGGCTGCTCCGCGACGCGCTTCAGCGAGGTCGGCAGGTCGGCCGAGATCTGTCGGTAGCTCGTATAGGTCGTGGTCACGCGCAATCCTCATCGCCGGCCGCTTGCCTCTCAACCAGCGGCAAGACGATCGTTCTCTCGGCAGCAGGGTGCCGTCTCATCGCAAAGGCTGACGCAAGCGGCTTGCGCGAAGCTGATGGAAGAAAGCGCGCCGTTCGAGGGGGCTTACAGCCAGCCTGACGCAAGGCTGAGCGCCTAGGGATGACCCCCATAATCCACCGTTGCGGCAGGGAACGTTATGAACATCATCATTGGCCTCGTGCTGACGCTCGGCTGCATTCTCGGCGGCTTCATCGCGATGGGCGGCCATATGGAGGTCCTCAACCAGCCCTTCGAGCTCGTCATCATCGGCGGCGCCGGCATCGGCGGTTTCATCATGGCCAATTCGATGAAGACGGTGAAGGACGCCGGCAAGGCGCTGGGCGAAGCCTTCAAGCACAAGGTGCCGAAACAGCGCGAATATCTGGATACGCTCGGCGTGCTCTACAGCCTGATGCGCGACCTGCGCACCAAGTCGCGCAACGAGATCGAAAGCCATATCGACAATCCCGACGAATCCTCGATCTTCCAGCAGGCACCGACCGTCCTGAAGAACAAGGAGCTCACCTCATTCATCTGCGACTATGTTCGCCTGATCATCATCGGCAATGCCCGCAGCCACGAGATCGAGGCGCTGATGGACGAGGAAATCAACACCATCACCCATGACAAGCTGCATTCTTACAATTCGCTGCACACCATGGGCGACGCCTTCCCGGCGATCGGCATCGTCGCGGCCGTTCTCGGCGTCATCAAGGCCATGGGCGCCATCACCGAGAGCCCGGAAGTGCTGGGTGGCAAGATCGCCGCCGCACTCGTCGGCACCATGCTCGGCATCTTCCTCTCCTACTGCGTGGTCAGCCCGCTGATCGCCAACGTCAAGCATGTGCGTGAGAAGCAGAACCGGCTCTACATCATCGTCAAGCAGACCCTGCTTGCCTACATGAACGGCTCGGTCCCGCAGGTGGCGCTGGAATATGGCCGCAAGACCATTTCCGCCTATGAACGCCCGTCGATCGACGCGGTCGAGCAGGAAATGATGAATCCCGGCGGCGGCGACAGCAAGGCGGCCTGATCCATGACGGCGAACACCAATATCTACACCTTCGACAAGCGTCTGCTTGCCCGCATGACCGGCGCGCTCGGCGATCCGCAGACGCTGAGCAAGATCTGTGGCGAACTCGGCCAGGTCTTCGGCGAATTCCTGCCGGACGTGCTGAAATCCGAAACCGGGCTCGACATCACCATTGCTTATGGCGGCTTCGAAAGCGGCGAGCAGACGGCGCTGATCCGCAAGCTTGGCAGCGGTGTAGCCTTGAGCGATTGCTCGCTGCGCAACTGGTGCGACTTCATCATCGGCTGCGACAGCCCGGCCATCATCGCGCTGACCGAAATGCTGCTCGGCGCCGAACCGGAGAAGGTCGAGGAGTCGGCTCCGCGCACGCTTTCCAGCATCGAACTCCAGGTCGCAGGCCTGTTGACCGACAAGATCGCCGACGTGCTGAAGTCCGCCGTCAATGCGGAAGGCGGCTTCGAGCCGCTGGTCGGGCGGCCCGTCAATGCCGAAAAGCGGCCCCTGCCAGATGCGGACGCGCGGACGGTCTATGCGGCCTGCGTGACGGTGACGCTCGGGATCGGGCCGGTGCTCTCCACCTTCGCGATCGTCATCCCGCAGCAGGTGCTGCTCAAGACCGCCATCGTCTTCCCGCAGGGCATGAACCAGACCCGGCGGCAGAAACCCGCCTTCCAGGCCAAGCTCGAGGAACAGGTCCGCCGCTCCATGGTGGAACTCGAGGCGCGCATTCGCCTGGAAAGCTTGACGCTCGGCCAGGTCAGCCGCCTGCAACCGGGCGACATCATTCCGTTCCATGATGCCAAGGACGTCAGGGTCGAGGTCAATGCCAATGGCCGCGAGCTCTACGTCTGCGAATTCGGACGCTCCGGCGCCCGCTATACCGTGCGCATCTCGGATACGCACGGTTCCGAGCAGGACATCCTTCACCACCTCATGAGCTGAGGCGCGAAACGCGCGCGGACAGGCTTGGGGCAAGCTTCGATTGGAATAATCCGGACATGGCACCGAAAACAGCACCCACCGACGACACCCCGATCGCAGGCTTTGGCGGCGACGACGAGCTTGACAAGGCGATCGACGATCTGCGCGGCGTCCTCAAGAGCGACGCCGAGGGCTCGATCCCCGAGACCACTCTCGATACCGACTTCGGCGCGACGACCGAAACCTCCGACTTCTCCTCCTCCTTCGGCGCCGATCTCGACGCCGACAACCCCTTTGCCGGCAGCTTCGGCACGGCGAGTGCCGAGACGAGCTTCGATGCCGACAGTTTCGGCGGCGGCAGCGATCTCGGCGGGTCCGACTTCGGCGGATCGAGCTTCGGTGGCTCCAGCTTCGGCGGGTCCAGTTTCGACGCCGGCGCAGCCGAGGACGACGCCTTTGCGACGCCCTCTGCCTCCAAGCCGGCGGGATCGGCCCTCGAGAGCAATCTCGACCTGATCATGGACATCCCGATCGAGGTGCAGATCATCCTCGGATCGAGCAAGATGCAGGTTTCGAGCCTGATGAACCTGACCGAGGGCGCGACGATTGGGCTCGATCGCCGGATCGGCGAGCCGGTCGAAATCATGGTCAACGGCCGGATCATCGGCCGCGGCGAGATCGCCGTGCTGGAAAATGACGAGACGCGCTTCGGCGTGAAGCTGATCGAGGTCATCGGCGGCAAGAAATGATGCGCCACCGCGCATGTGAGACGACAGACGGGACCCGGTTAGGGCCGACGAGGAACGATCCATGATGGATTTCGATGATTTTCAGACCCAGGCACCGAGCCGCCCCCTCAGCCAAACGGACAAGGCGGCGGCGGTGCTCCTGGCCATGGGCAAACCGATCGCCGGAAAGCTTCTGAAATTCTTCACCCAGAGCGAGCTGCAGGGCATCATTGCCTCGGCGCAGAACCTGCGCTCCATCCCCCCTCAGGAGCTGGAAGTCCTCGTCAACGAATTCGAGGATCTCTTCACCGAGGGCGCCGGCCTGATGGACAATGCCAAGGCCATCGAGGCGATCCTCGAGGAGGGTCTGACGCCGGACGAGGTGGATGGCCTGCTTGGCCGCCGCACCGCTTTCCAGGCATACGAATCCAGCATCTGGGACCAGCTCCAGGACAGCGACCCGAGCTTCGTTGCCCGCCACCTCGGCAACGAGCATCACCAGACGATCGCCTATGTCCTGTCGATGATGCCCTCGAGTTTCGGCGCCAAGGTTCTCCTGGAGCTGCCAGAAGAGGGCCGTGCCGACATCATCAACCGCACCGTCAACATGAAGAATGTCAGCACGAAAGCGGCCTCGATCATCGAGACGCGGGTCATGGAGCTCCTGCGCGCCATGCATGAGGAGCGCAATTCCGCCGGGTCGATCAAGGCGGCCGAAGTGATGAACGAGATGGAGAAGACCCAGGTCGACGATCTCCTTGCCTCGCTCGCCTCGCTGAATGCCGAGACGGTCAAGAAGGTGCGGCCGAAGATCTTCCTCTTCGAGGACATCCTGCAGATGCCGCAGCGCAGCCGCGTCATGCTCTTCAACGAGATTTCCGGCGACATCATCACCATGGCGCTGCGCGGCACCAGCATGGATCTGCGCGAATGCGTGCTCGCCGCGATCGGCGCCCGCCAGCGCCGCATGATCGAATCGGATCTCGCTTCGGGCGATGCCGGCATCAACCCGCGCGACATCGCGGTCGCCCGCCGCTCGGTGACCCAGGAGGCGATCCGCCTCTCGGCCGCCGGCCAGATCGAGCTCAAGGACAAGGACGCCGTCGCGGCCTGATCGCAAGCCCCTCTCCGCCCCTTGCATGACACGCCGGACCGGCCCACAACGGGCCAGCCCGGCGCGTCGCGTTGCATCAGCGCTCGCATCGCCGCCCGGAGCGCAGGAGGCGCGTCATGGCGGACGACGACAAGGAAAGCAAAACAGAAAGCCCGACCGACAAGCGCATCTCCGATGCGCTGGAGAAGGGCAATGTGCCGGTCTCGCGCGAGATTCCGCTCTTCGCCTCGGCGCTCGCCGTCTATATCTTCATCGTCTTCTTCCTGCCGAGCGGGCTCTCCACCTTCGTGGAAGCCCTGAAGGACGTCTTCGAACAGCCCGATGCCTGGCGGCTGAGCAATGCCAATGACGTCGTCGCGCTGATCATGCACTTTTTTTGGAAGGCCGGTGGCCTCCTGGTGCCGCTCTTCGTGCTGCTGATCGTCTTCGGCATCTCCTCCTCGATCCTGCAGAACATGCCGCGGCTGGTGCTCGACCGGATCGCGCCGAAGATGAACCGGATCAGCCCGATCGCCGGCTTCTCGCGCATCTACAGCGTGCCGGGCCTGATTGAATTCGCCAAGGCCTTCTTCAAGATCGCGATCATCTCCACCATCGTCGTGCTCGTCCTGTGGAACGATTATTACGCCACGCTCGATGCGATGTTTTCCGACCCCACCACCATGTTCGCGCGGATCGGCGACGACCTGAACCAGATCATGGTCGTCATCATCCTGTGCACCGGCGTGCTCGCCGTCGCCGATTTCTTCTGGACCCGCCACCATTGGTACAGCGAGCTGCGCATGACCAAGGAGGAGGTGAAGGAGGAAATGAAGCAGATGCAGGGCGATCCGATCATCAAGGCGCGCCTGCGCTCGATCGCCCGCGACCGCGCCAGGCGGCGCATGATCACCTCCGTCCCGCGCGCCACGCTCGTCATCGCCAACCCCACCCATTTCGCCGTGGCGCTGCGCTATGTGCGCGAGGAAGGCGATGCACCGGTGGTCGTCGCCAAGGGCCAGGACCTCGTCGCGCTCAAAATTCGCGCCATCGCCGAGGAAAACAACATCCCCGTCTTCGAAGATCCGCCGCTGGCGCGCTCAATGTTTGCGCAAGTCTCGGTCGATAGTGTCATTCCGCCGGTGTTCTACAAGGCCGTGGCGGAACTGATCCATCGGGTCTACGCCGCGAACGCGAACTCGAGACGGACGAACTGAGCCCCATGAAAAAGTGCCGCTATTCCGAACAGCGTGAGAAAATCGTTGCCGAGGCGATTCGCCCGGTCGCCACCGAACTCCGGCTGATCGATGCAGCCGACCTGATCGCCCTCCTGCGGTTCGAATCGCATGCCAGCATTGCCGATCTCGTCTCCTCTGCCGCCGAGCTCTACTTCCAGCCGGGCACGGTGAATTTCGGCATCGGCGGCAATTATCGCTGCGACTGGGGCACGGAGCCGGAAGTGACGCTGGATCTGGAGCTGAAACCGGATGGCGTCACCGTCTATGCACAGCTGGCGCTGAAGAACGAGGCGGCCGGACTCGAGATCAACCATATCGCCTTCAAGAGCCCCTCCACCGACCCCGACGAGAACACCGCCTTCCTCGCTCAGAGCCTGGAAGCCGCCAAGTTCATGAAGTCTTTCCCGACGGCGCTTGCGAGCTGAGCACGGAGAAAAGGGCGCTCCTCATCGGTGCGCCCTTCTTCAAGTCCCGATGGGGATCGGCCCTTCTAACGGATATAGCCGAGCCGCAGGGCCTTTGCGATTGCCTGGATACGGTTGACCGAATCGAGCTTGGTCGTGGCGGCGCCCAGATAGGCGTTCACCGTATGCACGGAGAGACCCATCTTGTCGGCGATTTCTTCGCTGATCAGGCCATCGCCCGCCATTTGCAGGCAGCTGAGCTCGCGCTCGCTCAGGGCCTCGGACGGCTGCAGGCGCCGCTCGTCGGAGGCAAGGAGATCCGTCATTACATGGCAGGCGCGGCCGTGCATGTCGAGAATGGTCTCGCTGGCGAGATCGAGCACATCCGCCATGAAGATCACATAGCCATTGCCCTGCGCGCCGAGACGCACGGGAAAAGCAATGCCGGCAAAGGGCAGCTGGCTCCCGGTGACCCGGCGCACGAAGCGCTCGAAGTCGATCGTGTCGGCCGTCTGGCCCTCGCCGCTGCCGTTCCAGAGCAGCGGCAGCAGGCTGTCGTCCAGATGGAGCTTCAGCTCGTCGCCATAGGCGCGCACGAGCTCGTGGGCCATCATCTCGGCCTCTGCGCCCCAATTGTCGAGCACGCAGGTCAGCTTGCGCGCGGCCGGCAGTCCGTTGCCGTTCAGGCGGAAGACTGCGAAGCGGGAGGCATCGATGTCCCGCTGCATGGTCTGCAGGCGGACGATCAGCGTTGCAGCGCGCATCGCCTTGGTCTGGTTTCCCCGCCCTCCCGTCACATAGACCGCCATGGCGACGTTCCTCAGACGAGATTGTTGCGCACAGCGTAGGCGATCGCCTCCGACCGCGTCTTGGTCGCGGTCTTGCGCATCACGCTGGTGATATAGTTGTTGATGGTGTTGCGGGAAATGCCGAGGATGAGCGCGATCTCCTCGCTGGTCTTGCCTTCGGCGATCCAATAGAGGCATTCGAGCTCGCGCTCGGTCAGGTCGAAGTCGCGATCGGCGCGCATGACCTTCCGGCCGGCAAAACTTGCGAAATAGCCAGTCAGCAGTCCGATTTCGCGCAGGCATTCGCGCGAGAGAATGACGTCCTGCGGGAAGAGGAGCATGAGCGAGAAGCGCTCGCGGCCGACGCAGAAGGTAACGGCGCAATATTCGCGGCTGAGGCCGTGACCGAGCGCAACGTCATCCGGCAGGATGAGGAAGGCGGGCTGGAGCAGCGACAGGCACTTCTCCTGCTCGCTCGACTTGGCATGCAGCCCGTTCAGCAGCTGGCCGAGCCGCTTGACCACATCGAAGGGCCAGTCCGAGCACAGGACGAAATCGAGACCGGAGTCCTGGGACAGATCATAGCGCGCCAGAAGGTAATGGCTGGCGCCGACATAGTCGGTCAGCGCCGCAAGCGCACGATTGAGGTTGCCGCGCTCTGCGCATTCGGCAAGTCGATCGAGCAGGCTTCGCTTCGCAGCGACGAGGCCATGAGCACGCATTGGCATGGCCGGTGAGGGCCGCGCCGCAATCTCCATATGTAGAGCTTCCATGAATTTTCCCCGTGTTGGATCCGCTGAGTTCGCCTTGTCGCGCAACGCCACATCACCGACTGCCCGCCCCGGGTTCCGCCTCCCGACACGCCAGCGACTCAGCCTCGAATCACTGCCCTAAACTATACAGGCATCAGCTAAAAAGACTACTGCCATCTTGTCGGGATTTACTTTTCCGAATCACACCAGGTTGATTCGCGTCTGATGCTGCGACGCCCTGAGCGCCGCAACCGTTAGGAGCTCTTTATATATTTAACCCATTGTTTCCATGATGTTTATCTCAATATTTCGACCGTTGTTCCTTCTCTCCGAAATTTCGAACTGTCTAAACTTAGCTGTAAATTCCTGCTAACGGAAGCGACTCCCATCACCACGCGTTCCGATCTGTTCTGCTTTAAAAAGTTCGAGATCTTCCTGTTGCAGATTTGCATCGAATGTATAATTACTATTCTAAACACTATTAAATCTATACAGCGGCGTATTGTTCGATCATATTGACCTAATAACACCTGGATAGACTTTCAGAGCCGGAGTCATTATGGCGGCGGCCTAAGAAACCAGCGTCTTCCCCATAAAAATATGACCAAAAGGTTAACGGGACGATTCCGGGCATGACAGGGCGCGACTCAGCACGCCTTTGTGGATGCTTTGTAATGTTCGATATGCCTTACCGTTACCAAGCGATCGCTCACGAGCGCCGCGCAGCGCAAAAAAAATCCCGCCTGGGAAAGGCGGGACGAAAAGTCTTCGGGAGGATCTCAAGCGGCCCGTTCGGCGACCCATTTGCGCAGGATCTTGGCGGCGCGCTCTTCGCTGATTTCCACCATGCGCGCCAGGCGGCGTTCCGGGCCTTCCTTGACCCGGCGGTTGAAGTCGCCATTCGACTCGTCGCCAAGGCTGAGCAGGTCGTCGGTGCTGTCGAAGCCGAAGTCGGAGCCGAAGCCTTCCATGAGCGCGCCGCCAGCGCCAGCGACACCCGGAGCCGGAGAGAAGTCCGGCAGTTCGAGGCCGGCGGGCTCGGCTTCCGCCAGGGTGCCGGGGCCACCGAAGCCCATGGAGCGGGCCAGCGGCCGCAGACCGAGCCAGACCACCACCACCGCCACCAGGACGAAGGCGAGCGCATTGATGATGCCGCCGAGATTGCGGGTCAGCGTCTCCATGACACCGGGGCCGGCCACCGGCTCGTCGAGCAGCTGGGCATTGACGAAGTCCATGGCGGTCAGCGTGATCACATCGCCCCGGGCGGGATCGATACCGACGGCCGAGGCGACGATCTTCTGCATCTCGGCGATATAGGCGTCGATCTTGGCCTGATCGGCCCCCTCGCCCACCATGGCGGCGATCCGGCCGCGGTTGACGACGACGGCAACGGACAGCTTCTCTACCTTGTAGCTGTTCTTGGTGGTCGCAACCGTCTTCTGGTTGATCTCGTAATTGGTCTGCTCTTCCTTCTTGTCCGCCTGGTCGCTCGATTGCGGCCCCGCGCCACCGCGCGGCGCGGCCTGCGGCACGTTCTGCTGCACGGTCGCGGCATTGTCGGCCTGTTGCTGGCTCGACTTCTGCTGCTCCTTCGTCACCCGCGTCGAGCGCTCGACGCGCGATTCCGGATCGAAGATGGTTTCCTGGACCTGCTGGGTGTCGGTGTTGAGCTGGGCGGTGACGCTGGCACGGAAGTTGTCCATGCCGAGGAAGGGCGCGAGCGCCTTGTCGATATTGTTCTCGATCTCCGACTGGACCGACTGGACGATGCCGAGCGACTGGTTGAGCGCGCCGTTCTGCGGATCCTCGCCCGAGGCAAGCAGCTGGCCCGCGGAGTCAAGGATGGTCACGTCGTCGAGCGAAAGACCCGGCACCGAGGAGGCGACCAAGTGACGGATGGAGGCTGCGGCCTGGCGCCCGAGCTGGGCAGAGGCGCGGATCATGACCGAGGCCGTCGGCCTCTGCTCGGTCTTCCGGAAGCTGCCGCGGTCGGCCATCACGATGTGGACGCGGGCGGCGGAGACGCCGGAGATCTGCTGGATGGTGCGGGCGATCTCGCCTTCGAGTGCCCGGACGCGGGTGACCTCCTGCATGAAGGAGGTGAGGCCGAGCGAGCCGACATGGTCGAACAGCTCGTAGCCGGCATTGGCGCTGTTGGGCAGGCCGCGTTCGGCGAGGTAGAGCCGCGCCTTGCTGGTGCTGCCGACCGGAACCTGCACGCTGGCGCCGTCCGCGCCGACCTGGAAATCGAGATTGCCTTCGGAAAGCGCGATGCTGATCTGGTTGAGATCCGCACTCTCGAGCCCGACATAGAGGGTCTCGTAGGCGGGCTTGTTGACATAGAGCCCCGCGGCGAGGACCAGACCGACTGCGACCAGTCCCGCGCTGGCGAGAGCGATCAGCTTGCCCTGCCCAAGGCTCTTGAGATTTTTGGCAACCGAGGAAAGTTGATCCAACAGAGTCATTCTGTCCGCACCCGTTAGCGCGCCTCACGTGGCAACATTGCCAGGCAGGGTCATGCGCCGTTCAAAACGAGGGTTCCTCATGCCGCACCATGGCCTGATGCCATCGTCATGTCGGCACGAATCCACCGAACCCGTGGCCAACCTAGGCGGCGAAACTTGCGCGAACGTGACCTGGAGTGGGTTGCGGTTGCAGGCGGTGCGAACGGAAAAGCCGCCGGCCTCGCGGCCGACGGCAATCGATGTCATCTCCGGATCGGCTCGACGTTCGGCCTAGAAGGCCTCGAAGTCGCCCGCATCGTCTGTCAGCGGCTGGGAGTGGCCGTGGCGCAGGCCGCTTGCCAGCGAACGCTGCATATCGGCCAGCTTGACGAGGTTCAACGCGATCGACACGTCGACCAGCCAGGATTGCGGAATGGCGGCCGTCACTGTGTCGATGAATTCGGCCAGGCCACGCGTCTTCTGCACGGCAAGGTCGATCCCCTGGAGAACTTTGATGTGGTCGGCGGTGTTGGCGACGACGCCTTCGCCGAGCTCGTTGAGCATCGGCTCGATCCGCTCGATCAGATAGGCGACGTCATGGAGTTCGCTGACCACGCGCATCATGACATCAGGCAATGCTTCCTCGAGGCCGTGGCCGACCGCTTTCTGCTCGTTCAGCATCTGTGACTCTCTTTCGCCGCAACGCGCGGCAGCCCGTGTTTCGTCAATTTCGTTGGTGCCGTCTCTCCACACGACTTGATCTGGTCGTTCCGTCCGGCGCTCGCCCGAACCTGAAAAGCTTTACCGGCGCAGTTCGATTGCGGGGGTATGGTCCCCTCTTGGTGATGTTTCCTGTGCCAAAGCGATCCCGCTTGGGCGAAAAGTCTTTTAGAAGAATTCGATCGAGGTGTCGGCCGGCTTCGGTGCCGGTGCCGGACGGGTTTCCTGGGCAACCGCCTTCTGCGCCTCGACGCCGGTCAGGGCATATTGACGAGCCCGGCCGCTCAAGGGCCAATATTCCAGCTTGCGGCCATGATCGCCGCCCGTGCTCTCGCCGACGATGGCGATGCCTTCGTCCTGCAGGAAGCGGCGGGCGAAGAGGGCGTTCTGCTCGCCGACATTGGAGAAGCGCGCGATGGTTTTCGCGCCGCCGAAGATCTTCGCCTCCAGCCGATCGCGCCTCGCCCCCTTCTTGAGAAGACCGTTGATCAAAAGCTCCATCAGATGGACGCCGTAGCGGGTCGCATCGCCGCCGGCCGCCAGCGCATCGGCGCTGCCGGGCAGGAGAAAGTGGTTCATCCCCCCCACCCCTGCGACCGGATCGCGCATGCAGGCCGCCACGCAAGAGCCGAGGATGGTCGACAGGACCACGTCAGGGTCCGTTACGACCTTGAACTCGCCCTGAATAACATGCACACGCTTGGCCGCAGTATCTGCAATCATTTGAGCGCCCCAAACACGGCTTCGATCGCCGCCCTCATCTTCTCGATCGTAAATGGCTTGGCCAGCACGTTATTGGCCCCCAAGGCCGCTGCCTTCTGCACCAGAGCGCGGTCGCCCTGAGCGGTCAGCATGATGAAGGCGGCCTTTTTTGTGTTGGGGTTGGTCCGCACCGCCTGCAGCAGCCCCAGCCCATCCATCTTCGGCATGTTGAAATCCGAGATGACGAGGTGGTGCGGCTGCTGGGCCATGATCTTCATGCCCTGCTCGCCATCGGCGGCAACGGTGATCTGCGTGAAGCCAAGGCTCTGCAGAGCCTCGCCGAGCAGAAGACGGCTGGTTACCTGATCATCGACGATCAGGACTTTGATTTTCTCGGCGATCGACATCAGTCTGTTCCTTCTCTTCGGGCGGCAGCGCTTTTCAACACTTCTTCCCCGATTGCGGTGAGGGGCAATTGCGTTTCTACGGCGCCGATTTCAAAGGCGACCCGCGGCATGCCGTAGACCACGCATGTCTTTTCATTCTGTCCGAAGGTCCGGGCACCAGCCTTGCGCATCTTGAGCAGGCCCGAGGCGCCATCGCGCCCCATGCCCGTCAGGATGACGCCGATGGCATTGCGCCCGGCGAGTTCCGCAACCGAGTCAAACAGCACGTCGACCGAGGGTCGATGGCCGTTGACCGGGTCCCGCTCCGCCAGACGGCAGATCGGGGCATGCGGATTAACTACCTGCAGATGACGGTCTCCCCCCGGCGCCAGATAGATCCGGCCCACCTCCAGCCGGGCCCCGTCGGTCGCCTCCTCCACCGTCGGCGCGCAGAGGCGGTTCAAGCGCTCCGCGAAGCTCTTGGTGAAGTTCAGCGGCATATGCTGGGTGATCACGGTCGGCGGGCAGTTGGCCGGAAACTTCTGAAGAACCGTGATCAGCGCCTCGACGCCGCCCGTCGACGAACCGATGGCAATGATCTTGCGGCCGGCTCGATAATCGATGGTGGGCGCTGCCTGAGCGTTGGTGTTGGCATGGCCGAGCGCAGCGGCGCTCTTGTTGCCGCTGAGAATGAACTTGCGCTGCGAACGGGCCGCCGCCTTCACCTTCTCCGCCAGATCGGCAAAGGGATGCAGCTCGCCCGGCGCCGGCTTGCCGACGCAGTCGAAGGCGCCGATCTCGAGAGCTGCCACCGAAGCCTCGGCGCCCTTGTGGGTCAGCGTCGAGACCATGATGACCGGCATCGGCCGCAGGCGCATGATCTTCTCGAGAAAATCGAGCCCGTTCATGTTCGGCATCTCGATGTCGAGCGTCACGACATCGGGATTGAGATCCTTGATCGCCTGGCGCGCTTCGAGCGCATCGGCGGCCTGCCCGACGACATTGACGGCGGGATCGGCATTGAGCACGGCGGTGATCAGGCCACGCATGGTCGCCGAATCATCCACCACGAGAACACGTGCCGGTGCGGTCATGCCCTGCCTCCCATGTGTTTGCCCGTGTAGCGGTAGGTTGTGATGCCGGTATTGTCGAAGACCGACTTGGCATCGCCGGACACCCGTTCGGAATGCCCGATATAAAGATGACCGCCGACATCGAGCATGGAGGCGAAGCGCGACCAGATCTTCATCTGCGTCGGCTCATCGAAATAGATGACCACATTGCGGCAGAAGATCACGTCGAAGGGTCCCCGGAAGGGCCACTGCGCCATGAGGTTCAGCTCGTTAAAGGTGATCAGCTTCTTCAGCCGGTCGTCGACCTGCCACTTCTCGCGGCCATTCAGCGAGACCTGCGAGAAATACTGCTTGCGCATGGCCGGCGCTACGGTTTCCAGCGCATTCGTGTCATAGGCACCGGCCCGGGCGATCGCGAGGATCTTCGGGTCGATGTCGGTTGCCAGGATGCGGATGTCATAGTCGGCGGCGTTCGGCAGCACGGAAAGCAGCGTCAGCGCGATCGAGTAGGGTTCCTGCCCGTCCGAGCAGGCAGCCGACCAGATCCGCACCCGCCCGCCGGACTTGGCGCGGGCGATCAGGCCGGGAAGGACCGTGTCACGCAGATGATCGAAATGATGGTTCTCGCGGAAGAAGCGGGTGAAGTTCGTGGTCAGATGCGACAGCATGTCGCGCCGCTCGGCCGCGCCCGCAGGCGAGGCGACGAGCGCGCAATATTCCCGGAAGCCGCTCAGACCCAGATTGCGAATATGCTTGGAGAGCCGCGAATAGACCAGCGATGCCTTGCTCTCGTTCAGGAAGATGCCGGCATCGGAATAGATCATGGCCGCGATCTCCGAGAGGTCGCGCCGTGTCAGCGGATATTCTCCGCTCGCCAGACATTCGTCCGGCGACAGTTTGGGGTCGATGGCGGCCATTCTGTTCATGCGGCTTCGCTTTCGGTATCGGGAAACACGGCGTCCAGTTCGATCAGGCAGATCATGCGTTTGTCGATCGCGAGCACGCCGCGGGCAAAGGTCCTTTCGAAGTCGGAACTCATGTCCGGCGTCGGTTGGATATTGTCGTTCGTAACGGTTAAGATGTCCGAAACCGCCTCGACCAGCAGCCCGACCACCTTCGTCCGTACCTGCGCGACGATGATCACATGCCGCACCGTCGGTTCCGAGGGCCGCATACCGAAGCGGACCGCCAGATCGACGATGGGCAGCACCGCGCCGCGCAGATTGATGACGCCGAGCATGTAGTAGGGCGAATGCGGCATGGGTGTTGCCGGCGTCCAGCCGCGGATCTCCCGCACGGACATGATGTCCACGCAGAACTCCTGGTCACCGATCCTGAACGCGATCAGCTCCCGTGCATCGTTGATCATCGTTTTCGCGAGCGTCATAGTCTTACCCTGCAGCTGCCAACGCCATTTCCATCTTCAGCGGCTGCCCGCGCGAGGCGGAGACAACCGCATCTACATCGAGAATGAGAGCCACGCGGCCGTCGCCCAGAATGGTGGCGGCGGCAATGCCCGGCACATGCGTGTAATTGGCTTCCAGGCTCTTGATCACGACCTGGCGCTGCCCCTGGATGGCATCGACCATCAGGGCGCGCTGGCCGCCGCCTTCCGATTCCACCAGCAGCGCGACGCCTTCGACCGGATTGGCCTGCGTGGCGCGGAAATTGAGGATCCGCCCCACATCGACCAGCGGGCAGAAGGAGTTGCGGATCGAGATCAGCCGCTGCGAGGCGCCGAAGGAATGGATCGAGGCCTGATCGGGCTGCAGCGTCTCGACGATGGCCGTCAGCGGCACAACCAGCGTCTGGTTGGCGACGGTGACCACCATGCCGTCGAGCACGGCGAGGGTGAGCGGCAGGCTCATCGTGAAGACCGAACCCTGGCCGGGGCGCGAGAAGATGTTGATGCGGCCACCGAGCGCCTGGATCGAGCGCTTGACGACGTCCATGCCGACGCCGCGGCCGGACAGGTCCGAGACCTTTTCGGCGGTCGAGAAGCCGGCATGGAAGATCAGATTGTCGATCTCCTCGTCCGACAGATTGGCATCGGCGGCGATCAGGTCGTTGTCGATCGCCTTCTGGCGAACCCGTTCGCGGTTGATGCCGGCGCCGTCGTCGGCGAGCTCGATGATGATGCGGCCCGAGCGGTGCTTGGCGGTCAGCCGCACCGTGCCTTCCGGGTTCTTGCCGAGCGCGATGCGCTTCTCCGGCATTTCCAGACCATGGTCCACGGCGTTGCGGATCATGTGCGTCAGCGGCTCGGCCAGCTTGTCGATGACCGTCTTGTCGACTTCGGTGTTCTCGCCCTCGGTAACGAGGCGGACCGACTTGCCGGTGATATCGGCGATTTCGCGCACGGTGCGGGCCATGCGCTGGAAGACCGGCTTCACCGGCTGCGCGCGGATTGCCATCACCGAGTCCTGGATCTCGCGGGTGAGCTGCTGCAGCTCCTCGAGACCCATATTGATCGACGACGTCCCGTTCGTGTCGTTCTCGATCACGCTCTGCGAGAGCATGGCCTGGTTGATGACGAGCTCGCCGACAAGGTTGATCAGGCGATCGACGCGGTCGAGGTCGACGCGGATCGTCTGGCCGGCCGCTGCGGCCTGCTGGGCCGAAGCGGACGCGGCAGCGCTGTTGGCGGCGGCGCTTGCTGCGGACGCGCGCCCGGTGTCGGCGCTCTTGGCCGCCGCACTTGCCATCTGCAGCACATTGCTCGCCGTCTCGGCGGCAGCCTTCGCGCCCTCATGCTCGGCGGTAAGATGGTCTTCCTCCTCGACGACGCCGAGCACCGGCTCGTGATCGTCGAACAGCGAAGAGAGATCGAAGGGCACCGGCTGCATCGGCAGCTCTTCGCCCGGAGCCGCGTCCGCGCCCTCGACGGTCTCGACCACGTCGAGATCGCAGTCCCATTCAGCAAATTCGAACACGGCGCGGATCGCATCCTCGCCCTTGTCGGTGCGCAGCGAAATCTTCCAGGAGAAGTAGGCACTCTCCGGGTTCAGCTGGTCGAGGCTCGGCAGGCTGTCCGTATCGCAATGGATGCTCATCTCGCCGAGACGTGCGAGGTCGCGCAGCAGCAGCGTCGCCTCGTTGCCCTTTCGGTAGAGATCATTCTTGGGCTTGAAGGTGATTTCATAGAGCGGCAGGGCAGACGCCTCGTCCGCGCCCTCGAACTCGTCGAAGGAGAAGGCGACGGGGGCAAAGCCCTCCTCGCTTGCGGCCGGCGCAGCAGCCGGTGCTGCGGGCTTGGGCGCGGCAGCCTTGGCCGGGGCGGGCTTTGCAGCAGCAGGCTTGGCGGGTGCATCGGCGGCGGGCGCAACCGGGGTCCCGTGCGCCAGGGCCTCCAGTTCGCGGATGAGCTGGCGCGAGCGGGCCTCGTCGACGCTGCCCCCGTCACGGGCGCAGTTGGTGAGATCGGCGAGGACGTCGGCCGATTTCAGCATGACCTTGAGAACTTCGGGCGTCGGCTCGAGCTTGCCCGAGCGGACGCAGTCGAGGGTGGTCTCGAAGACATGCGCGAAGGAAACAAGATCATCCAGGCCGAAGGCCCCGGCGCCACCCTTGATCGAGTGGACGGCGCGGAATACGGCGTTGACAGTCTCAGGATCCCGATCGCCATCGTTCAGCCGCAGGAGACCAGATTCCAGTTCTGCGAGTTGCTCCTCGCATTCCTGGAAGAAAATCTCTTTGATTTCGTTCATGTCCATGGGCGTGCGTCCTGACGGGTTTTGAAATGACGACTGCGTGGCGAGGATGCGGGCGGAGGATCCGCTCGCATCGGCTTCGTCAGGCCGTGACGCGCTCGATTGCGTCGATCAGCTTCGTCGGGTCGAATGGCTTGACGATCCAGCCGGTGGCGCCGGCCTGGCGGGCGCGGTTTTTCTTTTCCGCGTCGCTTTCCGTCGTCAGCACCAGGATCGGGATGGCGCGGTACTTCTCGTTGCGGCGCACGCCTTCGATGAAGCCGAAGCCATCGAGACGCGGCATATTGATGTCGGTCACGATCACGTCCGGATTGGCGTCCTCGAGGACCTCAAGCCCTTCAATGCCGTCTTCGGCCTGGATCGTCTCGAAACCCGCATTGTTGAGCGTCACCAGAAGCATGTTCCGGATCGTCCGCGAGTCGTCGACGGTGAGAACCTTCTTTTTCATTTCAGATCTCCTTGGACATCAGACGGTCAACATCGACCCCGATGAGCTGTGTGGTTTTTGCGAACGCGTCCGACATCTTCGAAAAGGTGAAGGACAGTTTTTCCTCTTCCCATGCTTTCGCCCCGGCCATCAGCACCTGGACGCAGAGCGCACCGACCCGCTCGACCGAGGAGGCATCCACCTCGACGGCGCTGCCGCGCAGTTCCATCAGTTTTGCATGCAGAGCGCTGGCCTCGTTGAGATCGAGGACCGGCGCGAGCGCCAGCGTTTGCGGTGCGGCTTTCCGAGCAGGCATTGCATCAATTCCCTTGTCTGAGCAGGCGGTTGCTGGATGAGACGATGAACGGCAGGGCGCAGCGGCCGGTCACCTGCATCGGCGTGGCGGTCGGCGAAGTACCGAAAAGGAGATCGCGCGCTTCGGCATGGCGAACCGGCCAGTTGCGCGACGGCGCCTGGCGCAGTCCAAACAGGGAATGATCATGATGGCGGTTCATGCTCGTCCTCCCAAGGCTCTCAAGGGTTTTGTCAGCAGAGGGTCACCGTCTGCATCCTCGACCGGATGGCGCGGAAGCGCCGGGCGTTGCGCCCCGGCGCGGGCTCCCGGACGCGCGCCAGCGCGCACCGGTTCCCGCCGCAGGGTGAACTGCTGGGTCCTGGCGCCGAGTTCGACCAGCACCGAGACAAGGGCGGCGCCGTCCTCGGCAGCGCGTCCCGCATCCGCATCGACGGCGCGGACCTCGCGGCCAGCCCGATCGACCTCGCTCTTCAGCTGGCCGAGATCGGTGATCTCCTCGCTCGTCCGGCGGGCAATGCCGGACACGGCGGCACTGATGGCCCTGACCTGATCGACGATCCGGCTGATCGCATCCTGAGTGCGGCCGACGCGCTCGACGCCGGCTTCCACCTGCGCCTTGGTGGAGGATACCAGTTGCTTGATTTCGCGCGCCGCATCGCCGGAGCGCTGGGCGAGCGCGCGCACCTCCTGGGCGACAACGGCAAAACCGCGCCCGCTTTCGCCGGCCCGCGCCGCCTCGATGCCGGCATTGAGCGCAAGCAGGTTGGTCTGGAAGGCGATCTCGTCGATCACCCCGATGATCTGGCCGATCTTTTCGGCGGAGGCCTCGATATCGGCCATCGCGGAAATCGCCAGACCGGCAATCTCGCCGCTCTGCTCGACGGAGCCCTGGGTGGAGACGACGCTCTTTTCGGCCGCCTGGCTTTCGGCCGCGGTCTCGGCGAGCTTGCCGGACAGTTCGGCGATGCCGGCACCGGCGCGCTCGATCGCCTCGGCGCCGCCCTGCGCGGCGGTTGCGATGCGGCCTGCCTCGGCGCTGATCGCTTGCGCCTGGTCCCGCGCGCCACCCAATCCGGTATCGAGCGCCAGGAGGCAGCCTTCGAGGGTGTCCAGTCCGGCATTGAGATTTCTTGCGGTGTCGCCGAGCGCCTCCGGCGCCGAGTCGGCGATGCGGGCGGTGAGATCATCGGCGACGATCGCATCGGCCACAGCCGCGATGGCCGAGACCATGTCCGCTTCCGTGGTGGCCCGCGCATCAGCCATCTGCCGCTGCGAGGAGACGCGCAACTCGTTGAAGCGCAGGGAGACGCCGATTTCGGTATCGACGAACACCGTGCGGATCAGGGCGGAGAGCAGTGTCGTCAGTTCGCCCCGCTTGCCCTTGCCGCCGATGACGCTCTTCGGCCACAGCATGTCGACCGCGGCCAGCACAAGGTGCTCCAGCACGACGGCCTGACCGGCCAGCTGCCAGCGCGGATCGAGCGCCATGCGGCTTTCGGCATCGGAGCGCACCTTGACGCGCTCGGCATAGAGACTGTCGAAGCGGGCGTCGGTCAGGACGGCCCAGTGAGCGGAATAAAGATCATGCAGCCGGTCGAATTGCCGGTCGCTGGTAAATTGGCGGGCGGCATCGGACGATGCCTGCAGCCGCTGGAAAAGATCGCGCAGGCCCTTTTCGACCTCGGCCTGCAGCAGCGGGCGATGACGGCGCAGCGCTTCGGTCTCGGCCGTGTCGAGGCCGGCAAATCTCAGGCGCTCGACCAGGCTGCCCGCCTGCGCCCTCCGAGATTGTTCTGCCGCTTCCTGCTCCACGCCTTAACCTCATCGCTCGATCCCAGCGACGCGCGATCGATGCGGCCGGCCGGATCATCCGTCCGGCTCCCCCCTTGGTGCCGGGACATTTTCAAACGCATCGACGATCCGGCAGACCGCCTGCGAAAGCGCAGAGGGCCATGCGGCAACTCCAGGTCCAAAAAGGGCCGTGGGGGAGGTGATCGATGCGGTGGAACATGCCGGACTGAAACCGGCGCGGCGGATCGGCATCATGCCATCGAGAGCCAGCTTGGCCCCATTCCGACGTGTGAGACAATACTTATGGTTAATTCCTTGCTTGAAGGTTAACAGCGAGTACAGAAGACCATGCAAATCCCCGCAAAACAGGGGATGAGGCTGACAGGACACACCGAGTTTTCACTCCCTAATCCTAGTAATTGCCAGCCTAGCAGGGAGCCAATAATGCTGAGACTTGACGCATTGGGAGGTCAGACCCGGGCAAGCTTGCTCAGGTTCGATGAAACCTCATCATGATGATGACGCGGGGGAACGGACAATGATTGTTCTCGCATACAGTGCCACCTTGCTCGCTGTTCTGACGCTCGGCGCCCTATCGGTGCTGATCAACATCGACGACGACCGCAAAGTCGTGAGGCCCCCGGTTTTCTGAAGGGCACATCCTTCGAGTTCCCGATTACGAAATCAGCGTCCCGCCACTGCCAGTCAGGCCAGCCCGCCCTAGTTGACGGTTCGATCCATCAGGAAAGGAACCGTCCATGGGCATTGAATCGCTTCTCGTCTTTCTTCTCATCGGGGCCATCGCCGGCTGGCTGGCTGGGCTCGTCGTCTCCGGCTACGGCTTCGGGCTACTCGGCAATATCATCATTGGCATTCTCGGCGCCGTCATCGCCGGTTACCTGTTTCCCGCGCTTGGCTTCCGGCTTGGCGGCGGAATTCTGGCGGCCATCGTGCATGCCACGATCGGGGCGATCCTTCTTCTTCTCCTGATCCGCGTGATCAAGCGGGCCTGACGCCCGAGCAAGCGGAGGCACGATCATGAACGAGACTCTCGAAGCGGCCTTGAAAGCCTTCATCGCCGACCATCCGGATATCCAGACGCGTGACGAGGCGATCGCTGCGATCCTGGAAAATTGGTTCTCAAGCCACGGCTATCTGCCGCACGTCCAGGAAGGCCTGCGCCCGGAAGAGCTTGACGCGTCGAACGACGACTGAGAAGACGAAGGGCCGGCCAGGCGGCCGGCTCTTCCGGCCTTGCCGGACCCATGTTCCGCTGAGAGCCCCTTATGAGCCTTGCCTCCGTCAAAGACTTCTTCGCCACCCACGCCCCCGACATTACCGTAATCGAGCTCGACCAGAGCACGGCAACCGTTGCCGAGGCAGCGGCGGGTCATGGCGTCTCGCCGGCGCAGATCGCCAAGACACTCGCGCTGCGCGTCGGTCCCGAGGTCATCCTGATCGCAACCCGCGGCGATGCCCGGCTCGACAATCGCAAATTCAAGGATCGTTTCAAGGTCAAGGCGAAGATGCTCGACCTGTCCGAGGTCGAGGCCGAGACCGGCCATCCGGTCGGCGGGGTCTGCCCCTTCGGTCTGCCGCGACCGCTGCCGGTCTATTGCGATGTCTCGCTGCGCGCGTTCGACGTGGTGGTTCCCGCGGCCGGCGCCATCAATGCGGCGGTGCGGATCGCGCCGGAGCGCATGGCGGAGCTTTCGAACGCCGAATGGATCGACGTCTGCGCGTGAGCTCTCTGCCGCCTGCCATCCTATGGTCCCATTCGGCGCATTGAAGGGGCCGCTTCCCCGGCAAAAGGAGGCGACTTATGATTCGACGCGGCGCTGCGACCCTTTCTCTTTTCATCCTGACGAGCGGCAACGCCTTTGCGATCGATCAGGCGATGGTCCGCCAGTTCGAGAAGCTCGATCCCCAGACGCGGCTGGAGCAGCGCTGCGATACAGAAGCGATGGAACGCATCACCCGCGGCAAGACAAGCTTCAAGGCCGACAAGGTGATCGCCTACGCCTTTTCCGATCCCAACATGGACGAGACGCGCATCGAGGCGCCCGGGGCGGTGTTCCGCAGCCAGGGGGAATGGTATCGCCTTGCCTTCCGCTGCCGGACGGAGGCGGACCGCATCGGCATCGTCTCCTTCAGCTATCAGATCGGCGCCCGCGTGCCGCATGGCGAATGGCGCGCGCACAATCTGTATCCGTAAGCCGGCCAGCCGGCTTCAGGCGATCAACAACTCAGACGATCATCACCAGTGCGACGATCGACACGAGCGTGAAGGCCGCGATGATGTTGAGCAGCATTTTCATCAGATGGACTGCCATGGAAATGCCTCCTCGGGCCGCGGCGCGGGCGCAGCGGCGTGGTTGCTGCCTGTCCAGCCGCGCGCCCTCCCAGAAGCGCGACACTGCCCTTTCTGTCCACATCAAGGCGCGAATCCTTCTTTTGTGGCGACCTGCGTGAGAATGCGCTGATAAGCTTAACGGAACCCTACCTCTGCCTCGTTTCGAGCCAGACTCGTAAGACCTGCAAGAAAACGATGCGGGCAGCGACATTTTTTGAGGACTCCGGGAATAAGTCGCCGGGCAGCGGCGTATATGGGGCATGAACGACAAGACGAGCCCCTTCGATGTCATCGGCCAGATCGGCGCGCTCCGCCGCTACGCGCGTGCCTTGACGCGCGATCCGGTCGATGCGGAAGACCTGGTGCAGGATGCGCTGGTTCGCGCCTATGAGAAGCGGCCGACCTTCCGCTCCGGCGGCAACCTGAAGGCTTGGCTCCTCTCCGTTCTGCACAATACCCATGTGGACGGGCTGCGCCGGCGCCGCTCGCTGGCGCGCCGTGCCGAGGATGCGGCCTATCTTCAGGATGAGGGACGCGACGGCGGCCAGCACGACCACGTGCGGCTGAGCCAGCTGCGAGCTGCTTTCGCATCGCTTCCGGAGGAGCAGCGGGCGGCGCTTCACCTCGTCGCGATCGACGAGCTCAGCTATCAGGAGGCGGCCCGCGTCCTCAACATTCCGGTCGGCACGCTGATGTCGCGCATTGCACGGGCCCGGGCCCGGCTGCGGGAATTCGAGGACGGCGCCGCACCCGTCTCGCATTTGAAGATCGTTGGAGGCACCGACAATGACCGCGATTGATCCGACCGGCGAACCGATCGTCCAGTCCGACCTCGACGCCTATGTCGATGGCCAGCTGACCGCAGCCCGCCGCACGGCGGTGGAAGCCTATCTCGCAAGCCGGCCGGATGCGGCGGCGCGGGTAATGGCGGATCTCAGCCTGCGCGGCCAGCTGCGCCAGGCGCTGGGGCCGGCGAGCAATGGCGGCGAGGCGCGCGAGACCCGCGAGGCCGCACGGCGGCTGGAGCGGGCGCTGCGCACCGCCCATCTCGGGCACCGCCTGCAGAGGATCGCCGCTGTCGGCCTGCTGGTTGCGGGCGGCTGGGCGGCCGGCAGTGCGCTCGGCCCTTTCCGCGCCACCGAGGTGGTGGCCTCCGAGCCGCCGCCGGCCCATGTCGAGGAAGCGGTGCGGGCACACGAGACCGCCGTGCTGCGCGAGGGCATGCCCTCGCAGCCCGAAGGCGAGACTTACGATCCGGAAGAGATCCGGGCCGCGACCGCCATCGTGCTGCCGGAGCTGCCGCGCGACTGGAAGGTGGTCGATGCGCAGGTCTTCCCCTCGCGCTTCGGGCCGAGCGTCGAGCTCGCCATCGATGCGCCCGGCAAAGGGCCACTTTCGCTCTTCGCGGTTCGGCCCGGCGCCTTTGCCGTCAAGACCGTCGCCACCTTCACGATCGGCAGCACGCAGGCCGCATCCTGGCAGATCGGCGACGTCGCCTATGCGCTCGTCGCTGCCGGGGAAGGTAAGATCGTGCTTTCGGACGAGGCGGAACGCCTCTCCCGCACGCTCTACTGACCCTTACCTCAACAAGACCCTCAACCAAGGAGACTGAACCATGAGCTTCACCGACCCGCGCCAAGGCTATGCCAGTGTGCGCCAGGGCGCCTATCTGGATGAGGCGCTCCGCCAGCATATGCTGCGCGTCTACAACTATATGGGCCTCGGCCTGGTCCTGACCGGCCTCGTCGCCTTCATCGTCGGCACGACGCCGGCCCTCTATGTGCCGATCTTCAACACGCCGCTCAAATGGGTGGTCATGCTGGCGCCGCTCGCCTTCGTCATGTTCATGTCCTTCCGCCTGCAGAGCATGTCGGCCGGCGCGGCACAGGGGATGTTCTGGGCCTTCTGTGCGGTGATGGGCCTGTCGCTCGCCTCCGTGTTCCTGGTCTTCACCGGAACCTCGATCGCGCGCACCTTCTTCATCGCCGCCACCATGTTCGGCGCCACCAGCCTTTATGGCTATGTGACGAAGGCTGACCTGTCCAAGATGGGGTCGTTCCTGATGATGGGCCTGATCGGCGTCGTCATCGCCTCGATCGTCAACATCTTCCTGGGTTCGTCTGCCCTGCAGTTCGCCATCTCGGTGATCGGCATCGTCGTCTTCGTCGGCCTGACCGCCTACGACACGCAGAACATCAAGGAGCAGTTCGCCGAGAACATGGACCAGGAGAGCCAGCAGAAGCTCGCCGTCTTCGGGGCCCTCTCGCTCTACCTGAACTTCGTCAACATCTTCCAGCTGCTCTTGCAGCTGACCGGCCAGCGCGAAGAATAAGCGACGGCCGCGCGGGGCCAAGTCTCCGCGCTCATCCGGCCTTGCTGGCGGCGGCGCAAAACCGCCGCCGGCTCCCGGAACCTCCGTTTCGAACCGCATCGATGACCCTTTCGCCGCGTGCCCCGGCACGCGACGGACCCCTGTTGTCCGGCGCATGGCCCAAGGGCGCCGTCGGACAGCGCAGATCAACCCGAAAGGACGACCCTCATGGACGTGAACGACCGCCAGGCAATCGACGGGCTCTTTACGCGGATTGCCGATGTCGAACGGCAGAGCCCCCAGATCGACCGGGAGGCCGACGCCTTCATCCGCGAGCGCATGGCAAGCCAGCCGGCCGCCCCCTATCTGATGGCGCAGACCATCGTGGTGCAGGACCAGGCTCTCGCCCAGGCCGAGCAGCGCATCCGCGAACTCGAATATCAGGTGCAAAATGCGCCGCGAGCCTCCGGCGGCGGGCTGTTCTCTAGCCTGTTCGGCGGCAGCAGCCAGCCTTCGGCCCCGCCACGCAATCCGGTGCCCCCGGCGCCCGCCAACAGCCCCTGGGGCGGCCAGGCGGCCGCACCTCAGCCCCGCTATCCAGGCGCCCAGGGCGGCATGCGCGGCCCGGGCGGCGGCGGCTTCCTGGCCGGAGCTGCCCAGACCGCCATGGGCGTGGCGGGCGGCATGCTGATCGGCAGTGCGATCGGCAGCATGTTTGCCGGTGACGCCGTGGCCGCTGAGACGCCGGCCGCCGAGGATGCCGGCGACGCCGGAGATGCCGGCGGCGACGAGGGCGGCGATTTCGAGTTCTGATCCTTGAATGCCGCCCGTAAAGCGGCAGCCTGAAACGAGGAAAGCCGGCATGCGACCCATGCCGGCTTTCCTGTCTTTAAGGCCGCTCGCGGCTGTTCGTATCGGCCGCCTTACGGTTGGCCACCGCCGCCTGCGGCGCCATAGACCTGGCCGGTCGCATAGCTGGCGCTGCTATCGGCCAGCTGGACATAGATGGAGGCAAGTTCGGCCGGCTGGCCGGGGCGTCCGAGCGGCGTATCGCCACCGAACTGCATCAGCTTTTCCATGGTCGCCCCGCCCGAGACCTGCAGCGGCGTCCAGATCGGCCCCGGCGCCACGCCGTTGACGCGGATGCCCTTGGGCCCGAGCTGCTTGGCCATCGACTTGGTGAAGTTCATGCCGGCTGCCTTGGTCATGGCATAGTCAACCAGGTTCTCCGACGGGTCATAGGCCTGTTCGGAGGTGGTCTGGATGATGGCGGAGCCCGGCTTCAGGTGCTTGAGCGCCGCCTTGGTCAGCCAGAACATCGCATAGATATTGGTCTTCATCGTCGCGTCGAAGGCGTCCGAGGTGATATCGGTCAGCGCCTGGGCCTGTTGCTGGCGGCCGGCATTGTTGACGAGAATATCGAGCCCGCCCAGCGCGGCGGCGGCATCCTCGACAAGCTTCTCGCAGAAGGCCTCGTCGCGCAGATCGCCCGGCAGAGCCACGCCCTTGCGGCCTTCCTTCTCGATCAGCGCGATCACCTCGCGCGCATCCGGCTCTTCGTCCGGCAGATGGTTGATCGCCACATCGGCGCCCTCGCGGGCGTAAGCAATTGCGGCAGCGCGACCCATGCCGGAATCTCCGCCGGTGATCAGCGCCTTGCGGCCGACAAGCCGCCCGGAGCCCTTGTAGGAGGTCTCGCCGTGATCCGGCTTCGGCACCATCTTGCCGGCGAGCCCGGGGAAGGGCTGCGACTGCTTCTCGAAGGGCGGCTTGGGATACTTCGTCGTCGGGTCTTCCATCGCGGAAGCCTCCTTCTCGGTCGTTTGGCCAAAGGCCGGCAAAGCGGATGCGGCGAGCGTCGCCGTGGTGGCGGCGAGCACGCTGCGTCGTGTCAGGGAGAAATCGGGTGGGGAGGACATGGCTCTTTTCGACATGGGTTGCGGTGAGGAGGGGTCGCAAGCAACCGATTGGCCGCCTGCTTGTTCCCGGTCAGCGCGCAGAGCGGCCCGGCGCCGGATAGGGCGCCGGGCGATCGGCAGAATGCCGGCGTGGATCAGTGCTTGGCGTCGAGCTTGTCCTCGACTGCCTTGCGGCTGTTGCCGACGGACTTGACGGTCTTGGCGACGATGTCCTTCGACACGCCTTCCTTCTCCGCCTCGTAGCGCAGCTCGTGATCCTGTCCGGCAGCGACCTGGGCCCGGTCCTGATTGCGCCCGCGTGTGGTGGTCGACATGGTGCATCTCCTTCGTTGAAACATGCCTTTCAAACACCCTAGGAGTCCTGAAGTTCCGGCCGCGCCTGGGCTGCGGCGAGTGAAGAGAGGCGAGGCTCGCCGAAAACGGGGGATGGGGCAGCCGGCGGATGGACTTTCGGCCCATGCCTTGCTGTCATCCCCTCTCAGCCCTTTGAGCTGAAATCAGCCCGGAGATTTCCATGCCCCGTCCCACCTTCGACCTTTCCGGCCGCCGCGCCTTGGTGACGGGTGCCAGCCGCGGGATCGGCCAGAGCATCGCGCTCGCGCTTGCGGAAGCGGGCGCCGACCTCGCCATCACCGCCCGCAGCGTCGACGCGCTGGGCGAGACCAAAGCGAGGATCGAGGCCACCGGCCGGCGGGCCTTGACGCTGGCGCAGGATGTGCGCGATGTCGAGGCCTGCGGGCGGGTGACCGCCGAGGCGGCGGTGGCGCTCGGCGGTCTGGACATTCTGGTCAACAATGCCGGCTTCGAAAGCGTCAGCCCCTCGCTCGACGTCGATGAGGCCCTCTGGGACCAGATCCTCTCCACGAATCTGAAGGGCGCCTTCTTCTGCGCCCAGGCGGCCGGCCGGATCATGGCGGAAGCAGGACAGGGGTCGATCATCAATCTCTGCTCGCTCACCTCCTATGTCGGCATCCCGACCGCCGTGCCCTATGGCGCCTCGAAATCCGGCCTGCTCGGTGTCACGCGTGCGCTCGCCGCGGAATGGGCGCCGAAGGGGATCCGCGTCAATGCGATCGCCCCCGGCTATTTCCGCACGGCCATGACCGAGGTCTTCTATGAAAACGAAGACTGGCAGGCGACCATGCTCGCCAAGATCCCGCAGGGTCGTTTCGGCAGAGAGAGCGATATTGGCGGCGTCGCGGTTTTCCTGGCGAGCGACGCGGCCGCCTATATCAACGGCCACTGCATCCCCGTCGACGGCGGCTATCTCGCCTCGATCTGAGGCTTGCCAATGTCTCCGAGTTGCATAAGAGCTTGTGAACACGCATTGGCGTGTGCTTGTTTTTCCTGGGAAATGGCAAGAAATGTAGGGGCTAGGCAATTAAAGCTCATCGCCTCTGCACAAAACTTTCGCAGTCTCGGTTGCAGCGCAAAACATTGTCACTTCCATTGACCCAGCTTGTACGGACCTGTATAGACAAGTCATGACAAGGTGGCGATTGTGTCAGCGTTCGGCGACCTTTTTAGGGGTCAGACTGCGGCTTGGCCAAGGGCAGTGAGGGGGACGCCATGGGCGTTGCTGGTGCCGGATTTCGGCAGGCCGTGTCCGCGACCGAGACGATCGCCGTTTCGGTGAAGAATGTCGGCATGCGCTTCGGCCCGGTCAGGGCGGTAGAGGATGCCTCCTTCGACCTGCCGCGTGGACGCTTCCTTACCATCCTCGGCCCCTCGGGCTCCGGCAAGACGACCCTTCTGCGCATGATCGCCGGTTTTGACCGGCCGACGAGCGGCGAGATCTTCATCAACGGCGCGCCGGTCAGCGCCGTGCCGCCCCATGCGCGCGCCATCGGTATGGTTTTCCAGAAGCTGGCGCTCTTTCCCCATATGACGGCGGCCGAGAATGTCGCCTTCCCCTTGAAGATGCGTCGCCATGATGCGCGAACCATCCCGGCCAAGGTCGAGCGCTATCTCGATCTCGTGCGGCTCGGCGGCTATGGCGGGCGGCGAATTAATGAGCTGTCCGGCGGCCAGCAGCAGCGCGTCGCCATCGCCCGCGCGCTCGTGTTCGAGCCGGACCTGCTGCTGCTCGACGAACCGCTGGCCGCGCTCGACCGCAAGCTGCGCGAGGAGATGCAGCTGGAATTCCGTCGCATCCAGAAGGAGCTCGGCGTCACCACCATCAACGTCACCCATGACCAGCGCGAGGCACTCGTGGTGTCGGACGAGGTGATCGTCATGGAGGGCGGCCGCATCCAGCAGAAGGCACGGCCGGTCGAAGCCTATCGCAACCCGTCCAACGCCTTCGTGGCCAATTTTATCGGCGTCACCAATTTTCTGGAAGGCCGCGTCTCCGCGCTCGATGGTCCGGCGGTGACGATCGAGGCGGCCGGCCTGCCGATCTCGGGCCTTGCGGCCGAGGCCGGTCTTGCGCCGGGCGCTGCCTGTGCCGGAGCGATCCGGGCCGAGCAGATCCGCATTGCTCCGCTCTCCGCGCCGCTCGAGGGGCTTACGACCCTCGTCGAGGCCCGCGTCGAGGACTGTATCTTCGAGGGCGAGCGCATGGTCTATGAGCTTAGCGTTCCCGCGCTCGGCGGCGTCCGGATGCGCGTCTTCGACCATGATGCCGAATCCCATCTCGAATTTCGCCCCGGCGATGCCGTCCGGCTCGGCTGGAATGTCCGGGACATGCACGTCTTTCGAAAGTGACCCCGAGAAGGTCCAGCCAGAGGAGAATGATTCAATGTCAGACGAGAAGATCCTGTCCGCGAGCCTGCGCCGCCGGACCCTGCTTGCCTCCATGGCGGCGGCCGGGGCATCGGCCGGCCTCTCCACATTCGGCGTGCCCCGCGCCTTCGCCCAGGCGCCGGAGAAGCCCAGCGAAATCATCGTGCGCGCCTGGGGCGGCAGCTGGGTCGAGGCGCTGAAGGCCGGCGTCTCCGACAGCTTCACCAAGGAGACCGGAATCGCCGTTCGCCATGACCTGACCGAAGACAACGAGATCCAGCCGAAGGTCTGGGCGGCCGTGGCGCAGAAGCGCGTTCCGCCGATCCACATCAACTGGGATACGACCACCAACGCCACCAAATCGGCGCTGCGCGGCGTCACCGAGGATCTTTCCGACCTGGCGAACCTCAAGAACGCCACGGATCTCGCCAAGCCCGTCGGCCTCGACGGCTATCCGATCGTCAACACCTATGGCTATGTCTATGTGCTGGCCTATCGCCCCTCCGCCTTCCCCGATGGCCCGCCGAAGAGCTGGAAGGACCTCCTGGACCCGAAGCTGAAAGGGCGGATCGCGCTCTATAATGACGGCATCGGCTTCCATTTCCCCGCCCAGGTCGCCGGCGGCGGCAAGCTTGAAGATATCCCCGGCAATATGCAGCCAGCCTGGGATTTCATCACCAAGATCAAGGCGCAGAACCCGCTGCTCGGCGAGGATCCGGATTTCACCACCTGGTTCCAGAAAGGCGAGATCGACGCCGCCTGCACCATCTCCACCAATGCGCGCGAGGCCAAGAAGAACGGCATCGAGATCGCCTGGGTGGTGCCGGAGGAAGGTGCAAAGTTCGATACCGACGGCCTCTGGATCCCCAAGGGCCTGCCGGAGAACGAGCTCTACTGGGCCAAGCAGTACATCAACCACGCGCTGACCAAGGAAGCCCAGCAGATCTGGCTCGACGGCCTCGGCCTGCCGGGCGTCATTCCCGGCGTTAACCCGCCGGCCGACCTCGCCAACGACCCCTCCTACCCGACCAAGGAGGACGACTTCAAACATTTGATCCGCATCTCCTCCAAGGTGCAGGTCGAGAACGAGAGCCAGTGGTTCGCCAAGTTCAAGGAAATCATGCAGGGCTGAGCCCGGCAGTGCCCGCCGCCGGAGCGCGTTCGGCGGCGGGCTTTCGACCAATGGTAAGGAAGGCCTGATGCGCACGCCCCGTGCCGCCTATCCCCTGACATGGCGCCTCATGGATGCGCTGGAACACCTGGCGGCGCTGGTCTGGCCGGTGCGGTTCGGCCGTGCCCTGCCCTATCTCATGCTGCTGCCGGCGCTGCTTCTCGTCGGGCTTCTGGTTCTGGGCCTCGTCGAGATCGGCGATACGAGCCTGCGCACGCTCGACACCAGCACCTTTCTCCTTTCGGACGTCAGGACGCTTGACAATTACCGGCGGGTGCTGACCGAGCCCTTCTTCCTCACCGTCGCCAGCCGCAGCCTGATCGGCGCGTTGATCGTCACCGCCGTCACGCTGATCTTTGCCTTTCCCTATGCCTATCTGATGGTGCGCACCTCCTCCTCCGGCCTGCGCAAGCTGCTGCTCGTCGCCCTGTTCCTCCCCTTCTTCATCGGCCAGGTGGTGCGTGCCTATGGCTGGCTGATCATCCTCGGCAGCCAGGGCATGGTGAACGAGGCGCTGGGCCTCGTCGGTGTCCCGCCGATGCAGCTCCTCTACAATTACCCCGCCGTGCTCTTCGGCCTGGTGCAATATATGCTGCCTTTCGCGGTCCTTATGCTGGCGCCGGCGCTCACCGCCATTCCGGCCGAGCTCGAGGCCGCCTCCGCTTCGCTCGGCGCCAACTGGGTGCGCACCTTCCGCCATGTCGTGCTGCCGCTCGCCCGTCCGGGCCTCGTCGGCGCCGGGCTGGTGGTCGTCACGCTCTCGCTGACCGACTTCGCCATCCCCGCCATTCTCGGCGGCGGGCGGCAGGACTTCATCGCCAATGCGATCTACGACCAGTTCTTCCGCACCTCCGACCAGGGGCTCGGCGCCACGCTGTCGCTGATGCTGGTCGCGGTCGGCTCCATGCTGGTCGGCGTCGTCTTCCTGCTCTTCGGCGCGGGCACGCTGGCCATGGGCGGCGAGCGGAGAACGCCATGACCGGGAGCCGCAGCAAATCCGTCACCCTCTGGACCTTCGTCGCCCTGGCGCTCCTGATGCTCTCTGCGCCGACCATCGTCGTGCTCGGGGCATCCTTCACGTCGGGCAACATGATCACCTTCCCGCCGGAGGGTTTCTCGCTGAAATGGTATGCAAAGATCGCCCAAGCGAGCGATCTGCGCCAGGCCTTCTGGCGCTCGCTGATCGTCGCCGCCATCTGCACGCTCGTCTCGATCCCGGTCGGCACGCTGGCCGGCATCGCGCTCGCCAAATATCGGGTGCGCTTTGCCCGCTCCATGCAGGTCTATTTGCTGCTGCCCTTCACCATCCCTCTGATCGGCTCGGGCATCGGCATGATGCTGGTCTTCGGCAATCTCGGCGTGCTCGGCCAGCTCTGGCCGGTCGGCCTTGCATGCGCGGTCATCAACCTGCCCTTCATGATCTGGGCGGTGACGGCCAGCGCCAGCAACCTCTCGCCCGACCTGGAACTCGCCGCCGCCAATTGCGGCGCGCCGCCGCTGCAGCGCTTCCTCTACATCACGCTCCCCGCCGTTCTGCCCGGGGTCATCACCGGCTCGCTGCTGATGTTCATCCTGGCGCTCAACGAATTCCTGGTCAGCCTGCTGCTCGTCGATGCCCGCAGCGTCACACTTCCGGTCCAGATCTACAATTCCATCCGATCGATCATCACGCCGGATCTCGCCGCCATTTCCGTCGTGTTCATTCTCTCGGCCGGCCTGGCGATCGCGCTCCTCGATCGCGTGGTCGGCCTCGACATTTTCCTGAAATCGAAGTGAGCCCCCGCGCGCGGGCCGCCGACACTGCCAAGGACCTGACCATGACCGACGTGTCTTTCTACGACTATGCGACGCTGACCGCCGACCAGAAGACCGCACTCCTGCGGCGCTCGGAAACCGATCTCTCGAGCTTCGTCGAGAAGGTCGCCCCCATCCTGGAGGCCGTGCGCACCGAGGGCGACGCGGCGCTTGCCCGCTTCGGGCGGGAGCTCGACAAGGCGGATGTCACCGAGGCGACGCTGAGGGTGAGCGAGGCCGAGTTCGACGCGGCTTTCACGCTGGTCGACGACAGCGTCGTGGAGTCGATCCGCTTCGGCATCGACAATATTCGCCACTTCCACGAGGAGCAGAAGCCGGAGGCCATGTGGCTGAAGGAGATCCGCCCCGGCGCCTTCGCCGGCGATCGCTTCACCCCTATCCAGTCCGTGGCGCTTTATGTGCCACGCGGCAAGGGTTCCTTCCCCTCCGTCACCATGATGACCTCGGTGCCGGCCGTGGTGGCCGGCGTGCCGAACCTCGCCATCGTCACCCCGCCTGCGCCGGACGGTTCGGTCGATGCCGCAACTCTGGTCGCCGCCCGGCTCGCGGGCGTCGAGACGGTCTATAAGGTCGGTGGTGCCCAGGCGGTGGCGGCCGTCGCCTATGGCACGCAGACGGTGAAGCCGGCGCTGAAGATCGTCGGCCCGGGGAGCCCCTGGGTGGTGGCGGCCAAGCGCGCGCTGGCCGGCGTCATCGATACCGGCCTGCCGGCCGGTCCATCGGAGGTGATGATCCTTGCCGACGACACGGTGCATGGCGGGCTTGCCGCGCTCGACCTTTTGATCGAGGCGGAGCATGGGCCGGATTCCTCTGCCTATCTCGTCACCCATAGCCGCCGCGTGGCGGAGGAGGCGCTGGCCGCCCTGCCCGACCACTGGGCGCAGATGAGCGAGCAGCGCGTCGCCTTCTCCAAGACCGTGCTCACCGGAAAGACCGGCGGCATCGTGCTGACCTCTTCAATCGAGGAGAGCTACGCCTTCGTCAATGCCTATGCGCCCGAGCATCTGGAGCTCCTCTCGGAAGAGCCTTTCATCCATCTCGGCCATATCACCGAAGCGGCGGAAATCCTGCTCGGCACGCATACGCCGGTCTCGATCGCGAACTTCTCGCTGGGTCCGAATGCGGTCCTGCCGACCAGCCGCTGGGCGCGCACCTTCGGTCCGCTCTCGGTGACCGATTTCGTCAAGCGCTCCTCGATCGGCTATGTCACCGCGCCCGCCTATCCGGAATTCGCCCGGCATTCGCACAATCTGGCGCTCTATGAAGGCTTTTCCTCGCATGCGCTCGCCGTCTCGCCGCTGCGCGCCCGCTATCTGAAGAAGGACGCCTGAGGGATGAAGGCGGTGCGGCTGCATGCGGCGCGTGACCTGCGGCTGGAGGCGGTGGCGACACTCCCCCCGCCGCCGCCCGGTCATGTGACGCTTTCCGTGCGCGCCGCCGGCATTTGCGGCTCGGACCTGCACAATTACCGGACCGGACAATGGATCACGCGAAGCCCGTCTACCGCCGGCCATGAATTTTGCGGCCGCGTGACTGCGCTTGGGGCCGGGGTGAGCAGGCTTGCCGTCGGCGATCTGGTGGCGGCGGATTCGCGCGTCACCTGTGGCGCCTGCCCGGCCTGCCTGAGCGGCCGCCGCCAGATCTGCGAGGCGCTCGGCTTCGTGGGCGAGGCCTGCGACGGCGGCTTTGCCGAGGCGGTGACCCTGCCCGCCTCACTCCTTCACCGCCACGATTCCTCCCTGCCCGCCACCGTCGCCGCCATGGCCGAGCCACTGGCGGTGGCGCTCCATGCCGTGCGCCGGCTGCGTCCGCCGCCGGGCGAACCCGTGCTTGTCCTCGGCTGCGGCACGATCGGTGGCCTTTGCGCGCTCCTCCTCTCCCGCCTGCATGACGGTCCGCTCCTGCTTGCCGATCTCAACGCCGACAAAGCCGCGCTGGTGGCCGAGGTCTGCGAGGGGATCGTCATTGCGCTGACGGCGGAGGGCATCGCAGCTGCCTTGCCGGCCCAACGGCTTCGCTATGCGCTGGACGCGACCGGCAGCGTCGCGGCGATCGAGACGGCGCTGTCTCTTCTCTCCGGTGGCGGCGCGCTGGCCCTGGTCGGCATCTCGCACGGGCGGCTGGCGCTCGATCCCAACCATCTGGTCGAGCGCGAGATCGCGCTCCTCGGCTGCCACGCCTTCGGCGACGAGCTGCCGGAGGCAATTGCGCTGCTTCCCGAGCTCGCACCTGCCCTGACGCGCTTCGCCACCATCCTGCTCGACCTCGATGCGGTGCCCGACGCCTATGAGCGCCTGCTGCGCGGCGAGGCGCGCGGGCTGAAGACCATCATCCATGTGGCGGAGTGAGGTTGGCCATGGCGAACCCCGCACTGCCGGCCAAAGTGGAGACACGAACCATGGAGATGCTGCCCGAATCCGCTTCGCCGCTCTACGAGAAGGTGAAGGACTTCGTGCTCGGCAATATCGGCAGCGGTAAATGGGAGCGCAACACGCGCCTGCCGTCGGAAAACGAGCTGGTCTCGACGCTGGGCGTCTCACGCATGACGGTGAACCGGGCGCTGCGGGAGCTGACCTCCGAGGGACATCTGCGCCGCATCCAGGGCGTCGGGACCTTCGTCGCCCCGCCGCGCCCGCAATCGACGCTGATCGAGATCAGCAATATCGCGACCGAGATCACCGCGCGTGGCAGCCGGTATCGGGCCGCCGTCGTGGCGCTCGAACGGATCGAGACCCCCTCGCCGGAGCTTTTGATCGCCTTCGAGTTCGACACGTTGCGCCCGGTCGACCATTCCGTGGTCCTGCACTTCGAAAACGATGTCCCGGTGCAGCTCGAGGAGCGCTTCGTCAATCCGGCGTTGGTGTCCTTCTATCTGGAGCAGGATTTCACCCGGATGACCACCTATGACTATCTGCAGAACGCCACGCCGCTGACCGAGGTGGAACATCTGATCAGCGCCAGGCCGGCCGGGCCGGAACAGGCCGCACTTCTGCAGATGCGCCCGGGCGACAGCTGCCTGGTTCTTCACCGCAAGACCTGGTCCGGCCCGGTCATCGCCACCGTCAACACGCTGACCTATGTCGGCAGCCGCTACGTGCTCGGCAGCCGCTATCTGCATGGCGCCAAATGAGAGCAGAGCAGAACATGAGCGCATCCGCGAGCCGCACGGCGGAGATCCGCCGGATCGCCAGGAGCGGCGACAACGCGCGCGCCGAGGCGATGTTGACGGCCCTGCTTGCCGACCTCTTTTCGATCCACCCACGCGGGCTCGCCATCAACCATGACCAGTACAGCCTCAATTCGCTGAACGGCTTCTTCGAGACCGACGACGGCGCCTTCTTCTTCAAGTTTCACCAGGAGGAAGGCGAGGAGGCGATGAGCGGCGAATATTACCGCGCCGACCTGCTCGCCCGCGCCGGCCTGCCGGTCGACCAGCCGGTGCTGATGTCGGTGCTTCCCGGCGAACAGATCCTCGTCTATCGCCGCCGCAGCGATCCGCGATTTTCAGACGTGCTGCGGACGCTGGATCTGGCCGATGACCCCACTGAGCGCGCCCGCGCGGTGGCGGCTGAAGGCGTCCTCAATGCGGAGCTGTTCAGGGTCTATCGCGACACGCTGCATCCGGTCTCGGCGCAGGAGGTGGCGGCCGAGCCGATCCACCGCCTGTTCTTCGAGCGCCTGATCGACCCGCCGGGCGGCCAGTTTCCGGGCGGCCGTCTGGCGCGCTTCTATGTCGGCCAACACTTCGACTTTCCCGGCCTGGCGCTCGACTGGGACCGCCTGTCCACTTTGCGCTTCTGCGTGAATGGCATCACCTACCAAGACGGTATCGGCGCCTTGTTCGAGGCGGCGCATCGTCGGCTGGCGCCGGAGATGCTTGCGGATGCGGGCGGGGTGACGGCGCATGGGGACGCCCACAATGCGAACGTCTGGTACGAGCGGCACGGAGAGACGGCGCGACTGGCCTTCTTCGACCCAGCCTTTGCCGGCGACCATGTTCCGAGCCTGCTCGCCGAGGTGAAAACGACCTTTCACAATATTCTGGCCCATCCGCTCTGGCTTTATGATCCGGCACTGGCGACCGAGCGCTTCACCGCCGAGGCGGAGCTCGATGGCGAGCTGCTGCGGGTCACCACCAATCATGGCCTGAGCCCCGTGCGGCGCGACCTGCTCGAAGCCAAGGCCGAAGGTCTGTGGCGGCCCTTGCTTGCCACTCTGAAGGACCGCGGTCTCCTGCCGGACGATTGGCGGCGGGTCGTGCGGCTGGCGCTGTTCCTCTGCCCGACGCTGGTGATGAACCTACGGGCCGGGGCCGCCACGCACACGCCGACCTCCTCGCTGATTGCCTTGTCCATCGCCGTCATGGCCGGCAGCGAACCGGTCGAAGGCGACGACCTGATGACCCGCTTCTTCGACACGATCGACCCCGACCGAGGCTGACATGCATCCGATCAATGTCGAGGACTATCGCCGCCTCGCCCGCCGCCGCCTGCCGAGAATCTTTTTCGACTATATCGATGGCGGCTCCTTCGACGAGCAGACCCTCCAGGCGAACCGGGCGGATTTTGGGGCCTATGAGCTGAAGCAGACCGTGCTGGTCGAGCCGCGGCCGCAAGATCTGACGACCCGTTTCCTCGGCGCCCGACAGGCGCTGCCCTTCATGCTCGGCCCCGTGGGCTTTCTCGGCCTCTATTCCGGAGAGGGGGAAGCCAAGGCCGTGCGGGCAGCGCATGCGGTGGGCATGCCCTTCTGCCTCTCCACCTTCTCGATCGCTTCGCTCGCGGATCTGCGCGCGATCACGGCCGGACCGCTCCACTTTCAGCTTTATGTGCTCGACGATCGCGGCCTGACGGAAGAGTTCCTGGCCGCGGCAAGGGCCGCCAGCGTCGACACGCTGTTCGTCACCGTCGATACCGCGATCACCGGCATCCGCGAACGGGATGTGCGCAATGGCTTTCGCTCGCTGACCCGGCTGACCCCGTCGCTCCTCGCCCGCTTCCTGCTCCGCCCCCGCTGGCTGCTCGACATGGCGCGCACCGGCCAGCCCTCGGTGCGGGCGATCGAGCATCGGCCGGACTTTGGCCGCGGCGCGCTGGAACAGGCCGCCAACCTCTCGCGCCGGATCGACAAGACGCTTTCCTGGGCAGATATCGGCTGGCTGCGCGAACGCTGGGCGGGCAAGCTGATCGTCAAGGGCGTGCTTTCGCCCGAGGATGCAGTCCGGGCGCGCGATCTCGGCTGCGACGGCGTGGTCATCTCCAACCATGGCGGCCGCCAGCTGGACGGCGCGACCAGCACGATCCGCGCCCTGCCCGGCATCCGAGCCGCGGTCGGCCCAGAGTTCTGCCTGATGCTCGATGGCGGCATTCGTCGGGGAACCGATATCGTCAAGGCGATCGGGCTCGGGGCGGATGGCGTCATGCTCGGCCGCGCCTATGCCTATGGTCTCGCCGGCGCCAGCGAGCGCGGAGTGGCCGACATCATCGCCATCCTCACCCGAGAGATCTCGATCAGCCTCTCCCTGATGGGCGTCGCCTCCATCGACGCGCTGAAGGCCGGCGGAGCATCACTCGTCCTGCCGCGCCGCTGAGGCCGTCCCTTAGAAGCGGTCGATGACGGTGATGCCGAGATCGCGGGAGGCGTCCATCGTGGTCAGCAGCGGCACGGCGTCCTCCAGGCTGATATGGCGGCCGATCAGTTGGCTTGGGGCGATGCGGCCAGCCCCGATCATCGCGAGCATCGCTTCGTAGCGCCAGGCCTGCATGCCATGGCTGCCATAGATCTCCAGCTCGTGGCCGATCACCTGCGCCATGGGGATCTGAGGCGTCGCATGCTCGCCGAGCATCAGGCCCACCTGCACATGCCGGCCGCGCCGGCGCAGATTGCGGATGGAGTTGAAGCAGGTGGTCGGGTGGCCGAGCGCATCGATCGAGACATGGGCGCCACCGCCGGTGATCTCGCGGATCGCCTCCACCGTGTCCGGCACAGCGCCGGCATTGACGGTCGCGACCGCACCACACTCACGCGCGAAAGCGAGCTTGTCCTCGAAGAGATCGACCGCCACCACCTGCGCGCCGAGCGCCGTCGCGATCATGATCGCCGAAAGCCCGACGCCGCCGCATCCATGCACGGCAACCCACTCGCCGGGCCCGACGCGGGCCTGATCGACGATGGCGCGAAACGAGGTGGCGAAGCGGCAGCCGAGGCTTGCGGCAGTGGCATCGTCGATCGTCTCCGGCAGGGCGACGAGATTGGTCTCGGCAAAATCGATCGCGACGAACTCGGCAAAAGAGCCCCAATGGGTGAAGCCCGGCTGGAACTGGCTGGGACAGACCTGCTGGTTGCCTGAGCGGCATTCGCTGCAGCGGCCGCAGCCGGAGACGAAGGGCACGGTGACCCGATCGCCGACCTTGAATCGGCTGACCTGACGGCCTGTCGCGACGATGCGGCCGGCAAATTCGTGGCCCGGCACATGTGGCAGCCGTATATCGGGATCATGCCCCATCCAGCCGTGCCAGTCGCTGCGGCAGAGCCCTGTGGCCCCGACGGCGATCACCACGCCCTCTTCGGTCGGTGTCGGATCCGGCAGGCGCGCGATCTCCGGCTCTGCACCGAAACGATCGTAGACCATGGCTTTCATGGCGTGTCTCCCCCTGCTCTGCCTTGCACGCCTGCCTGCGGCAAAACCGGCATGGTTTCAAGAGCAATGGTGGCATCCGATGACGCCGCGCAGGCAGAGCCGCGCGCACAGCCTGACGGAGTTACGCTCGATGCAGCTTGAGCCAATGAGCCGGCGTCATGCCGAACGCTTTTCGGAAATGGCGGGTGAAATGGGCCTGGTCGGCGAAGCCGGCCTCCGCAGCGGCCTGCGCCAGCGGGCTGCCCTGGCGCAAGCGCTGGCGTGCAAGATCCAGCCGGCGCATGACCTGGTAGCGATGCGGGCTGGTTCCCGTCAGGCGGCGGAACTGGCGGGCGAGGTCATAGCGGTCGAGCCCGGTGGCCGCTTCCAGCTCGAGCGAGGAGATCGCCTCGCCGCAACGGGCGCGCAGCATGTCGCAGACAGCAAGCACCGCCGCCCGCGCCGGCGCGCCGATATCACGCCCTGGTGCGCCCGCCTGTCGGGCAAGTCCGGCAGCGATGCGGGCCATGACGTCGTCGAGAAGGAGCTCGGCCGGGGCATGGTCGAGATCGGCCAGCAGTTCCGACAGCGCCGCGGCGAGCGCGGCATCGCTGACCACCGGCTCGGGCGCGAAGGGCAAGGCGCGGCGATGGGCCTCGACGGCGCCGATCAGTTCCGGGGGAACGTAGATCATGCGGTAGATCAGCCCGGCTTCAGTCCCGGCCGCACCGTCATGCACCTCGTCGGGATGCAGCACGATCACCTGACCCGGCTGGCTGAAACGCTCGATGCCGCGATAGCGGAAGGTTTGGACACCATGCAGCGTCAGGCCCAGCGCATAGGTGTCATGCCGATGCGGAGAGAAGCCATGGCCGCGAAACCGCGCTTCGAGGCGTTCCAAGCCCCGTACCTCCGCCGCCAGATGCAGTCCGTCGCGAAGCGTGGAGCTGCACGAACGTTCAAGACCCGACGCTCCGCCCGGCGCTAGGAGCGAGCCCTGATCGAGCCCAAGAACGGAGTTTGTCGCCATGTTCGATACCAAGATCGCCATCGTCTTGCGGGAAGACCTCGCCATGTGGCAGAAGCTCAACGTCACCGGCTTTCTCGTCAGCGGCCTTGCGGCCACGCATCCGGAGATCATCGGCGAAGCCTATCGGGATGCGGCCGGCCATGTCTATAGCCCGATGAGCATCCAGCCGATGGTGGTGCTCGCCGCCGACCAGGCGCTGCTGCGCACCATCCAAACCCGACTCATCGACCGCGCGCTGACGGCCGCCGCCTATATCGAGGAGATGTTCTCGACCGGGCACGATGCCGACAACCGCGCCGTCTTCGCACAGTTTTCGCCTGAGACGGCAAAGCTCGTCGGCCTCGGCCTGCGCGCCGAGCGCAAGATCGTCGACAAGATCATGAAGGGTGCGCGCATGCATCCTTGATGCTGCCCCGCCGGCCGGTCGGGGCGGTAAAACAGGCGCGGCGCCATCCGGCGGAGATCGCCCGCTGGTTGGCAAGGCATTCGCTAGGATTGGTGGACAGGCCGGACGACGCGCCGTTTCTAGCGACCTGCCGCGCTGGCATAGTCCTCATCGGAGACCTTCTCGCCCCAGGTGACGGCGGTGCCGTCGAGGGCTTCGGCCACGGCGAAGTGGGTCATGGCCTCGCCTGGAACGGCACCGTGCCAATGGCGGAGATGCGGCGGGATGAAGACCACGTCGCCGGGGCCGACGGAAAGAGGCGGCTCGCCTTCCTTTTGCACCAGGCCGCGGCCCGAGACGATGAACAGGGTCTGGCCAAGCGGGTGGGTATGCCAGGCCGTGCGGGCACCGGCCGAGAAGGCGACGGTCGCGCCGCCGATCCGGGCCGGATCTTCCGCCTGATAGAGCCCGGAAAGGCGCACGGTGCCAGAGAAATAGGCCTCCGGCGCATCCCTCTCGCCGCTGCCTGCCGGGGTGAAGGCCAGGGTTTGGCTCTCTATCTCGGGTGACGCTGCCTTGGCACGTTCCGCGAACACGGCTTTGACCACCGGCACGGCCGACATGGCGCGCGGCCAGCCAGCGTAGAAGGCGATCTGGTTCAGCGCCTCGGCCGCCTCGCCTTGGCTCAGCCCATTGTCCATGGCGCGGTTCAGGTGGAAGGTCAGCTGTTCGGGCTGGCCGATGGCAACCAGCGCCGAGAGGGTGACGAGGCTGCGGTCCCGCGCCGAAAGATCCGGCCGCTGCCAGAGATCGCCGAACAGCACGCGGTTCGTATAATCGGCGAGCGCCGCGGCGGTGGGAGCAACGGTTTGATCGACCGTCGCCCTGCGCTTGGCCTCGGCCTCGGGCTCGAGAGCGAGACGCGGCGCCTCGCTCTCCGCCACGCGAGCGATGCCGCGCGCCGAGAACACCGCCTTCGCCTCATCCACGGCCGAGATCGCGTTCGGCCAGCCGGAGTAGAAGGCGAGCTGGGTGATGAGTTCGCCGATCTCGCTTGCCTCGACGCCATTGTCCAATGCGCGGCCTGCATGGGCGCCGATCTGGGCGGTGCGGCCGGTGGAGATCAGCACGGCCAGCGTGACGAGGCTTCGGTCGCGCGGGGAGAGATCGCGGCGCTCCCAGACCTCGCCGAAGAGGATCGTATCGGTGAAGTGCCCGAGGCCCGGCGCGACCTCGTAAACGGCCGCGGGCGCGATTCGACGGCGCTCGGTTTCGGCGCCGGCGCCCGACGCAGCGAGAGCGGAGGCGGCGAGCGTGGCGGCGATGGTGGTCTTCATGGCAATCGTCCTTTCAGCAGGCGGAAGAGGACGGAACCGCGCATCGCGCGGACCCATCGGGCTATGGCCGGCCTCGTCGCGCAAGCGCCACCCGGCGGCTTGCGGGAGCGGACGGCTGCGACTGGCTCAGGCCAGATGCTGATCGAAGAAGGCGGCGATCCGCTCGAAGGGAATCTTGTCCGGCTGATCGTAGAGATCGACATGACTGGCGCCGGGAATGATCATCAGTTCCTTGGGTTCGGCGGCATTGGCGAAGGCCGTCTCGCTAAAGTAGCGGGAATGGGCCTTCTCGCCGTGGATGAGCAAGAGCGGCCGAGGCGCGATCTCGGCGATATAGGTGAGGATCGGCATGTTCATGAAGGAGAGCGGCGTCGTCTGCGACCAGGAATTGCCGGAATTGACGGCCCGCGGGTGATAGCCGCGCGGCGTGGCATAATAGTCGTGATAATCGACCAGGAACTGCGGTTCGCCGCCCTTCAGCTGGTTGTAGGGCGGCTGATAGGCGGGCATGCCCTTCTCGGCATCCACCCAGCGCTGCCGGCTCATCAGTTCCAGCGCCTGCGTCCGCTGCTCGAGCGTCACGCTGTCATTGTAGCCCTTCGACATGACGCGGGTCATGTCATACATGGTGCTGGCGACCACGGCTTTGACGCGCTTGTCGACGGCCACCGCGTTCAGCGCCATGCCGCCGAAGCCGCAAATGCCGATGATGCCGATCCGCTCGCGATCGACAGACGGCTGCAGGCCGAGGAAATCCACCGCCGCGCTGAAATCCTCTGTGTTGATGTCGGGCGAGGCGATGTTGCGCGGCTCGCCGCCGCTCTCGCCTGTATAGGATGGGTCGAAGGCAAGCGCCGCAAAGCCGCGCTCGGCCAGGGTCTGGGCATAGAGGCCGGAGGACTGTTCCTTCACCGCGCCGAACGGGCCACTGATCGCAAGGGCTGCGAGCGGCGCCGAGCCGAGATTCTTCGGCAGGTAGAGATCGCCCGAAAGAGCAATGCCGTAGCGGTTCTTGAACGAGACCTTCCGGTGTTCGACGGCGTCGCTCTTCGGGAAGACCTTGTCCCAGATCTCCGGTTCGGCCGCGCCTTGTGCAGCGGCGATGGCGGGGGTCAGACCAATGGCCGCCACGGCAGCGCCGGTCGCCATCATCAGGCTGCGGCGGGAGGGGCTGAAATCGTCTGCAGGGTCAAGCGAATGGGTCATGATGCACGCTCCTGTTCGGTTACGGTGAGGGGTCAGTCGATGGCTTCGATCCGCAGCGGATAGCGGCCAGCCAGATGCAGGGCCTCCATGCCGGTCTCGAACCGGCCGAGACGGACAAGGCCCGGATGCTTGTAGGGGGCGAAGAACATGGCGAGATTGCCCCAAGGCATGTAGTAGCAGAGGTCGTAGGGCTGCTCGTTCCCGAAGGGGCCATGACCCTCGACCGAGAGCTTGCGCGGCAGGTAGGCGATCTTCTCGTTGCCGCCGAAATCCTCCACTTCGAGATCGAGCGGCAGGAGCGAGAAGAAATCGCGCGCCGAGGGATTGTCGAAGAGCGTCGCCGTCAGGTCGCGCCCGGCAAAGCGCATCCCAATCCGCATGGCGGTCTTCTCCTGCTTGTTCGCATGGGTGGCCGCATGGCTGCGTCCTGCAAGAAGGGCCAGGGCGGCGGCGCCAATGATCAGCCGGCGGCGATCGGTCGTGGCCGCTCCCCTCATCGCGCCGCTCCCTTGATCCGCCAGGCGCCGAGCGCGGCAAGCGCCGAGCCGATGAGGAGCGTTGCAGCAAGGAGGAAGGTCGCCTGCCAGCCGAGCCTGTCGAAAAGCAGCCCGCCAAGGGCGGCGCCGGCGGTGATTGCCAGTTGGATAACCGCGACCTGCAGGCCGCCGCCTGCCTCGTCCGGAAGGGTGCGGCTGAGCCAGGTGCCCCAGCCGACCGGAGCGGCCGTGCCGAGGAAGCCCCAGCCGATCAGCGCGGCAAAGACCGGCCCCTGCGCCGTGCCGACGCCGATCAGCGTGAGCGCCAGCCCGGCCATCAGCAGCGGAATCGCGATCAGCAGGCTGAACATGCGGCGGCCGAGCATCTGGCCGATGACCCAGGTTCCGGCGGCGCCGGCAAGGCCCATCAGCAGCAGCATCAGCGACAGGGTTTCAATGCCGACCTCGGTCACCTGCTCCAGGAAGGGGCGGAGATAGGTGAAGAGCGCGAACTGGCCCATGAAGAGCATGAGGATCGCCGCCATGCCCAGCGCCACCGGCGCCCGGCCGAGCAGACGGAAAACGGCGAGCGCCGAGCCGCCGGCGCGCGGGGCGAGCGCGGGCAGGCTGATCCACTGCCAGAGCAAAGCCAGCAGGCCGACGGGGACGACGAGGAAGAAGGCCCCGCGCCAGCCGATCATCGCGCCGAGCAGGCTGCCAAGCGGGGCGGAGACGGTGGCGGCAATAGCGTTGCCGGCATTGAGCAGGGCCAGCGCCTTCGGCACCGCATCGCTCGGCACAAGCCGCATGACGATCGCGGTCGACATGGACCAGAAGCCGCCAATGGCGATGCCAAGCAGGGCCCGGCCGACCATCAGCAGCGGATAGGACGGCGACAGCGTGACGACGATCCCCGAAAGCACGAGCAGCGCGGTCAGCCCGAGGACCACATGCCGCCGGTCGAGCCGGCTTGTCAGGCCGGCGAGAAACAGGCTGGTGACGACGGCGAACAGGCCGGAGATGGAGATCGCCTGGCCGGCATGGCCCTCGGTGACGCCGAGATCGGCGGCGATCGGCGTCAGCAGGCTGACCGGCATGAATTCCGACGCGATCAGCGTGAAGACGCACAGCGTCATGGAGACGACCGCGCTCCAGCCCTCCCGCCGGTGGCCGCGCTGGCCCTCCTCCGTTTCCATCACCGGTGTCATCGTCATTGTCGTCAATCCGCCGCGTCATCTGATCGATGAGGGGAGAATAGGTCCCGTGCATTGTTCGAACAATCTGTGTAGAATGGCATGGACTTATCGACTTCTGATATGAATGAGGGCGCAAAGCCATGCAGCGCGAGGATGTGAAGGACCTGATGTGGTTCATCGAGGTGGCGCGCGAGCGAAGCTTCACGCGCGCGGCCGCGCAGCTGGGCACCTCGCAATCCACCCTCAGCCACACGATCCGACAGCTCGAGGCGCGCCTCGGCGTCCGGCTGCTGACCCGGACCACCCGCAGCGTCGCGACCACCGAGGCCGGCGAGCGGCTGCTGCAGTCGCTGGCGCCGCGCTTCGAGGCGATCGCGGCCGACCTCGCCGACCTCGTCGCCTTCCGCGACAAGCCCTCCGGCACGGTGCGGCTGACCCTGTCCGATCACGCGCTGCAGGGGTACGTCTGGCCCAAGCTTGCCGCCATTCTGCGGAGCTATCCGGACATCAAGGTCGAGCTCTACAGCGACAATGGCATGCGCAACATCGTGGAGGAGCGGTTTGATGCCGGCGTGCGGCTCGGCGAAAGCGTCGACAAGGACATGATCGCCGTGCGGATCGGCCCCGACTGGCGGCTCCGCGCCGTGGCTTCGCCCGACTACTTCGCCCGCAATGGCATTCCGCAGATACCGCAGGATCTGGTCGGACACACCTGCATCAACATGCGCCAGGTCAGCTGGGGCGGCTTTTACAGCTGGGAGTTCGAAAAGGACGGGCGGGAGCTTCGGGTTCGCGTCGATGGCCAGCTGAGCTTCAACACCTCGCTGGCCCAGATCGATGCGGCGATCAAGGGCTATGGCATTGCCTATGTGCCGGAGGATCTCGTCGAAGAGCCGCTTGCCTGCGGCGCGCTACAAGCGGTGCTCGACGATTGGAGCCCGCCCTTCAGCGGCTATCACCTCTATTATCCGAGCCGCCGCCAGATGTCCCCAGCCCTGAGCGTCATCGTCGAGGCCCTGCGCCACCGCGGCTGAGGAGAGCGCCGGCCACCACGCTGCTCGTCAGTGCGGCTCGCTGGACGCGCGGCAAGGTGACAGGCCATTCTGTCCAAATGGGCACGCACCGAAGTCGTGGTTGGCGGCGCGGCCTGTTATGCTGTATCATGCTTCATGCTCCGGCTCGTCGTGGCACGAGAGCGGGCTCTTCTCCGCCAAGGATGCGCAGATGACGCCGCTCAGCCAGACGAGCATCCGCAACCGCCTGTTGCGGGCTTTGACAGTCGATCAGTTTGCGAGCCTCGCGCCGCATCTCGAGCCTTATGTTCTGCCACTGCGCCACATGCTGGTCGAGGCCAATGTACCAACTGCGCATCTCTGGTTCATCGAAAGCGGGCTCGCCTCTGCGATTGCAACCAATGATGACCGGGAGGAGATCGAGGTCGCGCATATCGGTCGCGAGGGGATAACCGGGCTCCATCGTCTGCTGCACGTCGAGGCGACGCCGAACCGGACCTTCATGCAGGTCGAAGGCACCGGCTTCAGGGTCTCCTTCGCGGCAATGGGCGCGCTGTTCGACAGCGACAAGGGCGTGCGTGACCTGCTGCTGCGCTATGTCTTCGTCAGCGCGCTGCAGATGGCGCATTCCTCTGTCGCCAATGCACGCTACACGATGCATGAGCGGCTCGCGCGGTGGTTGCTGATGTGCCATGACCGAGTCGATGGAGACCATCTGCAGCTGACGCACGAATTTCTCTCTCTGATGCTCGGCGTGCGCCGCTCTGGCGTGACCGCCGAGCTGCATGTGCTCGAAGGCATCCACGCCATCAAGGCCACCCGCGGCGATGTCCAGGTGCTCGACCGCACCCGGCTGGAAAACATCGCCGGCGGCAGCTATGGCGCGCCGGAAAGGGCCTATGACCAACTGATCGGCAGCCCTGCGTCTTGAGCCGAACCGCCGGTCTGCACGGCTAAACGGGCGCACCTCATTCGGATTGCATGACATCCTGCATCCGGCTGCCCCTTCAGCGACCGATCCTCGTATTATCGGGCGAGATGCCGTCCCGCCGTCGTCGCACAGAGCGCCAGCGAGACGGCGCCGGCATCGCGGTGGCCGAGGCTGCGCGCGGCAAGCGGCCGGGCGCGGCCGAGCTTGGGGGTCAGCTTGGCCGTTTCGACCGCAGCGGCCTCCGCGGCCTGCGCGGCGGCCTCCCAGGCTTCGGCCAGAAGACGACCTTCGCCGAAGCGCTGCTCCAGCGTCTCGACGAAGGGGATCAGCGCGTCGACGAGCGTTTTGTCGCCCGGTTTGGCGCCGCCGAGCCGGGTCACGCCGGACAGCGCCAGCCGTGCGCCGTCAACGACCGCTTGCGGCGTGATCGGCCCTTCGTTGGAGAAGGCCTGGCTCCAGGCGCGCAGCAACACGCCCCAGAGGACGCCCGACGTGCCGCCCGCCCGGTCGGCCCAGGCATCGCCCGCCGCCTCCAGCAGGCTGCGCGCACCGGCACCGGCGCTCAGCGCCGCCTTCGCCGCCTCGTGGGCCGCGGCCGAACCGCGCGCCATGCCCTGGCCGTGGTCGCCGTCGCCGGCCACCGCATCGATGCGGCCAAGCTCGGCTTCCGCCTCCACCAGCGTGGACGCAAGGTCCTTGAGCAGCGCCGCAAGACAGCGGGCATCAGCCTGCGAGGCGGCATCGGCCGGCGGATAGGCGACCGCTTCATCCGCCTCCTCCCCGGCAAAGGGCACCACGACATGGCCCTCACGCCGGGTGAAGGCGGCACTTTCGCACGGGGCGCGCCAGAGCCGCTCCAGCGCCTCGTCCAGCCACATGAGGGTCAGCGAGCAGCCCTGCATGTCGAGACTGGTGACGAATTCGCCAACCTCCGGCAGGACGATGGCCAGCCCGGCCGCCTCGATCCGGGCGGCCACATGGGTATAGAGCAGGAAGAGCTCCTCATACTTCGTCGCGCCGAGACCGTTCAGCACCAGGGCGACCCGTGCCGCGCCCTCCGGCCGTTCCGCGAGCAGCCGGTCGACCAGCAGGCGAGCGAGATCGAGTGCCGGCAGGATCGCCTGATCGTCGATGCCCGGTTCGCCGTGAATGCCGAGGCCGAGCGCCATGCGCCCCTTGTCGACGGAGAAGAGCGGCCCCGCAGCCCCCGGCAATGTGCAGCCGGCAAAGGCGACGCCGAAGGACACGGTGCGCTGATTGGCATGCCGGGCAACAGCCTCGACGGCATCGAGATCCAGCCCCTCCTCCGCCGCGGCGCCCGCGATCTTGAAGACGACCAGGTCGCCGGCAATGCCGCGCCGGCTCAGATGCGCCTCGGCCGGTCCACTGGCAACATCATCGGTGACTGCCAGCAGCCGCACATCGATGCCCTCGGCCCTCAACCGCTCGGCCGCCAGGCCGAAATTCAGGACATCGCCCGCATAATTGCCATAGCCGAGCAGCACGCCGCCGCGGAGATCCGCCTGCCGGCAGAGGCGGGCGACGGCCGCCGTGGAGGGCGAGGCGAAGACATCGCCGGCAACGGCGGCATCGGCGAGACCCTGGCCGACATAGCCGGCAAAGGCCGGATAGTGGCCGGAGCCTCCGCCCACCACCACCGCCACCTTGCCTTCAGTCCGCGGCGTGGCGCGCACCACGCCGTTGCGCACCGCGCGGACATAGCGGCCATAGACCGCCGCGAAGCCCTCAAGCGCCGTCGCTGCGAAATCCTCCGGCCTGTCGAAAATGGTGGTCATGCAGTCCTCCCCTTGGCGCGAGGCGCACCGCCTCCAACCTATACTCGGCGCGGAACGGGCAACCGCCGGCCCGCGCAGAGCGGGCCGGACGGCGAGATCGATGCGGGCCTGGAGACCGCCTCGTCACATTCCCCGCGCCGTGCCAGTATCTCCCTATCTGGCGCGGCGCGCAGATTTTTTCCACCGTCCGGAGGACGATCGCCGGGCGGGTTGCCCGCACTCAGACGAGGCGCTTGTTGTCCGCGTCGAGCACGGCTTCGCCGTCCTCCTTGCTGAAGGGACCGCGTGCCGTCTCCGGCAGGATCTCCAGCACCCGCTCCGAAGGGCGGGACAGGCGCGTGCCGAGCGGGGTCACCACGAAGGGGCGGTTGATGAGGATCGGATGGGCCAGCATGGCGTCGATCAGTGCGTCGTCGCCGAGCGCCGGATTGTCGAGGCCGAGTTCGGCATAGGGCGTGCCCTTTTCGCGGATCGCCTCCCGGACGGTCAGGCCCGCATCGGCGATCATCGCCCGGAGCTTTTCCCGGCTCGGCGGCGTGGCGAGATAGTCGATGATGGTCGGCTCGATCCCACTGTGGCGGATCAGCGCCAGCGTGTTGCGCGAGGTCCCGCAGGCGGGATTGTGGTAGATGGTGACGTCCATGCTCAGATCTCCTTCTCGGCGACAAGGCGAACGGCGCGGCCGCGCTCGTACCAGCCGCGGCTGTGATTGACGATGGCGACCACCGAAAGCATGACCGGCACCTCAATGAGGACACCCACGACGGTGGCAAGGGCGGCGCCCGACTGGAAGCCGAAGAGGCTGATGGCGGCGGCCACCGCCAGCTCGAAGAAATTCGAGGCGCCGATGAGGGCCGAGGGACCTGCCACGCAATGAGCCTCGCCGCTCATGCGATTGAGGAGATAGGCGAGCCCCGAATTGAAATAGACCTGGATCAGGATCGGCACGGCGAGCAGCGCGATGATGCCCGGCTGCGCAAGGATCTGCTCACCCTGGAAGCCGAAGAGCAACACCAGCGTGGCGAGCAGCGCCGCGAGCGACAGCGGCTGCAGGCGCGCGGCAAGTCCCGCCGCGTCGGTGACGCGACGCAGGAGTTGCGTGACCACGACGGGCAGCACGATATAGAGCAGGACCGAGAGGATCAGCGTGTCCCAGGGCACGGAAATGGCAGACAGGCCGAGCAGCAGGCCGACGATGGGCGCGAAGGCGACGACCATGATGGCATCGTTGAGCGCCACCTGGCTCAGCGTGAAATGCGGTTCGCCCCTGGTCAGGTTCGACCAGACGAAGACCATGGCCGTGCAGGGAGCGGCGGCGAGCAGGATGAGCCCGGCGATATAGGAGTCGACCTGCGCCTCCGGCAGATAGGGCCGAAACAGCCAGCCGATGAATAGCCAGCCGAGCAGCGCCATGGAGAAGGGCTTGACCGCCCAGTTGATAAAGAGCGTCACGCCGATGCCGCGCCAGTGGCGCCCGACCTGGCCGAGCGCGGCGAAATCGATCTTGAGCAGCATGGGGATGATCATCAGCCAGATCAGCATCGCCACCGGCAGATTGACCCGCGCCACCTCCACGGCCGCGATGGCCTGGAAGACGCCGGGCATCAGATGGCCGAGCGCGATTCCGACGACGATGCAGAGGGCGACCCAGAGGGTAAGGAACCGTTCAAAACTGCTCATGGCTCAAGCCTTCATGCGGTTAACGAGAAGGGAGGCGGACGCGGGACAGAGATGCTGGGCCTGCCGGGACTGGCGGATCGCTGCCGGTGCCTCGGCGCGATCGACACGGGCAAAGCCGAGCCGCTCGAAGAAGGGCGCCGCCCCCTTCGTCAGGAGATAGAGTTCGGAGACGCCGAGACGGCTGGCCTCGGTTCGCAATGCGGAAACGACGGCCTGGCCATGCCCCTGTCCACGCCTTTCCGGAAGGACGACGACCGACCGTAGGAGGGCGACCGTCCCATGCAGCTCGAGGCCGCCGAATCCGATCGTGCCGCCATCATCGTCGAACCGATGAAAATGCCGGCCGGGCTCGGCGAGGTCGTCGACCGGCAGCCGCGCGGCCGAGAGGGCCGCGCGAAGATCGGCGGCGGCCGGATCGATCGGCGTGATCGCGAGAGCCGTCTCGCTCATGGGACCTTCGCTTCCTGAGGCGCGCAGCAAACCGCTTCAGCGGCGGCGGGGGCGCAGATCTCGGGATGGCCGGAGCAGCAGTCTTCCATCAGGAAGCGGACGAGCGCGGCCAGCGAGGGATAGCTGGCGCTGTAGATGATCGAGCGCGATTCGCGCTTCTGGTCGATCAGGCCCGCCCGGTCGAGCTCCTTCAGATGAAAGGAGAGGCTGGAGGGCGAGAGCCCGAGCGCCTCGGCGATCGCCCCGGCCGCCATGCCGCCGGGACCTGCGACCACCAGCATCCGCACGATCTGCAGCCGGGTTTCCTGCGACAGGGCCGAAAAGGCAGCGAGCGCCTGATGATCATCCATAATTCCACATCCATTGAAATATCGAATTATTCCTATGTCAGTCTACGCTCAAAGGCAAGAGGCAGTCTCCAGCCGGCGGCCCACGCGTCGCGCCCGACCTTTCATCTTGCGGCCGGGCTGGCCGGCGCTACCTCCACGAGCAAAGCCATAATGCGCATTCGAAAGGTCTCGCCATGAAGCCCACTCTGATCTGCCTGATGATCACCTCGCCTGACGGCACGCTGCATCCGAGCCGGCTGACGAAAAGCCCGGACGGGAGCCGCTCCGACTGGTCGAAGCTCTACGACCAAGTCCATGCCGACCATGGCGGCGATGCCTGGATGGTGGGCCGGACGACGATGGCCGAGATCTCCAAGGCCGGTCCCCATCCGGTGGACGGTCCGCATGCGGTCACGCGCCCCGCCCATTTCGCCGATCGGTCCGCCAAGAGCTTCGCCATCGCCATCGACCGCGGCGGCAAACTGCATTTCGACAAGGGCGACCTCTATGGCGACCATGTCGTCGTGCTCCTCGGCCGGGATGTGCCGGACAGCCATCTGGCGGAGCTGGCGAGCGACGGCGTGTCCTACCTCGTCTCCGAGAGCGACGAGATGGACATCGGCGCCATGCTGGAGACGCTGAACGGCGAGCTCGGCATCTCCCGCATCCTGCTGGAGGGCGGCGCCGGCACCAATGGCGCCCTGCTCGCGGCGGGCCTGGTGGACGAGATCAGCCTCGTCGTCGCGCCCGCGCTCGATGCGCGCAAGGGCGCCGACCGGGTAATCGAATTCGGCGAAGAAGGTCTCGCCGGCAAGGTGGAGCTCAGCTTGCTCAGCTGCACGCCCCTCTCCCACGGCGCGATCCACCTGCGCTACAAGACGCAGGCGCCCTCTGCCTGAGGCAGCGTTCGACGACGCTGTCGGGCGCCGAGGTGCCCGCTTCGCTTGGTCGGAAACCCCTTACAGGAAAAGGCCAATCCGCTAGAAGACTAGGTGGGCCGTGCGCCCCGAGAGCCGGAGGGGTTGCCATGGACCAGATCCTTGCCTTGCGCAGCTTCGTGCGCGTGGCCGAAGCAGGCTCCTTCGCGCGGGCGGCGGATGGGCTCAACCTGCCGCGCTCGACGGTCAGCAAGCTCGTCCAGGATCTGGAAGCCCATCTCGGCGCGAAACTGGTGGAGCGTACGACCCGTGCGGTGACGCTGACCGCCGAGGGTGCCGCTTATCGCGCCCGCGCGCTGTCACTGCTCGCCGATCTCGACGAGATGGACCGCTCGATCGCCGGCGCTCGCCAGGCACCGCGCGGGCCGCTGCGCGTCGACGTCGGCTCGATCCTCGCAAGCGAGGTGCTGATCCCCGCTCTCTCCGCGTTCGAGGCGCTCTATCCGGAAATCGAGCTTGCGCTCGGCGTGACCGATCGCGCAACGGATCTGATCGGCGAAGGCATCGACTGCGTGATCCGCGGCGGGGCGCTCAGCGACTCGACCATGAGGGCCCGCAGGCTCTGCGAGCTCGACTATGTCGTCTGCGCGGCGCCCGCCTATCTCGCCGGCCGCCCGCTGCCCGAGACGCCGGATGCGCTCGAGGGGCACCGCATCATCGGATATTTCTCCGCATCCTCCGGGCGGCGCTTTCCTCTGCGCTTCCTGAAGGGGGAAGAGCGCTTCGAGCGCGAGGCCGGGCCCGGCCTCTCCGTCAACGAGAGCACGGCGCATCTCGCCTCCGTTCTCGCCGGCCTCGGCATCGCCCAGACTTTCGGCTTCCTCGCCCGGCCGCATATTGCGAGCGGACGACTGGTCGAGCTCCTGCCGGGTTGGGCGCCGGACAATCACGTGCTGCATCTGGTGGCGCCGGCCGACCGCTTTCCCAATCCACGGCTGCGCGCCTTTGCCGATTGGGCGGCGACCCTCTTCGCTGGGATCGACGCCCGCCGCGGATGGGCGCCGGAGGCGGGATCATCCACCCCGATGGATAGTGTCTCCACCCGCAGCGCCTTCTAGCGCCCCGACTGAGATCCTAGCTTCTTCAGCATCGGACGGTGCGCGGCGCAGACGATGCCCGCGCCCCTCACCGACACTCAATACCCAAACCCAAGGCCGGGCCCGCCCGGGCTGCGCGTCTGCGCGCCGGCCGCAAGGAGAAGACCATGAGCAAGAGACTGAAAGACAAGATCGCCGTCATCACCGGCGCCACCAGCGGCATCGGCCTTGCCTCCGCCAAGCTTTTTGCCGCGGAAGGCGCGACCGTCTACATCACCGGCCGGCGCAGGGACGTGCTGGACAAGGCTGTGGCCGAGATCGGCGAAGGCGCCATCGGCGTGCAGGCCGATTCCAGCCGGAGCGAGGATCTGCAGCGTCTTTTCGACCAGGTGAAGCGTGAGGCCGGACGGATCGACGTGCTCTTCGTCAATGCCGGGGGCGGCACCATGCTGCCGCTCGGGCAAATCACGGAAACCCAGATCGACGAGACCTTCGGGCGCAACGTCAAGGCGGTGATCCTGACCGTGCAGGCCGCCCTGCCGCTGCTTCAGGGTGGCGGATCGGTGATCCTCACCGGCTCGACCACCGGCACGGAGGGCACGGCCGCCTTCAGCGTCTATTCCGCCTCCAAGGCCGCCGTGCGCAACCTCGCCCGCTCCTGGGCGCTTGACCTCAAAGGCAGCGGCATCCGCGTCAATGTGCTTTCTCCCGGCGCAACGCGCACGCCGGGGCTGGTCGAACTGGCCGGAGACGATGCCGCCGCCCAGCAGGGCCTGCTCGACGCGCTCGCCGCGCGCATCCCGCTCGGCCGGGTCGGCGAGCCGGAAGAGATTGCCAAGGCCGCCCTCTTCCTCGCCTCCGACGATGCGAGCTTCGTCAACGGTGCCGAACTCTTCGCCGATGGCGGCCAGGCCCAGGTCTGACGTCGAGACACTTTCTTGAAAGCGACGGGCCGCGGCGATGCTCCGCGGCCGCATCCCCCGTCAGGGGTGGTGCAGCACGCTCAAGCCCCCATCGACCGTCAGGCAGGTGGCGGTCATGAAGGGGCATTCGTCGGAGATCATGAACAGCGCCGCCATGGCGATCTCCTTCGGCTCGGCGATGCGGCGGCCGGGGTGAAGCTTCATGGTCTCCGCCTCGGCTGCTGCCGGATCGGGAAAGCCGTTCCAATAGTCGATCACCTTCTGGGTGCGCACATAGCCGGGCGCCAGCGCATTCACCCGCACGCCCTTATCGGCATATTCGAGGCCCAGCGCCTTGGTCATCCCGAGCAGGGCATGTTTGGCGACCGGATAGGGGAAGGTGTGGGGGATGATGGTGAAGGCGTGGGTGGAGGCGATGTTCAGGATCGAGCCGCCGCCGGCCGCGATCATGCCCGGCAGCACGGCGCGGCTGCAGTTCCAGGCACCTTTGAGGTTGATGTCGAAACAGCGCGTCCAGTCCTCGTCGCTCAGGGAGAGCGCTTCGGAGAAGACGTTGACGCCGGCGTTGTTGACCAGCGCGTTGAAGGGCCCGATCTCGCCGGCCGCCGCGTCGATCGCCGCTTTTACGCCCGGCGCATCGGTAATGTCGGCTGTGGCGGCGGCGATGCGGCCGCCCTGCTTCCGCAGCCGCGACGCCTCGTTTTCAAGCAAGGTCCCATCCCGGTCGATGAGTAGCAGGGCAGCGCCTTCGGCCGTGAAGGCCTCGGCGATGGCAAGGCCGATGCCCTGGGCGGCGCCGGTGATGACGATGCGTTTGCCAGTCAGACGATCTGCCACGACCTTACCACTCGGCCACGCTGCCATCGGCATGGCGCCAGACGGGGTTGCGCCAGCGATGGCCTTCACGCGCCCGCTCGATGACATAGTCCTCGTTCACCTCGATGCCGAGACCGGGGCCCTGCGGGATCGAGACGAAGCCATCCTCATAGTGCAACACCTCCTTGTTGGAGATATAGTCGAGGATGTCGTTGCCGGTGTTGTAGTGGATGCCGAGGCTCTGCTCCTGGATGAAGGCATTGTGGCTGACGGCATCGACCTGCAGGCAGGCGGCAAGCGCGATCGGCCCCAGCGGGCAGTGCGGCGCCAGCGCCACATCATAGGCCTCTGCCATGGCGGCGATCTTACGGCATTCGGTGATGCCGCCGGCGTGCGAAAGATCGGGCTGGAGGATATCGACATAGCCGTCGGCGAGCACGCCCTTGAAGTCCCAGCGCGAATAAAGCCGCTCGCCGAGCGCGATCGGCGTCGAGCAGTGATTGGCGATTTCCTTCAGCGCCTCGCGGTTTTCCGAAAGCACCGGTTCCTCGATGAACATCAGCTTGAACTGCTCGAGTTCCTTGGCAAGCACCTTGGCCATGGGGCGGTGAACCCTGCCGTGGAAATCGACGCCGATGCCGATATGCGGGCCGATCGCATCGCGGATGAGCCCGATGGTCTGCACCGCCTTGTCAAGCTTCTCATTGGTGTCGACGATCTGCAGTTCCTCGCAGCCATTGAGCTTGATGGCCTTGAAGCCGCGGGCCACGACGTCGCGCGCATTGTTGGCGACATCGGACGGCCGATCGCCGCCGATCCAGCTATAGACCTTGATGCGATCGCGCACCTGGCCGCCGAGCAGCGAGTGGATCGGCGCGCCCAGCGCCTTGCCCTTGATATCCCAGAGCGCCTGGTCGATGCCGGCAATGGCCGACATATGGATCGCGCCGCCGCGATAGAAACCAGCGCGGTACATGACCTGCCAATGATCCTCGATCAGGAAGGGGTCCTTGCCGATCAGATAATCTTCCAGCTCGTGCACCGCCGCCTGGACGGTGAGCGCCCGGCCCTCGACCACCGGCTCGCCCCAGCCGGAGATGCCCTCGTCCGTCTCGATCTTCAGAAACATCCAGCGCGGCGGGACGATGTAGGTGGTGAGCTTGGTGATTTTCATGAGGGGGCTCGTTCTGACTGCGGCCGGGCGGAGCGCTCGGCCGGTATGGGATGTTTCTTGACGGCGATGGCGAGGTCGCGCGCCGCGACGTCGAGCATGCGGTCGACGCAGCGGCGCGCGGCCGCCTTGTCGCGCATGCGCAGGGCTTCGACCAGCTGGCGGTGCAGCTCCACCGCCTCGCCGCGCGCATCCGCCGCCTCGTTGGAGGCATGCAGCGAAAATTCGAGCGCGGCCTGGATGATGTTGACGAGTTGCAGGAAGACCTGGTTGTGGCTGGCCTTCAGCAGCGCGGCATGGAAGGCGACATCGGCCTTGGTGAAGGCTTCGAGGTCGCCTTCGGCGTCGCGCATCCACTCCCAGGCCCGCTCGATCTCCGCCACCTCCTGCATGGTGGCGCGCTCCGCGGCGAATTCGGCGGCGAAGGGCTCCATGGCGCGCCGCGCATCGAGCACGCAGCCGAGGAGATCGAGTTCGAAGATCCGCGGGCCGATCCAGTCGAGCACCTGACCGTCGAGGATGTTCCACTCCTCCTTGCCGCAGACGACGGTGCCGACCCGCGAGCGTCCGCGCACCAAGCCTTTCGATTCAAGGATTTTCAGCGATTCCCGGATGACGGTGCGGCTGACGCCGTAGCGCAAACACAGCTCCGCCTCGGTGGGCAGGAAGGCGCCGACGGCGAAGACCTCGGCGAAAATGTCGGACGCGATGGCCCGCGTCACATTCTTCTGGACGCGCGGACGCCGCAGGGCGACCTCCCCCTGCTCCGCCTCCAGGCGCTCCGTGAGCTTGTCTGCGGCCATGTCCACCCACTCCTCGACCGCGCTGTCGCGCGGCTCCGATCCGTGACCTGTTTCGCCGACGAAGGCAACGGCCGAATCCGACATCAGCTCTGCCATATCGGACCAGCTTTTGCAATTCATCATACAACGCCAATTGACGGTTATGATGAAACGCATTATCCGATAGGTGCTGCTCAGGCAGTCAAATTGGGAGAGAGACAAATGGAAATGTTCAGGAAAGCGCTGCTCGCCGGCGCCGTGCTCATGATGGCTGCCGGCTCCGCCTTCGCGGCCGACGTCAAGATCGGCTTCATTGTCAAGCAGCCGGAAGAACCCTGGTTCCAGGACGAATGGAAGTTCGCCGACGTGGCCGCCAAGGAGAAGGGCTTCACGCTGGTCAAGATTGGCGCCGAAGACGGCGAAAAGGTTCAGTCGGCGATCGACAATCTCGGCGCGCAGGGCGCCCAGGGCTTCATCATCTGCACGCCCGACGTCAAGCTCGGCCCGGGCATCGTCGCCAAGGCGGCCGCCAATGATCTCAAGGTCATGACGGTCGACGACCGGCTGGTCAATGCCGATGGCAGCCCGATCGAAGACGTGCCGCATATGGGGATTTCTGCCACCAAGATCGGCGAGGCGGTCGGCCAGACCATCGTCGAGGAGATCAAGAAGCGCGGCTGGGATATGAAGGAGGTCGGCGCGATCCGCGTCTCCTACGACCAGCTGCCGACTGCCGTCGACCGCGTCGATGGCGCGCTTTCGGTGCTGAAGGCTGCCGGTTTCCCCGAAGCCAACATCTTCGATGCGCCGCAGGCCAAGACCGATACGGAAGCCGCGCTGAACGCCGCCACCACCGTGCTCAACAAGAATGCGGGCATCAAGCACTGGGTTGCCGTCGGCCTGAACGACGAAGCCGTGCTCGGCGCCGTGCGCGCCAGCGAGACGGTCGGCATTCCCGCCGACAGCATGATCGGCGTCGGCATCGGCGGCGCGGATTCGGCGATCAACGAGTTCAAGAAGCCCACCCCGACCGGCTTCTTCGGTACGGTCATCATCTCGCCGAAGCGGCATGGCTACGAGACGGCGCTCAACATGTATGACTGGGTCGCCAACGACAAGGAACCGGAAAAGCTCACGCTGACCGCCGGCCAGCTCGCGCTTCGCGACAATTACGAGGCCGTACGCAAGGATCTCGGCATCGAGTGATCCGAAACAGGATCAGACCTGCCCGGCGGCAAGCCGCCGGGCCATTCCGCTTCCGGTGAGACCATGCAGAGCTTTCTCGACTTTAGAGGCCTTTCGAAGGCCTATCCCGGCGTGCAGGCGCTGTCGGACGTCTCCTTTTCGGTCGCCAAGGGCGCGGTCCATGGGCTGATGGGGGAGAACGGCGCCGGCAAGTCGACGCTGATCCGCCTGCTCTCCGGCGACCAATCCGCCGATAGCGGCGAGATCGTCATCGACGGAGTGCCGCAGCGCTACCGCTCGGTCGGCGATGCCTTCCAGGCCGGCGTCATCGTCATCCACCAGGAACTGCAGCTCGTCCCGGAACTGACGGTGGCGGAGAACCTCTGGCTCGGCCGGTTCCCGGGGCGCGCCGGAGTGATCGACCGGGCGCGGCTGCAGGGCGTCGTGCGCGACAAGCTTTCCGAGATCGGCATCGACATCGACCCCGATGCCAAGGTCGCAAGCCTCTCGCTCGGCGAGCGGCAGATGGTCGAGATCGCCAAGGCGGTGATGGCCGATGCTCGCGTCATCGCGCTCGACGAGCCCACCTCCTCCCTCTCCTCGCGCGAAAGCGAGATCCTCTTTGCGCTGATCGACCGGCTGCGGGCGCAGGGCAAGGTCATTCTCTATGTCTCGCACCGGCTGGACGAGATCTTCCGCCTCTGCGACAGCCTGACGGTGCTGCGCGACGGCAAGCTCGCCGCCCACCACCCCGAGATCGCCTCGGTCACCCGCGACCAGATCATCTCCGAAATGGTCGGCCGCGAGATCGCCAATATCTGGGGTTTTCGCCCGCGCACCCAGGGGGCCGTCCGCCTTGAGGTCAAGGATATCGCCGGCCGCAAGCTGCGCCATCCCTTGAGCTTTACCGTGCGCAAGGGCGAGATCCTGGGCCTGTTCGGCCTGATCGGCGCCGGGCGCAGCGAGGCGGCGCGGCTGATCTATGGGGCGGACAGCCGCTCTCAGGGCACGGTCAGCATCGATGGCGTGGCGGTCAGGCCCGACAGTCCGCCGGACGCGATCCGTGCTGGCATCGTGCTCTGCCCGGAAGATCGCAAGGCCGAAGGCATCGTCCAGGGCCGCAACATCGAGGAGAACATGGCGATCTCCTCGCGCCGTCACTTCTCGCCCTTCGGAATCCTCCAGCCGAAGAAGGAGGCGGAGCTTGCCGAGCGCTTCATCGCCAAGCTCAGGGTGCGCACGCCTTCCCGCCGGCAGGACATCGTCAACCTTTCGGGCGGCAACCAGCAGAAGGTCATTCTCGGCCGCTGGCTCTCCGAACAGGGTGTCAAGGTGCTGATCATCGACGAGCCGACCCGCGGCATCGATGTCGGCGCTAAGTCGGAGATCTACGACATTCTCTACGAACTCGCCTCCGACGGCATGGCGATCGTCGTCATCTCCAGCGAACTCCCCGAGGTGATGGGCATCACCGACCGGATCCTGGTGCTCTGCCAGGGGCGGGTGGCCGCGGATCTTCCGCGCGACCAGTTCGACGAGCGCCGCATCCTGGCGGCCGCCCTGCCCGATATTGCCAATGCCAGCGAACTTCCCAACCAACAGGTCCATGCGTGATGACGTCCTTGAAGAAACTCCTCCTTGGCGAACAGGGCCTGGTCGTCATCTTCGCGATCGCCTTTGCCATCGTCGCGCTGACCGTTCCGAACTTCCTGACCGAGCGCAACATGCTCGGCCTGCTGCAGTCGGTGGTCACGATCGGTATCGTCGCCTGCACCATGATGTTCTGCCTGGCCTCGCGGGACTTCGACCTGTCGGTGGGCTCGACCGTTGCTTTCTCCGGCATGGTGGCGGTCATGGCCTCCAATGCCACCGGCTCGATCCTGATGGGGCTGATCGCCGCCCTGCTCTGCGGGGGTGCCGTCGGGCTCGTCAATGGCGTGGTTATCGCCCGCTTTCGCATCAATGCGCTGATCACCACGCTCGCCACCATGCAGATCGTGCGCGGCCTCGCACTGATCGCCTCGGACGGCCGCGCGGTCGGCATCAATGATCCGGGTTTCTACCAGCTGGCGCTGTCGAAATTCCTGGGCATACCGACGCCGATCTGGGTGATGGCGCTGTTCTTCCTCATCTTCGGCTTCATCCTGAACCGCACCGTCTTCGGCAAGAACACGCTGGCGATCGGTGGCAATCCGGAGGCCTCGCGGCTGGCGGGCGTCAGAGTATCGTCCATGCGGATCTGGATCTTCGCCCTGCAGGGCCTCGTCTGCGCCGTGGCCGGCGTGCTGCTTGCCTCGCGCATCACCTCCGGCCAGCCCAATGCGGCGACGGGGCTGGAGCTTTCGGTCATCTCGGCCTGCGTGCTCGGCGGCGTCTCGCTGGCCGGCGGCCGTGCGGCGATGACCGGCGTCATCGTCGGCGTGCTGATCATGGGCATTGCCGAAAACGTCATGAACCTGCTCAACATCCAGGCCTTCTACCAATATGTGGTGCGCGGCCTGATCCTGCTGCTCGCCGTTCTCCTCGACAATCTCCGCTCGGCCGCAGCAGGCCGGCGGACCTGACGCGCGGTGGACGAGGACCGCATCCGCCTGCAAAAGGGCGGGCTTACCCTGGAGGTGAGCCCGGTGGGCGGCGCGATCCTCTCCGCGTCCTTCGAAGGACGATCCATTCTGCAAACGGTGCCCTCGCCGGGGCTTGCGACGCAGGTCTTCGGAGGCGAGGCCTGTTTTCCGCTGGTGCCCTTTGGCAACCGGATCGAAGGCAATGGCTTTCAGATCGACGGCCGAGACTATCACCTTGCGCCGAACACTGCCGACCCGCTGGTGCTGCATGGCGATGGCTGGCTCCGCCACTGGGCGCTGGCCGAACGTTCCGAACACTCCATCACCCTGACCCTGCATCATCCGGCGGATGCCGGCTCGCCATACCACTACAGCGCCGAACAGGTGATCGCGCTAACCCATGACGCGCTCGTCGTCCGGCTGTCCGTCACCCATCACGGGCAGCAGCCGCTGCCCTATGGCCTCGGCTTCCACCCCAATTTTCCCCGAACGCCGGCGACGCGCCTGACGGCTGAGGCCGAAACCTACTGGACGGAACGCGCGCAACACCTGCCGAACCAGCCCCTGCCCCTGCCAGCCGATCTGCGGATCGATCAGGGCACGCGGTTGCCGGCTCGCTGGCTCAACAATGCGCTCGATGGCTGGGGCGGCACGGCGCGGATCGACTGGCCGGAAATTGGCCTGGGCGTCACGCTCACCACCGAGCCGCTCTGCCGCCATCTCGTCGTCTACGCCCCCTCGCCCGAGCAGCCCTTCGTCAGCATCGAGCCCATGACCCACCGCCCCAATGCCCATCATGCCGGCGCGGAGGCCGGCTTGGTTCTGCTGGCGACGGGCGAGAGCCTGCATGCCGCGATGACGCTGCGGGTCGAGCGATCCGGCTGACCGCTCGGCCTCCCGGTCCCCTCTACGCGACGGTCAGCACGATCTTTCCCTGCAGGTGACCTTCCGCCGCCCGCCGATGCGCGGCAGCGGCTTCGGAAAGGGGGAAGGTGCTGTCGATCAGCACGCGGAGCGCGCCGGTGTTCAACAAGGCGCCGATTTCCTCGAGCTGGGCGCCGCTCGAGCGGACCTGCGTGGTCGACACGGTGATGCCCCTGCGTTCAGCCTCTTCCGCGCCATCGAAGCCGAGCGGGAAGATGGGGAAGAGCGCGCCGCCCGGCCGGATGCAGGCGAGGAAGCGGCGGCTGGCCGCCCCGCCGACGGCATCGACGACCAGATCGACCTCCCCGACGCTCTCCTGCGCCTTCTCGCGCATATAGTCGATGACCTGGTCGGCGCCGAGGGCGCGCAGCATGGCGGCGTGCCGGCCGGACGCGACGGCGATGACCTGCGCCCCCTGCCGCTTGGCGATCTGCAGCGCCAGATGGCCGACGCCGCCAGCGGCCCCATTGACCAGCACCGTGCGGCCATCGAGCGGCACCGGCTCATGCGGATGCGGCTGGAGGGGATTTTGCACCGTATGGCCGACAGAGACCAGAAACTGCCAGGCGGTGAGCGCCGACATAGGTGCGGCAGCGGCCTGGACATGATCGATACCGGCCGGCCTGTGAGCGAGTTGCGCGGCGGGAACGCTGACATACTCGGCATAGGCCCTGCTGCCGCCAGCGAGCCCGCTCGGAAAGCGGACCATGGCATAGACGGCGTCGCCTTCCGCAAAGCCGGTCACACCCTCGCCCACCGCTTCGACCACGCCGGAGAGATCGGTGCCGGGGATGACCGGGAAGGACAGTTTCGGCTGCCACTCCGGAGGCAGCATGGCATAGCCCTCCCGCAGATACCAATCCGGCGGATTGAGACCCACGGCGTGCACGCGCACCAGCACTTCGCCCGGCACCACCTCCGGGCGCGGCACGTCCTCATAGCGCAGCACGTCCGGCCCGCCGGCCGCATGAAACTGCACAGCCTTCATCATCACGCTCATCCGAGCCTCCTCACGCATCAACTGGTCGGGGAGATCTAACGATCGCACACCATCTTGATAATCAGGCCACAATTCGTTTCATTCATGCCATGACGGAACAAATGTCCTTCGATCGGCTCACCGGGTTGATCGCTTTTGCGCGGGCGGCCTCCATGGGAAGTTACACCGCGGCGGCGCGCGCCCTCGGCATTTCGCCCTCGGCGGTGAGCAAGAGCGTGCAGCGGCTGGAGCTCAGGCTCGGCCTGTCGCTCTTCGTGCGCACGACGCGGTCGCTGACGCTGACGGCCGAGGGGCAGGCGCTCTACGAGCGGGCGCTGGCGCTGCTTGCCGAAGCGGAGGCGATCGAGCAGACGGCCCTGGCCGCGCGCGCCGAGCCCTCCGGCCGGCTGCGCATCGCCGCCTCGCTGGCGCTCGGCATCCACTGGATCGCCCCGGCCCTGCCGGCCTTCAAGGCGCGCTATCCGAAGGTCAGCATCGACCTGCGCCTCTCCGATCATCTCGCCGATCTGACGGCGGAGGGGATCGATCTCGCGGCGCGCATCGGGGCGCTCGAGGAGTCGCGCCTGCTCTCCCGCCGCCTGGCGCCCGTCCGGCTCGCAGCCTATGCCGCCCCCGCCTATCTCGCTCGTCGCGGCACGCCGACCCATCCCGACGAGCTGGACGGGCATGAGACGGTCAATCTCCGCTATCAGAGCAGCGGCCAGCTCTTCCGCTGGCCCTTCCGCATTGCCGGGCAACGCGTGGAGCGCCTGCCCTCCTCCGGGCTGGTCGTGGATGCCAGCGATGCGCTGGTGGCGGCGCTGGCCGCCGGCGGCGGCATCGGCATGGTGGCGAGCTTCATGGCCGCACCGCTGGTCGCGCGCGGCGTTCTGGTTCCCGTGCTGACGGACTTTGCGGTGGAGGGGCCGACGATCACGCTTCTCTGGCCGCAGAGCCGGCGCGCCAATCCGGCGCTGCGCGCTTTCCTCGACCATCTGCAGCAGCAGAGGCCCGACTGACAGCGACGGCGAACGAAGCGGCCGGCCGGGCTTGCGTCGTCCGCCGCAATTGCCGACAGTGCGGGCGGAGGGCGGAGCCATGTGCAATCTTTACAATGTTACCACGAGCCAGGCAGCGATCCGCGATTTCACGCGCGCGGCCCGCGATATCCTTGGCAATATGGAGCCGTCGATCGACGTTTATCCGGATCGCCTGGCGCCGATCGTGCGCAATGCGGCCGATGGCGTGCGCGAGCTCGCCGCCGTGCGCTGGGGCCTGCCGAGCTCGCGCCAGGCACTCTACGAGGCGGCGTCGAAGCGGGCGGACAAGCTGCGGGCCAAGGGCAAGGATGTCGATTTCGACGACCTTCTGAAGATGGAGCCGGATGGCGGCACGACCAATATCCGCAACACGGCCAGCCAGCACTGGAAGCGCTGGCTCGGCGTCGAGAACCGCTGCGTCGTGCCGCTGACCCGCTTTGCCGAGCCGGACCCGGCCAGCAAGCCGGAAGGCGGCCGCACGCCGAATGCCTGGTTTGCCGGCGATGCCAGCGAGCCGCTGATGGCCTTTGCCGGTCTTTGGGTGAAGGACTGGACGAGTGTGCGAAAGGTCAAGGAAGGGCTGATCACCACCGATCTCTACGCCTTCCTCACCTGCTCGCCGAACAGCGTGGTCGGCGCCGTTCATCCCAAGGCGATGCCGGTGATCCTGAAGACGGCGGACGAGATCGAGGCATGGTTGAATCTGCCCTGGGACGAGGCGAAGGCCCTGCAACGCCCGCTCCCGGACGACGCCCTGATCCGCCTGCCCTCCCTCTCTTGAACAGACCTTCAACGAGCGAGCCCGTCCGAGCGCGATGCCGGAAGGTTATTTCGTCTAACGCTCCGACTCGGGCGTCGCCACCAGTTTGGCGGCGGCGCGGTTTGCCGCATCGAGCGCCGCTTCCAGCGTCTCGCCCCGGGCAAGCGCCGCAGCGAGCACGCCGATGAATTCGTCGCCGGCGCCATGGGTGCTTTCCACCTTCACCTTGACCGGCTCGATCGCGATGTCCTGCCCATCCTCATCGATCGCCGCGACCCCGGCACCGCCGGCGGTGACGACGACACGCGGGAAGCCGGGCTTCAGTCGGCGGGCGGCCGCCAGCGCGCCCTCCAGCGTCTCGACGACATCGGTTCCGGAGAGCATTTCCGCCTCGACCGCATTGACGACCAGCACATCCACCTGCGCCTTCAGCGCCTCCGAAAGCGGCCGGGCCGGCGCGGCGTTGAGCAGTACGAGGCCGCCTGCCGCCTTCGCCCGCTCGGCCGCCAGCACATTTGCCGCGTCGGGCACCTCGTTCTGGAGAACGAGGATGGCGGTCTCCGTGATCAGCGCCGAGGCGGCGTCGAGCTCCTTTTCGCCGAGCTCGAGATTGCTGCCGGAGACGATGACGGCGCCGTAATCGCCCTCCTCGTCGAAGATCGCGACGCTCATACCGGTGGACCGGCCGGCCGTGCGGGTGACGAAGCGGTGGTCGACCCCCCGCCGCTCGAGATTGTCGAGCAGGAAGCGGCCGAACTCATCTTCCGCGACCGCGCCGATCATGGCGGCCCGCGCCCCGGCCCTCGCGGCGGAGACCGCCTGGTTGCCGCCTTTGCCGCCACTCTTCGGATGCCAGGCGGAGCCTGTCACGGTTTCGCCCTTGCGCGGCCTGCAGGGCCCGAAGACGGCGATATCGTAATGCAGGCTGCCGAAGACGGTGACGCGGGGCGCGAGGTTCATGTGAGGCGATCTTTTCGTTTGGAACTAACGGCGGACATAGTCTTGTGGAGATTGTGCTCGGCGGCGCGGTAGTCGCGCTGCGCGACGGCGACGAAGATCGCGTCGAGAATGTTGAGCTGGGCAATGCGCGCCGCAGCGTTTTCGCCCATCAGCGGCGATCCCTGCGCGGTCGAGCAGAGCACGACGTCGGCCGCCTGAGCGAGCGGCGAGGCCCCGTAATTGGTGATGGCGATGGTGCGCGCGCCGTTTCGCTTGGCAAGCTGGATGCCTTCCAGCACCGCCGTCGTCTTGCCGGAATGGGAAAAGCCGATGGCAATGTCGCCCTCCTTCAGCAGCGCGGCCGACATCAGCATCATGTGGCTGTCGTCGAAGACATTGGCGCGTACCCCGATGCGCAGGAATTTGTGGGCCACGTCCCGCGCGATCTGTGCCGAACCGCCGACGCCGTAGAAATCGCGCTGCGCACCGGCATGGATCAGATCGGCCGCCTTGTCGAAGGCGGCGAGATCGAGGATCGCCAGCGTTTCCTCCAGCGCGTGGATCGAAGTGCGGAACACCTTCTGGATGATCTCCTGCGAGGTGTCGTCGACGGACAGCTCCTTGTGCATTTCCGCCGTCGGCTGGCTGTTATAGAGGCTGACGGCAGCGCGGAAGTCGCGAAAACCCGAGAAGCCGAGCTTCTTGGTGATCTTGACCACCATGGCCTCCGACACGCCGGCCTCGACGGCGATGCTCTTCAGCGAGGTCTCCTCGTTGAAATCCTTCAGGCCGAACACCGTATCGACCACCTTCGCTTCGAGAGGCGTCAGCAGCGGCATCATCATCCGGATGCGCGGGCCGACCGCCTTCATGTCGAAGCTTTCAGAATTCATTCCCGCCCCCTCGTTGCACGATCGATCATCATCGCGACGAGGATTATAAGGCCGGTGGCGAGCAGTTGATAGAATGCCTGCACATTCATGAGGGTAAGCCCGTTGCGCATGGCGCCGAGGATGATCGCGCCGAGGATCGTGCCGACGATGCTGCCCTTGCCGCCCATCAGCGAGGCCCCGCCGATTGCCGCAGCCGCAATGGCATCGAGCTCCCAGAGATTGCCGAGGATCGGCTCCGCCGCGCCGAGCCGGCCGATGAGGATCAGCGAGGCAAGCGCCGCGAGGCCGCCGGAGATGACATAGGCGGTGATCTTGGTGCGGGCGATCGGAACGCCGGCGACATAGGCCGCCTCCTCATTGCCGCCGACCGCCAGCAGATATTCGCCGATCGGCGTCTTGGTGAGCAGTACCCAGGCGGCAAAGGCGATGACGGCGACGATGAGGATCGGCGTCGGAACGCCGAACAGCGTACCGTTGAAGAGCGCGCGGAAGCCGGGCGGAATGCCGAGCACCGGATTGCCGCCGGTATAGATGAGCGCCAGCGCCCGGTAGGTGCTGAGCGTGCCGAGCGTGACGATGAAGGGCTGCAGGCCGACATAGGCGACGAGCACGCCATTGATGAAGCCGCAGAGAACGCCGATGCCGAGCCCGGCGAGGATCGCCAGCGGCACGGGCGTGCCGGCAAGCAGCAGGGTGGCGGTGATGACGGCGGAGACCGCGGCCGTCGGCCCGACGGAAAGGTCGATGCCGCCGGAAATGATGACCAGCGTCATGCCGAGCGCGAGACAGGCATTGATGCTCGACTGCTGCAGGATGTTGATCAGGTTGCGCTCCGACAGGAAGCCCGGAACCAGCGCGGCGAAGACCGCCATGATCACCACGAGACCGATCAGCGTGCCGGCATCGCGCAGCGAGAAGGAGAAGCGGCCGGAGCGCGCGGCGGTCGTTTCGCCTGGCGTGGCAAGGGTCGGGGTCATGGTGAAGTCCTATCGGTCTCAAACGGTCGGTTGGGTCGCGTCAGGCGGCAGGTGCCGCGTCCTGCGAGACGCCGGGAATGGCATGGGCGACGATGGCATTTTCGGTCAGTCCCTCATGTCCGAGCTCGGCGGCGATCTGCCCGTCGCGCATCACCAGCACCCGGTCGGAAAGCCGGATCACCTCGGGCAGTTCGGAGGAGACGACGACGATCGAGCGGCCCTCAGCGGCGAGCGCCTCGATCAGCGTATAGATTTCCGCCTTGGCGCCGACATCGATGCCGCGGGTCGGCTCGTCGAAGAGCAAAATGCGGGATTGCGCCGCCAGCCAGCGGGCGATGATCGCCTTCTGCTGGTTGCCGCCGCTGAAGAGGCGGATCGGCCGGTCGAGCAGGAAGGGGCGCAGATTGACCCGGCGCAGGAGGTCGGACGCCGTTGCCTTGAGCCGCCGGCTGGCGACGAAGCCGCCCTTGGAGAAGGCCGGCATGGAGGCGAGCGCCATGTTCATAGTCACGGAGCGGCCGGGGACGATGCCGTCGCGCTTGCGCTCCTCGGGCACCAGCCCGATGCCGGCGGCGATCGCATCGCGGGGCGTCGCCAGCGTCACCGGCCGCCCATCGATCTCGATACTGCCGCTGGAGAGGCGATCGACGCCGGCGATCAGACGCAGGAGCTCGGTGCGGCCGGAGCCGACCAGGCCGGCAATGCCGACCACCTCGCCCTTGCGGACGCTGAAGGACACATCGCGGATCTTCGGCGAGGTGAGATTGCGGGCCTGAAGCTGGACGATGTCGGTGGCATGGGAGAGATGCCGATCCTGCATCAGCTCGCGCCCGACCATCAGCGTGATGACATCGCGATGCGAGACCTGATTGAGGTCGACGACATCGACCAGCCGCCCGTCGCGCATGATGCTGGCGCGCTCGCAGATGCGGAACACCTCGTCCATCTTGTGGGAGACATAGACGATCGAGACGCCGGAGCCGGCGAGCTTGGCGATCACCTCGGCCAGACGCTCGAACTCGCTCGGCGTGAGGCTCGAGGTCGGCTCGTCCATGGCGATGATGCGCGCCTTGTCGAGCAGCGCCCGGCCGATCTCGACGATCTGGCGCTGGGCGACCTTGAGCGTCGAGATCGGGGCGGCAGGGTCGATATTCGGGTCGAGCATGGCCAGCGCCTCGGCCGCGCGGCGCTCCTGCTCGCGGCGGGCGACCAGCGCTCCGCCGAGGCGGGTGATCGGGTGGCCGAGGAACATGTTCTGCGCCACGGTGAGATGCGGCACTTGCTGCAGCTCCTGGTGGATCATGGCAATGCCGGCGAGCCGCGCATCCATCGGCCGGCGGAAGGAGACGGTCTCACCATCGACGAGCAGGCTGCCCGAGGTGGGCTTGAAGACGCCGGAGAGGATGCGCAGGAGGGTGGACTTGCCGGCCCCGTTTTCGCCGAGCAGGCCGTGGATCTCGCCGGGGCGGACCGAGAAGGACACGTCCGACAGCGCTTTCACGCCGGGAAAGGTCTTGGTGATGCCTTCGAAGCGCAAACGGTCAGCGGTGCTCATGTCGATCCTCCTGGCGCCTGAAGCGATGCGGGACACCGGCGGCGGGCCGATGTCCCCTTCTGTCTAGGGCGCCTTACTGGGCGGCCTTGGCGTCTTCCATCAGGACAGCGCGGACATCGACGCCTTCGCCCTGATAGCGGGCGAGATTGTCCTTGGTGATCAGCGCCTGCGGCGTGGCGACGACGCGCGGCAGCGTCTGGCCGGCCACGAGGCGGAGCGCCGTTTCGAGCGCCACTTCACCGGTCAGAACCGGGAAGCTGTCGACCGTGCCAGTCAGATCGCCGGCCTTGATCGAGGCATAAGCGTCCGAGATGCCGTCCGTGCCGAACACGGCCACCTTGTCCTGCAGGCCGGCGGCCTTGACCGCTTCGACGATGCCGAGCGCCATGCCGTCATTGTTGGCGTAGAAACCGATCAGGTCGGGATGCTGGTTGAGGATGTTGGTCGCAGCGTCGTAGGAGGTCTGACGGTCCCAATTGCCGGGAACGCTCGCGACGACCTCGAACTTGCCATTCTCGGTGATGGTCGACTTGAAGCCGTCGGTGCGCTGCACGGCGGCATAGACGCCGGCCTGGCCTTCGACAATCGCCACCTTGCCGCCCTGCGGACGGTTCTCGATGAACCACTTGGCAACGCGCACGCCATTGTCGCGCTGGACATTGCCGACATAGTGCTCGGCCTGCGGGATGACGGCATCGTTGACGTTGACGACCGGAATATTGGCGGCCTTGGCCTGCTCCATCACCGGCTGCAGATTGGCGTCGGTCTGCGGCGAAACGAGCAGCACGTTGTAGCCCTGGGTGACCATGCCTTCAGCGATCGTCAGCTGGCCGAGCTGGTCGCCCTCGCTCTGGGCCGCCTGATAGGCGACAGCGACGCCGACCTTGTCGCCGAACTTCTTGTAGCCTTCGCCGAGCGAGCGCCAGTATTCATTGGTCAGCGTCTTCGACACCGCGCCGGCCTTGGTACCCTCGGGCAGCTTCGGGAAGGCGCCGAACTTGGCTTCCAGCTCGGACCAGTCCATGCGGTCCTTCTCGGTATCGGAATTGAGCGGCGCCAGGTCTTGGGCAAGGGCCGCGCCGGCCATGAGGCCGGCGATCAGGCCGGCGGCAAAAGTCGTCTTCAAAAAGGTCTTCATTGGTTTCCTCCCGTGAAAATTTCGTCCGCCCGCGACCTGCGCCGGCGGATGGTCTTGGCAGTGTCGGCAAGCGTTAGCCGAGCATCAGCTCCTGGACGACGGCCTGTGCAGACACGGCGTCCTGTCGGTCAATGGCGCCGGAAAGGCGATTGTCCTGCTCGAGGCGGTCCACCACCGACAGCATCCGCTTGACGGTCTGGATATTCACCTCGCATTCGTGGACCGGATCGAGCCCGGTCATGTCGGGGAAGGTGTCGAAATAGATGGCGCCATCATAGCCGTCGCGGCGGATCTGGCGCAGAAGCTCGACCGTCTGCTGGCCATGCACGGCGCCCACCATCAGCCCGTCGTCGCGCTTCGAATAGCCATCATTGAGATGGACGCCGAGCAGGCGGCTGTAGCGGGCGATCAGCGCCGCGGCATAGGCCGGCTGCTCGTCGGCATAGAGCACATGAGCGAAATCGAGCGTGACGCCCAGATTGGCGGCACTCACCTCATGGATCGCCAGCAGCGTCGTCGCGCAATCCGGCATCAGGCTGTAGGAGCGCGGCTCGTTCGGCTTGTACTCGATGCTGATCATGCAGTCCGGATCATGCGCGCAAACTTCACGGATTCCATCGATCTCGTGTTGCCATAAAGTGGCATAATCGGCCTGAAAGGCGTAGTCGAAACCGTCCTGCCCCAGCCACAGCGTCATCAGCCGCGCACCGGTTTCCCGCGTCGCGTCGATGCCCTTCTTCGTCAGATCTATCGCCTCGCGCCGGACCGCGGGATCCGGATTGGTGAAGGCGCCGATCTTGAAAGCGGGGTTGGTGTAGTAGCGCATGGCAAAACCATTGACGACCAAGCCCAAATCATTGATCCGACGGCCCAAATCAGCCGGGCTCTCGGCACCATGGTCGGGATAGTTAAGATCGAGGTCAGTCAGGCCTTCGACCTTGGCGGCCCGGGCCACCATCTGCATCACGCTCGGCTTGCCAACCAGGTCCGGCCATTCGGCCTGGGGCCGCGAGGCGAAGGAGTTCAGGCGGGTGGCAAATTTCAGCTCGGTCACGGTGGTCGCTCATCTGGTTGTCTCGCTCGTTACTTCACACATTGGAAAAAGTTTGTAAAGTGTAAAGCTGTTGTGCGACGCATCAATTCGTTTCGAAGACGATCATGCGGTGGATGGCGATCGAGGATTTGGAGGAACAGCGGGGGCATTCCGGTCGGCGTGAAGGCGAGAGACCGCACGATCTCCTACGCCGCCCTCAAGCCTTTTTTCGCAGGACCGCGGCGGCCAATGCCTGCAACCGCTTGATTCATCATCAAGCATGGTCCGAGCGAGCAGGCGCGAATGCGCCGGCCGGCCGCTGCCGGCCAGGGGTTGACCGGCAGCGTTCGCTTCAGGACTAGAGGTCCGGGAAATCCGTGCTGAGGGTTGTCTCTTCCCAAGCGGCCATCTCGTCCTGCACCTGGTCTAGCTTCACCCTTGTGCGGCGCAGCGCGTCGCTGCCGAGCAGCAGGTGGATCGGCGGGTTTTCGGCCTTGACCAGCGCCAGGATCGCTTCGGCCGCACGATCGGGATCGCCAGCCTGCCGGCCGGCAGCCGCGTCGAAGGCCGCGGTGCTGCGTCCGATCGTCTCGGCATAGGCCGCATCCGCCGCCGAACTCTTGCGGATCGAATGGTCGGAGAGGAAGTCCGTGCGGAAGGCGCCGGGCGCCACCGCGGTGACCTTGATGCCAAGCGGCGCCACTTCGGCTGCGAGCGCGGCGGAGAACCCTTCGAGCGCGGCCTTGGCAGAGGAATAGAACGCTGATCCGAGCGTCGGTGCGCGACCGGCGACAGAGGTGATGTTGAGGATATGACCATGCCCCTGCCGGCGCAGATGCGGCAGGGCCGCTTTGATGATGCGGAACGGCGCGAAGACATCGACGGCATAGAGCCGCTCGACCTCCTCCGGTGTTGCCGTTTCCGCCGCACCGAGCAGGCCGTAGCCGGCATTGTTGACGATCACGTCGATTGTCCCGACCGCGGCAAAGGCGGCCTCGACGCTCGCTTCGGCGGCCGCGCCATCGGCGAGATCGACGGTGAGGAGATGGAGAGTGCCTGCGCTTTCCTGCAGGGTGGGGGCTGGGCCGCGAACGGTGCCGACCACCGTGTCCCCCTCGGCCAAGGCAGCTTTGGCGAGCGAGAGACCGAGGCCGCGGGAAATTCCTGTGATGAACCATGTCGTCATGGTCTGCTCCTTGATGTGGATGAGACCTGGAAGATGGCATGACCGCTATGGCTTTATAATCACCGGCGAACTAAGAAGCCTTCTTAGCTGAGCTAAACAATAGGCGGCATCGATGGAAGAGATCCTGTCTGGCCAGGACTATAACCAGCTCCGGGCCTTCCTGGCGGTGGCGGAGGCGCTCAGCTTCAGCCGGGCTGCTGCCACGCTTGGGGTTTCGCCTTCGGCGCTGAGCCAGATGGTGCGGGGGCTGGAAGACAGCGTCGGCCTGCAGCTCTTGCACCGGACCACCCGCACCGTTGCGCTGACCGAAGTGGGCGAAGCCCTGTTCCAGCGCATTCGCCCAGCGGCGCGCGAGATGGGCCTGGCGCTGAACCAGATCGCCGAGAGCCGCGAGAACCCGGCCGGCACGGTGCGCGTCCATACCTTCCGCTCCGCGGTGCGCAAGCATATCGACCCGATCCTCGAGAGCTTCACCGCCCGCTATCCAAACGTGGTGCTGGACATCACGCTCGACGATCAGGTGGTCGACATCGTCGCCGGCGGCTTCGACGCGGCGCTGCGGATCGGCGAGGTGATCGAGAAGGACATGGTCGCGGTCAGGCTCGGCCCGGAACTGCGCCAGATCGCGGTGGCCACCCCGGACTATCTCGCCCGCTACGGCGCGCCGCAGCATCCGCGTGATCTCGTCCACCACCGCTGCATCCGCTGGCGATGGCCGGGCGAGGCCCTGCCCTATGCCTGGGAATTCTTCGAGGATGAGGCCTGGTTCAGCGTGGCGGTGGATGGTCCGCTGATCTTCAGCGACAAGGAAAGCGCGCTGGTCGCGACGCTGAAGGGCATCGGCATCGGCTTTCCGATCGAGGACACCGTGCGCGAGCCCCTTGCAGACGGACGTCTCGTTGCCCTGCTCGAACCCTGGTGCGCGCCCTTCCCGGGCCTCTTCATCTGCTATCCGCGCCAGCGCCAGATGGCCCCGGCGCTGCGCGCCTTCATCGACGCGGTGCGAGCGGGCCCGGAGACGCAAGGCGGACAGGCCGCTGCGCGGAGCGTGCCCGCCAAATCGGCATAAGGCCCATCGTTCAGCTGCGGCGCAGCACATCCTGCCATTCGGGGTGCCGGTCGATCTGCGCCTTGGCGAAGGGGCAGAGCGGGATCAGCGCGATGCCGTCGCGCCGCGCATCCTCCACAGCCCGGCGCACCAGCCGCTCGCCGACCTTGCGGCCGCGCAACGCCGCCGGCACCTCCGTGTGGTCGATGATGATCAGCCCCTCGCCGGCCCGGCTATAGGTCATCTCCGCCTCGACGCCATCGAGAATAAGGCGGTAGCGGCCCTTGGCCGGGCCATCCTCGCGCATCACGTCGCTCTCATTCGAAAGGTTTTCCGGCGCAGACGGCTGCGAAGCGGCCTCCGGCAGATGCGGATCGGCCGGGCGGACGCGGCCGGGCTCGCCATGGTCGCAGTCGAGCCCCTCCCGGTCCCACCGGCCAAGCTCGGCCGCCGCCTCATAGGTGGAGGTGAGGAAGGAGAGCAGCGCCGCATCGGGATCGGCTGAGGACTGGACGGCCTCGTAGGGCAGGATGAACTCGCCGAGCGGCTCGTGCCAGAAGGCGCCCTCGGGCTGGACGGCGGCGGCGCGATAGCCACCGGGCGTCGGATAGGCATAGGCGTAGAAGGCCGGATAATCGAGGCCGCCACCACCCGGCCAGAAGCCGGCCGAAGAGACCTCACGGTCGTAAGCCTCCTGCGCCACGCTGTCGGGCAGCGCCGGAATGCCGCCGCGATGGCGCGTGGCGCGCCGGCCCGAGAAACGGGTGACCGCGAGATCGAAGCTGCCCCAGAAAAGATGCACGGGGCTCGACTTGCCGAGGAACCCGGTGCGGAACTGCTTGAAGACACGGTCGATGGCAATCAGGCCCTGATGGAAGCAATGCACCGCCGCGCCGTCATAGGGCCGCTCGCGATCGTCCTCGGCAAAGGGAATCGGATAGGGGACCTCGTTCGGCTGCCCGTTGAACACCGGCGTGCCGCCGAGCGCGGTCACCAGCTGCAGAAAGGCGGCGTGGAAGGCCGAGACGGTCATCGGCTCGAGCGCGAAGGACGAGACCGCACCCTCGCCATTCATGCCGAGGACGCGGTGGTCGTGAAAATCGAACAGGATTTCGATGCCGGAGCCGTCGGGGATTGGCGACGAGGTCAGCCCGCGCGGCGTCACATAGAAGGTCGCGTGCCAGGAATGATTGAGCCAGGGCGTCTGCGCCAGGCGATATTTGCCGGCAATCTGCAGATAGAGATGCAGGGCCGAACAGGTTTCGCGCCAACTGAGATAGTCGAGCTCGGGCCAAGGGCGGTTCATCGGGGGGTCTCCTTCTCGGGCCGGGCAACCACCCGGTTCATGGTTGCCGGCGTTTCAGGAACGCGGCCGTTCTCGGCCGGAATCATCGGGCAGCGGAATAAAGTCGTCGCGATCGTCGACGGGGAGATCAAATCGCCCCTCGCCCCAGTTCTGCGCCCGCCAGTCAGCCTTTGCCGCTTCGAGCCGCTCGCGCGAGGAGCTGACGAAGTTCCACCAGATATGGCGCGGACCGCCAAGCGTCGCGCCGCCGAGGATCATCAGCCGCGCGCCACGCTCGCCGGCCGCGACGGTGATCCGATCACCGGGGCGCAGCACCATCATCTGCGGCGCGGCGAAGGACTGGCCGGCAATCGACACATCGCCCTCAACGATATAGAGGCCGCGGTCCTCGTGGTCGTCGGGCATGGGCAGAAGCCGGCCGGGCTCGAGACGAACATCGGCGTAGAAGGTTTCGGAAAACAGGGTCGCCGGCGCGCGGGCGCCATAGGCGGTGCCGAGGATCAGCCGGACGGAGACGCCCTGATCCTCGATCATCGGCAGGCTGTCCTGAGCGTGATGTTCGAAGAGTGGCACCATGTCCTCATGGCTTTCCGGCAAAGCCAGCCAGGTCTGGATGGCGAAGAGGCTGTGCGGGCCGCGCCGGCCCTCCTCCGAGGTGCGCTCGGAATGGGAGACGCCGCGCCCAGCCACCATCCAGTTGAGCGCACCCGGCCGGATGACCTGGTCGGACCCGATACTGTCGCGATGATGCAGGTCGCCGCGGAAGAGATAGGTAACGGTACCGAGCCCGATATGGGGATGCGGCCGGACATCGATTCCCTTCCCCGTCAGGAGTTCGGCGGGGCCTGCCTGATCGAAGAAGATGAAGGGGCCGACCATCTGCCGCTTCGGCGCCGGCAAGGCGCGGCGCACCTCGAAACCGCCGATGTCGCGTGCCCGCGGAATGATCAGCGTCTCGATCGAGTCCATGCCGACATCATCCGGACATCCGGGGGCAAGGGCAGGGTTCCAACTCATCGGTGTCTCCTCTCGCACGCATCGCCGGTTCCGCGCACCGAGCCGGCTGGGGCGCCCGGCCTTGCTTTCTGGCACGGCCCTTGGCCGGCAGGGCGCGACCATTGCACGGTCGCCCTCGGCCAACAATGCCATGCCAAGACAAGCGGGCCGATGCCGGCCGCCACGGCCGTCGGCACCATCGCATTGCGGGCGCTTTCAGGATAGTGCCGGCTTTCGCAATGCCGTGTTGCAGAACAGGGAACGCCGCCCTGCGTGGAGCAAAGCGACGCTGCCCGATCGATGCCGAGCAAGGGGCGGACGATCGCGCGCCAGCCTTAATGCAGGCCGAAGAGGCCGAGCAGTTCCTCGCGCTGGCGCACGAAGGCCGGCGCCGAGCGGTCGCGCGGGCGCGGCAGGTCGATGTCGATCAGCCGGGGTGCGCCGCCTTTTTCGCGCGGGAGAATGAGGATGCGGTCGGACAGGAAGATCGCCTCCTCCAGATCATGGGTGACGAGCACGGTGGTGACCGCCTCTTCCCGCCAGATGCGCGCCAGCTCCTGCTGCATGCCGATCTTGGTCATGGCGTCCAGCGCGCCGAGCGGCTCGTCGAGCAGCAGGATCTCCGGCTGCACCGCTAAGGCCCGGGCGATGCCGACCCGCTGGGCCATGCCGCCGGAGAGCTGGCGCGGATAGGCGGCCTCATAGCCCTTGAGACCGACGAGATCGACATAGCGCTGTGCGACGCGCCGCGCTTCGCCGCGCGGGCTGCCCCGTGTTTCGAGGCCGAAGCCGATATTGTCGATCACCGTCAGCCAGGGGAGAAGGCGCGGTTCCTGGAAGATGACCGCCCGTTCAGCACCGACGCCCGAGACCCGGCGGCCGTCAATCAGCACCTCGCCGCCATCGGCCTCTTCAAGCCCGGCCAGGATGCGCAGCAGCGTCGTCTTGCCGGAGCCGCTGGCCCCAACGATCGCCAGGCTTTCGCCCGAGCGGATCGTCAGGCTGAGGTCGGCCAGCACCGGCAGCGGCCGGCCGTTAAGGGTGAAGGACTTGGAGAGGTGACGAAGGCTCACCTCTCCGCGCAGCGCCTGAGCGACAGCCATCATCGCCTCGTCAATTGCTGGCCGAAGCGGCGTCGTAGAGGATCGTCTTGGCGACGAGCTGGCCGGGCTTCAGCTTGCCTTCCCGCTCCAGCACATCGATCCAGAACTGCACGTCGCGCTCGGTCGCCTTGCCGCCGGGGCGCACGCCGAAGCCACGGAAATATTGCGCGATCTCGCCATTCTCACCACGTGCCGATAGCGCCTTGGCGAAGATCGCCTTGGTCTCTTCGGGATGTTCGCGGGCATAATCGAGCGCGCGCTGCGATTGTTCGACGAAGACCTTGGCCAGATCCGGATGCGCCTTGATGAAGTCGCGCCGCAGGACGATGAAACCTCCGGCGATCTCGCCGAGCACATCGGTGTCCCCGAAGATCGGCCGGATGCCGCCGGCCTTCTTTGCAGCGCCTTCAAAGGTCGTCTGCCAGTAGCCGAAGGCCGAAACATCCACCTGGCCCGAGCGCAGCACCTGTTCGAGCTGCGGCCCGGGCACGACGACGAGGTTGGCGGAATCGGAGGGAAGGCCAGCGGAGTGAAGCGCTTCGCGAGTCGTATAGTCGAGATGGGCGCCGAGCGTGTTGACGGCGATGCTCTTGCCGGCAAGGTCCTTGATCGTCTTGATCGGGCTGTTGTCCAGCACGTAGTAGATCGACTGGACCTCCTTGTTGATGCCGTTCGAGGGATAGGCCGCGACGAAATCATTGCCGCCGGCGATCGAGTTGAGCACCGCGGAGGTGGCCGCGCTGCCGATCTCGACATCGCCGGAGGCAAGCGCGATCAGCGAGGCCGGGCCGCCGGCGGCATAGCCGACATTCTCGATCTTGACGCCCGTATCCTTGAAGTAGCCGAGCTCCTCGGCCAGCTCATAGGCCGAGAGACCGCCCTGGCTGGCGAGGTAGCGCAAGGTTACGCTGTCTGCCGCCTGGGCGATGCTGCCGAGACCGAGCGCGAAGGCCGCGGAGAGAAGAAGCATGCGAGGGTGAAGCGTCATGGCCGACGTCCTTTCGAGAGAGCGATTGCGTAAGTGAGGATGGTGCTGGGCTTCAGGCCCAGCGGCAGAGGCGGCGCTGCAGGAGGACGAGCGCCGCATTCGCGGCCAGTCCCAGAAGCGCCAGAAGCAGGATCGCCGCGAACATCAGCGGGATCTGGAAATTGTACTGGGCATTCATCACCTGGAAGCCCATGCCCTTGTTGGCGCCGATCATTTCGGCGGCGATCAGCAAAAGCAGGGCGGTGGTGGCGGAGAGCCGCAGGCCGACGAAGATCGCAGGCATCGAGGCCGGCAGCACCACCCGCCTAAAGATCGCCAGCCGCCCGGCCCCATAGGTCCGCGCCATCTCGATGAACTTGGGATCGACCTCCTTCACGCCGCCGATGGTGGAGAGAAGGATCGGAAAGAGCGTCGCCCAGAAGATGACGAAGACCTTGGAGGCCTCGCCGAGACCGAGAAACAGAATGAAGACCGGATAGAGTGCGAGGGGAGACGTCTGCCGAAAGAACTGCAGCAGCGGATCGAGCGCCTGCTCGATCGAACGGACCTGCCCCATGAACAGGCCGAGCGGGATGCCGAGCAAAACCGCGGCCGCAAAGGCGATGCCGGAGCGCTGCAGGCTGATGGCGATATCATCCAGCAGCGCACCACTGGCGATTCCCTGCCAGAGTGCCGCGAGAATGCTGTCGAGCGGCGGAAAGATCGACGGATTGACCCATGCGAAGCTGGACGCCGCCTGCCAGAGCACCAGGAAGGCGATGACGAGGCCGTAGCGGCCGAGGAAGGGTACGGCGAGGCCGGTCAGGCGTTTCGGCCAGCCGGATCCGGTCTTGGAGGACGGGTCACGGCCGATGCCAAAGGCACGGCCGAGATAGAGATCATCGATGGACATGGGGTCTCCTCACTCGGCCGCTTGAAGGCGGCTTTGGGCCGCAAATCGATTGACGGGGAAGGGCAGCCCGAGATTTTCTCTGAGCGTGCGGCCCTCATAGGCGGTGCGGAACAGGCCGCGGCGCTGGAGTTCGGGGATCACCAGCTCGACGAAGTCCTCAAGCCCGGTGGGGAGCCAGGGCGGCAGGATGTTGAACCCATCGGCCGCCTCGTTCTCGAACCAGTCCTGCAGCATGTCGGCAATGTCGTCCGGCGTGCCAACGATGGTGTAATGGCCACGGGCGGAGGCCACCCATTGATAGAGCTGGCGGATCGAAAAATTGTTTTCATCGGCGATCTGGCGGATCAGCGCCTGGCGGCTCTTCATGCCTTCGGTCGGCGGCGCCGGAGGCAGGGGGCCATCGAGATCATAGCCGGAAAGATCCAGCGTTCCGCCCGTCAGGCCGTTGAGGAGGCCGATCCCGTCTTCTTCGACGATCAGCGCGGTCAGGCGATCGTATTTCTCCTGCGCCTCCGCCCGGGTACGGCCGATGAAGGGCGAGACGCCGGGCATGACAAGAATATGGTCCGGATTACGCCCGAGGCCGCGCGACCGGCTCTTAATGTCGCGATAGAACTCCCGGGCGGTCTCGATATGCTGATGGGCGGTGAAGATAACCTCGGCCGTTTCCGCCGCCAGCCCACGCCCGTCCTCGGATTGGCCGGCCTGGACGATGACGGGATGCCCCTGCGGCGAGCGCGACACATTCAGCGGCCCCCGGACTTTGAAATGCGGACCGCGATGATCGATCTCGTGCAGCTTGGCGGGATCGAAGAACACGCCGCTTTCCTTGTCACGTAGGAAGGCGTCGTCCTCGAAACTGTCCCACAGCGCCTTGACGACCGCGACATGTTCCGCGGCGCGCTTGTAGCGCTCGGCATGAGGGAGCTGCGTCTCACGGTTGAAGTTCTGGGCCGTCGCGTCACCCGTCGTCGTCACGACGTTCCAGCCCGCCCGGCCGCTCGAGATCAGGTCGAGCGAGGCGAATTTTCGGGCGGTGGTGTAGGGCTCCTCATAGGTGGTCGAGGCGGTGGCGATGAAGCCCAGATGGGTGGTGAAGGGGGCCAATGCGGAGAAGAGGGTGACCGGCTCGAAACCCGCCACCCGCGCATTGCCGCCCTCCCGCGCGCTGCCGAAGCCGATGGCCAGATTGTCCGCCAGGAAGTAAGCGTCGAACAGGCCGCGCTCGGCTGTCTGCGCAAGGCGCTTATGGAACTCAAAGCTGACGGCGCCATCGGCCGGCTGATCGGGATGACGCCAGGAGGCCACATGCTGACCACCGCCCGGTAGAAAGGCGCCCAACCTGATTTTGCGTGTCATCAACCATCCCCTCGCTGCGCTGGCAGGATGGTCAGATTACATTATCTATGACTTAGGTAGAGAAATGCTGTGCCCGAGCCACCGGCTGGGCGCGAATTGGTTTTGCGCCAAGCCGCCCGAAAATGTCATCGACGATCCCGCGCCTGCCCGAGAGGCAGGCGAGCATCGCGGAGATCCTCTGCTCAGGCCACAGCCTGCACCGCCGGCTTGAGCACGGCCTCGCACCAGCCGCGAAAGTCGGTCGTGCCCCTGGCCTCCGGCGTTCGGGCAACGATCCGATCGATACCGTGGCGCTTGGCGATCATCATCTCGACCATTGCGGCGGCCATGCCTGGCGACGCTCCGTAAGAGAGAAGCTGCGCGCCCAGTGCCTCCTCGGGCATCGACTGGTAGCGGATCGGGCGGCCGAGCACGTCGGAGAGGATCGCGGCCATCTGATCACAGGAGAGATCGTCGGGGCCGAGAATCGGCACCTCGGCGACGCCGGTCCAGTGGCGGTTTGTGAGCAGCTCGGCGGCGGTCCGCGCCACATCCATCGAGGCACAGCCCGGCTCCTTCTGGTCGGCGGGCAGAGTGCCGAAGAACACGCCTTGGCCGGCAAGCGGGTGGACCTGCCTGAGCAGGTTCTCCATCAGCGACGGGCAGGTGAGCGCGCGGAAGTGCACGCCGGTCGCCGCGATCAGATCGTCCATCGCGAGCGTCGCACTGACATGGCCGGCCGGCTCCGGCCAGCCGCGGCCGAGCGCAGAGACGGTGACCACATGCTTGCCCTTCAGCGTCTCGAACGCGCCGAGCACGGGGCGCGTGAAGCCGGAATAGGCCGCCTCGGCGCTTTCCGCCTGCGGGTCTCCCGTCACCAGCCAGAAGACCGCATCGGCCCCCTCGAAGGCGCGGGCGGCGACGTTCGGGTCGCCATGCGAGCCCTCGACCACCTCGACCCGCGAAAGAAGCGCGGGCGGCAGCTTTTCCGGATGCCGCGCCACGACGCGCAAAGCCTCGGACCCCGCGGCCAGCTCTTCGAGAAGCTTGCCGCCAATATTGCCTGTTGCCCCGGTGATCACGATCATCTGTCTGTCCTCACTCTCGATCTGGCCACCTACGATCCTTCGCAGGGCGGCTGCTCATCGAAGCTATCCGGCGATATCGGAACGAGCTAGGCTGCAGCGTCCGCATTTCTCTCGCGATCGTTCAGGAGCACCGTCCATGGATCCGCTGTCCGATATTCTCGCCCTCCTCAAGCCGAAGAGCACCGTCTCGGCCGGGTTCTCGGCTGATGGGGACTGGTCGCTGCAGTTCGCCGCCTATGAGGGGATCAAGTTCAATGCGGTGATCGAGGGAAGCTGCTGGCTGAAGGTCGAGGGAGATGCGCCGCCGGTCCGGCTCGAGGCGGGCGACTGCTTCCTCTTGAGCCGCGGCCGTCCCTTCCGACTGGCGAGCGACCTATCCCTCCCCGCCATTGATGCCGCAGCCCTCTTTGCCGCCCGCCGGGAGAATGGGGTCGTCAAGGTCAATGGCGGCGGGTCGTTCTTTCTCTCCGGCAGCCGCTTCACGCTCGACGGCGCCCATGCCGGGCTTCTTCTCGACATCCTGCCGCCGGTCATGCTTCTCGCCGGCGGCGAGGATGGCGAGGCCTTGCGCTGGTCGCTCGACCGGCTGCGTCTGGAATTGCTGCAGCGGCGCCCCGGCTCGGCCCTGGTGGCGGAGCATCTGGCGCAGATGATGCTGGTCCAGGCGCTGCGGCTTTATGCCAGCCAGCATCTTTCGCGGGAGAGCGGTTGGCTCTTCGCCCTTTCCGACCGGCAGATCGGCGCTGCGGTGGCGGCGCTTCACGCGGAGCCCGCCCGCGACTGGCGGCTGGAGGAACTGGCGGCCGGGGTGGCGATGTCGCGCACCGCCTTTGCCGTGCGCTTCAAGCGCCTCGTCGGCCTGGCACCGATGGCCTGCCTCACCCGCTGGCGGATGATGCTCGCCTGCGACCGCCTCTCCCGCTCGCGCGACCCGGTCTCCACCATCGCCGCCTCGCTCGGCTATGCCTCCGAAAGCGCATTCGGCGTGGCCTTCCGCAAGGCGGTTGGCTGCTCGCCGCGCCGCTATGGCCGCCGGCTGGACGGGGAAGACGCGCCGGTCCTCCTCGCCGGATGACGATTTCACTGGGATAGCGCCGGATTTCGCTAGACGTCGCCGCCGACGGCATTGCTAAATGGCCCAATGACAGCGATCGATCGTCTCTTCACCCGGGCCCGGTTGGCCGACGGCACACTCAACACCCTTGCGGTGCTCAACGGTCGGATCAGCGCAATCCTCCCCGCAGAGAGCGCAATGGAAGTCGGCGACGCAGCCGAGGTGGTCGATCTCGCCGGCGAATTGCTGCTGCCGAGCTTCGTCGAGGGGCATATCCACCTCGATACCAGCTTTTATGGCGATCGCTGGGTGCCGCACCGGCCCTGCACCGATGGCTTCGACGTGCATGAGCGCGTTGCCTTCCAGGTCGAGAACATGGCCGCCGCCGCGCCGATGGACAAGCGCGCCCGAGACCAGCTCGATCTCTGCATCGGCCATGGCAGCCTGCAGATGCGCAGCCATGTCATGGTCGATGGCTCCGTCGGCCTTTCCTCGCTCGAAACCATTTTGAAGGTGCGCGAGGACTACGCCGACCTGATCGACATCCAGCTGGTGGCCTTCCCGCAGAGCGGCATCTTGAAGAGTCCCGGCACGCCGGAGTTGCTGGATGCGGCGCTGGCTCTCGGGGCGGATCTGATCGGCGGGCTGGATCCGCTCTCCTTCGACCGCGACATCAAGGGCCATCTGGACGTCGTCTTCGGCCTCGCCGAGAAACGCGGAGTCGATGTCGATCTGCATCTCCACGATGCCGGCAGCCTTGGAGCGATGACGATCGAGGAGATCTGCGCCCGGACTGCGGCGCTCGGCATGCAGGGCCGCGTGGCCGTCAGCCATGCCTATGGCCTTGGCGATCTTGGGCCGGATGCGATCGCCCGCATGGCGGCGCGGCTGGCTCGGAGCGGCGTGTCGATCATGACCAATGCGCCGGGCCACCATGCCTTTCCGCCGGTGGCGCTGCTGCGGCAGGCGGGCGTGACCGTCTTTTCCGGCAGCGACAATATCCGCGATTCCTGGTGGCCCTTCGGCGATGGCGACATGCTGCACCGGGCCGAGATCATCGCCTATCGCTCCGGCTTCTTCACCGACGACGCACTTGCCGCCGCCTTCGACGTAGTCACGCAAGCCGGCGCCGATGCGCTGCGGCTTCAGGACTATGGGCTGACGGTCGGCGCCAAGGCCGATTTCGTGGCGCTTCCTGCCGCGCATGTGCCGGAGGCGGTGGTCGGTTTTCCGAAGGCGCGCCGCGTATTCCGAGGCGGGCGGCTGATCGCGGAGAATGGCCGCGTGCTGCGCTGATGGCCGGTTTCGTGCGACAGACGACGGAGGCTGCGGCCCGGTCCCTCCGGGGCGTGGTCACCACGCCGCATTGGGCCTCCAGCGAGGCCGGCGCCCGCGTGCTGGCCGAAGGCGGCACGGCGATCGAGGCGCTGGTGGCGGCGGGCGCTGCGCTGGCCGTTGTCTACCCGCATTTTTGCGGGCTCGGCGGCGACGGCGTCTGGATGATCGCCGATGCCGGGGGAGAGGCGACGGCGCTGCTCGGTATCGGCCAGGCCGCCGCCGGCGCCATCGCCGATGCACCGATACCACTCCGCGGGCCTGAGGCGGCGCTGACGACCGCCTGCCTGGTCGACAGCTGGGACACGGCGCTCCGGCTTTCCACCGACCGCTGGGGCGGGCGTCTCGGCCTCCACACCCTGCTCGGCGATGCGATCCGGCTTGCCGATGAGGGCTTTCCGGTGAGCCCGAGCCAGACCTTCTGGCATGATTTCCGCACGGCCGAACAGGCGGACTGGCCGGGTTTTTCCGAGCTTTTTCTCGGCGACGGCCTGCAGCGTCAGCCAGCGCTAGGCCAGACCCTCCGGAGGATCGCCGCTGACGGTGCCCGCAGCTTCTACGACGGCGCCTTGGCTGAAGAGATCGCCGCGGATCTCGCCGACGCCGGCGCGCCGCTCACCCTCTCCGATCTGGCGGCCACCCGAACCGACACCGTCGCGCCACTTCGCCTTGCCTATCGCGACCTCACCTTGCTTGCCCCGCCGCCGCCGACGCAAGGGGTGACGACGCTGGGCATCATGGGCGTGCTGGACGGCCTGGATATGGCCGGCAAGCCGGTCGGCAGTGCCGACTTCGTTCACGCTCTGGTCGAGGCGGTGAAACAGGCCTTTCTCGACCGGCCGCGCATCGCCGACCCGGCCTTTGCGCCCGATGTCTCGACCGACCTTCTCGATCCGCAGCGGCTGGCGGCCAAGACCCGCGCGATCGATCCCTCTGCCGCCCTGCCCTGGCCTTATCGCCACCAGACCGGCGACACCGCGCTTCTGGCGGCGGTCGACAGCGAAGGACGCACGGCCTCCCTGCTGCAGAGCCTCTATTTCGACTGGGGCAGCGGTGTCGTCGGCCGGCGGACCGGCATTCTCTGGCAGAACCGTGGCGCGGCCTTCAGCGTCGATCCCGAAAGCCCCAACCTGCTCGTTCCGGGAAAGCGGCCTTTCTACACGCTGAACCCGGGCCTTGCGCTGAAGGATGGCCGGCCCTGCCTTGCCTATGGCACGCAAGGGGCGGACGGGCAGCCGCAGACCTTGAGCCTGCTCTTGAGCCTGTTGATCGACCATGGGCTCGATCCGCTTTCCGCCCTCTCCGCGCCGCGCTTCCTGCTCGGCCGCACCTTCTCGGATCTCGCCGACAGTCTGAAGATCGAGAGCAGTCTCGGCGAGCCGGCGCTCTCCGCCCTTCGCGATCTCGGCCATGAGGTTGCGCCCATCCCGCCCTTCAGCCCGCTCGGCGGCCAGGCCGGCGTGATCCGAATTCATGCCGACGGGCTGATCGAGGCGGCGCATGACCCCCGCAGCGACGGCGGGGCGATCGGCCTATGACGGAGCGGCCTGAAGACATCGTCGACATCGTCATTCGCCGGCTGCGGATCGAGGGAGAGGCGGAGCTGCAAGATCTCGCCATTCGCAACGGCCGCATTGCGGCGATCGCGCCAGCCTTGCGCTGCACGGCGGTCGAGGAAGTGGACGGCGCCGGCGCCTTCGCCTTTTCCGGCTTCGTCGATACTCATATTCATCTCGACAAGGCCTGTATTCTCGACCGCTGCCGGATCTGCGAGGGCACGCTGGCGGAGGCGGTGCGCGAGACGGCCCGGGCCAAGGCCGGCTTCGAGGAAGACGATGTCTATGCCCGCGCGGCCCGCGTCGTCGAGACGGCCATTCTGCATGGCACGACGCGCATGCGCAGCTTCGTGGAGGTGGATCCACGCGCCGGCCTGCGCTCCTTCCGGGCGCTGAAGCGGATCAAGGCGGATTATGCTTTCGCGCTCCACCTCGAACTCTGCGCCTTCGCCCAGGAAGGGTTGACGCAAGAGCCCGAGACCTATGTGCTGCTCGACCAGGCTCTGTCGGACGGCGCCGATCTCGTCGGCGGTTGCCCCTACACCGATCCGGACCCGGAGGCGCATATCGAGCAGATCTTCACGCTCGCCCGCGCCCATGATGTCTCGGTGGACTTCCACATCGACTTCAGCCTAGACCCGGCCCGCTCCGATCTGCCGGCCCTCATCGCCGCCACCGAGCGGCATGGCTGGCAAGGGCGCGTCTCGATCGGCCATGTCACGACGCTCTCCGCCATGGACCCGGATGCGGTGACCGCGATGGCGCGCCAGCTGGCTCGAGCCGGCATCGCGCTCACCGTTCTGCCCGCGACTGATCTCTTCCTCAACGGCCGCGGCCAGGACCGGCTGGTGCCGCGCGGCGTGGCGCCCGCGCATCGGCTGGCGGAGCACGGCGTGGTGACGACGATTGCCACCAACAATGTGCTGAACCCCTTCACCCCCTATGGCGATGCCTCACTGATCCGCATGGCCAATCTCTATGCCAATATCGCCCAGCTCTCTCGCGCGGAGGAGATGGAGGCCGTCTTCGCCATGGTGAGCGGGGCTGCGGCGCGTCAGCTCGGCGCGGCGCATGGGCTTTCCGTCGGCGGGCCGGCGACGCTGGTGCTGCTCGACGCCGCCGGCCCGGAGGCCGCCGTGCGGGAGGTCGCCCGGGTGATTGCCGGCTGGAAGGATGGCCGCCAAAGCTTCGACAATGGGCGGCCGCGCATCAACCGGCCGGGCCGGAAAGGACAAGAGCCATGATCACCGAGACCGACCTGCCCCATCTCCGCCGCTGTGTGGCGCTTGCCTCCGAAGCGGTCGATGCGGGCGACGAGCCCTTCGGCTCCGTCCTCGTCGATGCAGAGGGGCAGGTACTGGCCGAAGACCGCAACCGCATCCATACGACAGGAGACGGCACGCGGCATCCGGAATTCGCGCTCGCCCGCTGGTCGGCCGAGAATTTGAGCCCGGATGAGCGCGCCCGGGCGACGCTCTATACCTCCGGCGAGCACTGCCCGATGTGCGCGGCCGCCCATGGCTGGGTCGGGCTCGGGCGGATCGTCTATGCCAGTTCCTCCCGCCAGCTCGGGCAATGGTGGGCCGAGATGGGCGTGCCGGACCAGAAGGTGCGCCGCATCGCCATCGAGGAGATCCTGGTCGGCGCCACGGTCGATGGACCGGCGCCCGAGCTCGCCGACGCGGTGCGCGCCCTGCACGCCCGCCGCCACGGCAAGAGCTGACCGCTCACTCTCCGCGGCCAAGGCAGGCAATGCCGTCCAAATCGATGCGGCCGGACATCCTCAGTCTGTTGGCGGGATGCCGCCGGGGCTTTGCAGTCGGTTGACGAGCTGTTACGTTCAGTCTTTGTTCCGTAACCGATTCCGCGGCGGGCGGGCGGCCACTGCCGTCGTCCGGCATTGCCTGGGGCGAGGCATCAGCGCGGGGTGGGTGCGGCTGATCTTGCATGCTGGGGACGGATGGCAGCCTATCTTGAGAAACTGAACGACCGGCAGCGCGCGGCGGTGGAGCATGGCATCGGGCTGGCCGATCGCCAGCCGGGCGGGCCGCTGCTGATCATCGCCGGCGCCGGCTCCGGCAAGACCAACACGCTCGCCCACCGGGTGGCGCATCTGATCGTCAACGGTGCCGATCCGCGCCGCATCCTGCTCATGACCTTCTCGCGCCGGGCGGCGTCCGAAATGGCGCGGCGGGTGGAGCGGATCTGCCGGCAGGTGCTCGGCAACAATGCGGGCCTGATGACGGACGCGCTCGCCTGGGCGGGCACCTTCCATGGCATCGGCGCGCGGCTGCTGCGGCTCTATGCCGAACAGATCGGCCTCGGCATCGATTTCACCATCCACGACCGGGAAGACAGCGCCGACCTCATGAACCTCGTGCGCCATGAGCTCGGCTTCTCCAAGACCGAGAGCCGCTTTCCCACCAAGGGAACCTGCCTCGCCATCTATTCGCGCGTGGTCAATGCCGAGACCACGATCAAGGAGGTGCTGCAAGCAGCCTATCCCTGGGCGATCAATTGGGAGGAGCAGCTGCGCCAGCTCTTCGGCGCCTATGTCGAGGCCAAACAGGCGCAGAACGTGCTCGATTACGACGATCTGCTGCTCTACTGGGCGCAGATGGTGACCGATCCCGGCCTGGCGGAGGAGATCGGCAGCCGGTTCGACCATATTCTGGTCGATGAATATCAGGACACCAACCGCCTGCAATCCTCGATCCTGATGGCGCTCAGACCCTCCGGCCAGGGGCTGACCGTGGTCGGTGACGATGCCCAGTCGATCTACTCCTTCCGCGCCGCGACCGTGCGCAACATCCTCGACTTCCCGAAGGGTTTTTCACCGAAGCCCGCCGACATCATCACGCTCGACCGCAACTACCGCTCGACCCAGCCGATCCTCGCCGCCGCCAATGGCGTGATCGATCTCGCCCGCGAGCGCTTCACCAAAAACCTCTGGACAGACCGTGCCTCGGAGCAGCGGCCGCTGCTCGTCACCGTGCGCGACGAGACCGACCAGGCGAACTACATCGCCGACCAGGTTCTGGCCAATCGCGAGATCGGCATGACGCTGAAGCAGCAGGCCGTGCTGTTTCGCACCTCCAGCCATAGCGGCCCGCTGGAAGTGGAGCTGACGCGGCGCAACATCCCCTTCGTCAAGTTCGGCGGGCTGAAGTTCCTCGACAGCGCCCATGTGAAAGACCTGCTGGCCGTCCTGCGTTTTGCGCAGAACCCGCGCGACCGGGTGGCGGGCTTTCGCCTGCTGCAGATGCTGCCGGGCATCGGCCCGCAGACCGCCGCGCGGATCCTGGAAACGATCGCCGCCGATGCCGAGCCGCTCCTCTCGATGGCCGAGATTCCGCCGCCGGCCAAGACCGGCGAGGCCTGGCCGGCGCTTGTCACCCTGCTGTCCAGCCTGCGCAAGGCGGAGGCCGGCTGGCCGGGCGAGATCGGCCTGGCGCGGCTCTGGTACGAGCCGCATCTCGACCGGCTGCACGAGGATTCGGACACCCGCAAGGCCGATCTTCTGCAGCTCGAACAGATTGCCAGCGGCTATGCCAATCGCGAGCGCTTCCTGACCGAGCTGACGCTCGATCCGCCGGATGCGACCAGCGATCAGGCCGGCGTGCCGCTGCTCGACGAGGATTACCTGATCCTCTCGACCATTCATTCCGCCAAGGGTCAGGAATGGCGGGCGGTGTTCATGCTGAATGTGGTCGATGGCTGCATCCCGTCTGATCTCGGCGCCGGATCGACGGCGGAACTGGAGGAAGAACGGCGCCTGCTGTATGTCGCGATGACGAGAGCGCGCGACAGTCTTTCGCTGATCACGCCGCAGCGCTTCTTCACCCATGGGCAGAATGCGCAGGGTGACCGGCATGTCTATGCCGCCCGCACCCGCTTCATCCCCGCCACGTTGCTTCAATTCTTCGAGGCGACCAGCTGGCCGAAGGTTGCGCCCTCCGCCTCCGAGCGCGCTGCACGCGGCGCGACGATCGATATCGGCGCCCGCATGCGCGGCATGTGGCGCTGACGCCTTTAGCCGGCTCGTGGCGCACCCGTCTCGCCGCGCCGTTCCAGCAGTGCTTTCAGCGCAAGCGCATCGGCCAGCGCCGCGCCGGAGGCCGTGTTGTCGAAGACGCACCAGCTGCCGGGCGCAAGCAGCGCGCCGAAGCGCTCCAGCGCCGCGGGCTCATAGGCTGAATAATAGATCTTCGGGACGCCATGCAGGCGCACATAGGCGGGGGGCACCGCAAAGCTTTCGGCCGGCCAGACCGGGGCGGGATCGGCGAGCACCCGCTCGATACCGTATGCCGCGAGCAGGTCCAGTGCATCCGGGTCCTGCCAGCTGCGATGGCGCACCTCGATGACAAGCGGTCCGTCATGGAAGCGGCGCATCATGGCAAGCGCCGGATCGATCACCGCCCTGTCGAAGGCGAGACTGGGCGGGAGCTGACAGAGCAGCGGGCCGATCTTCGGCCCGAGCGGGGCGATCTCGGCCAGGAATGCGGTGAAGAGCGCCTCGCAATCGACCAGCCGCCGCTTATGCGTGATAGCCTGCGGCAGCTTGAGGGCAAAGCGAAAGTCGTCGGGCACAGACCCTGCCCATCGGGCATAGGTCGAAGGCTTGTGGGAGCCATAAAAGGTGGAATTGACTTCGACGCCGGAGAAGACCGTGGCATAGCGCTGCAGGCCGGACCCTTCCGCTGGAAAATGGCCGGCCAGTGTCTTGTTGATCGACCAGGCCGCAGTGGCGATGATCGGCATCACTTGCGTCGTCTCCCCTTTGGGAAAGAGGCCGGGCCACAAGCCGTCAGGCAGCGGCGATGGGCCCGCTCGACCGTCAGCGGCGTTCCACCTGCCGCGCGCCCGCCTCGCGAAGGGCCGCTTCGGCCTTGTCGAGATCGGCAAGCGCGAGATCGACCGAAACTTGCAGGCCGCCCTCCAGGGCCCCATCGTCACGCGCGCCCTCGCCGTTGCCGTCGTCCCGGTCGCTGCCGGAAGGTACGACACCGGCTGTGTTCTCGGCACCCTGCGGCTCGATGAAGACGTCGCTGCGATCGATCCCGTGTTGCTGGACGAGATGCTCGACCGCGAGATCAGCCGCCTCGCGGGTGGAAAACACGGCGTAGAGGGTCTTCACGGTGGTGTCGGACATGGGCGGTCTCCTGTTGTGCCGGAACAACGGGCCGTCACCGCCGAGGTTCCACGACAGCCGACCGTGGGGGGAGCCGGCAACCCGCAGAGACCAGTCCTCAGACCGCCTCCAGCGCCCCTTCCGAGAGCTGGGCCTCCAGCGACCGCACCTCGTCCAAGGAGAGTGCAACCAGCGGCAGGCGCACCGTGTCCAATAGCGAGAGCGACGCCTTCAGCCTCGCTTTGGCAACGGTCGGCCCACCCCAGCGGCCGAAAGCTTCGATCATCGGTGCCATACCGTCCTTCAGGCAGAGTGCCTCGTCGATTCGTCCCTCCCGGCAGGCCGCCTGCAGCGCGACCACCGTCTCCGGATAGACATTGGCGACCTGGCTGAGCAGACCGCGAATGCCGGCAAGCGCGGCGCCGAGGAAACCCTCCTCCGTCGACGAGAGGAGCGTGAAGCCCGGATCGGCGACAAGCACCGTCGGCAGCTGCGCAATCGGCCGGGCAGTGACCAGACCGACGACACCCGGCACGCCGGCCAGGGCGGCCATTGTCTCGGGCGCGAGCGCCACGGCCGTGCGCTCCGGCCTGTCGACGACGATCACGGGAAGATCGACGGCCTCCACGATCCGGGCCATGTGCTGCAGGATCCCGGCCTGGGTCGGCTTGGAATAAAAGGGGACGGTGATGAGCGCCGCCGACGCGCCGAGCTCTCGGGCGGTACGGGTCAGCGCGATCGTCGTCTCTGTCGAGAGCGTTCCGGTTGCCGGAATGACCGGCACGGCGCCACCGGCCGCCTCCAGGCAGGCGCGGATGACCAGCACCCGTTCCTCGTCCGACAGGGAGCACCCCTCCCCCATTAGACCGCAGGGCGACAGCGCGGCAACCCCGGCGCGGATCTGCCACTCGACCAGGCGCCTCAGCCCATGCAGATCGACCGCCCCCCAGCGGAAGGGCGTGACCAGGTCGGTCATGACGCCATCGGCAATCGCGTGCTGCAGCGTGGGGGCGCGTGCGGCCGTGGGCGCGTGCACCATTTCATTGAGACGGCCCATCATGAGCCTCCTTCACATCTTGCTTGAGGGCATTTCCCGGGCGGCAGGCGGCTCGCAGCAGGCGGAGCAGGGCGGCGGCCTGCGGATCGCGGTGAGCGTCCTCGCCCTTGCCACTTGGCCGATCCGGCGGGATACCACCCGGCTGCTCTTCGATCGACGCGGCGAGCCCGCAGCTGTCCGCCAGCATCGCGACTGCCGCGCCGAAGCGGCGCGCCTCCATCGCCTGCCGGAAGCCAGGCTCATGACGCAGATCCGTGGCGAGCCGCCCCGCCTCGTCGAGCAGCCGGACCGCCTCCCAGAGCTGATGCTCCATCAGCGCCCGGCTAAGGGTGAGACGCCGGGCCAAGGCGCGCAGCATGGAGGCCGATGCTTCAGGACCCGGATCACTCGGAACCAGCGAGGGATGGCTGGCCTGAACGTGAGGCTTTGCAAACATGGCGATCGCTCAGGCCGCGCTCATTCGGAAGGGGTCCACCACGCTCGAGCAATCGACGAAAATGGCTGCGGACTGACCTCCCGTCTCCTCGAAGACGAAGTGGCGGGCCGCCGCTTCGCTGATGAAGATGCCGCCGACCCGGCCGAGCCGGTCGATGACGGCGAAGCCGCGACGGGCCGGGGCGATGCAAAATCGCGGCTGTCCGGCCGCATCACTTCGGGGTTCGGCGGTTTCAGGATAGGAACGCGGCATGGAAGAAATCCTCTCTTCGGTCGAACAGGGCGACGCGATCACTCTCGGCGCTTTGGCATGCGGTTTTCGAGAGGGAAGACAGGGCAGAAAGATAGGAAACTCATAGGGGCGGCCGAGAAGACCGATACCGTCGCACTTGGCGGCCTCTGCGAACAGAAAAGCCGCTTACGAACTTCAGGCACCGGAAATCAAGGCTGCGCCTCTAGGCTCGGCTGAACCCAACCGGTTCCGCTCCGGCGGATCGAGCGATCAGCCGAGCGCGACATCTGGTCTTCTTCGATGAAAGGATGTTCGCGTTGCCAGCCAAGGGAACAGCGCTTCGTGAAGCAGCCTCCTTTACCGACATCGAAGACGAGGGCGAGCGGCGGTTCGGCTCGTTCATACGGCTGCCCATCGATCCGACTCGGGAGCGCGGGATTGACCGCTTCGGCGTCGGGTCAATCATTGAGGCTTGGGACCGGCTTCCGATCTCGTCCTGGCTCTGGGCGCCATGGCTCGGCGCGGCGTCCTCCCGGAGGCCGGCGCCGCCGGATCTTCGCGCCATACCGGCCGTTCCGGGCGCGCCGATGGCGCGCCCGATCTCATGGTCAAGGCCGATGCGGTCTGCCTCGGAGCGACCGTTTTAAAACGCCGCAGCCGGGATCCAGCTCGCTGTGGCGGCGGCGCTGGTGGAGAAGGCGGGGATCTTCTTGGCGAGATCCTCGATGGTGGTTACGCCCGCTGACCGCAGCTCGGCCTGGGTGACGAGAACCGGATCGACGACGATGCTCGCCGGCACCGTCTCGCCGGCGATCTGCAGCGCGGCGGCGCGGATGGAGACGGCGCCGACGACGGCCGGATTGGTAGCGGCGGTCGCAACCCAGGGGCTCCCTTCCTCGACGATCTCCTGAATATCGGCGGTCGAGATATCGGCCGAATAGATCTTCAGCTTCTGCGAGATGCCAAGATCGGCCGCCGCCAGCTTCACGCCACGGGCGAATTCGTCATAGGGCGCAAAGACAACGCTGATGCCGGGATTGGCCTGGAACACCGCCTTGGCCTGGTCCGCGGTGCTGGTTGCGGTCGTATCGCTCACTGTGCCGAAGCGTGCCTTCTCGACAATGCCCGGATTGGCGGCTTTCACCTTGTCCCAAACCTCGTTGCGGCGGTCGAGCGGGGCGAAGCCGGCGACATAGACGTAGCCGGCCTCGAAGCTCGTGCCATTGTCCTTCAGCGCCTGCTGCAGCGCGATCTCGGCGAGCTTGTGATCCGACTGCTCGACCTGCGGGATCTTGGGATTGTTCAGGTTGACGTCGAAGGCGACGACCTTGATGCCCTTGTCGAGCGCCTGCTGCACGACGTCGCCAAGCGATTCCGGCAGGCCATGGTCGACGACGATGCCTTGAACGCCGAGGTTGATCGCCTGGAGGATCTGCTCGCGCTGCTCGGCCGCGTCTTGGCGACCGGGGAAGACGCGGAGGTCGACGCCGAGCGCCTTGGCCTGTGCCTCGGCGCCGGCCTGATAGGCCTGGAAGAAGTCGCCGGCGGAGATGTAGCTGATCAAGGCCAGCTTGACGCCGCCCTTGTCGAAGGGCGCGGGGGCGCCCGGTAGTCCCTCGGCCGAGGCCGGCGCGGTAAAGGGCAGAATGGCAATGGCGGAAAGCGCCATCAGACGAAGGGGAAAGGTCATCGCTGCTCCCATGAGCGTAAGATCTGGATACCCTTTCATTCTATGAATTTCATAGACTATGGCTGCGTCGCTTTTTCTAAAAATGGGCATGTCGGAAACTGTTTTTCCCCCAGGCGAACCTCCCGCAATCGGTTCCGCCTTCTCGAAGCCTCCAAACGCTAGGACGCCTTACGCGAAAATTCATTCTATAGACATGATCGAGTTTGGAAGCTCTGCACCTTGTCCGTGGCCCGCAAGCCGTTAGGAAACATGGATCAGAGTTCGGCGGTCGCTTCATGTCCCTTCTTCAAGCCCATGGCATCAGCCGCAGCTTTGGCTCCACCCGCGCGCTCCAGGGCGCCTCGCTATCGATCGACCGGGGCGAGATCGTCGCGCTGATGGGTGCCAATGGCGCGGGCAAATCGACGCTGTTCAAGATCCTCTCCGGCGTCGAACAGGCCGTCAGCGGCACCATCACCGTCGATGGCGTGCCCTTCGCCCCGCGCAGTCCCGCGGATGCGACGCAGCGCGGCATCGTCACCGTGCATCAATCGACCGACGTCATCGGCATCCCCGGCCTGACTGTTGCCGATGCTCTGCTGCTCAATCGCTATGTCGATGGACGCAGCCCCTTCTTTCTCTCCGCTCGCTCGGTGCGCGCCGCAGCGCGGGCGGTCCTCGACGAGGCCGGTTTCGATCTTCCGCTTGCCACCGACTTCGCCGATCTCGGCGCGGCGGAGCGGCAGCTGGTCGCCATTGCGCGCGCGGTCGCCGACCGGGCCTCCCTGCTGATCCTGGACGAGCCGACGGCGAGCCTTTCGCCACAGGAATCGAAGCGGCTCTACGATCTCTTGATCGGGCTGAAAGCTCGCGGCCTTGCGATTCTCTACATCTCCCACCGCATCGCCGATCTCGCAGCGCTGGCCGATCGCGTCGAGGTTTTGCGTGGCGGCAGGAACGCCGGCTCCTTTGCACGGCCGGTCGATTTCTCCGCCGCGATCGAAAGCATGATCGGCCGCCCCCTCGCCTCCGCCCGGCCGGAAGCGCAGGCGCCAAGCGGCAAGCCCATTCTCCAGCTCCGCTGCGCCCGGCTGCGGCCAGACAGCGCGCCTTTCGACCTCGAGGTCCACGCCGGCGAGGTGGTGGCGGTCACGGGGGTGCTGGGTGCGGGCAAGAGCCGGCTGCTGGCGGCCCTCTTCGGGCTTGGTCGGCTTGCAAATGGCGAGGTTGATCTCGATGGCCGGCCCTATCGCCCCTCGGGTCCCAGAGACGCGATCAGACAAGGCGTCGCCTATGCAGCGGAGGATCGGCATCGCTCCTCGCTGATCCCGCGCGACTGGCCGGGCGAAAGCGTCGCCGCCACGATCAGCCTGCCGCATCTTCCCCGCTGGTATCCCTGGAACCTCATCCTGTCCACCACGGAGCGGACCAAGGCCGAGGGAGCCATTGCCCGCCTCGGCATCAAGGCGGCCGGGCCGGAGGCCTCGGTCTGGTCGCTCTCCGGCGGCAATCAGCAGAAGACCGTGCTCGCCCGCTGGGAGGTGGAGCCGAGCCGGCTTCTGCTGCTCGACGAGCCCTTCCAGGGTGTCGATGTCGGTGCGCGCGCCGATATCATCGCCGCCATTCGCAGCCATCGCGAGCGCGCCACGCTGATCGCCACCTCCGACCCGGAAGAGGCGTTCGAAGTCGCCGACCGGGTGCTGTTGATCGACGACCACACCTTGGCGCCGCTGGATCCCAGCGCCGCCCCCTTCCTCGAAAGCCTTGCCCCATGACCGCCGTCAGCGAACCACGCAATGCCAAGACCGCCACGAAGACCTCCGCCCTGCGCGAGACCTTGCGCCGCAGCGCGGTCTTTCTCATCCTGGCAGCGCTGGTGCTCATCTTCAGCCTCGCGGAGCCAGCCTTTCTCACGCTCGGCAATCTGATGAGCGTGCTGCAGGCGGTGGCGGTGGTGGCAATCATCGGTGCCGGCGTCACGGTCACCCTGGCGATCGGCGGCTTCGATCTCTCCGTCGGCGCCACGGCGGCTTCAAGCGTCATGGCGGCGAGCTATGCGATGATCGTGCTTGGCCTCGGCGCGGCGGAAACGGTGGTGCTGGTTCTGGCCTTCGGCGCGCTGGTCGGCGCCGTCAATGCGTTCCTCATCGTGCGGCTGAAGGTGCCCGATCTTCTGGCGACGCTGTCGGTCATGTTCCTGCTGACCGGCCTGCAGTTGATCCCAACGGCCGGTCGGTCGATCTCCGCGGGGCTGATCCTGCCCGACGGCACGAAGGCGCTCGGTCGCTACGATCCGAGCTTCCTGCTGATCGGCCGCTCGGCGCTGTTCGGCATCGTGCCGGCGCCGGTCGTGCTCATGGCGCTGGTGGCGCTGCTGCTCTATGTCGTGACCGAGCGGACGCGCCTTGGCCGGCTTCTCTATGCGACGGGCGGCAACGAGGCGGCGGCGCGGCTTGCCGGCGCCAATACGGCGCGGGTGAAGACCCTCGCTTATCTTCTCTCCGGCATGCTGGCAGCACTGGGCGGCATCATCGTCGCGGCCCGCGTCGGACGCGGCGACGTCTCCTCGGGCGCCTCGCTCTTGATGGACTCGGTCGCCGCCTCGCTGATCGGCTTTGCCGTTCTCGGCCTCCGCCGGCCGAACGTGCTCGGCACGGTACTCGGCGCAGTCTTCGTCGGCGTGCTTTTGAACGGGCTCACCATGCTCAACGCCCCCTACTACACGCAGGACTTCGTCAAGGGCGCCGTGCTGGTCGCGGCCCTGGCCCTCACCTACGGCGTCGGCCGTTCGCGAAGCTGAGCGGACGCCGGCCAACCCATACTTATGGCGTGGCGCCCTTTGACGCTCGGCCAAGACCCAAACGCAGAAGGCCGGCGGGCGATTGCCGGCCGGCTCTTTGCTCATCTCGCGATGAACGTCGCTTAAAGCGCGCCGTGACGGGGCGGCAGGGTGCCGTTCAGGTAGAAATTGCCGATATGGTGGTATTTCCAGCGCGCCGGATCGTGCAGCGAATGGACGCGGGCATTGCGCCAGAAGCGGTCGAGACCATAGGCATCGAGCGTCGATCGCGCTCCGCCATATTCGATCAGCTTCGTGGCGGCGAGCTGCGCCACCTCGGTCCCCAGCGCCTTGACCTCCGCGACGGCGATCGAGGCTTCGGCGACGCTCCGCTCGGTCGGATCGGCAGTCGCCTGGTCGAGAATGCGTCCGGCGCGGGCAAGCAGCGCATCGGCGGCATGGACGCGGATCGCGACATCGCCCACCCCATGGATCGTATGCGGATCCTCGTAGCCATGGTCGATCGACAGCTCGAAGAACGGCCGGGCATGGGCGCGGACGAAGGCGATCGTTTCGGCGAGTGCCCCGCGGGCGATCCCCACCTGCACGGCGGCATGGATGATCTGGGCGAAGGGGCCCATCGGCGTCGGGTTTTCGAAGCTCGCATCATGGTCGACGATCTGGAACTCGGTCACATCAATATCGTCGAACGTGACCGTGCCGCTCCCCGTCGAGCGCTGGCCGAAGGATGTCCAGTCATCGACGAAGCCGAGCCCCGGCGTGGTGCGATCGAGAAAGACGAGCTTGATGCGGCCATCCGTGCCCTTGGCCACCGCGACGATGATATGGGCGAAGAGCGAACCGGTCGAATAGAACTTCTGGCCGTTGAGGACCAGCCGCCCGTCGCGCTCCGCCAGATGTGTCTTGAAGTCGGTCGGTGTCTTGGTGCCGATTTCGGTAAAGGCATTGCCGAAGCGGTCGCCGTCGAGGATCCGGGCGAAGTAGTGCTGCTTCTGCGCCTCGCTGCCGTTCAGCCGCAGGCCTTCCACCATGTAGAAATGGTTCTGCGGGATCTGGCCGATCGAGGAATCCGCCGCCGAGATGATGGCCGTCACCTCGGCAAGCGTGGCAGCGGAAACCTCGGCGCCGCCATAGGCCTTGGGCACGGTGATGGCCCAGAGACCGCTCTGCGAGAAGCGCTCGATTTCGGCGAGCGGCAGTCGCCGCTCCCGATCGCGCTCCACCGCCCCCGCCGCGAAGTCGCGGGCGAGAGTCTTCGCCACCGCGATCGCTTCCGCATCGTCACTGATGCGGTGGGCAGGCGCGCGGCGGGGCGCAATGTGGGGCGCCGGGCGGCCGGCGGTGAGCGCGGCTTGCCGATGCAGAGTGCGGTCCGTGCTGCTCATCGTCGTCTCAATTCCAGGCATGACGCGGCGGGTGAACGCCGTTCAGATAGTAGTTGCCGACATGGAAGAACTTCCAGCGGACCGGATCATGCAGCGTGTGCACGCGCGCATTGCGCCAGTGCCGGTCGAGCCCGTGCTCGGCCAAAGTTGAGCGCGTGCCGGCGAGTTCGAACAGCTTGTTGGTCGAGAGAATGGCGATCTCGGTGGTGAGCACCTTCGATTCCCCGGTCTTGATTGTCGCCTCCGACACGGTCTCCAGCGTCGGATTGGCGCGCGCGACATCGATCGAGCGGCCGGCGATCTCGAGCAGGGCTTCGGCCGCATGCAGCTTGATCTTCAGATCGCCGATTTGGGCGATGGTGAAGAGATCCTCGCCGGCCGTTTCCTTGCCGCTGTCGACCCAGGGGCGGCTGTGCTTCGTCACGAACTCGATCGTGTCGTCGATCGTGCCGCGGGCGATGCCGGCATCGATGGCCGACTGGATGATCTGCGACACCGGACCGCCAACGGTCGGGTGATCGAAGGAGGTCACCTTCAACGCCCGCTCCTTGGGCACGCGGACATTCTCGATCTTGACCGAGCCGGACGCCGTGGTCCGCTGGCCGAAGCTCGACCAGTTGTTGGTGACCGTCAGGCCCGGCGCCTCGCGATCGGCGAAAACCAGCCAGCCCTGCCCGCTCTCGTCGACGGCGACGATCGGCACGATATGGGCAAGCAGCGCACCGGTCGTATAGAACTTCTCGCCATTGACCACGACGTCGTCGCCGTCATGAACGACGCGGGTCTGGAAATCGACGACGGTCTTGCTCTTGAGTTCGGAGAAGGCGTTGCCGAAGCGGATGCCCTCCAGCGCCCAGCCGAAGAACAGATTCTTCTGCTCCTCCGTCCCGTCGAGATCGACGGTGGCGACGATGGCCAGGTGGTTTTGCGTGATCTGCGCGATCGCCGGATCGGCGGCGGCGATGATGGCGATCACCTTGGCGAGCGTCGCATAGGAAACGTCCGGGCCGCCATAGGCTTTCGGGACATTGATGCTCCAGAGGCCGCTCTGCGAATAGTCGTCGAGCTCGGTGATCGGCAGCAGCCCTTCGCGATCGCGAAGCGCCGCACCGGGCTTGAACCGCGCGGCAAGCGCCTCGGCGACCTCGATCGCCTCGGCATCGCTGGCGATCACATGGGCAGGCTTGGACGGACGCGGACGCGCCGCGACGGGATCGGTCGAATTAACCCGGGGATGAACGGCGTGATCGATAATCGTCTCGGTGATGCTTCCCATGACAAACCTCCTGGGGTGGCGGGTCGCATTTGCCCATGGAGGATCATCATCGCGCTCGTCCAGACGAGTTATTTTATGTTTTTTATAGATATTGCCGCGGAATTTTTTTCTCCGAGCTTTCGTGAGGGAGCGGCGTTGCGAGTGAGCCGTGCCTCCTCCCGCGGCGCGGCCACGAGGCAGACCCCATGACGCGCCAAACTCCTTCGGGGACAAACCGGGCTGGACGTCCCAACAGGCAGATCGGCGAGAATATTCTTCTCCAAAGTTACCCATAAAAATGATAGATTGTCTGTGCGTTTCCGCTGCAGTCCGTAGGGTTGGCCAAGCTCCACCGAACTGCGGGACGACGCATGACCAGACATATCCGCTTCAACGCCTTCGACATGAACTGCGTTGGCCACCAGTCTCCCGGGCTGTGGGCCCATCCGCGTGACAGGTCCTGGAAATACAAGGATCTGGACTACTGGCAGGATCTGGCACGCACGCTCGAGCGCGGCATCTTCGACGGCATCTTCATCGCCGACGTCATCGGCTATTACGACGTCTACAAGGGCTCCAACTACCACGCGATCCACCAGGCGGCCCAGCTGCCGGTCAACGATCCGCTGCAGCTCGCCGCGCCGATCGCGCTTGCGACCGAACATCTGGGCATCGGCATCACAGCCTCCACCTCCTTCGAGCACCCCTACACCTTCGCCCGGCGAATCGCGACGGCCGACCACCACAGCAAGGGGCGGATCGGCTGGAACATCGTCACCTCCTATCTCGAAAGCGGCGCCAAGAATGTCGGCGAAGCGGGCCTGCGCCGCCACGACAATCGCTATGACGTCGCGGCCGAATATGTCGAGGTCCTCTACAAGCTGCTCGAAGGCTCCTGGGAAGAGGGCGCGGTGGTGCGCGACCGCGACAACCGCGTCTTCACCCATCCCGAACGCGTCCACGAGATCGGCCACAAGGGCAAATATTTCGATGTGCCGGGCTATGGGCTGACAGAGCCCTCGCCGCAGCGCACCCCGGTGCTCTACCAGGCCGGCGCCTCGGGTCCTGGCAAGGCCTTCGCCGCCCAGCATGCCGAATGCATCTTCGTCGCCGCGCCCACCAAGTCGGTGCTGAAAGGTTATGTGGCGGAGATCCGCGAGAAGGCTGCCGCCGCCGGGCGCGATCCGTCGAAGATCTTCATCTACACGCTGCTGACGGTCATCACCGACGAAACGGAGGAGAAGGCGCAGGCGAAGTTCCGCGACTATCAGGACTATGTCTCGCGCGATGGCGCGCTCGTCTTCATGTCCGGCTGGAGCGGCATCGACTTCGGCCAATATGCGCCGACCGATCTCGTCAAGAAGGTCGAAACCAATGCGATCCACTCCGTGGTCGAGCATCTGGCCGGCGGCGACAAGTCCTGGACGATCGACGAGCTCGCCCGCTTCGGCGGCATTGGCGGCATGGGCCCGGTCTTCGTCGGCTCGCCCGAGCGGATCGCCGATATCCTGCAGGAATGGGTCGAGGATACGGATGTCGACGGGTTCAACCTCGCTTATGCCGTGACGCCGGAAAGCTTCGAGAACGTCGTCGACTTCATCGTCCCCGAACTGCAGCGGCGCGGCGCCTATCCAACGGAATACAAGCCCGGCACGCTGCGCCAGAAGCTGTTCGGCCAGGGCGACTACCTGCCGCAAACCCACCCCGCGCATGGCTATCGCGACATCGAGGCCGTCAAGCGCCGCGAGGCGGAACGGCGTGGCGACAGCCTCGTGCTCAAGGCCGTGTGAGGGGCGGGATCATGGGCAGTTCTCCGCACGGGCGGGGACATGCGGCCGGCTCCGCGGCGTTGCGCCCGGGGTGACCGCGACACCGGCCCTGAAAGCCAAAGTCATAGGATGCCGATCGAGGAGACCGAGATGACCATTCATGCCACGCCCGTCCAGACACTGCCGACCGTCGATTTCTCCCGCTTCCACGGCAGCGCTGAGGAGAAAAGCGCGTTCGTTCAAGATTTGACCTCGGTCCTCCACGATCATGGCTTCTTCTACCTCACCGGACATGGCGTGCCGCAGAGCTTGATCGACGAGGTGCTTGCCGTCTCCAAGACGTTCTTCGCCCTGCCGGAGGCGGACAAGCTGGCGATCGAGATGGTCAAGTCCCGGCATTTCCGCGGCTACAACCGCGCCGGCTACGAGCGCACGCGCGGCGAACAGGATTGGCGCGAGCAGCTTGACATCAATACGGAGGGCGAGCCGGTGGCCGATGGTCCGGACACGCCCTGGAACCGGCTTCATGGTCCCAATCAATGGCCGGACGCCCTGCCGGAGCTCAAGCCCTTGCTGCTCCGCTACCAGGCCGAGGTGACGCGAATCGGCATCGACGTGCTGAAGGCCATTGCCCTTGCACTCGGCCAGCCGGAGGATGCCTTCGCCGAGATTTACGATCCCTCCCCCTCGCAGCTCCTCAAGATCATCCGCTATCCCGGCCGCGACAGCACCGGCAGCGACCAGGGCGTCGGCGCGCACAAGGATGGCGGCTTCGTCACCGTTCTGCTCCAGGACACGACACCCGGCCTGCGTATCCGCACCGAAGAGGGCGCCTGGATCGAGGCGCCGCCGGTGCCCGGTACCTTCATCATCAACAGCGGCGAATTGCTGGAGCTTGCCACCAATGGTTTCGTGCGGGCCGATGTCCATGACGTAGTCACGCCGCCGGCCGGAACCGAGCGTTTCTCCGTCGCCTTCTTCTTGGGCGCCCGTTACGATGCGACCATCCCGGTCATCCCCCTGCCCGAGGCGCTCAAGCGCGGCGAACGCGGGGTCAGCGTCGATCCGCTGAATCCGATCTTCCGCAATGTCGGCATCAACCACCTGAAGAGCCGGCTGCGCTCCCATCCGGATGTCGCGGCTGCCCATCATCCCGACCTCTTGCCTCTTCTGGAGAAGAAGGCCTGACCGGCGATCGCTCCGTGGTGGCTCAGAGCCCGGAGAAGGCTGTTATCCGACGTCGCGGCGCGGGCGCGAAACTATTTCAAGGAAGCCACCAAGTTTGACGGGACCTTTCTATGCAAGAGCCCGAAACCACATCATTCTTGTAGAGTATCAGGCAGAGGATGATCATGACTTCCAGCAGCGCGAACATCGTCGATTTCAATGCCTATCGGGAGGCCCGCCGGAAGACGGCGGCCCCGCAGATGAGCGCGCCGGCCGACACTCTGGGGATGGCGAACTTCCTGAACGGCGTCCCGCCAATGATGGTCTGGGTGCCGGTCTGGGCCTTCTTCCCCGTCATGGCCGCCCCCTGGCCTCATGCGCAGTGAGGCGGCTGCGAACCTCGAACCAGAGGCACTCGACGAAGCGTCGCTGAAAGATCCGTTCGAGGATATCACGCTGCGGACGGGACAGAAGCTGCGGCGCCTGCGGACGCGGGCCGGCTATTCCCTTGACAGGCTTGCCAAGGCCTCGGGCGTCAGCCGCGCCATGCTGAGCCAGATCGAAACCGGCAAAAGCAGCCCGACCTTGACGATTCTCGCCAAGATCGCCTCCGCCCTTCGCGTGAGCTGCAGTTCGCTGATCGTGGAAAACGAGGATCCGACCACCATCGTCTTGACGCGCGCGGCTTCGAAGACGCTGTCTGCGAGCGACGGTCGCTTCGTCACCCGCGCGCTTTTTCCCTACGATGGCGACAGGACGGTAGAGTTCTACGAGCTTTCGCTGGCGCCGCACCACGCCGAACGCGCGGACGCTCACCGGGCGGGGACGGTGGAGAACCTCGTGGTGGCATCCGGGACGGTGGAGATCATTGTCGGCAAGCAGCCGCATATCTTGGGCGAAGGAGATGCGCTCGTCTTCGAGGCCGACGTGCCACATGTCTATCGCAACATGACCGGGACCCCTGCCACGGTCTATCTCGTCTCCACCTGCCGAGACCGGCTGGAGACGTGAGAAAGGGGCCCCCGGGGGAGCCCCTTCACAGAGAGCTCGCGCCCGGATCAGGCAGCCATCATGCAGCACATGGTCATGCCGCCGCACATCATCATCATCGGCATGCCGCTGTTCATCATGGTCATCATGCGCTTGCAGCATTCCATGAACATGGCCTTGTCCATGCCTTCCATCGGCATCATTTCGCACATCATGCCGGTTTCGGTCATCTTGCAGGTCATCATGCCCATCATCGGCATCATCATCGGCATCATGCCGCCCATCATCGGCATCATACCGTTCATCATTGGCATCATGCCATTCATCATCGGCATGCCGCTCATCATCGGCTGGCCACCCATCATCGGCTGACCCATGCCCATCATCGGGTTCATCATCGGCATCATGTTCATGGCAGTGTTCATCTTCGTATCCTCGGCCCGTAGGCGTTTTCTCGTGTTGCGATGAAAACGAGTTAGAAGATGCGCAGATTGAGCTCAATACGATAAATTATTCCAAGATCTTTTCGTTCAATAGAACAGACGGCATCGTTGCTCGCCGGATGAAACCGGCTGCAATGGCAGAGGCGCGTTCAGTATCTTGGAAGCCGCCCCCCAATGCATGGGGTCGCACCCCCTAGGGCGGTACGTCCAGGCTGGGCAGCACGGACAATTCAGCCGATGCCGCGCGATTCGTGTGCTGCGGCGAGGCCAAGAACAAACCCCCGACGATCCGCAGATCGCCGGGGGACGTGGAAAGACCGAAATCACAGTGCGGCACGAGGGCCGTATGCGCGGCTCAAGACAGGCCGATGGCGCGGTCGAGATCGGCGATCAGGTCGTCGGGATGTTCCAGGCCGATCGACAGCCGGACATAGCCGGGCGTGACGCCGGTCGACAGCTGATCCTCGATGGAGAGCTGCGAATGGGTGGTTGTCGACGGATGGATGGCCAGCGAGCGGGCATCGCCGATATTGGCGAGATGGTAGAAGAGCTGCAGATTGTCGATGAAGCGCCGCCCAGCCTCGCGGCCGCCCTTCAGCTCGAAGCCGACCAGCGCGCCATAGGTGCCCGGCTTGAAGGTGCGCTCGGCACGCGCCTTGGCCTCGCCCTCCTGGAATTTCGGGAAGATGACCCGCTCGACCTTGGGGTGCCCTTTCAAGAACTCGGCGACCTTTTCCGCATTCTCATTGTGCTGACGCAGGCGCAGCGGCAGGGTTTCCAAGCCCTGGATGAACTGGAAGGCGTTTTGCGGACTGATCGCCGCGCCGAGATCGCGCAGCAGCACGGCGCGCGCCCGCAAAATGTAGGGATGGAAGCCGATCGCATCGGCCTTTTCGATCCAGGTCTTGCCCTGGTAGCTCGGATCCGGCTCGTGCAGGTTCGGATGGCGCTCCCTGTGCTCGGTCCAGGGGAAGGTGCCGCTGTCGACGATGGCGCCACCGATCGAGGTGCCATGGCCACCGATATATTTGGTGGTGGAATAGACGACGATCGCCGCACCATGTTCCAGCGGCCGGATGATCAGCGGCGCCGCCGTATTGTCGACGATCAGCGGCACGCCATGGCGCCGGCCGATCGCTGCCACCTCGGCGATGGGGAAGACCTCGAGCTTCGGATTGGGCAGGGACTCGGCATAATAGGCGCGCGTCCGCTCATCCGTCGCCCGCGCGAAGGCCTCGGGATCCTCGGCATCGACGAAGCGGGTCTCGATGCCGAAGGTCTTGAGCGTGGCCGCAAACAGCGCCCAGGTGCCGCCATAGAGCCCGGCTGAACTGACGATATTGTCGCCGCTACGCGCCAGGTTGAGGATGGCGAAGGCCGAGGCGGCCTGGCCGGAGGCGAGCGCCAAGGCGGCGGCACCACCCTCGAGCTCGGCCAGCCGCTGTTCGAAGGCGTCCTGCGTCGGGTTGGAGACGCGGGTGTAGAGGTGACCGGCCGCTTCCAGCGCGAAGAGCTTGTCGGCGCCCTCGGTGCCCGGCAGCTGATAGGAGGAGGTCTGGTAGATCGGCACAGCGACGGCACCGCTGGTCGGGTCGAACCGGAAGCTGCCGCCATGCAGCGCAATGGTTTCCGCATGCCGGCTCTTGAAGGCCGGCGCCCCATGCGGCGGGGGTGCGACCTCCGGCTCGACGGTCTCGGGCGATTGATGAATGGTCATGCAACGATCTCCTTGGGTTTGGGGTAATTTGAGGCCCTTGGCCGGCTCAGCTTCCGGGTACAGCGGGGCCTTCCAATTTGGCGGGACCTGAACGCTGGGGCTCAGGTCCTGGCGGGGCGGACGGAGAGTAGCGCGCCGACAACGAGGACGGCCGCCCCTGCCCAGAAGGCCTCCGGCGCATACCAGCGAATGCCGTAAAGGTGCTTGTCCGTGCAAAGCGCCTGAGCAAGCGCGCAGAGATCGGTTGCGCCCGCAATGCAGGTGGCGGCCTGGCTGACGCTCAGATAGTCGTTCTCGACCACCCTGCTGAAGATCAGCCACCACCAGCCGAGCGCGGCAAGCGCCAGCAAGGCGCCTGCGAGCGCGACGAGATGTTCAAGACGCAGGCGGCTAGACGTCATGGGCGATCCCCAGACGCTCCAGGAGCGCGGCCCGTAGGGCGATCAGTTCCGGATCGTCGCGCCGGCGCGGATGCGGGCGCGTGACGCGGATCTCGGCGAGGATCGACGCAGGACGATCGGAGAGCACGATGACCCTGTCGGACAGAAGCAGCGCTTCCTCGACATCATGGGTGACGAGCAGGGCGGTAAAGCCCGCGCTCCGCCAAAGCTCCAGCAGCTCGTTCTGCATCTTGAGCCGGGTCAGCGAATCGAGCTTGCCGAAGGGCTCGTCGAGCAGCAGCAGTTTGGGATCGTTGACGAGAGCGCGGGCAAGCGCCGCGCGCTGCGCCATGCCGCCGGAAAGCTGGTGTGGATAGTAGTCGGCGAACCCTTCCAGCTTCACGCGCTTCAGGACTGCGTCGATCCGGTCACGCGTATCGGCAAGGACGCCGCGGGCCTCGAGCCCGATCGCGACATTGCCGGCGACCGTGCGCCAGGGAAAGAGTGTCGCCTCCTGGAAGACGAGGATGCGATCGGGGCTCGGCTTACGGATCGGCCGGCCGTCTTCGCGCACCGCACCTTGGCTCGCCTGCTCAAGACCGGCTGCAAGCCGGAGAAGCGTCGATTTTCCGCAGCCCGAAGGGCCGAGCAGGGCGACGAACTCGCCCGGCGCGATGTGGAGGCTGACGCCGTCGAGCACGGCCAGCGGCGCTTGCCCCTCCCGCTCATAGCGATGAGACACGGCCTCGACGTCGAGCGCGAGATTGTGGGCCGGCGCATCCGTTTCGGCAAGGGCCATCACAGGATCCCCTTCTGCCAGCCGAGCAGGCGGTCGCGGGCGACGAAGAGCAGCCGCACGAGACCGGCGCAGATCAGCGCCATGATGATGAGAGCGGCATAGACATTGGCATAGGCCGAATAGGCCGTGTTGAACTGCAGATACCAGCCAAGGCCGAATTTCGCGCCGAGCATCTCGGCCACCACCAGCACGGCGAAGGAATAATAGAGGCCCATGAAGACGCCGACGAAGACATTGGGCAGCGAGGCGGGAATGGCGACCTTGAGGATCAGGAAGCGGCTGTCTGCGCCAAGCGTGCGGGCCACATCATAGAAGGCGCGGTTGACCTGGCCGACGCCAGCCGCCGTCAGGATGGCGACCGGGATGCCCGAGGCCAAGGCCACCAGGAAGATCGAGGCGTGGAAGGTGGAGGGAAAGATGAAGAAGGTGCAGGGGATCCAGGCGCTGGCCGGCACCGGCCCGATCAGCTTCAACAGCGGCATGCCCCAATAGGCGAAGCGTTTCGACCAGCCGAGCGCGACGCCGCCAACAAAGCCCAGCGCGATGCCGGAGAAGAAGCCGAGGCCCCAGAGCCGGCCCGTATAGCCGATGCAGACGAGCAGCCGCTGCCAATCGGTAAGATAGACGTTGAGCAGCCCTTGCGGCGGGGAGAAGAACGGCTTGGGCAGCCAGCCGAGCTTGGCGGTCAGCACCTCCCAGGCCCCCAGCCAGAGGCCGAGCACGATGAACCAGGGCCCATAGTGGACCAGCGTCCGGCCGAAGCGGCCGAGATGGTTCACCACGAAAGAGAGGGCGAGGAAAATGCCGGCACCCACCAGCGTCAGCAGCGCAAAGGGGCCGGTCGCGCCCCAGACAATGACATCCGGCAGCAGGAAGGTGAGCGCGGCCGTGGCCGCCCAGGTTCCGGCGGCCAGCAGCCCATGGACCCAAAGGCCGGAGAATGCCGGCCCGAGGGCCGAAGGACGTGCCGGACCCAGGCTGTGTTCGACCGCGGCGCTCATCGCGGTCACGCGAAGATATCGATGGTGACGCGCTTGGCGATCTCTTCCGGATCGGTCGAGGCGTCAATGACCCCGGTCAGCTTCAGATCCTCATAGCCGATCCGCACCTCGTTCAGCAGGTCCTTGCCGAACCAGTGCTCATGATAGACGAGCGAGGCGAGCACCTCCGTCAGATCCTCAAGCGACAGGCCGGGCTTCAGCGTGTCGAAATACCATTTGGCCACCTCGTCGGGATGCTGGGCCGTATAGTGATGGATCTCGAGATTGGCCGCCGCCACGCGCTTGATCGCGTCCTTGTTGGCCTCGTAGTAATCGCCGTTGACGCCGAGGACGCAGCAGACGCGATCCTTGAAGCTTCCGGTCTGCGTATCGGCAATGCGGGTAAAGCCGTGCTTCTTCTCGTAGGAATAGGCCCATGGATCCATATGCGCAACGGCATCCGCCTCGCCCTTCAGCACACCCTCTGCAACGAGATCGAAGGGGAAGACCTTCCAGGTGACATCCGTTTCCGGATTGAGGCCAGCCTTGGCGAGCGCGACGGAGAAGGCGACACGCGAGGGCGACATGACGTCGAAGGTGCCTATCGTCTTGCCCTTCAAATCAGTCAGCGTCTTGATGCCGGAATCCGGCTTGACGAGGATCCGCTGGCAGCCGCCATGGGATCCGACGAAGAGGCGCACATCGAAGCCCTGCTCGATCGGCTTCAGCCAGTCATAGAGAAGCCCCGGACCCGCCTCCGCCTTGCGGGTGGCCAGCGACTGGATCAGCGTCTGGCCGCTGGCGCCCTGGTAGAACAGTTCGACATCGAGTCCATGCTTGGCATAGATGCCCTTCGACAGGCCGAAGCCGACCGGCGAATGGCAGGCAGCCACTTCGGTCCATTCGAGCTTGATCGGCGTGAGATTGCCGGCGATGGCGTAGCGCGTCGAACGCGCGCCCACCACCCCAACGGCGGCAGCCGCGGCCGTGATGCCGGCCGCCTTCACGAGAGCGCGGCGCGAGAGGCCGAGCGTGGTGTTCGAATGCGATGTCTGGCTCATCCGGATGCCCCCAAACCGATTGCGAGAGCATCACAATAGTCTCATGAAAATTCGTTTATAGATTTTATAGACTATTTGGCCAAAACCCGGCGGAAAATTTTTGCCTGACTGGTCGCGCCCTCTATCATCGCTTTGCGGCAAGCGGCGCCTAGGGTTTGGCGACCACGAGGTCGATCTCGACCAGCGCATTCCGACCGAGACGAACCACGCCGATGGTGGTCCGGGCAGGCATGCGCGCCTCATCGGCGAAATAGCGTTGATAGATGCGATTGAGGCCGTCATAATCACGCTCGAAGGCAGAGAGGTAGATCCTGACGAAAACGGTGTCGCTCAAGCGATAGCCGGCTGCTTCGACGATCGCGCCAAGATTTCGGAACACGAGTTCAGCCTGCGCGTCTATATCCGGAGGGAGTGCGGCGTCCGGCTCCGCCGGATCGATCGGCAGCTGGCCAGTGACATGAAGGAAGCCCAGCGCTTCCACGGCATGGGCATAGTGCACACCCTTCGGCGGCGGTGCGGCTTTGCCCGTCTTGATATAGCGCAGCATCAGCCGACCTCGATCCGAGAAGAAGGGCCGCGGCGCCGCCGAGACGCCGGGACCGTCGTTCGCTCTCGCCCCCACGCCGCGTTGGCATGCCCAATCAGAAAACCGGGCCGCCGTTGCTGGCGGGTTTGAAAGCCGAGCATCCGCGGGGCGAGAGGGAACGCCCAGCGCACCTCTCACTCCTCGACGCGGAAGCCGAGCTTGAGGGTTACCTGGTAATGGCCGACCTTGGCATCGACGACATGGCCGCGGATCTCGCTGACCTCAAACCACTCGATATTCTTCACCGTCTCCGCCGACCGGCTGATTGCCCGCTGAATGGCGTCTTCGACCGAAACCTCGGAGCTTCCGACGACTTCAAGCTTCTTATAGACATGCTGTGACATGCAGACCCTTTCCTCTAGACCCTCGCAACGCTATCGGCCACTCAACGCGCGAGTAAGAGAAAATATTGCGCATAGTTCGCCTGACGGACAAATTTCGATCCGTTGTCGGAGGGCTACTGAATGAGGAAGCGGGACTGGCGATCCGCCGCTTTTAAGCGATTGCTTCGAGGACAGGAAGTCGGATCGCCAAGCCGAGCCGGCGTTCGACCCACACGCTCTTATCGTCTTCGTCGTCTGGAAAAATGGTGCTGCTAGAGAGATTTGAACTCTCGGCCTCTCCCTTACCAAGGGAGTGCTCTACCCCTGAGCTATAGCAGCGTCTTGACGAAGGCCATGCCTCGTCGGAGCGAGGGCCTATTGCCATAGGTTGATGGGGAGTGCAAGCGGAGGAGCGAAGAAATCGACGCTTCGCCGCGCGCTGCGGCTTAAAGGCGGCCAGCGGCGCCGAAGGGCTGTGGAAAGGAGAGCGAGCTTGGACGAGACGCGAGATGACGGACCGGAGAGGATCGAAGGGGCGGAGCGCGCGGCGGGCGGGCGAAAGAGCGAGGCGGAGCGCCAGGCCGAGGCCCGCCGTGCCCGCGCGGCGCAGGCGCTGCGCGACAATCTGGCGAAGCGCAAGCAGCAGGGCCGGGCGCGCCGCGCCGGAGCGGCGGATGAGGGGGTCGGCCTGCCCGCCGCACCGCCGCAGCCCGCGCCACAGTCCCATGCCTCTTCGTCTGCCGAAACCGATCCCGCCGCGGCCTCCTCTTTCGGCGCTGACCCCGCTGCCAAGCCCGACCCTCAGCGCAACGCGGCCGCCACAGAAAAAGACAAATCCCGCGACTAACTCCCCTTCCGTTAAGGGGCAGCCAGCCTTCGGGGGAGCTTTCTTGCGGGACGGGGCGGGCCGGTTCGCCTGTCATTGCCGGGGTGGGCAAATGGCGAGCAGCGGGGGAGACTCTCTTTACGCCTGTCCGTTATTGGTAAGCCACCGCCTGCATAGCGGCCGGGCCTTCTCTTTCCCCCCGCCTTCCTTTATGGAGGCGGACTTTCCGGGCCTTGCCGGCGCGCGGCCGAGACCTCTGCTCTTTTCCTCCCAAGAGCGGCCTCGATCAAACGGCGGGTGCGTTGCCCATTTGAACATGAGACGGGTGTTTGACCCGCAGCCAAGGATTGATCATGGATCGCATCAGGATTAGGGGCGGCAACGAGCTTCACGGGATCATCCCGATCTCCGGCGCCAAGAATGCGGCCCTGCCGCTGATGATCGCCTCGCTCTTGACCGACGACACGCTGACGCTCGAAAACGTGCCGCATCTGGCCGATGTCGAGCAGCTGATCCGCATCCTCGGCAATCACGGCGCCGACATCTCCGTCAATGGCCGGCGCGAGCGCCAGGGCGAGAGCTACGCCCGCACGATCCATTTCACCTCGCGCAACATCGTGGATACGACGGCGCCTTATGAACTGGTCTCCAAGATGCGGGCGAGCTTCTGGGTTATCGGCCCGCTTCTGGCGCGCGAAGGCAAGGCGCGCGTCTCGCTGCCCGGTGGCTGCGCGATCGGCACGCGCCCGGTCGACCTCTTCATCGAGGGCCTCACCGCGCTCGGCGCCAATATCGAGATCGATGGCGGCTATATCAATGCGACCGCGCCGGAAGGCGGGCTGATCGGCGCGCGTTATGTGTTCCCGAAGGTCTCGGTCGGCGCCACGCATGTGCTGATGATGGCCGCGACGCGGGCGCGCGGCACCACGGTGATCGGCAATGCCGCGCGCGAGCCGGAAGTGGTGGATCTCGCCAATTGCTTGAACGCCATGGGCGCGAAGATCACCGGTGCCGGCACCTCGACCATCACCATTGAAGGCGTGACGACGCTGTCCGGCGCGCGCCACCGGGTGCTGCCGGACCGGATCGAGACTGGCACCTATGCCATGGCTGTCGCCATGGCCGGCGGCGATGTCGTGCTGGAAGGCACGGATGCTTCCCTGCTGGAGACCGCGCTCGAGGCGATCCGCCGTGCCGGCGCCGAGATCACGCCCACCAACAATGGCATCCGCGTGCGTCGCAATGGCGGCGGCATCAAGCCGGTCGATGTTGTCACCGATCCCTTCCCCGGCTTCCCGACCGATCTGCAGGCCCAGTTCATGGGCCTGATGACGCGCTCAAGCGGCATCTCGCACATCACCGAGACGATCTTCGAGAACCGCTTCATGCATGTGCAGGAGCTGGCTCGCCTCGGCGCCCGCATCTCGCTCTCCGGCCAGACGGCCAAGATCGAAGGTGTCGGACGGCTCAAGGGTGCACCGGTCATGGCGACCGACCTGCGCGCCTCGGTCTCGCTGGTCATTGCCGGCCTGGTGGCCGAAGGCGACACCATGGTGTCGCGGGTCTATCATCTCGACCGCGGCTTCGAGCGGTTGGAGGAGAAGCTCACCCGTTGCGGCGCCGAGGTCGAGCGGGTCAGCGACTGAGCCGGTTGCCTCTCGGCGGCGGCCGTCCTATCTCATCGGCCAGGCGGCCGCGGTGCCGGCCGGACGGTGAACGGGGATGATGCGGATGGATGAGTTGAAGCTGATCGCGCTGGACGAGGAGGATCTGAAGATCATCTCCGCCCATGTGCAAGACGCCGTCTTCAAGCCCGTCGGTATCGAGTATCTGCCCCGGCTTGCCACCTTCGCGCTGGTCCTGAACCGCTTCGTCTGGGAAAAGGCGGGCGAAACCAAGAAGACCGGCAGGGCGAAGGGGTACGAGCGGCGGCGCACCGTCCTCTCCTTCCGCCGTGTCCTGTCGGTGCGCTCCATCGGCTTTGCCCGTGGCGACGAGGAGACCGTGCTCTCGCTGCTGGCGCTGCGCTTCACGCCGACCGGCGAAGGGCCGGAGGGGACGATCGAGCTGACGCTCGCCGGCGACGCCACGATCGCGCTTCAGGTCGAATGCATCGAGGTTCAGCTTGCAGATACGGGCGGAGCGTGGGAAACCGCTTTCAGGCCGCGCCATCCGCAGGACTGAGCGGCCGCCCCGGCGCAGCCTGACGCCGGACCGCCTCATTCGATGTCGCATCCGCTCAAGGATTATGCCGCCGTGGCCATTCGCCTCGATCACCGCTCCCCGGATTTCGAACAGCAGTTCTCTGCCTTCCTCACAACAAAGCGGGAGGTCTCGGAGGATGTAGGCCAGACCGTGCGCCACATCATCGCCGATGTGCGCGCCCGCGGCGATGCGGCGCTCTCCGACTATACGCTGCGCTTCGACAAGCTCGATTTCGCGACCACGCCCATGGCGGTCAGCCCGGACGAGGTGGATGCCGCCATCGAGGCGGTGCCGTCCGAGGTGCTGGGCGCGCTCAAGGTGGCCGCGGTGCGCATCGAGGCGCATCACACCCGCCAGAAGCCGCAGGACGATCTCTACACCGATAGCATGGGCGTCGGCCTCGGCTCGCGCTGGACGCCGATCGATGCGGTCGGCCTCTACGTGCCGGGCGGCACGGCGAGCTATCCGAGTTCGGTTCTGATGAACGCGCTGCCGGCCAAGGTCGCCGGCGTGCCGCGCGTCGTCATGGTCGTCCCCGCCATGGGCGGCACGCTCAATCCCGCCGTTCTCGCCGCCGCGCGCATGGCCGGCGTCGATGAGATCTACCGCATCGGCGGGGCGCAGGCGATCGCCGCGCTCGCCTATGGCACCGAGACGATCGCGCCGGTGGCGAAGATCATGGGGCCCGGCAATGCCTATGTCGCCGCCGCCAAGCGCGAGGTCTTCGGCACGGTCGGCATCGACATGATCGCCGGCCCCTCGGAGGTCCTGGTGATCGCCGATGGCGACAATGACGCCAATTGGATCGCCGCCGACCTGCTGGCCCAGGCCGAGCACGATCCGGGCGCCCAATCGATCCTGGTGACCGACGATGCCGATCTTGCCCTCTCCGTCGAAGAGGCGGTCGAGCGGCAGCTCGGCTTCCTGCCGCGCAGTGAAACGGCACGCGCCTCCTGGCGGGATTTCGGCGCGATCATCCTTGTCGGCTCGCTTGCCGAGGCACCCGCGCTTGCCAACCGCATCGCCGCCGAGCATCTGGAGCTGGCGGTCGCCGATCCGGACGCCATGATCCCGCTGATCCGCAATGCCGGTGCCATCTTCGTCGGCCGCCACACGCCGGAGGTGATCGGCGATTATGTCGGAGGCTCCAACCATGTGCTGCCGACGGCGCGCTCGGCCCGCTTCTCCTCCGGCCTCGGCGTGCTCGACTATATGAAGCGCACCTCGATCCTGAGGCTCGACGCCGACACGCTGCGCGATCTCGGCCCCGCGGCCATTGCCATCGCCCGGGCCGAAGGTCTGGAAGCCCATGCCCGCTCCGTCTCCATTCGGCTGAATCTCGGAGAGGCCTGATGACGCCGCCGGTCTCGACGCGGTACCGGCTTTGCGACGTCGTTCTCGACGAGACGATCGGCCGCTCGACACCGGATGTCGAGCACGAGCGGGCGGTGGCGATCTTCGACCTGATCGAGGAAAACGCCTTCGAGCCGGTCGGCCATGACGGCGGGCCCTACCGGCTGAGATTGTCGCTCGTGGACCAGAAGCTGGTTCTGGCGATCTCGACCGAAGAGGGGGTTGAGGTCATGACCCACATCCTCTCGCTTACCCCCTTCCGCCGGATCGTGCGTGACTACTTCATGATCTGCGAGAGCTATTACGAGGCGATCCGCAGCGCCACGCCGAGCCAGATCGAGGCGATCGACATGGGCCGGCGCGGCATCCACAATGAGGGTTCGCAGACGCTGCAGGACCGGCTGAAGGGCAAGATCACGCTTGATTTCGATACCGCACGCCGGCTCTTCACGCTGGTCTGCGTGCTTTACTGGCGGGGATAGGGCGTGGCCGGGCTCGATCCGCCGGGCGATGGCGCGCCGCCGCGCGAGGGGCCGCCGCGCTCGCTGCTCTTCATGTGCGGCATGAACTCCATTCGATCCCCGATCGCCGAAGTGCTGGCCAAGACCCTGATGCCGCCCGGCACCTACATTGCGTCAGCCGGCGTGCGGACCGGCGAACGCGACCCCTTCGTAGACGTGGTTCTGGACGAGCTGGGGCTGACCGCCGGCCGCCATGAACCGCACACCCTGGAGGCGCTGGAGGACGATTATTTCGACATGATCGTCACGCTGGCGCCGGAGGCGCATCACGCGGCGCTCGAGCTCACCCGCTCCATGGCGATCGACGTCGTCTACTGGCCGACCCCCGATCCCACCGTGGCGACCGGCACCCGCGCACAGATCGTCTCCGCCTATCGGGAGGTGCGCGACCATCTCGAACGCCTGATCCGGCAGCGGCTTCTCGGCCAGCCGAAGGCCTGACGCCTCAGCGACGCCGCCAGGCGGCGAGCACAAGGCTTATCGCCGTGCTTACAAGTGCGGAAACGAAGATCAGCATATGGGCATTGACCGCCGCGCGGCCGAGGAGCGACAGGCTGCCGGCCGACGGGTCCTGTCCGAAGGCGATCGCGCCGGCCGAGATGCCGGCCGGATAGGTGCCGACGCCGCCCGGCGCATGGACCGGTAGCACGGAGGAGAGCTCGCCGCCGACCGCGCCGCCGATGGCTGGCGCCCAGCTCGACAGCCCGAGCAGCATCAGGATCCATCCGAGCGCCACGAGCTTCGCGCCCCAATTGACCAGCGTGAAGGCGATGGTGCGCAGGAAGGCGCCGGTCGTCTCCGGGAGACCGGCATAGGCTTCCTCGGCGAGGCGGCGGAGCTTCGCTTGCCGGATACGCGCCGTCAGCGGTCCGAGGCGGCGCATCACGAGCGGCGCCATGGCCGGCAGAAGGCAGAAGGCCAGCCAGAGGAGGAACAGGAGATCCCGCCTGAACACCGCTTGCCCTGCATCGAGCAGCAGCGCGAGGCCCGCGACGCTGAGCAGGGCATGCAGATCCAGCGCTCGCATCCACAGGAGCGCCGCACTGGAACGGGCGATCGGGACGGCGAATTGCGTGCGCATCAGCACCGGAAAACTCGCCTCGCCGCTGCGGAAGGGAAAGAGGATGTTGACGAGATTGTGCAGCTGCACGACGCGGAACAGGCCTGCGAACTGGCCGCGCGTCTCAGGGAAATAATCGTAGATCCGATAGGTGCGCAGGATCTGCGTGCCGAGCAGGATGGCGAGCGCGGAGGCGACGCGCAAGCCGCCGATCGCCTGCCACTGCTGAAGCAAGGTGGACCAGCCCCAGACGCGCTCCACGAGAAAGGCATAGGCGGCGACGACCAGCAATGAGGCGAGCGCCACCCAGTGGCGCGCGAGAAAGCGGATGCCCGGATGGCGGGCGCGCTCAGCCTCCATGGCCACCCCCGAGCCGGGGCGCGGAACCGTGCGGCGGGGTCCGCGAACAGATCCGCCGACGACCCTCTCCTGCGTTTAAGATCATCATTAGGGTAATCAATTCCTTGCCCATGTTCGGCTGAAACAGTAAGCGAATGTGACCTTGCAACGAGAGTGCTCTCCAGATGGCTCTGACCGCCGCCGCCGTGGAAGGCGCTTCTTCCCCTGATCTCTCCATCGTCGTGCCACTCTTCAACGAGGAGGAGAGCATCGCCGCTTTGATCGCCCGGGTCGTCGCTGCGATGGCACATTATCCGGGGACGTGGAATCTTTTTCTCGTCGATGACGGTAGCACCGATGCGACGCTGCTGAAGGCCCGCGAGGCCGCACGGTTGCACACCGCCGAGATCCGCCTTGTGGAAATGCAACGCAACTTTGGCCAGACGGCTGCCATGCAGGCCGGCATCGACCTCGCCGATGGTCATTTGATCGCCACCATGGATGGCGACCTGCAGAACGACCCGGCGGATATCCCCCGCATGGTGGAGACGCTTGAGGCGCGGCAGCTCGATCTCCTCGTCGGCTGGCGCAAGAACCGCAAGGATGGCCTCTTCCTGCGCAAGGTGCCCTCCTGGTGCGCCAATTATCTGATCGGCAAGATTACCGGCGTGAAGCTCCATGATTATGGCTGCAGCCTCAAGATCTACCGCTCCGCTGTCATCAAGCAGGTGCAGTTGATCGGCGAGATGCACCGTTTTATCCCGGCCTGGGTCGCGGTTGTCGTCCCGAGCTCGCGGATCGGCGAGGTGCCGGTGAACCACCAGGCGCGCCAGTTCGGCCAGTCGAAATATGGGATCTCGCGGGCGTTCCGCGTCATTCTCGATTTGCTCTCCGTGCTGTTCTTCATGCGCTACAAAGCGCGGCCCGGCCATTTCTTCGGCTCGCTCGGCCTTGGCTGCGGCGCGATCAGCGGGCTGATTCTTCTCTATCTCGCGGTGGACAAGTTCATCTTCGGCAGCGATATCGGCACGCGGCCGCTGCTCCTGATCGGCGTGATGCTCTTCCTCTCCTCGCTGCAACTGATCACCACCGGCATTCTGGCAGAGATGTTGGCGCGGACCTATTTCCAGTCCGACCAGTCGGCGAGCTATATCATCCGCGATGTGACACGGGTTTCCCCATGATCCGGGACGCGTTTCTCAAGAGGCCGGCGCTGTTTCCCCTGCTGATCTGCGGCTATTTCGCCCTGCAGGTCGTTCTCCGCCTTCTGCTGCCGCATGAGCTGGAGCTGGACGAGGCACAGCAGAGCCTGCTCAGCCAGTGGCTCGCCTGGGGTTATGATACGCAGCCGCCGCTCTACAACTGGATCTATTATGCGGTGGCCCAGCTGTTCGGCAATTCGCTGGCGAGCATGACGATCGTCAAGAACCTGCTGCTGGCCGGCACCTACCTGCTCTATTACGGCGCGGCGCGGGCCGTTCTCGCCGAGCGGGGCCTTGCCATGGTCGCAGCACTTGGCCTGCTCGCCATTCCGCATTTAAGCTTTGAATCGCAGCGCGACCTTACCCATTCCGTGGCGATGAATTTCGCCGCCGCGCTCTTCCTCTTCGCCCTGATGCGGACGCTGCGCGCCCCCAGTCTCTGGACCTATCTGCTGCTCGGTCTCGCCACAGGCATCGGGCTGATCGCGAAATATAATTTCGCGCTTCTCCTGGCGACCTCCGGCCTCGCCGCCCTTCTCGACGCCGAGACACGCAAACGCGTGTTCGACTGGCGCATCCTGCTTTCGGCCGTCGTGGCCCTCCTCATCCTTTCGCCGCACGCGTTCTGGCTCATCGACAATCTGACCCTTGGATCCGACGGCTCGCTCGACAAGCTGCGGGAGGGGGCCGGCCATGGGCGCCTCAGCCAGATCATCGGGGGCTTGCTGTCGATCCTCGAAGGCTTCGCCGGCTATGCTGCCCTCGTCACCGTTCTCTTCGTCGTGCTGTTCGGCAAGCGGCTCTGGGCGCGCGCGCCGAACCAGACGGCGGAGGCCCGGCTGATCGAGCGGATGCTGGCGATCTTCCTCGTGCTCCTGCTGGCGCTCGTGCTCCTGGCCGGCGCATCGGCCTTCAAGGAGCGCTGGCTGTCGCCCGTTCTGATCACCTTGCCGCTCTATGCCGCGCTCCGCCTGGAGGCCGCCGGCACATCCGGGCGGCTCGCCCTGTCGCGCTTCCTGCCGGCCGCGCTGATCATCATGGTCCTCATTCCCACCGTTCTGGCGCTGCGCGTCGTCGGTTCTGGCTGGACCGGCAACTACCAGAAGATCAATGTGGCCTATTCCGATTTCGCGCAGACTTTGCGCGCGGAAAGAGGCGCTCCGGCCGCCGTCATCGCCCAGGATCCGCATCTGGCTGGCAATCTGCGCCTGCACCTGCCGGAGAGTTTCATGGATGCGCGCTGGTATCCGACCTATGCCGGCGATGACAGCCTGCCCGCCGGGCCAATTCTGGTCGTCTGGCGAGCGAGCGGGCGCGACGGAGCGCCGATCGATCCCGCCATGCCGTCCTCACTCTCGACCATCGTGCAGGAAAAGCTTGGCCCCACAGCGCTTGCCGCTCCGCAGCAGGTCGTCGCCCTCCCCTTCCACTATAGCCACGGCAGCGAGACTTACCGCTTTGCCTATGCCTGGATCGATCGGAACTAGCGGCACCAGACAAGCAAGGCGCGCCCCTTCCCCTCAGCCTCCGGATGCATTATCTGAGGGCCAGATCCCTTCAGCGGCCTTGGCCGAAGCCCCTGTCTTCGTCCTCAGCCCGATTTTCTGAAAAGCCGGAAAAGCCGGAACCGTTGTTCACAAACGAACGGCGATTGTGTAGTTTCCGCAAAATTTTTTAAAGCGGGCGCTGTTTGCGGCACCTGCTCTTGCAACAGACCAGAAAGACAAGACCCTTATGGCGAAAGAAGAAGTCCTCGAATTTCCGGGCGTCGTGACCGAATTGCTGCCCAATGCGACGTTCCGCGTAAAGCTGGAGAACGAACACGAGATCATTGCCCACACGGCCGGCCGCATGCGCAAGAACCGCATCCGCGTTCTGGCGGGCGACAAGGTGCTTGTCGAGATGACGCCTTACGATCTGACCAAGGGCCGCATCACCTATCGCTTCAAGTAAGAGCGGACACGCGACCGCGATGGCTTCCGACCAGACGCTCATTCTCGCCTCCGGCTCGCCCCGCCGCGTCGAATTGCTGGCCCAGACGGGGCTCGAGCCGAAACGGCTGATGCCGATGGATCTGGACGAGACGCCGAAGCGCGCCGAACATCCGCGCTCGCTTGCCTGGCGGCTCTCCGCCGAAAAGGCGAAGGCGGCAGAGGAGGCGCTGCGCGACGACCCGGACCGTGCGGGCGCCTACATCCTCGCCGCCGATACGGTGGTCGCTGTCGGCCGGCGGATCCTGCCGAAGCCCGAGACCACCACCGAGGCCGCCGCGGCGCTGACGCTGCTCTCCGGCCGCAGCCATCGCGTCCATACCGGCGTTTGCCTGATCACCCCGGAGGGCACGCTGCGCCAACGGGTGGTGGAGACCAAGGTGCGCTTCAAGCGCCTCTCCGGCCACGACATCGAAACCTATATCGCCTCGGGCCAATGGCGCGGCAAGGCGGGCGGCTATGCGATCCAGGGCATTGCCGGCGCCTTCGTGGTGAAGCTGATCGGCTCCTACACCAATGTCGTCGGCCTGCCGCTCTACGAGACGCTGGCGCTGCTCTCCGGCGAAGGCTTTGACGTGCACGACGCCTGGCTGCAGGGCTGAGCCCGGTCCGGCCCAGCTGCCGATCGAGTGCGGCAGCCCCAACATCGAGAGCCTGATCGCGCCTTCGGCCGTCCGCTTTCGCCGTTTCACCGCAATTCCGAACGGAGTGCTGCTCCGCCGCGCGCCCGGGATTGCCCCAACGCCCGGAGGGCCAAACGATGACTGACGACAGTACCGACCGGAATGGCACCGTGGCGCGCGCCGCCTCCAACGTGGCCCCCCTACGCAAGACCGTCCCCTGCCCGGAATGCCGGCGCCCCTCGCACCGCGAACACTACCCCTTCTGCTCCGACCGCTGCCGCAATGTCGACCTCAACCGCTGGCTGACCGGCGCCTATGCGATCCCGGTCTCCGAAGCCGAAGAGTCGCCCGACGACGAAACGGCGCGGCATCAGGACTAAAGGCTCATCCCCTTGCCCCGCCTCGCGCGGCGAGGCCTCGGGCGAGCAGGGTCAAGAGCGCCTTCAATGTGGAGCGCAGGCGCGGGCTCATTCGGCAGCCCGCAGCTGGTCGACATAGGCGCGCCAGCCGCCGAGCACGGTAATTTCTTCCGCACCCTCCAGTGCATGCGCCTCACAGAGGAAGCCGGAGACGCGGCTGCCATCCTCGAGCTCCACCTTGCCGATGCCGAGCGGCGCCGGGATATTCTGCACGAAGCGACCGAAGGCTGCGGGCGGAATACGCCAGAGTTCCACCTCGAGCCCCTCTCCCCGATAGCCGGGATCGCGGACCAGGCCAGGCTTCGGCGGCACCGTGGCTGGCAGGACATAGAGCCGGTAGTCGCCGGCCGTGCGGCAGCGGCGCACGAGACGGCCGCCGGGGGCGGTCAGCTCGTGATTGAGGGGCATGCCGGTCAGATGCGCGCCGACGACCAGGATCGGCACCAGCCCATCCTCTGCCGCCGCAACCTTCGAGGCCTCCGGCAGGACGGCCGTGCGATCGATGCCCATGCCGGACGCGAGCGCGCGGTGCAGAGCATCGGCAAAGGGCGCCAGCGCATCGTCGCTGAAGGCCGGGCCGAACAGGGTGACACCAGCCGGCAGATGTCCGCCCTTGTCGAAGCCGGCTGGGACGGCGATCGCCGCATAGCCGAAGAGATTGGCAAAGTTTGTGTAGCGGCCGAAATGCGCATTGCGCAGGATCGGCTCGGCCAGCATCTCCTCGACGGTATAGGTCGTGGGCGAAGTCGGCAGCATCAGCATGTCGACCTTTGCCCACTCAACAAGCGTCTTCTGCCGCAGCGCCTCCAAACGGTAGCGGCCCTCGAAGGCATCGACGGCATCATAGGCGCTGGCCCCCTCGATGATCTGGCGCACCGTCGGGTCGAAATCCTCTGCATGGGTCGCGATAAAATCCTTGACCGCCGCCATGCGCTCGGCCACCCAGGGGCCGTTATAGAGAAGCTCGGCTGCCTGGCGGAACGGCACATAGTCGAAGGGCACGATCGTGGCGCCCAGCGCTTTGGCGCGTTCGATCGCGGTGTCATAGAGCGCCTCATAGGCCGCGTTGCCGAAGAATTCCCGCTCCGGCCCATCGAGCACCCCGATTCTCAGCCCGGCCGAGGGCAGAGTTGCCGGTTCGGCCCGACGGGAGAAGGGATCGCCGGCATCATAGCCGTCCATCACCCGGCGCACCGCCGTGCCATCCCCTACCGTCGCGGCAAAGACCGTGACGACATCGACCGAGCGGCAGGCCGGCACCACCCCGACATTCGGCACCAGACCCGGCGTCGGCTTGATGCCGACGATATTGTTGAAGGCGGCCGGCACGCGGCCGGAGCCCGCCGTATCCGTGCCGAGCGCGAAACTCGCCAGCCCCGCCGCAACCGCCACCGCCGAGCCGGAGGACGAGCCGCCCGAAACATACGCCGCATCGAAGACGGAGCGCGGCGCGCCGTAGGGGGAACGCGTGCCGTTCAGGCCTGTGGCGAACTGGTCGAGATTGGTCTTGCCGATCACCAGCGCGCCGGCCGCCCTGAGCCGAGCGACGACTGTCGCGTCGGCGGCGGGATCATAAGCAAAGGCTGGGCAGGCCGCGGTCGTCGGCAGGCCGGCGACATCGATATTGTCCTTGACCGCAAAGGGCACGCCCCAGAGCGGCAGGCTGTTGGCCTCCGGCGCGCGCGCGAGCAGCGCCCGGGCCTCCGCCCGCAGCGTCTCGGCCGGCGTGACCGTGATGAAGATCGCCGGATCCTTGGAGGCCGCGATGCGCGCCAGCACCGCCTCGACGAGGTCGAGAGGCGTGGCACCCTTCGCATAGGTGGCTTTGAGCGAGGAGAGATCGAGAATGGTGGGGAACATCAGGCATCCTCCAGAACGACCAGCACATCGCCGGCCTTGACGTTTCGGCCCGGGCCGGCGCGCAGATCGCGAATGCGGCCGGGGGCATGGGCGGTGACGGTGATTTCCATCTTCATGGATTCGATAATGGCCAGCGTCTGGCCGGCGGCAACCTCTTCGCCCTCTTCGACCAGCACTTTCCAGACGCTGCCGGGAACAGCGCTCTCGACGCCGAAGCAGCCGGGCGGGATCGCCTCTGCCGGCGCACCGGCGGCCGCCTCGTCGGTGACGAAACTGTCGAGGCCCTGCTCCTTCCAGCGCTGGCGCTCCGCCTCGAAGGCGGCCTGCTGGCCGGCCTTGAAGCGGCCGATCTCCGCGGCCTGGGCGGCAATGCCGGCCTCGTAGTCGGCATAGGAGAAGCGGCCTTCCTCGATGCGGATCGGATAGCCGCCATGGGGAAAGGCGGCGCGGGCCTCGGTCAGTTCCTCATGGGAAACGGGGAAGAAGCGGACCTGATCGAAGAAATCGAGCAGCCAGGGCTTGTCGCGGCGGAAGACCGGCGTCTGCCGCCAGCTGTTCCACATCTGGATGGTGCGGCCGAAGAGCTGATAGCCGCCGGGCCCCTCCATGCCGTAGATGCAGAGATAGGCGCCGCCGATGCCGACCGCATTTTCCGGCGTCCAGGTGCGCGCCGGATTGTACTTCGTCGTCACCAGTCGGTGACGCGGATCGAGCGGGGTGGCGACCGGTGCGCCGAGATAGACATCGCCGAGGCCCATGACGAGATAGGAGGCATCGAAGATCGTGTCCTTCACCGCCTGTTCGTCCGCAAGGCCGTTGATGCGGCGAATGAACTCGATGTTGGAGGGGCACCAGGGCGCATTGGGGCGCACGAGCTCCTGATATTTCCGCATGGCGAGCGCGGCTTCAGGATCGTTCCAGGAGAGCGGCAGCCAGACCGTGCGGCTCGGCACGATGACCGACCCGACCGAGGGCATGCCCGCCTCGATTTCGGAAAGCAGACCCAGCAACCGGGTGCGGGAGAGCTGCGTCTCGTCATAATGGATCTGCAGCGATCGGATGCCAGGCGTGAGATCGATCAGCCCCTTGAGCCGCGCCGCCTGGATCGCCTGCATCAAGAGATGCACCCTGAGCCTGAGGCCGATATCGAGCTGCATCGGCCCATATTCGACCAGGAGATTGGCATCGCCCTGGCGACGATAGACCACCGGCACTTCGCCGTCGCGGCGCGCAACGATGGGCGATCCGGCGGGCTCCTTCAGCCTTTTGACGACCGGGCCGGCCACGGGGTCCTTCGGCCGGGCGAGCGGGTGGAAGCGGATGCGGTCGCCCGGCTTGAACTGGCCCATCTTCCACTGTTCGTCGGCCGCGATCACCGCCGGGCAGACGAACCCTCCAAGCGAAGGCCCGTCCGGCCCGAGGATGATCGGCATGTCGCCGGTGAAATCGATGGCGCCGATCGCGTAGGCATTGTCATGCAGGTTGGAAGGGTGGAGCCCCGCCTCGCCGCCATCGGCGCGCGCCCATTTCGGCGCCGGCCCGATGATGCGTACGCCGGTGCGGGCCGAGTTGAAGTGGACCTCATATTCGGTCGAAAACAGCGTCTCGATATCGTCCTCGAGGAAGAAATCCGGCGCGCCATGCGGGCCATAGACCACGCCCACCGACCAGTCATGGGTGAGCGGCGCCGGTGCCTCTGCCGGCTTGACGCCCGTCTGCGGCGCGCGGGCGAGGCGCAGCACCTGGCCGGCCCGCAGCGTGCCGGTGGCATGGCCGCCGAACTGGCCGAGGCCGAAAGTGGCGCGCGAGCCGAGCATGACCGGCGCGGCGAAGCCGCCTTCCACCGCCAGATAGGCGCGCTGGCCCGGCCCGGAGATCGTACCGATCGAAAGCGTTTGCCCGGCCTTCACGGCAATCGCCGTCTCATGCCGCACGGGCACGCCATCGATCGTCATCGGCATGTGCGCGCCGGAGAGCGCCAGGGTGACATCGGCGAAGACCTTGAGAACCGGGCCGGAGACGGTGAGCTCCAGCGCCGCGGTGTCGTCGTGGTTGCCGACCAACCGGTTGGCGTGGCGGAAAGAGCGCGCGTCCATCGGCCCGCTGGGCGGCACGCCGACATGCCAGAGGCCGAGGCGGCCCGGCAGCTCCTGCAGGCTCGATTGCGTGCCCGCCGCGATCACCTCGATGATGTCGGGCACGAAGGCGAAGTCCTTGAGCGCCGTTGTCGCAACCGCGCCGCTTGCCAGCAGATCCGAGGCGGCAATGGCCTTCAGATAATCGAGATTGGTCTCGATGCCGGAGATGGCCGTGTCCTCGAGCGCCGCCTGGAGCGCGGCGATGGCCGCTTCGCGGCTTTCCCCCGTCACGATGATCTTGGCGAGCATCGGGTCATAGAAGGGGGTCACCTCCGTGCCGGTCTCGATCCAGCCATCGACACGGGCCTGTTCGGGCAATTTCACCTCGGTGAGCAGGCCGGCACTCGGCCGGAAATCGGCATGCGGCATCTCCGCATAGAGCCGCGCCTCGATCGCCGCGCCCTTGGAAGCGAGCGGACCCGCGCTCTCCAGCACATCCTCGCCCGCCGCCTGGCGGATCATCCATTCCACCAGATCGATGCCAAACACCGCCTCGGTGACCGGATGCTCGACCTGCAGGCGCGTATTCACTTCGAGGAAATAGAACTCCTCGCGCGCCGGGTCGTAGATGAACTCCACCGTACCGGCCGAGCGGTAGGCGACCGAGCGGCCGAGCGAGACGGCCGCCGCATGCAGCCGCGCCCGCACCGCATCGGAGAGACCGGGGGCCGGCGTCTCCTCGATGACCTTCTGGTTGCGCCGCTGCAGCGAACAATCCCGCTCGCCGAGCGCGATGACATGGCCCTTTCCATCGCCGAAGATTTGCACCTCGACATGGCGGGCCTTGGAGACGAAGCGTTCCAGATAGACCCGCGCATCGCCGAAGCTGGCCTTGGCCGTCCGCTGGACGGTGTCGAAGGCGCTGGCGAGCGCGGCGGCATCGGCGCAGAGCTGCATGCCGATGCCGCCGCCGCCCGCGGTTGATTTCAGCATCACCGGATAGCCGACCCGCTCAGCGGCCAAGAGCGCCTCTTCCCCGGAGGAGAGGAGGTCCGACCCCGGCAGAAGTGGCACGCCGCTTTCCTCGGCGAGCGCCCGTGCCGTATGCTTGAGCCCGAAGGCCGCGATATTCTCCGGGCTCGGGCCGATGAACGCGATGCCTTCGGCGGCCAGGCGCTCGGCAAAACCGATATTCTCCGACAGGAAACCATAGCCCGGATGAATGGCCTCCGCCCCCGTCTCCTTGCAGGCAGAAATCACCGCCTCGACATTCAAATAGCTCTCGGCGGCCGGCGCCGGGCCCAGCCGCACCGCCTCGTCCGCGAGCCGCGTGGCGGCGGCGAAGCGATCGGCATCCGAATAGACCGCCACCGAGGCGATCCCCATGCGCCGGAGCGTGCGGATGACGCGCACGGCAATCTCGCCCCGATTGGCGATCAGCACTTTTCTGAACATGGCCTCACGCCTCCCCGTTCCAGACGAGGACGCGCACGGGCGTCGGGTCAAAGCCGTTGCAGGGATTGTTGATCTGCGGGCAGTTGGAAATGACGAGCAGCACGTCCATCTCCGCGACGAGCTCGACATAATCGCCGGGCGCGGAAATGCCGTCGACGATGGTCATCTCGCCGGAGGGCGTGATCGGCACGTTCATGAAGAAATTGATGTTGGCCGGCACATCGCGCTTGCTCATACCGTATCGCGCGACTTCGGCGACGAAATTGTCGCGGCAGGCATGGAGATATCTGGTCGCCTGGCCGAAGCGCACCGTGTTGCTCTCGCAGGAGCAGGCACCGGCCGAGGTGTCGTGGCGTCCGCAGCTGTCGGCCGTCATCCGCAGCATCACCCGGCCTTCGCTCGACATGATGCGGGTGCCGGTGGTGATATAGGCCGCATTCTGGGCGCGCATGGTCTCCTGGTTCGAATAGCGCTCGCCCGTATCCGCGGCGTTGTAGAACAGCGTGTCGATCGCCTGCTGGCCATAGCTGTCCTCGATGCGCAGCAGCTGGCCCTTGCGGATGAGGGTGGAGAAGGGCCGTTCGGCGGCGATCTCGTGCACGGCAACGGCGGTCTCCGGCGTGCGGGCGGGGTGGGTTTCGATAAATCCTGTCATGGTTCGTCCTCCCTCAGAGTGTCGCCAGCGCGTTATTCTCGAACCCGCGGACCGCCTCGGCCGTCGCGGTCCGGCAAAGGTCGTCCTCTGGCACCGGCACCGCAGCAAGCCGGGTGAGCGAGACCGGGTTGGGCGCATAGGCGGGATTGGGGTCGAGCGGATGCGGGCAGTTTGAGAGCCCGAGCGTCAGGTCCATCTCGGCCCGGAGCTCCACATAATCGGCGCCGTTGAGCAGGCCGGCGTTCCAGAAGAACCGACCCCCCTCATCGACGCGAACAGGCGAGAACAGGCTCAGCGCGCCTGGAATATCGCGCCGGTCGAGCCCGAGCTTCATCGTCAGCTTGACGAAATTGTCCCGCGTGTCGCGCAGCGGCGCGCCGACCGGGCTCTCGTAACGCTGGTTGCTCGCTTCCGTGGAGCCGCCGATGAGAGCATCATGGGCGCCGCAAGAATCCTCGGTGATCGACAGCATGACACGGCCCATGTCGGAGAAGAGCACGCGGCCCTTGGCGAGCGCGGTGGTCCACTGGACCTTCACCGTATCGGCGAGATTCAGCCGCTCGGATGGGTCTGCCGCGCTCCAGGCGATCAGCGCGACGGAGGAGAAGCCCTGGTCGAGGCTGATGCGCAGCACCTCCCCGGTTTTCAGCCGCAGCGCGTGGTACCAGCCGCCCGGCAGCGTCTCGCGGTGAAGCACCCGCGCCTCGTCGACCGGCGGCGCCGGCAGCGGGCTCGGCTCTGGCAGCGCCTTCGGCGCGAAACTCAAGCCCCGTCTCTGGTGGTCCTCATAGCGCGCGCGATTGGCGGCAATCTCTTCGGGCGATCGTCTGATGTGCATGGCTCTCTCCATGGCCTTGGTCTCGTCGGGTCGTCCCGGTTTCGTCCTTCCCACACCGGGTCGTCCCGGCGGGGCTTTTCAGTCGTGTCCAGTTCTCAAGCGGAGGCGACAAAACCCCCTCTGGGCTGCCGCCCATCTCCCCCACAAGGGGGGAGAGACCAGGAGGCGAACGATTGCCCAGCCATCTTCTGTTGCCGCACCAACGACGCGGTCCGCGAGGGAGCGAGACCGATGCCGCCCGGTCTCTCCCCCCTTGTGGGGGAGATGGCCGGCAGGCCAGAGGGGGTTTTCCTTGCGACCGAAGTTCTGACACCGCATCGCTCCATCAAACCTCCACCCCTCACGCCACCTTCCCCGCCAGCCGCGGGGGCCAGATCTCGATGTCGCGGGTGATGGTGGCGCCGTAGCGGAGTTTCTCCTCCGGCCGGTCGCGCGGGCGCTCGAAAGCGACGACGCGGGTGGCGAGCGTGAAGGCCTCGCGCATGTCGTGGGTGACCATGACCACCGTCATCGGCGTCTCGTTCCACAGCCGCTTCATCAGCTGGTGGATATCGCGGCGGATGCCGGGGTCGAGCGCGCCGAAGGGCTCATCGAGGAGCAGCACCTTGGGCCGCATGATCAGCGCCTGAGCGAGCGCCAGGCGCTGCTGCATGCCGCCGGACAGCTGAGCCGGATATTTCTCCTCAGCACCGGCGAGCCCGACCTCGGCGATCATTGCCCGCGCCTCTTCGATCGCGGCGCGGCGCGCGGCGCCGAACAGCCGGCCGGTGATCTTGGCCGCGGTGAGCTCGCGGCCGATCAGGACATTGCCGAGCACGGTCAGATGCGGGAAGACCGAATAGCGCTGGAAGACGACGCCGCGGTCGGGCCCCGGCTCGCTTGCCAGAGGCGCGCCGTCGAGGAGGATGGTGCCGCGCGTCGGCTTCTCCTGGCCGAGCAGCATGCGCAGGAAGGTGGTCTTGCCGCAGCCGGACGGCCCGACCAGCGCCACGAAGGCGCGCGACGCGATTTCGATCGAGACATTCTCCAGCACGATTTGGTCGCCATATTCCTTCCAGACCTTGTCGATGACGATCGCGCTCATGCCTTGCCCTCCAGCACATCCCAGGGGAAAACGGCGCGGCGCAGACGGTCGAGCAGAAAATCGGTGAGGACCGCGATGAGCGTGATCCAGACGACATAGGGAAAGATGACATCCATCGAGAGATAGCGGCGGACGAGGAAGATGCGGTAGCCGAGGCCCGAATCCGACGAGATCGCCTCCGCCGCGATGAGGAAGAGCCAGGCAGGGCCAAGCTGCAGCCGCAGGCAGGTGATGAGCCGCGGCAGGATCTGCGGCAGGACGACGCGCAGCGCGATCTGCCAGGAATTGCCGCCGAGCGTCTCGGCCTTGATGATCTGCTCGCGCGGCAGCTCGATCGCCTTGAAGGCGAGATCGCGGACCATGACCGGTGCGACGCCGATGACGATCAGCGCGATCTTCGACACCTCGCCGAGGCCGAGCGCGATGAAGAGGATGGGTAGCAGCGCCAGCGGCGGCACCATGCAGATGGCGGCGACGAAGGCGGAGAGCGCAGAGCGCGCATAGGGCAGCATGCCGATCAGCATGCCGAGCGTAAGCGCAATCAGCGTGGCAATGCCGAGGCCGGAGAAGAGGCGGATCAGGCTCGCCACCGTATCGCTCACGAGCAGGATATCGCCGGTGCGCGGATCTGGAATGAAGGCAAGGCGGTTGATCGCCTCGGCGAAGCCGGCGAGCCCGGGAAGCAGCTTGTCATTGGCATTTTCCGCGAGCCGGGCGGTCGAGCCGACCGTATAGGCGATGAGCAGCGCGGCGAAGGGCAGGCTCGCTAAGGCGAGCCGCATGCCGCTCGACGGGCGGGAATTGATCCAGCGCATGGCTGCAGTCTCCATCGGTCGGGCGCAAGCCTGTCAGGACGAGAAGCCGGGCGCCACCGCCCGGCCGTGGAGGTCGAGAGGTGCCTAGAGGGTGCCCTTGGCGGCAAGGTCCATGAACTCGGTGGTGAAGCGGAACTTGACATTGGCGGGATCGCCCTGCGTGCTGCCATCGGGGAAGGTGATGCCGATCACATCGGCCGAGGGCGCGCCGCTGCCGAGCAGGCCCTTGGCGAAAAGGAAGGTGCGTACCTTCTCCATGGTCTTCGGCAGGTCCGGCGAGGCGGTGAAGGCAACCGCATCTGCGGCCTTGTCGAACAGCCGTGTCGCGGCCATCTGGGCCTCGAAGCCCTTGAGGTCGGTGCCGGAATTCTTGCCCATCTCCGCCCGCGCGGCCTCGCCTTCCGGCGTCTTGGCGGTCATCAGCGCCATGGTCTCGTACCAGATGCCGGCCAGCGCCTTGCCGAAAGCGGGGTTGTCCTTGAGCACATCCGTATGCGCCACCATCAGGTCGATGATCTCGCCGGGGATCTGCGAGCTGTCATAGACCTTCTTGGCGGAGGGATTTTCGAGGATGGTGGACACGAGCGGGTTCCAGGTGACGACGGCGGTCACATCCGGTGTCTGATAGGCGGCGACGAGATCGGCATCGGAGGTGTTGACCACCTTCACATCGCGCTCCGAAGCGCCGATGCTGTCGAGCGCCCGGGCCAGCAGGAAGTGCGACACGGAAAACTCGACGAGATTGACCGGCTGGTCCTTGATGTCGGCCAAACTCGCCTTGTCCTTGAGGATGACGGCGTCATTGCCGTTCGAGAAATCGCCGACGATGACGGCGGTCGTATCGACCCCGCCGGCGGCGGGAATGGAGAGGCCGTCGACATTGGCAAGCGTCACCGCATCGAAGGCGCCGGCCGTGTACTGGTTCATCGATTCGACGTAGTCGTTGAACTGCGTGACCTCGATCGTCAGCCCGTATTTGTCGGCCCACTTCTTCACGATGCCGTGGTCATTGGCATAGCCCCAGGGCATCCAGCCGACATAGATCGACCAGGCGACCTTGAAGTCGGTCTTCGGTGCGGCCGCGGCCGGGGCGAGGCTCCCAAGAACCAGGGACGCGGCGAAGGCGCCGATGGAGAGGATCTTTCGGACAGTCTGCATTGGCATTCCCCTTTTGCTTTTTTCCAAAAAGGGATCGGCACAGACCAACGCCGCCAATCCCTTGGCTAACGAGGTCTCCCGGGCTTTTATCCCGCCGTGCACCCGGGCGGACTGTCTCCCCGCCAGGTGGCTGCTCTCGGACCAGCACATGCGCACCCGCATGCCGGAACCCTAGCGGCCAAACTCTGATCTTAACGATGCAAGGCATATGCCAGACCGGAATTCTCTACTGCCACGGCGCTTCATGCATACAAGAGACGGCTCACTGCCACATAAAGATGCAGCCGGGTGACGATGCGATGAATTTCTGCACAGGGTTGGGCTGCGAGACCTGAGCCGTTCGTGGACGAGTCTCGAGAGCGGACTATCTCACATGGTCAAGCGCAAGACGTGCGATGGAAGGAAGCGAGCATGATCGACTGGACCTATATCCAGGCCAATTTCGACTGGCTCGGCCATATTGTCGAGGCGCTGTGCATTGCGGCCGTCGTCGGGCTGTTCTTCTGCCTCGTCTTCGAGCGGCGGGTGGCGGTGCTGATGGGCCTTGCCTTTGCGGCCGGCCATTTCCACGGGCGGGAGAAGCGCGACTACGAGGTGAGCGTACACATGGCGCCGCCGCATCTCGAAGCCTACAAGATGTGGCGCTGGTCCTTCGACCAGATGACCGACTTCTGGCCGACCGCCATCGTGCTCTTCCTGCTGGCCGTTCTCTTCTACCGCTGGCAGCGCAGACGAGGGTGAGGTGGATTCCGCCTCTCAGCCCCGCGCGAGCGGCAGGGTGAGGCAGGCTTTCAGCCCCTCGCCGCTCGGTGTCGCCTCCACCAGGCGCAGATCGCCGCCATAGAGGTCGGCCAGTTCCTTGACGATGGTCAGCCCGAAGCCATGGCCCTGAATGCGTTCGTCCTCGCGTACCCCCGGCAGCAACACCGCCTCGCGGCGATCCTGCGGAATGCCCGGCCCGTCATCGGCGATACCGATCTCCACCATCCGGCCCGAGGCAACGGCAGAGAGGGCGACGCGGCTCCTCGCCCATTTGAAGGCGTTGTCGATCAGATTGCCGAGCATCTCCTCGACATCCTTCTCGTCGCAGGCGACGGCGAGCGTGCCATCGACCGCGATCGAAACATCGAGCGGCCGATCCGCGTGCAACCGGCTCATGATGGTCGCAAGTTCGCGGAGCGTCGGCTCCAGCGGCGTGCGCAGTCCCTCGCCGCCGCCCATGGCGCGCCGGGCGGCGGCCAGATGGTGGCGAATGCGCTGGTCGATGCGCCCGACCAGGCCCCTAAGCGCGCCGTCCGGATCATTCCCCTCTGCCAGCGCCAGACTGAGGCTGGCGACCGGCGTCTTCAGCGCATGGGCGAGATTGGCGAAATGCAGCCGGGTGGCAGCGAGCCGCTCCTCGTTCTGGGCGAGCAGGGCATTGGTCTTCAGCGCCAGCGGGCGAAGCTCGCCGACCAGCGGGTCGGGCAGCCGCTCGATCCGCCCTTCGCCCACGGCCTCCAGATCGCGCACCATGGTCCGGAGCGGCCGCAGGCCATAGCGCACCTGCGCCGCCGTGCCGGCCAAGAGCACCAGGCCAAGCGCCAGCATGCAGGGCGCGAGCCAGGTGATGGCCCGCACCGCCGGTTCGCTCAGCGCCCATTGCGGTGCGACGGCGGCGATGGTGACCGGCCGGCCGTCGACGAGGCGCGTGGCGACCCGCAGATGCAGCGCGCCGCCCGGCCCGTCGAGATCGGCCGGACGCGGTCGCCCTGGCTGATCCGCCGGCCCCGCCGGGCCGCGCCCGCCGCCCGGCGGCCCCCGGTCCCGCCGCGCGCCCTGCTGGGCGTCCGCCAGATCCAGCCGCCGCGGCCCCAGCGAGCGCGAGGCGAGCACGCTTCCGCCCGCCTCGATCTGCCAGGCCCAACCGGAGCGCGGCCGGTCGAAGGGCGGACCGTCGAGCGGCACGGCAAGCAAGAGCACGCCGTCGGGAGCGATGACGAGGGCCGCCTCCAGCGCGTCGATCTGGCTGTCCAGCCGCCGGTCGATTTCCTCGCGCATCACCGTCTGCATGACCAGCCAGAGGATGAGCACCGCGACAAGCAGCGCGGCGCTGACGAAGACGGCGGAAAAGACCAGGAGGCGACGGGCGATCGAGCCGGTGCGGACGGCGTTTTCCATCTCTTATCCCTCCCCGGCCGTCAGCCTGTAGCCGCGGCCACGCACGGTTTCGATATGGTCGGCGCCGATCTTCTTGCGCAGCCGGGCGATGATGACCTCGATCGAGTTGGAATCGGTCTCGACATCGCCCTCATAGACCCGCTCGATCAGGTCGCGCCGCTCGACCACCGTCTCGCCGCGCAGGATCAGGCAGGAGAGCACGCGATGTTCGAGCGCGGTGAGCTTGAGCGGAAAGCCATCGCGCTCGAAGGTGCCGAGCTGCGCGTCGAAGGTGAGCGGGCCGCAGGTGACCCGCGCGGCGGCATGGCCGGAGGCGCGGCGGATGAGCGCCCGCAGGCGCAGCACGAGCTCTTCCACGCGAAAGGGCTTGGCCAGGAAATCATCCGCACCGGCACGGAAGCTCGCCACCTTGTCCGGCCAGCCGTCGCGGGCGGTGAGCACCAGAACGGGCAGCGAGCGCCCCTCCTCCCGCCAGCCTTTGAGCACCGAGACACCATCGAGCTTCGGCAGGCCGAGATCGAGAACGGCTACGTCGAACAGCTCCGTGGAGCCGAGATGCAGCGCATCCTCGCCATTGCGGGCGAGGTCGACGACGAATTTTTCCGCCCTCAGAGCCGCTGCGATTCGCTGGGCGAGATCGTCGTCATCCTCGACAAGAAGAACACGCATCACACACTCCCACGATGGCTGGCGCCGCGCGCCGAGGATTATGGCGGAGCTAAGCGCGCCTGCCTGACCGGCAAGGGTTCATTGCACGAAGCTCAGAGAAATCGGCCCTCCTATAGGCGAGATGGCTGAACTCAATCTGAACCGCGGGGTTCAGCGGGCGGCCGGGCCGGTCTTGCTAGAAGGGTGGTCATGGCGGCGGAAATCACTCCGCCACCCCGAAGGAGACGGCACATGACCGACTTGAACAGCGTGAACGATGACACTCCGAAGGCCGAGCCCATGGGCCCAAGGGGCCCGAAGGGGCCGCATATGCCGCGCCGAGCCCTCGCCGGCGTCGCCGCCATCGCGGTCCTGGCGCTCGGCGTCGCCGGCGGCGCCGGCGCGGTGAAGCTGATGGGTCCGCAGGTGGAAATGGCGCCGCTCGCCCCGGTCGCGATTGCCGCCCTGCCGCAGGACACGATCGTGACCATCAAGGGCACGGTGGCCGAGATCTTCGGCAACAAGTTCGTCCTGCAGGATGAGACGGGCCGCATGCTGGTGGAGACCGGACGGGCGGGCGAGGGCGGCAGGCTGGTGGCCAAGGATCAGCCGGTCACAGTCCAGGGCCGCTTCGATGACGGCTTCCTCAAGGCGAGCTACATCGTCTACCCCGATGGGCGCACGGAAGCGATCGGCCCGGCCGGCGGCCCGCCACGGGGGCCCGGCGAAGAAGGCCCTGGCCCGAAGCATGGACCGCATGGCCCCAAGCATGGCGGCCCGAAGGGTGGCCTTGAGCGCGCCGACCGCGGCCCCGAGGCAGGTCCCGGCCCTGCTGGGCCAGACCGTGGCGCACCGGATCTGGGCGGCCCACAGCCGGGCGGCCCGAAGGCGCCCGGCGAAGGTCCTCAGGGGAATGGGCCTGACGTTACCGGACCGCAGGATGGACCGCGCGCCGGCGAGCCGCGGCCGCCGGCGCCGCCCGCCCCCGCTGCCCCGACCGCGCCGGATGGCGCAACCGGCCGCAGCCTCTAACCGCCGGCCGCGAGCGGCTCCGCAGGTGCGCCAATCGGCCGCCTGCGGAACCGGGCGATCCGCCAGCCTCCTCGATTTCCGCTCGTGCCGCGGGCGGGAATCAGTCCAAGTGCAAGGGAGATCGAACAAAGGCGGGGAAGGAGCCGGTCCATGTCGAGAACCGTCCGCCTGTTTGACCTGATCGGTCTCCTGCGCGCGCGCCGACTGCCGGTCACGGCGCTCGAGCTCGCCAGAGAACTCGGCATTTCCGAGCGCAGCATCTATCGCGATATCGACACGCTGCGTTCGCTCGGCGCGTTGGTGGAGGGAGAGGCCGGCTTCGGCTATAGTCTCAGGGACGGCTTCTTCCTTCCCGAACTTGCCTTCTCCGACGATGAGCTCGATGCCCTGGTGCTCGGTCTCGGCTGGGTTCAGCAGCGGGGGGACCCCTCGCTCGTCAAGGCGAGCGGCAGCGCGCTCGCCAAGATCCTCGCCGCGAAGAGCCGGAAGACCGCCGAAAACCTCGACTCGCCCGCCCTTGTCACCGCCGCCTCCGCCTCGCAGCGCCTCGACCCGCCGCAGACCAAGGCGCTGCGCGAGGCGATCCGCGGCCAGCGCAAGGTGGCGATCCGCTATGAGGACGGACAGAGCGTGCGCACGGACCGCATCATCTGGCCGATCGCCATTGTCTATTTCGACGATGTTCGGGTGCTCGCCGCCTGGTGCGAGGAGAGAACCGCCTTCCGGCACTTTAGGCTCGACCGCATTACCGTCGCAACGCTACTCGATGAACGCTATCCTGGGCGGCGTCACGCCATCATCAAGCAGTGGCGCCAGCAGGATCGCGATTGGCGCGCGCTCCTGCCAGTTTCTGACAGTCCGCCACGGTAGATAATCTCCAGCGCCCGAACATGCGCATGTCCCGACGACGCGCGATTGCGTCGATCGGACATGCCGACGCGTGAACGGACGGTGCCTTTCGGGACGCCCCGCTTCGCGCCGGGGCGCTCCAAAAGAGGAGACACAGATGGTTGCCATTTCACCCGCCGCATTCGAGGCCTTTCTCGCCGAGCCGGACGACCGCCCGGTCATCATGCTCAACCTGCTCCGCTTCCTGCCCGATGGCGGCAAGGACCAGCATCGGCGCTATCTGAGGATGGCCGAGCCGATCCTCGCCCGCTTCGGCGCGCGCATCCTGTTTCGCGGAGATGGGCTGCCGGTGCTGACGGTCGGCGAGGAAGAGGGCTGGGACGCGGTTCTTCTGGTCGAATATCCGCACCGCTCGGCCTTCAAGGATATGGTCGCCGATCCGGAGTACCAACACGCCTTCGAGGTCGGCAAATCGGCCCTGGCCGACATCGTGCTGCAGCCCCTGATCCATTCCGCCAGCCTCGACGAGTAAGTTCCGCGCCGAAGGCGTCCGTTCAGGACGGGCGTCCTTCGGCGTGCTGGCCATGGCCCCGAGGTCTAGGCGCGCAGCGCTGCGGCCGGTGATTGACGATAGGCGACCAGGGCCGGCATGGCTGCCATCAGCGCGGCTGCGGCGAGAAGCAAGGCGGCGCTCGTCAGATCGCCGAGCGTGAAGGCGACCGGCAGATGCACGCCGCTTTCCGCCCGAAGCTGACTCGCGATCAGCTTGGCTGCCGCAAATCCGAGCCCATGGCCGAGGACGAGGCCGACGGAGAGCAGGAGGATCAGTTCCCCCCAGACGATGCCGAACACGGCCAGCCGCGGCGCCCCGAAGGCGCGCAATGCGCCGATCTGCCGGCGACGCTGCGCCACATGGACGACGGTGACGAGCAGAAGCGCGGCCGCAACGAGCACTTGCGCGCCGGCGGCGACATAAACGAGGATGCGGCGGGCATCGCCGAGCGTCGCATAAAGCCGGGTCAGCACTTCGCCGGGGAAAACGGCCAGCGTTCCCTCCTGCCGGTACCGCTGCCGCAGCTTGTAGGCATCGGCCACCGTCTTCGGCTTGACCAGCACCGCGGGCAGGCCTGGCAGATCGCCGGAGAACCGCTCGTCGAGTGCTGCATCGGCATCGATTCCGCCGTGATGATCATGATCCTCGTCAGCATCGGAACCTTCCGGATGATCATGCGGCCCCTCGGCGACGGCGCCGCCTGCGGCCTTCGCCTCATCGTCCTCATGCAGGCCGAGCCCGTGAACATGCCAGACTGCCTGGATCGGGACCAGGATCGCCCGGTCCCAGGCGGTGCCGGTGGCAGTCAGACGCCCCACCGCGCGATAGGCGACGCCGGCATGGTCGTGACCGCCCTCGCCCGCCAGCCCATGCATCGGCCGGATGATCGCGCCGAGCGCGATCGGCACGTCGGAGCCGAGAACCGCCTCGCCTTCCAGCGCGAAGACCTGCCCCTCGATGAAGCCGGAGGCTGTGCCGGCAATCAACGCTGTCGTGGTGCCGACGATCGGATAGCCCCTGAAATTGTCGCCGAAGCCGATCGGCGCCGCCCAGGCCACGCCGGGTTCGGCGATGAGCGCTTTCAGCACCGCACCCGGCATCAGCGGCAAGGGAGCGGCCTGCAGAAAGACCGAGGAGAGGACCAGCTGGGTTTCGCTGCCCGCCGCGCCGACCACCAGATCGTACTTGTCGGCCGCACGCGCCGAGCCGAGCCGCAGGGCACGCTCCTCCAGCGTCACCGTCACGCCAAGCGCCGTCGACAGCGCCACCAGGAGGACGATAACCAGAGCCGCCGCCCGATATTGCCGCAGATCGGCAAGGATAAATCCAATCATGGCCGTGCCTCCCGCAAAATGGGCTGATCGGATTGGATATGTCCGCCGGCTAGCGCGAGGGCGCGATCCAGCCGCGCGGTGAGGCGCTGGTCGTGGGAGACGACGATCAATGTCGCGGATTCGGCGACCGCGAGGTCGATCAGCAGGTCACCCACGGCTGCCGCACTGGCCTCGTCGAGGCTGGCAGTCGGCTCGTCGGCAATCAGCACTCCTGGCCGGCGCAGCAAGGCCCGCGCCACGGCAACGCGCTGCATTTCGCCGCGCGACAGGGTCTCGACCTTCTGCTCGGGCCGCGAGAGGCCGACCCGCTCCATCAGATCGCGCGCCCGTGGCTGCAGACCGCGATCGGCCCGGGCAAGCCGTGCCGGCAGGAGAATATTGTCGATCGCCGTCAGGCCGGGGAAGAGGTGGAAATCCTGCAGAACCAAACCGACATGCGAGGCCCGCCAGCGGTCGCGCGCGGCCTCGCCGAGCGCGGCAATATCGACTCCATCCCAGGCAACGGCGCCGGCCGTCGGGCGCTCCAGCCCGGTGATGGCGTTGACGAAGGTGCTTTTTCCAGAGCCCGAGGCTCCGGTGATCGCCAGCCGCGTTCCAGCCGCGATCTCAAATCGCGCAATGTCGAGGGCGGGCGTGGCGAGATCGGGAAAGCGGACGATGAGATTCTCGATCGAGAGTGACAGCATGTCGCCCCTCAGCCGACCTGGAACGAAGCATTCCTCAGCCTCAGCCGGCTGACGAAGCCGGTCTCGGGGTCGGTCCAGGACCCCATGTCCAGCGCGCCGGTGACCGAGATGGGCTCGCCGGGCGGGCCAAAGGTCTGCCGCTCGTTCAGATAGACGACGATGATATTGTCCGGCCAGTCGGCGTCGGATGAGCAGAAAGGGCAGAGCGCCATCGGGATTTCCGTCAGAACGAAAAATTGCGCTTCGGCCTTCAGCGGCGGTGCCATGAAGCCATTTACCGTCACTCGCTGACCAGCGAGCGTCTTGACCTTGTCGGAAAAACTTAAGCCGAGAACGCTGACCTTGCCATAGAGCTCATTGAAGCCGAGGCTCTCGGCGGCGCGGGCCGGCAGGGCGGCGACAAGCGGAAGCGCGGCGAACGCCTGTAGGATGTGGCGGCGACGTAGGTTGGAGGCTCGGGACATCGGGGGTTGCTCCCTTCAGAGAAGGGTCCGCGCGCGGTCCTACCGCCCGCAGACCCTTGTTCGCGTGTCTTACTTTGCCGGGGCGATTGCCAGGGCGTCAACGAGAACGCGATAGATATCGCTCTCTTCCATATAGCCCTTGAACTCCTCGGCGCCGGGGCCCGTCGACTGCAGCACGACGTCATCGACGGCATGAACGCCGGTGTCCTGGTCGCGCGGCAGATTGCCTTCCACGAAGACGGCACCCGGAACGTCCTTATAGGCCGGGTTGGCGACATACTCACCCTTGTCGTTCTTCACGGCCGGCTCGAACGGGCCATCAAGCTTCGGCTTGAAGGTCTCGTAATGGTCCGGACCGTTATTGGCGAAGATGGCGAGATGCTTGGAGACGGCGACGCTGTCGGGATAGCCGTCGCCATCCTTGTCCTCGTAGTTCGGGAAGCCGGCCTGTTCATAGGTGCCAACGCGTTGGCGGCCTTCTGTAACATCCTTCGTATCGTCGATCGTGCCGATCAGCGACACACCATGCGTGTGGTCGCCGGTCGCGACGATCAGCGTGTCGGGATGCGCCTTCTGGAACTCGACGGCAGCAGCGACGGCCTTGTCGAACTCGATCGTGTCGAACACGGCGCGTTCCCAGTCCAGCGGGTGGCTCATCTTGTCGATCGAAGCGCCCTCGACCATCAGGAAGAAGCCTTCCGGGTTCTTGGACAGGCTGTCGAGCGCGGTCTTCGTCATCTCGACAAGGCCGGGCTGGTTGGGGAACTTGCTGACCGTGCCCTTCTTCAGCTGCAGGCGGTCGAGGGCAACGTCCATGTTGCCGGTGTGGAAGAGACCGAGGATCTTGCCGGTATTGGTGCCGGCAGCCTTGGCAAGCTCGTCCTTGTCGGTGGCCAGCGCATAGCCGGCATCCTGGAACAGCTTGATATAGTCCTTGTCGTCCTTGCGCTTGGAGCCGGGAACGTCCTTGCCCAGGAAATAGGCCGAGCCGCCGCCCAGCACGACGTCGGGCTTGACGTCAAAGAGCATGCCGACGATTTCGGCCTTGTCGGCGCGGCGACGGGTATGGGCGACAACGGCAGCGGGCGTCGCATCTTCGATTTCCGCGGTGGAGATGATGCCGATCGACTTCTTGGTCGTGCGGCGCAGGGCTTCGGCGATGGTCTCGACCTTCGGGTCGTCAAGGCTCGACGGCGTGCGGTCCGCATAGACGCCGAGCGCGTTGATCGCCGTCTTGTGGCCGGTCATGTAGGCCGACATGGTGTTGGCGGAGTCGGTTGCGATCGAGTTGGTCGCCGAGGTGCCGACGAAGGCAAGGTGGTCGAGATCGTCGATCGCCAGACGGCCATTCGCTTTACCTTCGGTCATGCCCTTGGACATGATGCGGGCGGCGGTGCGATGGGCAACCGACAGGCCATCGCCGAGCAGGAAGATCACGTTCTTGACCTTAGGCGTTGCCGGCGTCGCGTAGACGGTCCAGGTCACAGCCTTCTTCTCCTCGCCCGCCGAGACTTCGACCTTGTAGCTGCCGGCCTTGTCGATCGTGACGTGACGCAGGATCAGGGCGGAGCCGAGCACCTTGTCGTCCTTGTCCTTTTCTTCGGCGACGAAGTCCGCCTTGCCGCCGAGCACGGCCGTATAGTCCTGACCGTTGATGGTGATCTTGACGTCTTCCGGCTTGACGACGGACTTCAGCTCGATCTTGAAGTCGAAGGGGGAACCGCTGAGGATCGTCGCACGATCGAGCGGCAGGACGGTCGCGGCCGAGGCGGCGCCCGCCAGTGAGGTGGTGGCTGCGAGGGCAAAGAGGATTGCACGCATGAGGAAGCTCCCTGATAGCGAGGCGTCGATGACGGAGCAGAGCGTTACGAAGCTTCCATGACGTTGCGGTGATGAGACCATGACAGAACGATGACAGGGAACAGGCTTTGAACGGCGTCGGCCGGCTCCCGGAGCAAAGCAGCGCACCAAGATGCTGATTTCGCGTTTTAGTTAGCCATGGGCAACAGGTCCGACCACCTCGGCGTCCGCTGGCAGTTCGTGGCGTGAAGAGAACGCCCAAGGGGACGTGGGAGCCAGGCGTTTGCGCCCGAGGGGAGAAGCGCCTTGACGCTCGGGTCGAACTTGGAGATGCATAGTCGTTCGCGCCCGACTGCTCACTCCCCCCGATCGGCGCGCCCTCGTGTTCCACCTCCCCTTCAGTGGGCGCCGGGTGCATATCTGCCAGATCAGCCTGCGGCTTGCGGGCCCGACCAGATCATGGCATTTTGCGCACTGAAGCAATCAGAGATTGAACTCCGGCCTCGTTCGACCGCCTTTGAAACCTAAAATTGAGAGTCCACGATGAAAGTAGCAGTTGCCGGTCTGGGCTATGTTGGCATTTCGAATGCGTTGCTCCTTGCGCAGCATCACGAAGTGAAGGCCTACGACACCAGTGCCGACAAGGTGAAATTGCTCAATGCCGGGAAGTCGCCGATCGTCGACGCGGAGGTCTCCGACTTTCTGACGCGCAAGCTGAACTTCACGGCCACCAACAGCACGGAGGAGGCTTACAAGGACGCAAGCTACGTCATTATCGCCACCCCGACCAATTACGATCCTGTGACCAACCACTTCGACACACGGTCGGTGGAAGCGGCGATCAACGAGGTCTTCCGCATCAACCCGGAGGCGACCATCGTCATCAAGTCGACCATTCCGGTCGGCTATACGCAGGGCCTGCGCGCGCAGCTCGGCCGCGACAACATCATCTTCTCGCCCGAGTTCCTGCGCGAGGGCAAGGCGCTCTACGACAACCTCCACCCCTCCCGCATCGTCGTCGGCGAGCGCTCGGACCGGGCGCAGATCTTTGCCGATCTTCTGGTCGAAGGCGCGCAGAAAACCGACATCAAGGTACTGCTGACCGATTCCAGCGAGGCAGAGGCGATCAAGCTGTTTTCCAACACCTATCTCGCCATGCGTGTCGCCTATTTCAACGAGCTCGACACCTATGCGGAGAGCCATGGGCTGAATTCGCGGCAAATCATCGACGGCGTCGGCCTCGATCCGCGCATCGGCACGCATTACAACAACCCCTCCTTCGGCTATGGCGGCTACTGCCTGCCGAAGGACACGAAGCAGCTGCTTGCCAACTACCACAGGGTACCGCAATCTCTCATCGGCGCCATCGTCTCGGCCAACACCATGCGCAAGGACTTCATCGCGGACAGCATCCTGCGCCGCAAGCCGAAGCGCGTCGGCGTCTACCGGCTGGTGATGAAGGCGGGATCGGACAATTTCCGCGATTCCTCGATCCAAGGCATCATGAAGCGCATTAAGGCCAAGGGTGTCGAGGTGGTGGTCTTCGAACCGGCTCTGCAGGGCGATGATTTCTTCAACTCGCCCCTGATCCGCGATCTCGACACCTTCAAGCAGACCTGCGACGTCATCGTCGCCAACCGCTTTACGGCGGAGCTCAAGGACGTGAGCGAGAAGGTCTACACGCGCGACCTTTTCGGTTCGGACTGAACGGGTTCGACATCGGGCGCCGCGTCCTTCGCTGGAGGCGTCGCTCGCTTTCATCATCAAGCGAGGATCGAACTGGCGAATCGCGCCGGCTTGACCACCGCGATCCCTAGGCCCTGCGGCGAAGCGGCGGGGCCTACTCTCCGACGCCGGTGGCTTCGATACTTCGTGACCCCGCGTGCCAAGCATGTGCTCACTTGATTCCCGGGCAACCTTGCCTGTATCGATGGCGTGACCTGGGGAACGGCTCTCGCCCCGGCAGGCGGGCGGGGCTTGGCCTTGCGCATCTGCCGGGTCGTCATGGGCGTAAAGAACTCTCATTTGACCCGCCTTGCCCCGATCCGCCAAAGGAACAGCCTGACGCCATGACCGCCACCGCCGACCATTCCGCCCGCGACCCGGCAAGCAGGCCAAAATTCCTCGGGCTTCTGCTCGGCTCGATCGGCGTCGTCTATGGCGATATCGGCACAAGCCCGCTCTATGCCTTCCGCGAGGCGCTGCGCCCCTTCTCCCATGATGGCGTCAGCCATGACGAGGTGGTCGGGCTGATCTCGCTGATGGTCTGGACGCTCACCATCATCGTCACCTTCAAATATGTGCTCTTCCTGCTCCGAGCCGACAATGACGGCGAAGGCGGCACGCTGTCGCTGCTGGCGCTCTTGATGAAGCGCACGGGGCGCTACATGCCGGTGCTCTTCTTTGCCGGCATCATCGGCGCGGCGCTCTTCATCGGCGACGCGATGATCACGCCGGCGCTTTCGGTCATGTCGGCGGTGGAAGGCTTGAAGCTGGTGACGCCGGCCCTGGCGGACTATGTGCTGCCCATTTCCGCCGCGATCATGGTCCTGCTCTTCGTCGTCCAGTCGCGTGGCACGGCGGCCGTTTCCAATTTCTTCGGGCCGATCACGGTGCTCTGGTTCTTGGCCATGGCCTGGGGCGGGCTGCTCCATATCGGCGATGATTTGACGATTCTCCAGGCGCTCAATCCGATGAAGGCGCTCTGGTTCATCACCCATGCCGGCTTCGTCGGGCTGGTGGTGCTCGGTGCGGTGTTCCTCACCGTCACCGGCGCGGAAGCGCTTTATGCCGATCTCGGCCATTTCGGCCGCAAGCCGATCCAGTGGGCCTGGTTCATCCTGGTCTTCCCGTCGCTGGCGCTGAATTATCTCGGCCAGGGCGCCTTCGTGCTCGCCAATCGCGAAGCGGCGGAAAATCCCTTCTATCTGATGTATCCCGACTGGGCACTGCTGCCGATCGTGCTTCTGGCGACCGCGGCGACGATCATTGCGAGCCAGGCGGTGATCACCGGCGCCTTCTCGCTGGCTCGCCAGGCCGTGCATCTTGGCTTCCTCCCCCGGCTGCAGATCACCTTCACCTCCGAGACCAATACGGGGCAAATCTATGTCCCGGCCGTCAACACCCTCCTTTTCGTCGGCGTGATGGTGCTGATCTTCACCTTCGGCGATTCGGAATCGCTTGCCACCGCCTATGGCATCTCCGTCACCGGCGCGATGGTGGTGACGACGCTCATGGCCTTCCAGTTCCTGCGCTCCGTCTGGGGCTGGAGCGCAATGGCGTCTGCTGCCGTTCTCTTGCCGCTGCTGCTTCTCGAAGCTGTGTTCCTCGGCGCGAACTTGCTCAAGATTCATGATGGCGGCTGGGTGCCGGTCCTGTTGGCTGCGGCGATCATGATCATCATGTGGACCTGGCGGCGTGGCTCGCAGATCCTGCGGGAAAAGACGGCACGCAACGATATACCGCTCTCGACCTTCATCGCCTCGATCGAGAAGAAGTCCGACCACGCGCCGGCGGCTGTCCCCGGCACGGCGGTGTTCCTGACCAGCGTGCCAGACAAGACCCCGGCCGTGCTGCTGCACAATATCAAGCACAACCACGTGCTCCACGAGCAGAACGTCGTGCTGACGATCAAGACGGCGGACGTGCCTTATGTGCCGCCGTCTCAGCGCATCGAACTCACGCGCCTCTCGGACCGTTTCATTCGGCTGGAAATCACCTTCGGCTTCATGGATGATCAGAATGTCTCGAAGGCGTTGGCGCTCTGCAAGAAGGCAGGCTTCAAGTTCGAAATCATGCAGACCTCCTTCTATGTCGGCCGCAGGAATCTGATCAGCGATCCGAATTCCGGCCTGCCGAACTGGCAGGACAAGCTCTATATCGCGCTTTCAGGCATCGGGATCGACCCGTCCGACTATTTCCGCCTGCCCGCCAACCGGGTGGTGGAACTGGGCGAGCAGGTGACGATCTAGTCTGAGCCGCAGCCTGTCAGCCTGACTTGGCTGCCTGCCACAATCGGACGAGAGACCCAGCCGATCCTTCGACAGGGTCCTCTGCCGGGAGATCGAGATCCGCAATCCGCCGGAGGTCCGCCTTACTGGGCGGTCCTGTTTCGATCTCGGCTCGTTGCCCCGGCGGATAGCCGCCGATTACGAGAAAATCGGCGGAGTGGCCGAGGTTCTTGTGCGCGGTTCCAGCCGGCAGGATCAGGACATCGCCCGCGACAACCGACAAGCGCACCCCCTCCTCGCCCCCAATCAGCAGCTCTGCTGTGCCGCGTGCCACGCCCAGCACCTCATGCGCGCCGCTGTGATAATGGTGATAGGAGAAGACGCCATTGCGCCAGAGGCCCTGCCAACCGTGCTTTGCAAAGCGGTCTTCCAAGGCGCTCGCGGGATCGCCCGCCGGCAGTGCGATGTGATGAAGCAGCACCGGCAGGCGGGGATTGTTCGGCATGGATCCGCTGGCGGCAAGCAGCCACTGCCTGGGGTGGTCGGCGCGCTCCATCAGTGCGCCGCGTGGCTCTCGTTGCGCTTGCGGGTGGCAGCCGCCTTCTTGGCCGAGGCAGAGCGCTCCGCGGCACTGCGGGAGGCGGATGCTTTGCCGCCCTTTTCGCCACCCTTTCTGGAGGCCTCCTTCGTGTCTGCCTTGCCTCGTCCGGAGCCTGATTTGTTGCCGCCGCCGCTTTCCTTGTTGACGGTTGCCCAGGCGCGCGCCTCGGCCTCCTTTTCGGGAACGCCGCGATTTTCATAGCCTGCCTCGATATGCGCAGCTTTCCGCTTCTGCTTGTCGGTATAGGCCGACTTGTCGCCCTGTGGCATGATCCAGTCTCCCTTCGAGAATCACTTTCCGCCGTTTGCGCCGAACGACTGGGGGCAAAGATGGTTCCGGTGCTTGGCGAAGCCGTGCGCAGAGACGCCGCAAGATCGAGCAAATTGAGGCCCGGGAACAGTAGAATCTGCTCGTTTCTGCGGCATTGCAGCGGTCAATGTCATGAATGCGTACGCTATGTCTTACTTTATGCTCGCGTCCGTTACGCTCTGTTGCGGTAATTGTTTTTGCATGGCTTTCTGATCGTGTTCCTTACGCTAGCAGGCACCGGAAAGATTGGCAGAATCGTGCGCATAATTGTCACAGACGCATCATGCCAGCCGACGGGTGCGAAGGTTCCGATTGATTTTTGATGGCGCCAATGCAATTGGCAGACTAATCCCTAGAGCAGTTCAGAGCGTTCGGTACATATGACAGCAGACATCATAGGGCGCGCTTGTGTCGCACCCGGCGCCAATTCGCCCCAGGCTCTCTTCCGCCTTCTGCGGCAGGGAAAAAGCATGGTCACCCGCATCCCCTCGGATCGCTGGGACCTGGCGCGCTTTTGGCACCCCGTGATCGGCAACCCGGGCAAGACCTACAGCTTTGCTGCCGGTGTGCTCGACAGCATCTATGATTTCGACCCCGCCGTCTTCGGCATGTCGCAGCGCGAGGCCATGTATATGGATCCGCAGCAGCGCGTGCTGCTGCAGCTCGCCTACCGCGCCATCGAGGATGCAAATCTCTCGATCCCGGCGCTGCAGGCCGAGAAGGTCGGCGTCTATATCGGCGCCTCCAGCCTCGACCATGCCAATCTGACGGTCGAGGATCCTGCAGCTGCGGGCCCCTATTTCATGACCGGCAACACGCTGTCGATCGTCTCCAACCGCATCTCGCACAGTTTCGGCCTGTCGGGCCCGTCGATGACGGTCGATACCGCCTGCTCCTCCTCGCTGGTCGCGCTCGACCAGGCGATGCGCGCGCTGGAAACCGGCGAGATCGAGACGGCGATCGTCGGTGGCGTGAACATCCTGGCCCATCCGCTGCCCTTCGTCGGCTTTGCCCAGGCCCGCATGCTGTCCCCGGAGGGCCTCTGCCGCGCCTATGACAATGACGGGGCAGGCTATGTGCGCGCTGAAGGCGGCGTCGTCTTCGTGCTGCGCCGCTCCGACCGCGCCAAGCAGGAGAAGGATCGCAGCTACGCCAAGATCATCGCCTCCGGCGTCAATTCCGCCGGACGCACCAACGGGATTTCTCTGCCGTCGCGTGAGGCGCAGGCCAATCTGCTGCGCGATATATATGAGGGCAATCGTCTCGATGCCAACCATGTCGCCTTCGTCGAAGGCCATGGCACCGGCACAAAGGTGGGCGATCCCGCCGAAGTCTGGTCGATCGGCACGGTGATCGGCGCGCGCCGCAATGCGCCTGTTCCGATCGGCTCGATCAAGTCCAATATCGGCCACACCGAGCCGGCCTCGGGCCTGTTCGGCATGCTGAAAGCCGTGATGGCGCTGGAAAACAACTACCTCCCCGCCTCGCTGCATTTCGAAACGCCGAACGAGAATATCGACTTCGACGGGCTGAATGTGCGCGTGACGGCCAATCCGATCGAGCTGCTGCGCGGCAAGCGCGCGCGTCTTGCCGGCATCAATTCCTTCGGCTTCGGCGGCGCCAATGCCCATGTGGTGATCTCCGATCCGGATCCGGTCGAGGAACGCGCCCGCAACAGCGCTACCACCCATGTCTTCATGGCCAGCGCCCATACGGCCTCCAGCCTCGAAGGCCTGCTGAAGTCCTATCGATCGACTTTTGCCAAGACCTCGCGCGAGGAAGCCCGCACCATCATCTCGGCCTCGGGCGCCAACCGCACCCGCATGCGCCACCGGTTCGTGGCACGCAGCGAGAACCCGGAAGACATCGTCCGCGCCATCGCCGCGCATCTCGAAAAGCCGGCCTCCGACATTGGCGAGGTCGGCGAAGCCGCGGCCAAGGATGCCAAGGTCGCCTTCGTCTTCTCGGGCAATGGCTCGCAATGGGCCGGCATGGGCGTCGATGCCTTCCGCGAGAACCTGCATTTCCGCCAGTGTTTCACGTCGGTGGCCGCCCTCTTCCGCTTCCATTCCGAACTCGACCTGATCGAGCTTCTGACCGATCCGGAGCTTGACCGGAAGCTCGCCGACACCAAGATCGCCCAGCCGCTGCTCTTCGCCGTGCAGGCAGCGCTGTCGGATTCGCTGGTGGCCATGGGCGTCAAGCCGGCTGCCGTCTTCGGCCACTCGGTGGGCGAAATCGCAGCCGCTTACGCTGCAGGCGCCCTGTCGCTGGTCGATGCGGTGGCGATCGTTGCCAAGCGCTCGCTGCACCAGGATCTGCTCGCCGGCCAGGGCACCATGGCCGCCGTGATGATCGGTGAGGATGCGGCGCGCGACTTCGCCCACGCCCGCGGCCTCGACTCCATCTGCATTGCCGCGGTCAATGCCCATAATTCCGTGACGATCTCCGGCCCGGCGCCGGAGGTATCCGCCTTCCGCGATGCGGCCCGCAAGGCCAAGATCCCGGCGCAGATCCTCGACATCAACTACCCCTTCCACCACCCGATCATCGACCAGGCGAAGAAAGCCTTCCTCGCCGATATTCCGGCGCTGTCGCCGCGCAGCACCGAGATCGCCTTCCTCTCGACCGTCACCGGCGAGCGGCTGGACGGGGCAAGCCTCGATTCCGACTATTGGTGGAAGAATGTGCGCGAGCCTGTCCGCTTCCAGGCCGCCACCGAGGCAGCCCTGGCGCTCGGCTGCTCGCTCTTCATCGAAGTTTCGCCGCGCCCCATCCTTTCCTCCTATCTGAAGGAAACGGTGAAGCAGGCCGCCGCACCCGGCCAGGTGATCCCGACTCTTCTGCGCGATGCCGGAGACAAGGGCATCGACCCGGTCTCCCGGTCGATGGCGCGGGCGATCGCCCATGGTGCCGCCTTTGACGAGAGCCGGCTCTTCGGCCGCCGCAACGCCTTCGTGCGTCTGCCGACGCTTCCCTTTGAGCCGACGGAACTGCGGCCGGCCACCACCAGCGATGCTGCCGATCTCTTCGGCCGCGGGGCGCGCACACCCTATACGCTGGCGGGATGGCGCACCGATCTCAACAGCGGCAGCTGGAAGAACCATATCGACGCCCATCTCTTCCCCGACCTTGCCCAGCATGTGGTGGACGGCAAGCCGATCCTGCCGGGAAGCGGCTTTATCGAGATCGCCATATCGGCGGCCCGCCAGTTTCACGGCGTGGACGAGGTGGAGATCACCAATCTTGAGATCGTGCGTCCGCTGGAGCTCAGCGACAGCCGCATCATGGAACTCTCGGTGGTCTTCTCGCCAGAGACCGGCGACATCGAGATCCGCTCGCGCGAACGGCTTTCGGAGGATGACTGGGCGGTGAATGCGGTTGCCCGCAGCCGCAAGCCGGTCGCCCGGTCCGACGATCATCTCAAGCCCTCCTTCGTGGGCCTGGTTCGCACGGCGACGGTTCTGGCGCCAAAGGCCTATGAGACGGCCCGGCAGTTCGGACTGGATTATGGTCCGGACTTCCAGCTGATGACCAAGGCCACTGCCTATGGCGACCGCTTCGTCGATGTCGAGCTCAAGGCGCCCTCGGCGCCTGGCCATCCCTTCGTTAGCTACAGCCTGAACCCGGTCTCGGTCGATGCGACCTTCCACGGGCTCGTCGCGCTCTATGATCGCTTCACCGGCGAAGTCGGCGGCGCGCCCTATATCCCCGTGCGCTTCGGCTCGGTGCGCCTCGCCGCGGTTGGCGAGACGATCGAACGGGCGGTGGCAGAGATCGAGCGGGTCAGCCCGAACTCGATCAAGGCGAAGTTCCGCTTCTTCGGCAGCGGCGGCCGGCTGATCGCCGCCTTCGACGACTGCCGTTTCCGGCGGACCTATCTGCGCCAGCACAAGACGCTGGACATGCTGTCCTTCCACTACGAGTCCGTGCGCTCCGAGCGTTCCCTCGTCGCGCGGGCAGTTTCCGCCGCCCTGCCGCGGCCGCTGCTTCCCGCCGATGCCGGCGAGGGGATCGACAACACCACGCTACTCTTCAATGCCGCCGTCTACCGCGCCTGCCACGAGATCGCCCTTCGGCTTGCCAAGGGCGGGACGCGCGTCGACACCCGTGCTCTGCCGGGCGACTTTTCGTTCCGCTGCTTCCTGACCAATTGCCTGATTGTGCTGGAAGATGCCGGTCTTGCCGAGCAGAAGGCCGGTGGCTGGACGATCGCCGACGAGTTCTCCCTGCCTCCGGTCAGCGAGATCCTCAAGGAACTGATTGGCGAAGCCAGCGGCCGCGCGGTCGAAGCCGTGCTGATCAACAATGCCTATGCGGAAGCGCTCGATCGGCTTGCCCATTCGCTTGCCGCCGAAAGCGGGCTTGTCGATGACGATGGCAGCCTGCGTCGGCCGGCCTTCATCAGCGAAGCGACGCTCGATCATCAGGCCGTTCATTCGGCCGCGACCGAGGACCGGATGAGCGCGTTGCTGAGCGCGGTGGAACGGGCCCTCGAGGCCGCCAGCGGCACCGGGCTGCGCCTTGTCGAGCTCGGCACGGTCTCGCCGGCCTTTACCCGTCGCCTCGCGGCACTCGCGGCCAAGCATGGTGCGGTCCTGACGCTCGTCGAGCCGCGCGAGAATGCGCAGCGCAATCTCGAGCTGACCTTCGAGCATGATGCCCAGGTTCGCGTCCTCAAGAAGGACGCCTTCAAGACCATCGGGCCGATCGATCTTGTCGTCAGCGGGTCCGACCACTTCTTCGCTTTGATGGATGAGGACACGGTGCTGCGCGGTGCGGTGCGCAACGGCTTGCGCCCCGGCGGCGCGCTGCTCGCGGTCATCTCGGCTCCGACCGTCTTCAGCGACTTCACGCTGGGTCTGACGGACGACTGGTTTGCCCGCAGCCAAAGCCCGGAATTCCCGATCGGCCGCCTGGCAACCGTTCCTCAGTGGCAGAAGTGCCTGGGCGATCTCGGTCTCTCCGCAATCGCGGTGGAGGACCGGGAAACGACCTTCGGCACGGTCATCGCGCTCGAGGCCCATGGTGGCGAGGCAAGCCAGCCGGCTGGACTGGACGAGGCCGCGGATGCGACGGGCGCACCGGTTCTGCTGCTCGGCCCTTCGAAACTGGATGCTGCCGGCCTCGACCCTTCAACAAAGCCAGTCGTGCTCAGCGGCGCGCTCGATGCCGACAGGCAACGGTTCAGTTCGGCACTGCAGGCCCTGCACGGCCGTCCCCTGCGCGCCGTCTATCTCTCGCCAGAGACCGAGGGAGGCTCCGCCGCGTTGCAGGAGCGGGTTCTCTCGCTCTCTGCGCTCGCCGAGACGCTGCGCCATCATCATGCAAGCGAGCCCTCGGGTGACGAGCGGCCGCGTCTGGTGATCGTCGCCCCCGGCGGCGCGCCGAAGGGCGGGGTTTCGCCGCTCAATTCCGGTCTCTGGACCTTCGCCCGCGTTCTGCAGAACGAATATGATCTGCTGGATGTGATCCTGCTCGACAGCGCACTCGACACGCCGGCTGCCACGGCTCGCAGCATCGCCGCCGCGACCGACCTGCTGGCCACGCTCGACGCCAACCGCGAATGGGCGATGACCGAAGACGGCACGACGCTCGAACTGCGTGCCGTGCCTGGTCCGGCCGAGGCGGCGCTGCGCAGCACGACGCATTTCGAGGCGGCAACGATCCGCCAGCGGGTCGCTTCGCAGGTCAATTCCATCGCCTGGGAAGCCTGTGCCCTGCCGCAGCCCGGGCCCAACGAAGTGGTCGTCAAGGTCGCCGCCACCGGTCTCAACTTCCGCGACGTGATGTGGGCCATGGGCCTTCTGCCGGAAGAAGCGCTGGAGGACGGCTTTGCCGGCGCGACGATCGGCATGGAGCTGTCCGGCCATGTCGCCGCCGTCGGCAGCGCGGTGGAGGATCTCGCCATTGGCGATTCGGTGATGGCAATGGCCTCGGCCGCCTTTTCGACCCATGCGGTCGTGGCGCGCGAGGGCGTGGCCCGCCTGCCGGAATCGGTGAGCCCGATCGCCGCCGCCACCATGCCGGTTGCCTTCCTGACCGCCTATTATGCCATGGTCGAGCTCGGCCGCATCCGTGCGGGCGAGACGATCCTGATCCATGGCGCGGCAGGCGGTGTAGGCCTCGCAGCCCTTCAGGTCGCAAAACTCTTCGGCGCGACGGTCATCGCCACCGCTGGCACGCGGGAGAAGCGCCGCTTCCTCTCCATGCTCGGCGCCGACCACGTCTTCGATTCGCGCACGCTTTCCTTCGTCGAGGATGTTCGGCGCGTGACCGATGGCGAGGGCGTCGATCTCGTGCTGAACTCGCTCTTCGCGGAAGCGATGGAGCAGAGCCTGGCGCTGGTCAAACCCTTCGGCCGCTTCCTGGAACTCGGCAAGCGCGACTATTTCGCCGACAGCAAGATCGGCCTGCGCCCCTTCCGCCGCAATGTGAGCTATTTCGGCATTGACGCGGACCAGTTGCTGGTGCGCCAGCCGGCCCTGACCAAGCGGATCTTCAGCGAGGTCGGCCAGCTGTTCGAAGAGGGTCGGCTGGTGCCGCTGCCCTATCGCGCCTTCGCGCACGACGAGATCGGCAATGCCTTCCGGCTGATGCAGAATGCCGGCCATATCGGCAAAATCGTCGTTCTGCCGCCGGTGCCCGGCCGCGACAGCGTGGCCGAGCGGCCGCGCAAGCGGGTGGCGCTGGATGGCGAGGGTGTGCATCTGGTCGTCGGCGGCATCGGTGGCTTCGGCCTCTCCGCCGCCAATTGGCTGGTGGAACGCGGCGCCCGGCGGTTGGCACTCGCGACGCGGCGGGGCCAGGCAGACGCGGCGACGCTTGCCGCGATCGGCCGCTGGGAGAAGCTCAACGTTACCACCACCCTGCATGCCTGCGACGTGACCGACGAGGCGGCCGCTTCGGCGCTGCTCGAAAGCCTGCGCCAGGCAGGTCCGCTCAAGGGCGTGATCCATGCGGCGATGGTGCTCGACGATGCGCTGATCAGCAATCTCGACGCGGAGCGAAACCGGCCGGTCATCGACGTCAAGGCCAAGGGGGCGAGCGTGCTCGACCGACTGACGCGCGGCGACAGCCTGGAGCACTTCATCCTCTTCTCCTCGGCGACGACTCTGGTCGGCAATCCCGGCCAGGCCAACTATGTGGCCGCCAACGGCTATCTCGAGGGCCTGGCGCGGGCGCGCCGCGCGGCAGGCCTTCCGGCGCTTGCCATCGGCTTCGGCGCCATTGCCGATGCCGGCTACCTGACCCAGAACGCCGAGGTGAACGACATCCTCGCCAAGCGCATCGGCAAGACGGCGCTGAAGGCGCAGGCCGCGCTTGAACAGGTGGAGGCCATCATCGCTGCCGACCCAGGCAGCGTTGATGCCGGCGTCGTCATGCTCTCGGAATTCGACTGGGCCGCGGCGCGCAACCTGTCGATCGTCCGCCAGCCGCTGTTCGAGGTGGCGCTGCGCGGTGCCGATCAGCATGCAAGTGGCGGCGACGGCCAGACGATGGATCTGGTCGCCATGATCGAGGGCAAATCGCCGCAGGAAGCGGAAGATTTGCTTTACGATCTGGTTGCCGGCGAAATCGCCGCAATCCTGCGCGTTTCCAAGGATACGATCTCTCGAAACAAGGTGCTGAAGGAAATCGGTCTCGACAGTCTCATGGCTGTGGAACTTGGGATCAGCTTCCAGCAGAATACCGGTTTCGACATGCCGCTCTCCGGTGTGGCCGACACGACGACCGTCGGCGACGTGGCCCGCAAGCTCTATGAAAAGGTGAGCAAGCGCGACCAGGGCGGAGAGGAAGATGGCGGCGAGGACAAGATCGTGAACGAGCTGGCGCAACGCCACCAGGCAAGTGCGTCGGAGAAAGTGGCGAGCCAATGAGCAGCAATGAGGGCCAAACCGACGGCCCGCGGATGAACACGCGCGCCAAGGAAAACCTGCTCGATCGGATGCGCAATGCGCATCAGTCGGCCGAACGCAACCGCATCGCCCGCTCCGAGCGGGAGGTGCCTGCACCGGTGCGCCGTACCCAGCTCAGCTTCGAGGACCTGCCGGAATATAAGCAGGTCTTGACCCAGCAGGCCGCCAGCCAGCAGCTCGGCATCGCCAATCCCTTCTATCGCGCCCACCAGACCGCCGCCGGCGCGACGACGGTGATCGACGGGCGCAAGTTGATCAACTTCGCCTCCTACGACTATCTGGGCCTCAATCGTCATCCCCACGTGCTGGCCCAGGCCCATGACACGATCACCAGCTTCGGCATCTCCGCCTCGGCCAGCCGGCTGGTGGCGGGCGAGCGCCCGGTCCATGCCGAGCTCGAGGAGCGAATCGCGCAGTTCTACGGCGTCGATGCCGCGGTCTGTTTCGTCAGCGGGTACCTGACCAATGTCGCGGCAATCAGCTGCCTGCTCGGGCCAAAGGATCTCGTCGTCCATGACGAGTTCATCCACAACAGCGCTCTGGCCGGCATGAAGCTCTCCGGCGCCACGCGCCGCTTGTTCAAGCACAACGACGCCAATGATCTCGAAAACGTCCTGCGTACGGTGGCTGGTGATTATCGCCGGATTCTGGTGATCGTCGAAGGCGTCTATTCCATGGATGGCGATGTCGCCAACCTGCCGGCGATCCTGAAGCTCAAGGCCGAATACGGTTTCTGGCTGATGGTGGACGAAGCGCATTCGCTCGGCATTCTCGGCCGGCGTGGCCGCGGCACCTTCGAGCATTTCGGTTTCGACCCGAAAGAAGTCGATATCTGGATGGGCACGCTCTCCAAGACCACCTCCAGCTGCGGCGGCTATGTGGCCGGCAGTGCAGCGCTCGCCGCAGTCATGAAGGCTTCTGCCGGCGGCTTCGTTTATAGCGTCGGCCTGGCGCCGGTCCTGACCGCGGCGGCCATTGCCAGCTTCGATATCCTGGAGAAGGAACCCGAGCGCGCGGCAGCCTTGCGACAGAACGGGGCGCTGTTCCTGAAGCTTGCGCAGGAAGCGGGTCTCGATACGGGGCTCAGCGCCGGCTTCTCGGTCGTGCCGGTGCTGGTCGGCGATTCGCTGCGGGCCGTGCAGCTGTCGAACGATCTGCTCGCGGCCGGCGTCAACGCCCTGCCGATCATCCACCCGGCCGTGCCGGAAGGTCTCGCCCGCCTGCGCTTCTTCATCACCAGCGAGCATACGCCGGATCAGATCCGTCAGACGGTCGCGCTGACGGCGGAGAAGCTGAAAGCCTTGACCGACCGCAATTTCGGCCTGGCCTCGGTCGATATCGAGCAGATGATGAAGATGCTGGCGACCCGGTGAGGTCGCCCATGTCCCCGCTCGCCGCCCGCTAATGCCCCCCTCCCCGCCGCCCGGCGCCCCGCCCCATGTCATCATCACCGGCGGATCGAGCGGGATCGGCCTCGCCGTCGCCCAACTCTATGCCGCACGCGGCGCGCGCCTGTCGCTGATCGCGCGTGGACAAGAGGGACTGGACGAGGCACGTGGGAGCCTGGTCGGCGCACGGGCGGTGGCGGTGCAGAGCGCCGACGTTGCCGATGCCTCCTCGCTCCTGCCGGCGATCGCCGGCTGCGAAGCCTTGCTCGGGCCCTGCGACATTCTGGTGGCGAGCGCCGGCATCGTTGAACCCGGCCTGTTTCTCGACCAGTCTGCCGAAAGCCTGGAACGGCAGATCGCCGTCAATTTGCAGGGCTCCATGAACAGCGTGCGTGCCGTCTATCCCGGCATGGCCGCGCGTCGCTCGGGCCGCATCATGCTCGTCTCCTCCGGCGCGGCGCTCATCGGCATCCCCGGCTATGCCGCCTATTGCGCCTCGAAATCGGCCCTGCGCGGCTTTGCCGAGGCGCTTCGCTTCGAGGCCGCACCTCTGAACGTCACGATCGGCATCTGCTACCCACCGGATACGCAGACGCCGCAGCTCGCCGCCGAGCGGCGGACGCGACCGCCGGAAGCCGAGGTGATCATGGGCGCGGTCAAGCCCTGGCCGGCCGCAGCGGTCGCCGAGCGCCTTGTTGCCGCCATCGATCGGGGAACGCGCGAGGAATTCTTCTCGTCGACGCTCTGGGCGCTGGCGCGTCTGGCGCCGCTCGTCCGCCCCGCTTTGCTTGCCTGGTTTGACTGGCGGCTGCGGCGGTAAGGAACCATCCCTTCGTGCAACGCTTGTCACCCTCTGCAATTGATTCTAGATCAAGACCGATCGCGGCACCGGGTCTTCCGGCCGCGTCCGCGGCCAATCTACCACCTGTAGTTTTGGGCGGGCAGCGTTTCGATCCGCCGAGGCACGTCCGCAGCCTTCGGATGCGACCATGAGGGTATAGGTTGGCGACGATCTCGCTCCAGCTTCACGATTATCCGCTGACGCTCACGGCTGCCTGCTTCGCACTGGCGGCCACCGTCGTCGTGTTGACGGACAAGTTCGCCCTGCCGGCCCGCGAGCGACGCCTGCATACGCCGCCCGGCCGCGGCGCCTTCGGCGTCCTGCGCGATGTCATGGCACGTTTGCCGATCATCGCGCTGATCTTCACCCTGTTCTTCGCCATCTCCTGGCGCCCGCTCTATGCCGCGGCCGGCTGCATGAGCTTCTTCATCATCTTCACCGCGATCTCGCGGGCGAAATACAAGTTCATCCGCGAGCCGCTGGTCTTCTCCGATATCGCCCTGGTCGCCGACGTCTTCAAATACAAGTCGATCTTCTACGCCAATTCGCTGAACATCGTCTTCTGGATCGTCGCCTTCCTCTATGTCTTCGGCGTTTCGGCGCTTTACATGATCTTCGAGCCGAGCATTCTGCCGGGAAATGCCAGCCATTCGAAGCTGTTCTGGATCGTGGTCCTTGTGCTCTGCGCCGATCTGCCTTGGATCGCGCTGTTCTGGGGGCCGGTGAACAGGCCGGTGGCCGCACTCGTCGGGCGGCTGGTGGGCAAGCCGCAAGCCAAGGTCTCGACCGTGCGCTTCGGCACCTTTGTCTCGGTCATCTTCCACTTCATCCTCTGGCTCGGGGTGCGACGCGAGAAGGTGGTGGCGGAGATGCAGGAGGCGTTCCTCGCCGCCGTCAACGAGCTGATTGGTCATGATGCCGACAACAAGGCGCCGCTGGTCCTCGTCTGGCAGTCGGAGTCCTTCCTCGACATGCGCCATTTCGGCGTCGACACGATCCGCCTGCCGACCATCGATCGGCTGCAGCGCATGGCGACCCAATGGGGCCGGCTGTCGACCATTTTCGAGGGCGGCTATACGCTGCGCACGGAATTTGCGGTGTTAAGCGGGCTCGAGCCCGACGACCTGCATGTCGATGCAAGCTACCCTTATCTCCGCGCTCGCCACTACACCGATCTCGTCTGGCCGACCAAGCTGAAGAAGGCGGGCTTCACCACCCATTTCATCCACCCCTATGACCGCACCTTCTTCCTGCGCCACAAGGCCATGCCTTTGCTCGGATTCGAGGAGATGACCATGCTCGACAAGTTTGAGCACAATCCCTTACGCGATGGGCCCTATGTTTCCGACGCGGCGCTGACCAGGAAGGTGATCGAGGTGATCGACACCCAGACCGATTCGGCCGGCAGTTTCGTCTTCGTCGCTTCCATGGCCAATCATGGCCCCTGGGAGCCAGGACGCGTTCCCGGCATCAACGATCCCGTCGGCATCTATCTCGAGATCCTGCAGCAGTCGGACAAGGCGCTCGGTCAGCTGGTCGATCATCTGAACGCGCTCGACCGGCCGGTCTGGCTGGTCTTCTATGGCGATCACGCGCCGCTGCTCAAATCCTTCGCCGATCCCTTCCCCGATCCGCGCACCGACTATTTCATCGTGCCGCTTGCGACCGCCCGCACCGCCAAACAAGCGCCGAGCTTTCCGCGCAACGAGGCGCCCTGGAACCTGCTGCGCGCCACGTTGAAACATGCCAACATCCACAAGGACGTCACCCATTAGCGCCGGGCCTGCCGACGGAATGGCGGGGGAGCGCCGGACCTTTCTGTTTCTCGAAGGCCCCTCCTCGCCGATCTTCATGAAGATCGCCGACCGGCTGGAGGCTGCGGGCCATCGCTGCCTGCGCATCAATCTCAACCTCGGAGACCGGATCTTCTGGCGCCGCCGCGGCGGGCACGATTTTCGCGGCCGCCCTGACGCCTGGGGCGCCTATCTCGAAACCTTCCTCGCGCGCGAGCAAGTGACCGACCTGATCCTCCTCGGCGAGGAGCGGCCCTATCACCGCACGGCCTGCACCATCGCGACGGCGCGGGGCATCGCCGTCAGCATCATCGAGATGGGCTATCTGAGGCCCGATTGGCTGACGCTGGAACGCGACGGCATGTCCTCCAACTCACATTTCCCGAACGATCCCGACCAGATCCTGGCCGCCGCGGAGGGACTACCCGAGCCGGACTGGGCGCGACGCTACAGCCAGACCTTCCTGGCTGAGGCCGCCTATGACCTGCTCTACAATCTGCCCAATGCGTTTTTCTGGTTCCTCTATCCGCACTACCAGCGCCATGCGCTCTACCACCCGCTCGTCGAATATGCCGGTTGGCTGCGGCGGCTTGCCGGGGAGCGACGGGCGAAGCAGGCGGCCGTAGCGCTGATCGCCCGGCTGGAGGCGGAAAAGACCCCGCTCTTCGTCTATCCGCTGCAGCTGCAGACGGACTTCCAGCTGCGTGCCCATTCGCCCTATCGCGACCAGCAGCAGGCGATCGAGGAGATCGTCGCCTCCTTCGCTGCCCATGCCGGGCCGCATGCCCGGCTTGTCGTCAAGATCCACCCGCTCGACAATGGGCTGGTGGACTGGGCGGCAGACCTTCGCCGGCGCGCTTCGGCGCACGGGGTGGGCGAGCGGGTCTTCTTCCTCGACGGCGGCGATCTCAACCAGCTGATCGCCCGCTCGGCCGGCGTGGTCACGGTCAATTCGACCGTCGGGCTGCATGCCCTGCAGCAGCGCAAGCCGGTGAAGGTGCTGGGTGCCGCCGTGTTCGATATTGCCCGGCTGACCGACCAGCAGCCGCTCGACCGCTTCTGGCAGGCGCCGATGGTGCCGGATGCCGCGCTCTGCACAGCCTTCTTCCGGCTGATGGCGGCGACGATCCAGGTTCGTGGAAACTTCTACTCGGCGGCGGGCACCGATGCCGGCGCCGACGCCATCGCCGTACGATTGACTGCGCGAACGCTCAACGAGCCCGGCGGCTTCGTGGACCCGCCGCCCCGCAGGCGACCGGTAAAGCGCGCGCTTTGAAGCTCAGGCGACGCCGGCGCGCAGCAGGTCGTGAATGTGGAGGATGCCGGTCGGCACACCGGCCTCGTCGATGATGAAGAGCACGGTGACCTTCTGCGCCTGCATGGCCTGCATGGCGGCACTGGCCAGAAGCTTTGGCGCGATGACACGCGGCTTGCGCGACATGACATCTTCCACGGCCGTTTCCAGAAGCGAACCGGACATGTGACGGCGCAGGTCCCCGTCGGTGATGATTCCCGCAAGCTTGCCCTCGCCATCGACGATGCCGACGACGCCGAACCCCTTGGCCGACATTTCGATCACTGCCTCGCCCATGCGGCTGCCGAGCGGCAGGAGGGGGAGCGCGGCGCCGGAATGGGCAAGCTCTTCGGCGAGCGTCAGCTGCGCGCCGAGCTTGCCGCCCGGATGGAAGGTCTTGAAGTCCATGGCCGAAAAGCCGCGCCGCTCCAGGAGCGCGATCGCCAGCGCATCGCCGATCGCCAGCTGAAGGAGCGCCGAGGTGGTGGGCGCGAGCCCATGCGGACAGGATTCGGCCACCCGCGGCAGCACGAGCGCAATGGTGGAATTGCGGGCGATCAGGCTCTCGGCATTGGAGGTGATCGAGATAACCGGCACCTTGAAGCGCTGGGCATAGGCGAGCATGTTGCCGAGCTCGACCGTTTCTCCCGACCAGGAGAGCAGGATCAGCAGGTCGTCGGAGGTGATCATGCCGAGGTCGCCATGGCTCGCCTCGGTCGGATGCACGAAATAGGCGGAAGTGCCGGTGGAGGCCAAGGTCGCGGCGATCTTGCGGCCGATATGGCCACTCTTGCCGACGCCGGAAACGACGACGCGGCCCCTGCCCTGTCCAATGAGCGCCACGGCATCGACCAGCGAGCGCGAGAGGACCGGATCCGTGGCAAATGCGGTGTTCAGCGCGGTGACGCCTTCCACGCTGGTCGCGAGCGAGCGGCCGATCGACGCCAGCGCATTATCCGCTTCGGTGCTTTCGTCCATCTGTCTCAGGGCCATCGAACAGTCTCCATGCGCGGCAGCGCCGGGCAGGCGCCGTTCCTCTCCTCCGGCCCGGTCCATAGAGATGGGGTGGGCTGTCCCTTCAAGGGTAGAGGCGGCTTACCGCCGCGGCCGGCAAAGATCAATGGCAGGACGCTGGCTCAGACGACGCGCTTGACCACGGGCTCGCCGGCCTCGGCTTCGGACGGCGCCGCCGCACGGGCGGCAGCGGCTTCCGGATTGTTGACGAAATCCTCAAGCGTCATGGTGTCGAGGATATCGGCCATCGCGTCGCGCACAATGGTCATGGACCGGCGCACTTCGCAGGTTTCCGGGTCGTTGCAATCGTCGCAGATCTCGTAGGCCGTGCGGCTCGCACAGCGAATCGGGGCCAACGGCCCATCGAGCGTGCGGATGACCTGCCCAATGCGGATCTGTGAAGCGGGGCGCGAGAGCGAATAGCCGCCGCCGGGGCCCTTCTTCGACTTCAGCACGCCGGAATTGCGCAGTTCGAGCAGAATGGCGTCGAGGAATTTCTTCGGGATATTGTTGCGCGTCGCGATCTCGGTGATGAAGGCCGTTTCGCCCGGATCCAGCCGGGCCAGATCAACCAGGGCCTTCAGCCCGTATTTGCCTTTTTTCGTCAGCATCCGTTTGCTCTTTCGCCGCGCACGACCAGGACCTCGCCTGTCCTGGCATGACTTTCCACCCGTCTAGCACATCATTAGCTAGACCGACATGAATATAGGCTGAAAATGGCAAAACTTCTGTTGACAGGGCGCTAAAGCACAACCCGGCCAGCGCGTCCGCGCCGACCGGCGAGGTCCATGAGAGGGCCTTAAGCCGCGAGACCTGGACGTGAGGTCATTGCCTCGCTGGCCAGATGCGCCTCGACTGCGGCTCTCGCCTCGGCCGCGCTGCGGAAGCGACGCGCGTCCAGATCCCAGACCTGATATTTGACCGCGACGAACTTCAGCCACTCCGCATCCGGAACGACGACGCCGACCGGCTCTCCGTTGTAGTCGATGACTTGCTTGCTCATGTCACATGCTCCCACCGCACTGATCCGCGCGGTTGTCTCGAAAGGCTTGCCTGGAAATTGCTGCTGGGTGGTCCGGATCACATTCGCAGGGGCGAAAGAGTCCGACATGCGTTTCCGACGTGTCGACACGAAAGGCCGGCAGCGCCAAGGGCGAAGCCCGTCTCCTCGAAAGGGCGCAAGCCACAGAAAGTGGCGGCACGAGCAAGGTCGAACACGGCAATGTCGAACATGGCACTCTCCTTCTAGCTCAGGCCCCGACGCAGGCTGCGAGCGGGGGGGGGGGGTTGGACACGTCCTGCGGCTCATCCACAGGATTACTGAAAGCTAGTCTAGTCTACGATTCCAGTCAATTTCAAAATCGAATACCGCGCAAATTCATTTCGGTTATTTGGTCTATCTGGAATTTTCGAACGCTTTTTACTGTAGATCAATCCTGTGACAGAATTTTATCTCACGGCGCTCGTTAGCTCCGACGAACTGGCAGCTTCGATACGAGCCCGATATAGGCGCTAGAGCGGACGAAAAAAGGGCGGCCGATGGGGCCGCCCGATGAATTTTCCATGACAGGAACGGGGCGTAGTCTCCGCCTGGTGCGCAACCGGGCGAAGACGCGAGACCGTCAGCCCTTGACCGGCTGGCCGGGCCCCGCTTGCGTGGCGCGCTGCGCCTCGCGCTCGGTCCACCAGCGGCTGAGGAAGAGCAGGATCGGACCGCCAATATAGATCGACGAGGTGGTGGCGACGATGACGCCGAACACCATCGGCCAGGCGAAGGGCTTGACCGGATCACCACCCCAGATCGCCATCGGCAGCAGCGAGGCGAGAATGGCGACCGAGGTGAAGATGCATCGCATGACCACCTGGTTGATCGACATGTCGATCAGGTCCGAGAAGGGCATGGTCTTGTACTTGCGGAGATTTTCGCGCATGCGGTCATAGACCACGACCTTGTCGTTGACCGAATAGCCGATCAGCGTCAGCACGGCGGCGATGGCCGTGAGATTGAAGTCGATCTGCGTCAGCGCGAAGAAGCCGATCATCTTGGTAATGTCGAGGATCAGCGTCACGATCGCGCCGATGGCGAAATGCCACTCGAATCGCCACCAGATGTAGAAGAGGATCGCCACCATGGCGAGCCCGACGGCGAGGAACCCGGAGCGGGCGAGCTCGGTGGAAATCGTCGGGCCCACCACTTCGGTGCGCTCGAATGTGGCGCCTGGAACGGCTGCGGCCACGGCATCGCGGATGGCGTTGAGCGCCACCGTCTGCTCGGCCTCGCCGCCCGGCTGACGCTGGACGCGCACCAGGACCGACTTGCCCTGGTCGAAATCCTGCAGCGCCACTTCGCCGAGGTTCAAGCCCTCCAGCCGCTCGCGCACGACCGGCAGGTTCAGCGGCTGCTGCGAGGTGGCCTCCACCTGGATGCCGCCCACGAAGTCGATGCCGTAATTGAGGCCCGGCGTGAAGAAGAGGATGACCGAGCTGATCGACAGGAAGGCCGACATGCCGATGGCGACGAAGCGCCCGCGCATGAAGGAGAAGCTCGGCAGTGCCGGTACCTTGCCGAAGATCGAATGGATCTCGATCTTCTTCATCTTCCGGCGCACCACCATCTGCTGCATCATCAGCCGCACCACGGTGATCGAGGTGAACATGGAGATGACGATGCCGATCATCATGGTGATGGCGAAGCCGCGCACCGGGCCGGTGCCGAACAGGAAGAGCAGCAGCGTGCCGACCAGTGTGGTGACGTTGCCGTCGACGATGGTGGCATAGGCCTTGTTGAAGCCGACATCGAGCGCCTTCATCGCGCCGGCGCCATTGGCCGTTTCTTCGCGGATACGGGCGTTGATCAGGATGTTGGCATCGACTGCCATACCGATGCCGAGAATGATGCCGGCGATGCCGGGCAGCGTCAGCGTCGAGCCCAGCATGCCGAGGACGGCGATGGTCAGGATCGTGTGGAGCAGCAGGCCGAGATTGGCGATGACGCCCCAGGACGTGTAGAGCGCCAACATCATCGCACAGACGGCGATGAAGCCGGCGAGACCGGTATAGACGCCCATGCGGATCGAGTCCGAGCCGAGGTTCGGGCCGACCGAGCGTTCCTCGATGATGGTGAGCGGCGCCGGCAGCGCGCCCGAACGCAGGAGCGCCGAGAGGACGGTCGCTTCCTGGGCAGTGAAGTTGCCCGAGATCTGGCCCTGACCGCCAAGAATCGGCTCGCGGATCACCGGCGCGGTCAGAACCTTGCCGTCGAGAACGATGGCGAAGGGCTTGCCGACATTGTCGCGGGTGATTTCGGCGAACTGCCGCGCGCCCTGCGCATCGAAGGAGAAGGAGACGATCGGCTCATTGGTCTGCTGGTTGAAGCCGGCCTTGGCATCGGCCAGGCGTTCGCCGGAAATGGCGACACGGCTTTCGACCGCATATTTGCCGGGATCATTGGCACCCGGCAGGATATCGACGCCGCGCGGCGGCGTGCCGTTCGGATCGACGGTCTGATCGACCATGTGGAAGCTCATCTGCGCGGTGGAACCAAGCAGCTGGCGCAGACGGGTTGGGTCCTGCAGGCCCGGCAGCTGGACGAGGATGCGGTCGGAGCCGACGCGCTGGATCAGCGGTTCGGCAACGCCCACCTGGTCGACGCGGCGGCGGATGATCTCGAGGCTCTGGTCGACGGCGGCAGTCATGCGCTCGCTGAGGCCCGCCTCGGTCAGGCGCACGGTAATGGCATCGCCATTCTCGGCGACCTCGATATCGGAGCTGGCAGCCCCGAAGCCGAGCGGGCTGGCCGGCGCGGCCAGCTCCCGTATCTTCGGAAGCACGCGCTCACGTACGCCAGCGTCGGTCAGGGTGAGAGCGATCGAATCGCCCGCGATGCGGGCGGAGGAGACCGGCACCCGTTCGCCGCGCAGCACGCCGCGGATCTCGTCCATCAGCGTGTTGAGGCGCGCCTGGCGCAGGCCTGCGGCATCCACCTCGAGCACGAGATGCGAGCCGCCCTTGAGGTCGAGACCGAGGGTAACGGGCGGAACGGGAAGGAAGGCGGCAAAGCGGCGCTGCTGCTCGGCCGTCAGAACGTTGGGAAGCGCCGCGATGATCCCGAACAGGGTGATCGCGACATAGGCCAGCACGGCCCATTTCGAAGTGCGCATAGAGGTCAATCCAGTCTTGCAAGGCGCGGCTGAAGAGCGGCCCTGCGGGTTCGGCGTCTGACGACAGGGCAAAGACCATGCCGCCGCTGAGAAAGCTCAGCCGATGGTCGGGGGTGCTCGCGCTTCCGGCGTCGCCTGTTTCGGCGTCACAACGACGGAGTCAGGCAGGATGGCGGGACGTGCCCCGCGCTTATCCAGCGTCAGTCTGTGACCCTGCGAGACGAGGAAGGGGTCGGGACCGGCCGGCAGAGGCTTGCCATCCGTTCGATCGGCGAGAAAGCGCAGCTCGGCAGCGGGGACTGCGCGCAGCGCCTGCCGCGCCGATGGCAGCTCGATCGCCCCTGTCTCCGGCGCGGATCGGCGGCTCGCCGAGCCTTCCGCAGCGATGCGGGCGGCAACAAGCTGGGCCGAGGCGACGATCGGCATGGCGAGGACGGCGGCGAGCAGCCAGACGAGTGCCACCAGCCGTGCTGGTTCGCCTCTCCGTCCTGATCTTGCTGGTTCGCGCCTCACGGCATTCCGCCCTTTTTGCCCCGCGGGGCTTCGAAACACCGTCAGCGGCCGCGCCGCTCTTTCGGTGTCCGTTCTAAATGCGCGCCTAACAATCATCGCGCCGCATGAAAGTCAAATCACGAGGCTTATGGAGCGCGTTTGAGAAAAAACGCCGCAGGATGGGACGATCCTGCGGCGCAGAGGGACAGTCTGTCGTCGAAGCGGCCAGAGGCGGCTTGGCGATGGAAAACCCTAAGCCGAGAAGCTTTTGCGCCTTATTAAGCTGAAGGTGACAAATTTAAGCGTCGTGCACCTGCTGAGCGATGCAGCCAGCCTCGCGAAAGTTTGCGGGCTTATGGCTTGTTGCATCGTCGGGTGGCTGCGTGGCGGCCATGTCCGCACCATGGCAGGCCCCGCCCGCCCGGCGATGGTCCGATCCTCCCCACAAGCGGCCGGCGCAGCGGCGAGTGATCGATGGTTTGGAGCCCTTCATGACCAAGCTTTCCATCTGCCTTCCCATCGATGCCGACGACCCCTCGGCTGAACCGCTGATCGCGTCGCTCCTGGCCGATACCCAAGCCGAGATCGAGCTGCTCGTTTCGCCCGGCCCGGGGGTCACCCTGGAAGCTCCCGCCGATCCGCGGCTTCGCTTCGTCGCCTGGCCAGAGGGCCGTGGCGCTCAAAGCGCCTGGCGCGCCCTGGCGGAAGCCAGCACCGGCCGCTGGGTCACGCTGGTCAAGCCCGGCGATGCGCTGGAAACCGAGCTCACGACAGTGATCGACTTTCTGGAGAACAATGTCGCGGATGTGGATGCGCTCGGCTGGAACGTCTTCCAGATCGACAGCCACGACGAACCGACCCGCGCCGGCCCGGTCGCCATCCCCGTCGATTACCACATCGAGCGCCTGTCCAAGGACGGCATGCTCAAGGCCTTCTTCTATTGGGAGGGCAGCATCAACGCACCGAAGATGCCCTATGGCCTCTTCCACGGCGCCGTGCGCCGCACCGTGCTCGACGCGATCCTCTCGCTTCCCGAGGCGGATGACTGGCAGACGCTCGTTCCGCAATATGAATGGGCCGCCAGGGTCCTGCTCTTCGCCGACAATCTGGCCTTCTGCGCCCGGCCGCTCTCGGCCGTCAATGCGCGGCGTTATCAGCCTGTCAAGGACGTCAATCCGAACTGGGCTTTCCCCTTCACCGCGGCTCTCGGCCTGACGGGCGCGATCGCCGAAGTGCAGTTCCACTGCCTGCGCGAGTTCGGCTCGACCTTCACGGCGACGCAGGACTTCGTGCGCGCCTGCATGATCGACTGCATGATGGAGACCGAGCGGCCGCGCTTCGTCGAGAAAGGCAATGCCTATTTCGACGCGCTGCAGCGCTTCGACCATGTCAATCTCGCCCCGCTCTTCCGTCCGGAGTTCCGCGAGCCGACCGGCCAGGATCGGCGCCGTGGCCTGCATGGCAAGGCGCTGATGGTCGATCGCTTCATTGGCGGCGCCCGCGACGCGCGCGAATTCTACGGGGTCGTCCGCTCGATGATTGCCCCGATCGGACTGATCTGCGGCGGTACGGTCGCCTGAACCCGATCACGATCGACGACATTGAAACCCCGTCGCGGCCGCTGCGGCGGGGTTTTCCGTCTGATGTCAGAAGCGAAGCGAGGGGTCGTCCGGCAAGGCGGCGCGGAAATGCGCGAGGCTGCCTTTGGCCTCCGCACCTTCAGCCGGAAAGCGCGACAGATGCGCCCGCGCGCTACCTGCTCCCGGCCGCTCGCGCAGCTGCGTGGAAAGAAACCAGTCGGCGCCGGTCTTGCCCAGGATCTCTCGGAAGTCGATGCTGCGCCTCTCCTGCCGCATCAGATCGCGATAGAGCGCGGCAAACGCCGCGGCCGAGGCGGACGGCGTCTGGCGTGCCGCCGCCTGCATGGCGCGGGCGCCCATGGCAGACAGTTCGGCTGGATGATCCAGCATCCAATCGAGCCGACGGGCCGCATCCTCCGGGCCTCTTGCCAGCCAGCCTGTGACACCATCTTCGATGATGCAGCGTTCGGCGGGGTTGTCGAAGGCCAGCGGCACGAGGCCAAGCGACATGGCTTCGACAAGGCCGTTCTCGCCGGTACCGTAATGTTCGGGCTGGAGGAGGTAGAGGAAGATGCCGGCCCCGGAGAGGCTGGCTGCTGGGTCGGCGCTATGGCCCATGAACAGGATCCGCTCGGGATGGCGCATCGCGCGCGCCGCAGCCCTCACCGGGCCCTTAGCCTCGACGCTGCCCCAGAGCGTTACCGTCACCGCATGGTCCAGCCTGTCCACCACCTCGAAAAAGGCGGGGCTCATCTTGGCGAAATCCAGCGTGCCGAGCGAGGTGACTGCACTTGGATGACGGGACGCAGCCGGCTCACCCGGAACGCCCGCAAAGCCGAAGCCGCTGCCAATGACGGCAAGCCGCCGGGCCTGCTCTTCCGGGAGAGCGTGTACCGCCGGCTGCGCTTTCGAACAGGGAGAGGTGAAAACGAAGCGATCGACAGCGCCGATCAATTGCGCTGGAACGAAGGGCGCGAAGAGGCCGGAAATATGGCACCAGACGAGGCTGCGGACTGGCGGCAGATTGGTGCCGCAAAGGGCGGCGTAGAGGCGCGGGTGGTTCCACCACTCGATCTGCACCAGATCCGCTGCGGACGCAGCCTGGCGAAGCGACGCGGCATCCGGCTCGACGGTGATCTGCGCGCCGCTCGCCGCGATCTCATCGGCAAACCGGCGGTCGCGCGGGCTTTCCAGCAGGTAGTAGTGCCGCTCGATGCGCTCGTCGCTCGATGCACAAAGGGCGGCATGCGCCTTTCCGACGCCGCCGCCCAGATGCGCTGCAATATGCAGGACCTTCATTCGGCCGCGATGGGCGCCGGAATGCGCGTGCCGCCGGGGGCGCGCACGGCGGGATTGAGCGGCACGACCGCCCGGAAGCGCTCGAACAGCATCTCGCGGTAAGGATCAATATTGTCCGGCAGGCAGTGGGTCAGCTGGCCGCAATTGCCGCAGGTCTGGTTCTCGCAGCGCCGACCTTCCAGATGCTGGAGGCGCAGCGCATTCATCGTGTCGGAGTTCCAGATCTCCTTCAGCGACTGGGTGCGTACGTCGCCGATGATCAGCTTGCGGCCCCAATCGAGGAAGCAGGAGGAGACGAGGCCGTCTGCATTCACCGAGCAGCCGTAGAAGATATAGGGGCAGGTATCGGTATTGCCGATCTCCTGCTGATAGATGCCGGTCTGGATCTTGACCCCCGTATGCTTCTCGATGTCGAATTCCGGCCAGCAGGGGGCGAAGTTCTCGATGAAGATGCGGTCGGCATAGTCGCCGAAGGTGTCGAAGAACTCCTGCTTCTGCGCCTCGGTGATCAGCTCGCCGGGGATCTTGATCGAGATCTCGCACTGGCCCTTATTGTCGTAGAGCCATTTCACATTCTCGATGAAGGTCGGGAAATCGAAGTTGAAGCCGGTGAACTGGAGATATTGATCCTTCGTCATGCCGTCGACGGAGATGTTGATCTTGTCGATGCCGGCGGCCAGAATCGGCGCCATGCGCTCGGGGGTGATGAAGGTGCCGTTGGTGGTCGTGTCGATATATTCGACCCGGCCGCTGGCCTTGGCATAGGCGACCATGTCGGCGAAGCGCTTGTTGAGCAGCGGCTCGCCATCCTTGTACATGCGCAAGACCTTGATCGGCTTGTCGAAGGCGGCGAGGTCGTCGATCACCTTGGTGAAGACCTCATATTTCATCGCGCCCTGATAGCGGCCGGTCTCGGCGATCATGTCGCGGTGCCCGGTGGGGCAGAAGGTGCATTTGAAATTGCAGGAGCTGGCCGGATCGACGAAGACGATGAATGGCGTTTCGAGCGGAATGACCGTTTCCAGCGCGGTACGCCCATCGAGATTGATGCGGGGCTTGATTTCAGCTTTCATCGGCATGTCTCCGGCGGCCTACTGGCCTTTGGATAGGGCGTTGCAGTGACCGACGACCACCGGTGGATCGGTTGCGTTGAGCGGCGCCGTCCCGAATTCGAGCAGGTCCCGCCTGCCATAACCGTCGGCGATGCGCTCCGCGAGCTGGCGGATCGTCACCGCTACACCAGAACAGATATTGATTGCGCCAGGCTGACCAGTCTCGACCACATCGGCGATCATGGCGCCGGCCTCAGCCACATCGAGAAAGTCGCGAAGCTGCGTTCCCGCCGAAAGCTTCGCCACCTCGCCGCGCTCCAGTTGCTGGCGCAGATAGGGAACGAGCCGGCGCGGATGCTCGCCTTCGCCGAAGAGATAGAAGAGCCGGCACCAGGAAAAGCGCGTCTGGCGGCTGGCGAAATAGGCCTCGAGCGTCAGGAAGCTCGACAGCTTGCAAGCGGCATAGAGGCTGGTGGGGCCGGTCGGCGCATCGATGCCGAGCGCATCGCCCGGCAGGCGATATTCGAAACAGGTGCCGACGCCGATAACATGGCCGACACCGGCAGCGCAGGCGCCTTCCGCCAGGCGCAGCGTGCCGGCGAGGCAGGCGAGATTTTCCGGCGCATCGAGATAGCGCCCCGGCTCGACATACCAGGCGGCATGGACCACCGCGGCCTTGCCGTCCGCGGCCGCCTGCCACCAGGAAACGGATTCGGCGAAGAGATCCGGCGTTTCCAGGCACGCAGCGGCCGGCGCGGCCAGCCGGTCCGCGGAACCGGGTCGGATGACGGCAGTCACCGCATGACCGTTTTCGACCAGGCGCTTGTGGATCTGTCGGCCGACGAAACCGGTGGCGCCGGTAAGGAGGATGGGCTGCATGGCAAGGTCCGGGAAAGCTGGTGGCTGTTAGGTCGTTTCAAGGAAAGGCGCGCCGGCGCGACTGCGAATCGCCCGCGGCCCTCTCGACGAGACCACAGCCTTGCAGGGCGCGCCAGACGCAGCCCCTCGGCGACCCGCCTTCTTGCACGGCCCGCCGTGGCATGGACGGGACAAGCACAATGCTCCACCCGCCTGAACCCGCGGCGAGAGAGCCGATGGGAGGACAGCCTGTGATGCAGACAGCCAGACAGCTTGACCTTCCGGAAGGCGCCCATCGCGGCCGGCGCTTTGCCCGTTGCCCGAACGCCGAACAGTCGATCGCCCTGCTCCATGAGATCAATCGCGGCCAATGCCGTTTCGCCCCCACGCGCCCGACACGCCCACTGGTGCTCTATGGCGCCGGCAATCTCGGGCGTCTCGCCCGTGATCACCTGCGCAGCGTCGGGCTCGACTTCGCCATAGTAGTCGACCGCCAGGCGGAGCGGATTTCCGCGGAGCAGGCCTGGGCGGGCGTGCGGGTGGTGGCGCCAGATGCGGTGCCGGACAGCGTCAAGGCCGAGAGCCTGCTCGCCGTCAGCATCGCCCAGAGCGCCTATCTGCCGCTCGAACTGGAGCTGATGGCCGATGGCTGGCGGCATGTCGTGCCCTTCTACGATCTCGCGGAAAGCTTCCGCGATCGGCATCCGCTGTCGAATGGCTGGTTTGCCGAGCCGCTGGCGCCGCACGAGATCGAGGCAACCGAGACCGTTCTCGCCCGCTGGAGCGATGATCTTTCACGCGCCCACCACCTGCAATTCCTCGCCTGGCGGCGGCTGCGCGAGGAATGGACCTTCGAAGGGGCGCCGGTTTCGCAGTGCGTGCGCTTCTTCATTCCGGAAATCCTGACGCGGCTCGGCACGCGCGCCGTGCTGCTCGATGCCGGCGCCCATTACGGCAGCGTCACCGAGGCCTTCGCAGCACAGACCGACGGACGCTTTGCCGGCGTTCTCGCGCTCGAGCCGGATGATGCCAATCGCGCCGGCTATGAGCGTTTCCTCGCCACGATCGAGGCGGAGACCCGCGCCCGCATCGCGGTCAGCCCGCTGGCGCTCGACGCCCAGGCCGGCGAGCGCTGCTTCCATGCCGGGCTCGGCTATGCCTCGCAATTTTCCTCCACCGGGCGGACCATGGTGGAGACGACGACGATCGATCGTCTCTGCGGCAGCGACGGCCTGGTGCCGACCTTTATCAAGCTGCATCTGGAGGGGGCGGAACTGCCGGCGCTCAAGGGTGCCCGCCGCACGCTCGCCCGCCACCGTCCGCTGGTGGCCGCCACCGTCTACCACAATGATGACGGGCTCTACCGCACCGCCGCCTACCTCGCCGACACCCTCCCCCAAACCACCCTCCTCTTCCGCCTGCACGGCTGGTGTGGCACGGGGGCGGTGGTCTATGCTGTTCCGAATGGCTCATGATGACGGATTTTCTCGACCTTGAGGCCGAGGCGGCTCGACTGCGCGCCCGGTTTCCGAAGCCCCTGAAAGACGCCGGCCGCATCGTGCTCTATGGCGCCGGCTTTCTCGGCTCCTGGGTGGTCGGCTGGTTGAAGTCGCAGGGCATTACCCCGGTCGCGTTGATCGACGGCGATGCGCGCAAGCATGGAGAGTCGATCGACGGCGTCGAGATCCTCGATTTTGCAGCGCTCGATTCTTTGAGACCTGATCTGGTGCTGATCACCGCGCGCCACGCTGTCGGACCCGTGACGGATCGTCTTGAACGGTCCGGTCACCTCGGCGTCTCTCTCGACGCCTGGTACGTTGCCGATCAGCTTGACCGCTTTCGCGACTGTTTCGCCCAGCTGACTGACACGCGCTCCCGAGAGACCCTGCACGCCGTCCTCACCGCCATGCTCACCGGCCAGCGGGCTCACTTGTTCTCCGTCTTCGAACAGAACCAGTACTTCTGCCTGCCCCGCTTCTGCGGCGTCGAGCGAGAAGCCTATGTCGATGCGGGTGCTTATGTCGGTGATTCGATCGAACGCTTCATTTGGGCCAATGCCGGGGTTTTCTCCACCATTCACGCCTTCGAGCCCGCTGCGCGGCAGTTTGCGGCGCTGACAACGCGCCGCGATCGGCTGGTGCAGGAATGGGCGCTCGAACCCGGCCAGATCCGCCTCAATCAGGCTGGTCTGTCGAGCGGCAGCGGTCGCATGTCGGCCAGCAGCGCCAGCGGGCTTTTGCAGAGCGTGGCGCTGCAGACAAGCGCCGATGGAGAGATACCCGCCATCTCGTTGGACGCCTATCTCGAGGGCGACAGAGTTTCGCTCATCAAGGCGGATGTGGAGGGTATGGAGCTGCCTCTGCTTGCCGGAGCGGCAGAGACGATCCGACGGCATCAGCCGAAGCTCGCCATCTGCGTCTACCATTATCCGTCCGATATCCCCGACATCATGGCCGCCATCCGCTCCCTCGTGCCGGAGTACCGCTTTAGCCTGAGGCACCATTCGCCGCAGCTGATGGAGACCGTTCTCTATGCCTGGGTGGAGTGAGACGGGACCCCATCTCGCACGAACCCGGCAATTCAGCTAGTAACAGACACAGATTCGACAGCCCCCACGGTCAGCATTGTGACCTCACGAGGAGAGACTTGATGGACCCGGTAGAAGATTTCCGTCAGCGCGTTGACCGCAACATCAAAGGGATCGGCGCCGATCGTGACTTCCTCGGCCTGTCCAATATCTGGATCCGCGAATCGATCCGCCATGAATATGCGCAGAACTTCACCTGGCTGGGCCGGCCGATCATCCAGGTGCCTCAGGACAGCTATGCCATGCAGGAGCTGATCTGGGCCTGCCGTCCGGACCTGATCATTGAAACCGGCATCGCGCATGGCGGCTCGCTGGTGCTCAGCGCCTCGATGCTCGCTTTGCTCGACTATACGGATGCCGTCGCGGCCGGCGAGACCCTCGACCCGCGCGCCAGCCGGCGCAAGGTGGTCGGCGTCGATATCGACATCCGCCCGCACAACCGCGCCGGGATCGAGAGCCATCCCCTGGCCCACAAGATCCAGACCTTCCAGGGCTCCTCCGTCGATCCGGCCCTCTTTGCCGAGATCGCGGCGATCGCCAAGGACTATCAGCGCATCATGGTCTTCCTCGACTCCAACCACACGCATGAGCATGTGCTGGCCGAGCTTGAACTCTACGCGCCGCTGACCACGGCCGGCTCCTACTGCGTGGTCTGGGACACCGGTGTGGAGGACCTGCCGGACGAACTCTCCGCCAACCGCCCCTGGGGCAAGGGCGACAACCCGAAGACTGCCGTCTGGGCCTATATGAAAGCTCTCGCCGACGAAGGCCGCACAGCCTCCGACGGCGCGCCGCTTCGGTTCGAATATGACAAGACGATCGAGAACAAGCTGACGATCACGGCGTCGCCGGATGGGTTCTTGAAGAGGGTTTGAGCTGGTTCATCGCTGGTCCTCGCCTAAGCAGGCGATATCTGCGACGACCTGAGATCAGACTGAAGATAGGCGACGGATCCAGGTCTGTCGCCTTTTGCTTGAGCTGCCGCCCTTCTGAACGCTCAAACGGGCAAAACGGGCTCGTCCACCGGCGGAGCGATCCAGCTCTGGATCGCTCCGATCGTTTCATCCGAGAATTGGGAAAGATCCACCTGCGTTCGGTTTCCGCAACCCGCGCAAAGCTTGATCTCGTTGCAACGCCCCTCGAGATGCTTCTTGCGGATATCATGCAGAGCAGCGGAATCGACGATCTCCGTCAACGTGCTGACCTTTCCCGGCTTCGACGTCGTCAATGAGGGTGCCAGCGGCGGTACGGAGGTTTCGACGAGCCGCCCCACGGTCATACCGTTGAAAACGTCCGAGCAGCAGGCGGAGACTTTGCCGCTGTGCATGATGTAGAGAAGGTAGAAGGGAATCTCGCAGGGAGCGGAAAAGTCCTGCTTGTCGTTCAACATGCCGACTCCCACGTCGACCAGCGGCATCGCCTTGAGATGCACGAAGTCGGATGTTTCGCAGGCGGCGAGGAAGGTTTCACGCACCGAATCCGAATCCTCCGGCACCAGGCCATAGGCGTTGCTGGTTTCTCGCGTGAAATATTTGATGAAGAGCTGAACATCGCGCCGCTCTTCGATCACGGGGATGCAGGCCTGCACGTTGCCGACCACCCGCGCCGCCTCATCGCTCTTCTTGATGTCCAGGTAGCGATCCTGATCGATCGTATCGAGACTGATGTGAATCTCGTCGAGCCCTGCATCCGCCAGGGCATTCAATCGTTCCGGCGTGAGCAGGACGCCATTGGTGATCACGCGGGTCTTTCGGGCGACACCTGCGGCGACGACCTCGGCGATCATGGCCGGTAGCTTCTTGTTGAGAAGCGGCTCGCCATTCCCGTAAAACTGCATCATCTCCAGCGGGCCGCGAAGCGAGCAGTAATCCTTTATTGTCGCCAGTACCGTGTCCCACGTCTCCGGCTTCATGAGACCGGCATTCTCCCGGAATTTCGGAGCACGGCCGGAATGAGCATCGCAGAACGTGCATTTCAAATTGCAGCTCGACGCGACCTCCACAATAAGGGTCATAATGCGGCGCTGCTCCAATGCGCGGAGAAGGTTCTCTTCGCGAGACGCTTTCTGCGCAGGATCCTTTGCTGTCTGAAATGTGAGCATGGATTCTTCCTCAAAAGTCGGTCAGCCGAAGCGCCGCTGCGGTGATGTGTTGAAGGCGGGTGCCGGCTCGAGTTCATCGACGTGTTGAAAGCTGAAAGACATTTCTTCCACAAAAACCAGCTGGTCGACCGGCGCGAGAACGGCTTGCATGAAATCGTACAGCTGCTTCGGCCGCTGCACGTTCCCGATCGTTTCGTCGACGATCAGACTCTGACCGTTGATGCCCAGCATTTCGGTCCGGACGACGGTCGGCTTTTTAACAGGCGGATCGAAAGACCGGGCGTAGCGGCCATCGGCCCAAGCAGAAAATGCGGCCCGGTAGTTTGCGACCCTGCGCTCGTAGTCAGGCTGATCGAGGGAAAATAATTGGCAATCCGCCTCGCAGGATTTGGCATAATTCTGCTGCCAGCCGTCGACTGCGAAACGGTACTTCCTCTTGAAATATTCAATGGCTTGCGCGCCACTGGCGGCGATACCGAGGCTTGACGGAAATGGAAAGTCTTCGATGAGGCGGTCTGAATTGGGATCGAAGCCGAGGTCAGCGACCATTTCACTTTGAAGCTTTGCAAAGCTGTCCGAACCGCGGGCGCGCGCCTGATTGCTCAGCGCACAGGAGCCATCGATCGAGAATGGTCTCGCCGAGAAAAGGAAGCGCTTGCCGGCAACCAGAATCTTGCAGAAGTTATCAACATCGACCGTGGTATGACCAAAATATCGACCGCCAAACTTGTTTCGGATCTCGTCCATCAGCTTACGCGAGACGAGGCAATGAATCACGGTGAAGGGCACTGCCGACGTCATGTTGCGATGACGCCACATGAAGTAATCATCAATCAGGAAGCCTCTCGCGACCTCCCCGAACAAATTGCTCAGGCTTACAGCGATCTTGCTCGGCTTTTTGCGATTGTCCGGCCAACGGAAGTAGATGCGAGACCAAGCGATAATGTCGGTATCCGGTCTGTGCCGTAACGCGTGGTCGAGGAAATCCGCAACATTCGGATCGACGTAATCGTCGTCCCCGCACATCGTCATCCATTCGCCACGGCTGTTTTCCACGCAGCGTTCGAAATTGTCCCGCATTCCGAGCGGGTGGTCCAGGGAAGGGAGGAAGCGGACACGGACATCATCCACCGTTTCCATGAACGAGCGCATGATAGTGCCGTCGTCTGAATTGTCCGCGATGACGAACTCGATATCGTCTCTCGGATTGCTGAGTAAATCGAGGATGAGCTGCTGGAGGTAAGATTGCCGATTTCGCGACGGCAGCAGGATAGAAACCTTGGGTCGCGGCAATTGCGACTTCGCCGCAGGCAACACGACTGTCCGCTTCATCAGGCGACTTTCCTTCGAACAAGAGATGTTGCGATCTCAGCGGGGGAGATGATTACCTGTCCGACAAATCGATAGAGATCGGCAGGGGTCTCGACACCAGGCACGTCTTCGTCGAGATAGAGGGTCGTCTTATCGATACCTCGGAAGACCTTTGCGTTGGACCGCTCTGTATATTTCGGATTGAAGTGCTTGAGGAAGCGACCGCCCTTCCACTGTCCAAGCGCCTGCTTATAGCCTGCAACCATCAGTTCGAAGGCATGTTCCGACTTCGCATTCCCGCAATCGATGCCGCAGGCTTCTGCAAAGTTGCGCTCCCAGCCTGCCGGCCGCGTGAAGCCGTAGGTGACGCAGAACCATTGCTGAACCTGGGCGACGGCAGCGGTAACGCCAAGAATGCAGCCGAAGGGAAAGTCCTTCATATATGGATCTTCGTCCATGTTGCGACCGAGCTCGGCCATGATTTCGGCGTGTCGGCGCTTGAGTTCATTAGGATTGCCGATCGTACCTGAATTGCTGGCGAAGCATGCGCCGAGTACCGAAAAAGGACGCTCGCAATAGAAGAAGCGTTTGGCGTTGACCAGAAGCTTGCAGCTCGTTTCGAAGTCGACGGTCAAATGGCTGAAATGGCGGCCCCCAAAACGGGCTTTGTTCGAGTCGATAACCCTGCGGGACACCGCGCCATGGTAGATCGAGAATGGGCAATGCGGCGTTGAATCGTGGGTCTGCCAGGAGAAGAATTCCTGAAACAGATGCTCTCGCTTCACCTCCTCAAGGCGCGTTCCAAGCGGAACGCCCACGCTGCAGGGGATCTTGCGGTTGTCCGGCCAATTGTAATTGAGGCGCGACCAGACCAGAACATCGACATCGCGCTCGTTCTCGCAAAGCGTCCTGAGAAGGTCTGCCACATCCGGATCCACATAATCATCATCGCCGATGACGCAGAGGAAGTCGCCGCAGGCCGCGTCCACGCAGCGCTCCCAGTTGGCGTTCATGGGCAGGACGCGGTCGGTGCTTGGGAGGTAGGTGACGCGCGGGTCGCGGATGACGTCGGTCATGAAGCTGTTCATGATCGAGGGATCGTCGGAATTGTCGGCGAAGATGAATTCGATATCGGTACGCAGCGAGACGACGAGGCTCTCGATCGTCTTCTTGAAGGTTTCCTGGCGGTTTCGCGAGGGAACGCAAATGGTCAGGATTGGCGGCTGGCGCATTAGAGATCTCCGTTTCCATCAGGCTATAGCGATCGGCTTTCGCGAGGCTGGCTTGCAGGCGGTGTCTGGAGAGAGAGGCAATTCGCGGAAAGCGGTTCGCAGGCGCAGCAAACTGATCTAGAAGGGCGGCTCGAGAAGGATCGAAGTGGCTGCCCTTCGGATGGCCGCGCTTGAGCAGGACGAAGCAGAATGAAACAGGCGGCGGAGTGCCGGTCGATGGAGGAACTGCGTGCGGAGATCGATCGGATCGATCGAAGCCTGATAGAGTTGCTTGCCGAGCGCTGGAGCTTCATCAATCGCGCGGCCGAGATCAAGGCGGAGGCCGGGCTGCCGGCCGATATCCCCTCGCGCGTCGATGAGGTGCGGGCGAATGTCCGCGCCCATGCCGCCGCGCTTGGCCTCGATCCGGTGTTCTACGACCGGCTCTGGTCGCAGCTGATCCGCCACAGCATCGATTTCGAAGACAACATCCTGTCTCCGTCCGGTGAGGGCGACGTCACATCCAAGGCCTGAGCCTGGCTCAGATCGCGGGGCGGGCGGTTCGCGCCGCCTCTTCCGCCTTTGCCTCGGCCAGGGCCTTTTCAGCTGCGATCGAGTGCCAGCCGAGCCGCTCCAGAGCGAAGGCGACAGCGGGCGTCGGGTCGGGCAGGCAGAGCGTCAACTTTTCGTCCGTAATCTTTGGGGCACCGAGGCCCGGCGTGCCTTGTTTCATCACAGTGTCAGTCCCGTGAAGCTCGTGGAAAGGAAGGGATGCGCGGCGTCGCGCGGCGAGAGATTGACGACTTCGAGCGGCCAGGCGATCGAAAGCGCCGGGTCAAGGCTATGCAGGGCCTGTTCCGCATCCTGCGCATAGGGCGCGGAGGTGGCGTAGACGACCTGAACCTCGTCGGTGAGAGCCTGGAAACCGTGGGCAAAGCCTTCCGGCACCAGCATGGAGCGGCCGTTTTCGGCAGAGAGTTCGGCTGAGAAGCTTTGGAGGAAGGTCGGCGAACCATGACGGATATCGACCGCGACGTCGAGGATCGCGCCTTCCAGGCAGGAAACGAGCTTCTTCTCCGCGAAGGGCGGTCGCTGGTAATGCAATCCGCGTACCGTGCCGCGCCGGCGGGTGCGGCTCTCATTGATCTGGGAGACCGGCTGCGTCCAGCCGAAAGACGCGAAGGCCTCGGCGCAGAAGACGCGCGAGAAATGGCCGCGTTCGTCCGCGAGGCGCTTGCGCGCCAGGAGGAGAACGCCGCCGAGCGCGTCCGTCTCGATCGCGAAGCGGTCGCTCATCCCGCGGCTCTCCATTGCGGCTCACGCCGACCGGCATGGATGAAGTCGCGAATATCGGCGAGGCAGAGCTCACGCGCCGAGGTGCCTTCGTTCAGGCCGCGATACCATTGCATGGTCCGGCGCACGGTTTCCTGCAGCCGCCAGCGCGGATGATAGCCGAGCTCGCTGCGGGCCCGGGCGCTGTCGAGCACGAGATAGCCGGCCTCGTGCGGGCCTTCCGAGCCGTCGCCGAGCAGGACTCCGCCGCGGCCGAAATGCTTCTCCGCCATCGTCAGCACGGCGCCGACCGAGGCAGCCTCGCCATGGTCGGGGCCGAAATTATAGCTCTCCATGCCATCCGGCGCGTGCCAGAGGCGCTGGGCGAGGCCGAGATAGCCGCCGAGCGGCTCCAGCACATGCTGCCAAGGGCGCACGGCGCGCGGGCGGCGCACGTGCAGCACGGCGCCGGCCTGCCAGGCGCGCACGGCATCGGGGATCAGCCGGTCCTCCGCCCAGTCGCCGCCGCCGATGACATTGCCGGCCCGGGCTGTTGCGAGACCAACGCCGCGGGCGGCGAAGTAGGAGGCGCGATAGGAGGCCGCGACGATTTCCGCCGCCGCCTTGCTTGCCGAATAGGGATCATGCCCGCCGAGCGGATCGCTTTCCATGAAGGCCAGCCCGGTTTCCGGGTTGTGGTAGACCTTGTCGGTGGTGACGACGACGATCGAGCGGATATCCTCGGCCACGCGCAGCGCATCGAGCAGATTGGCGGTGCCGAGCACATTGATGTCATAGGTCTCGGCCGGATTGCGATAGCCGGCTCTGACCAGCGCCTGTGCGGCGAGGTGGAAGACGATCTGCGGCCGGCTGCGCAGCACATGATTGAGCACGGCGGTGCGGTCGCGAATGTCGAGAATGCCCGGTCCTTCACAGGCACCGTCCAGCAGGCGATGCAGCGAGGGCTCGGTCTGCGGCGCGAGCGAAAGGCCGGTGACCTCCGCCCCCAGCTCCTTCAGCCAAAGCGCCAGCCAGCTTCCCTTGAAGCCGGTGTGCCCGGTGACGAGAACACGTTTGCCGTACCAGAAATTCGCTGTCATGCTTACCAGACCTTCCAAGGCGGAGTGCCGCTTTGCCAGAGGCTTTCGAGATGGTTCTTGTCGCGCAGCGTATCCATCGGCTGCCAGAACCCCTCATGAAGAAAGGCGCGCAACTCGCCCGATGCGGCGAGCCCCGTCAGCGGCTCACCCTCCCAGCTCACATGATCGCCGTCGATGCGATCGATGCAGCGGGGCGAGAGCACGAAGAAGCCGCCATTGATGAACCCGCCCTCGCCTTCGGGCTTCTCGATGAAGCCGCGCACCTCGTTGCCTTCGAGCTGCAGGGCGCCATAGCGCGCCGGCGGGCGAACGGCCGAGACCGTCGCCAGTTTCCCATGAGACCGATGAAAGGCGATGGTGGCGCCGATATCGATGCTGCTGACGCCATCGCCATAGGTGAAGCAGAAGGCCTCATCCTCTTCGAGATAGCGCGCGACGCGCTTCAGCCGGCCGCCGGTCATGGAGTTCTCGCCGGTATCCACCAGCGTCACCCGCCAGTTCTCGGCGCTCTGGCGGTGGAATTCGACGCTGTTGCGGGCAAGGTCGAAGGTGATGTCCGACATATGCAGCCCGTAATTGGCGAAGTACTCCTTGATCATGTAGCCCTTGAAGCCGCAGCAGATGATGAAGTCGCGGATGCCGTGGGCATAGTAGATCTTCATGATGTGCCAGAGGATCGGCCGGCCGCCGATCTCGATCATGGGCTTGGGGCGCAGATGCGTCTCTTCGGCAATGCGAGAGCCGAGCCCGCCGGCAAGAATCACCGCCTTCATGCCGCACTCCATTCCGCCCGGCGCCGGAGGGGGCGCAGGGTGGAGACAGGGCTTGGCGTCAGCGTCTTGGCAAGCATCGGCAGGATAAGGTCCGAAGAGGGATCAGGTCGGACCCAAACTTAAAAGCCGAAGCTGTTGTCAAACTGGCGTGGACCGCGCTCTCTAAGCAGAGAGTTTCACTCCACCGCGTTGCGGCGCGACAGGCGGTCTTCCCAATCGAGCGCACTGCGGACGATGCGCTCCAGATCGTCGAACTCCGGCTCCCAGTTCAGCTCCTTGCGAGCAAGCCCAGGATTGGCGACGATCATGGCCGGATCGCCGGCACGACGGCCGGCAAAATTGACCGGGAAATCGGCGCCATGCACCTTCTTCACCGTGTCCAGCACCTCAAGGACCGAGAAGCCATGGCCATAGCCGCAATTGGCCGCCAACGAGCCGCCGCCGGCGCGCATGCGCTGCAGGGCTTTCAAATGCGCCTGCACCAGATCCCAGACATGGATGTAATCCCGCACGCAGGTACCATCGGGGGTCGGGTAATCCGTACCGAACACGCTCATCGATTCGCGCTTACCAAGCGCGGTCGCGCAGGCGACCTTGATCAGATGCGTGGCAAGCGCGGAGGACTGGCCGGACCGCCCCTTGGGATCGGCGCCGGCGACGTTGAAGTAACGCAGCGCCGTGTAGGTGAAGGGATGGGCCGCCGCGGTGTCGCGCAGCATGATCTCCGTCATCAGCTTCGAGGAGCCATAGGGCGATTCCGGGCGCAGCGGCACGGTTTCCGTTACCGGCTCGAGGACATCCGGCGTGCCGTAGACGGCAGCGGTCGAGGAGAAGACGAAATAGGGAACGCCCGCCTTGACCGCGCTTTCGATCAGGCTGCGTGACTTCACGGTGTTGTTCTCGTAGTAGCCGAGAGGATCGGCAACCGAGTCCGGCACGACGATGGAGCCGGCGAAATGAATGATGGCGTCGATGGCATTGTCGGCGAAGATCGTCGCCAGCAGGGCCTGGTCGGCAATGTCGCCCTCGTAGAAGCGAGCTTCGGGGGCGATCGCCCAGCGGAAGCCGGTCGACAGGCGGTCGATGACCACCACATCCTCACCTGCATCCAGAAGCGCCCAGACCATGTGGCTGCCGATATACCCGCCGCCACCCGTTACCAATACCGCCATCGTCCAATCCCTTGTTGTTCGTGCCGCGGATAAAAACCGGTTTTTGTGCAGTGCACAAGTCCCCTGCTTCTCGAGCCTCCCTGGGCCCGATCCGCTCAAAGCTTCGCGATGTAGTCCGCCAACCGGTCCGCCGCCTCGCGAACCTGCAGCGGATCGCGAAGGAAGCAGGCGCGCAGAAATGCCGCGCCACCCTCGCCAAAGGCCGTGCCGGGCGCAAGCCCGACCAGCGAACGGTCGACAATGTCGATCGCGGCACGGCGGGAGTCATCGATGCCGTCAATCTTCAGGAAAGCGTAGATCGCCCCGTCCGGCCTCAGCGTCTCCACGCGGTTGGTAGCGATCAGCGCATCGCAGAGAATGTCGCGCGACTGCGTTGCCCGGACCACGTTCGCCTGCAGAAAAGCGTCACCGTCATCGAGCGCGGTGATGGCGCCCGCCTGAATGAAGGCGGCGACGCCGGATGTTGAATATTGGATGAGGTTTTCCAGCACCTGGCCGAGCGCCGCGGGCGCGACGATCCAGCCGATCCGCCAGCCGGTCATCGACCAGTTCTTGGAGAAGGAATTGACGAAGACGATCTTCTCTTCCTCCGCCATGACATCGAGGAAGGACGGTGAGCGGGCATCGGCATAGAAATAAAGGGCGTAGATCTCATCCGCGATGATCCAGAGATCGTGCTTGCGGGCGAGATCGAGGAGCGCCCGCAGATCCTCCTTCGTGGCCGTCCAGCCGGTCGGGTTGGACGGGGTGTTGACGAAAAGGACCCGGGTCTTCGGCGTGATCGCTGCCTCCAACCGGTCAAGGTCCAGCTGCCAGCGTCCATTGTCGAAGGAAAGCGGCACCGAAATCGGATTAGCGCCGGAAATGGCCGCAGCGGCTGCGAAATTGGGCCAGGCCGGGGTCAGATAGACCACCTCGTCGCCGGGCGAGGTCAGGGCTTCGAGCGCGATCTTGATCGCCTGCATGCCGGAGCCGGTGACATAGAAGCGGTCGGCGGCAAGCGTCGCGTCGAAATGGCGAGAATAGTACCGCGACAGCGCCTCGCGCAGTGCCGGTACGCCGCGCTGCCAGGTGTAGAAGGTCTCGCCATCGCTGAGCGACTGGCGGGCGACGCGCGAGATGAAGTCAGGCGTCGGCAGATCTCCCTCGCCCACCCAGAGCGGAATGAGACCGTCCCGCCCGCGGGCGTAATTGACCACCTCGACGATCCCGCTTTCGGGCGCCTCCAGGGCGCGGCGGCTGATGGAGGACAGCGGATGGGCAAGGATGGACATGGGCGGCTCCGAAGCGGCCGGCCGGAGGCCGGCCGAGAGAGGTCAAGCCTGCTTCCTAGCCGCTTCGCGCCCGTGTTTCACGCAAGAAGTGCTGACGCGACGATCGACTTTTGTGATGGATGGCTCGCCGATCGGCGGCGGCCTACACGCGCTGGCTGCGCAGCAGATCGCGGATCTCGGTCAGGAGCAGCACGTCGGCCGGCGGCGGGGCTGCCTCTTCCTTGCCGGCGGCCTTGTCCCGTTCCACGGAGGCGCGGAGCCGGTTCACGGCCTTGACCATGAGGAAGATGATCCAGGCGAGGATGACGAAGTTGATGGCGACGGTGACGAAATTGCCATAGGCGAAGATCGCGCCCTGCTTGCGGGCCTCGGCCAGAGTCGTCGCCGTGACATTTCCGGTCAGCGCGATGAAGTAGTTCGAAAAATCGAACCCGCCGCCGGTCATCGCGCCGACGATCGGCATCACAAGGTCATTGACGACCGAATCGACGATCTTGCCGAAGGCCGCGCCGATGATCACGCCGACGGCGAGATCCATGACGTTGCCCCTGGCGATAAATTGCTTGAACTCGTTCAACATGCTCCCGCTCTCCTGACGAAACGGACCAATCCCCGAACGGACCGCAGATTTGCGCCCCAGCGTTGAACTTAGCCTGTCGCGCACGAAAGGAAAGCGTCAGACAGGTCTGACTGTAAGAAGTTCCTAGCCGATATGGGCCGATGGACGGCCCTTCGACTTAAGACGCAGCCGCGCGGCGATTTTCAAGCAGCGGCACATCCCCTATTGTGGGCACCGCTCTTGGAGGAGATGGGGCATGCTGTCCGGCACGGTGATCTTCGGCACCGCCTTTGCCTACTTGCTGCTGCTCTTTGCAGTCGCGGCCTATGGGGATCGAAAGGCGCGCACGGCGGCCGGCGGCCGGCCGCTCGTCTATGCGTTAAGCCTCGCCATCTACTGCACCTCCTGGACCTATTTCGGCGGCGTCGGACTGGCGGCGGAACGGGGGCTGGAATTTACCGGCATCTATATCGGGCCGATCCTGATGTTCACGCTCGGCCTGCCCGTCATCCGCCGCATCATCGCGCTTGCCAAGGCCGAGAAGCTGACCTCGGTCGCCGACTTCATCGGCGCGCGCTATGGCAAGAACCCGACGGTTGCGGCCATCGTCGCACTGATTTCGCTGGTGGGCGCCATTCCCTATATCGCCCTGCAGCTCAAATCCGTGTCCGGCTCGGTGGCGGCGCTTGTCGACACCAGCGGCTATGGCATCGGCGCGCATATGATGGGCGCGCAGATCGCCGGGCCGCAGGGCTTTGTCGAGCTGCCGCTGCTCGTCACCCTGTTTCTCGCCTGCTTCGCCATCATCTTCGGAACGCGCCACACCGATGCGACCGAGCACCAGGACGGGCTGATCCTCGCGATCGCCATGGAGTCGGTGGTTAAGCTCGTCGCACTGGTGGCGGTCGGGCTCTATGTCGTCTTCGCGCTCTTTGATGGCCCGGCCGATCTGATGGCGCGGGCAGCGGCGGATGCGCAGGTGATGGCGGCGTTGTCCTACGAGACGCCGCTCGCCCGCTGGCTTCTGCTGATCGGCCTTTCGGCGGTTGCGATCGTCCTCTTGCCGCGCCAGTTCCATGTGACCGTCGTCGAAAACCGCAGCGATCGGGAGCTGCGCACCGCCGGCCTGTTGTTTCCGCTCTATCTGATCGCCATCAACCTCTTCGTCCTGCCGGTGGCGGTTGCCGGCATGCTGACCTTCAAGGGCGAGGGTGTCGCCGATCTCTATCTGCTGACGCTGCCGCTCGCCCATGACAGCCCGACGCTGACGATGATCGCCTTCATCGGCGGCTTCTCCGCCGCCACTGCCATGGTCATCGTCGCCTCCGTCGCGCTGTCGATCATGATCTCGAACGACATCGTCATGCCGATCTTCCTGCGCCGAAAGCTCATGGGACGCGGCGTGCCGCGCGACATGGCGGGGCTGCTGCTCAACGTCCGGAGGGGAGCGATCTTTGCCGTCCTCCTGCTCGGCTATGGCTATTACCGGGCGGCGGACATGTCGGCCGGGCTCGCCTCGCTCGGCCTCCTCTCCTTCGCCGCCATCGCGCAGATGGCACCGGCACTGTTCGGCGGGCTTGTCTGGCGTCAGGCGAACGCCCGCGGCGCCATTGCCGGCATGACGCTGGGCTTTCTCGCCTGGGCCTATCTCCTGTTCCTGCCAAGCCTCGGCGGGCCGGACTATTCCGGCGTCGCCGCCGCTCTCCTCTCCTTCCTCTTTCCCTTTGCCGACGGCTTTTCCGGCATCGGCGCCGACCCGCTGGTCAATGCCACCGCCTTCAGCCTGATCGTCAACGCTCTCGCCTATGTGCTGTTCTCGCTGTCGCGCACGCCAAAGCCGCTGGAGCGCCTGCAGGCCGGCATCTTCATCCGCCGCGCCTCGCGCAGCGAGCGCGCCTTTGGCGGTCGCAAGACCAAGATCACCGTTCTGGACCTGAAGACCACGATCGCCCGCTATCTCGGCGAGGAACGCATGCTGCGCTCCTTCCGCAGCTACGAGACCCGCACCGGCCGCACGCTCTCGGATCATCAGCCGGCCGACCAGGCGCTCGTTACCTTCTCCGAACAGCTGCTCGGCAGCGCGATCGGCTCCTCCTCGGCGCGCCTCGTCCTTTCCCTCGTGCTGCAGCGGCTGGACGATGCCTCCTCCGATACGGCCTGGCTGCTCGATCAGGCGAGCGAGGCGCTGCACTATAACCAGGACATGCTGCAGACCGCGCTCTCGCAGATGGACCAGGGCATTGCCGTCTTCGACAGCGCCAATCGACTGATCATCTGGAACCGCCGCTTCCGCCAGCTGCTCGAGCTTCCCGAGAGCACCGGCCAGGTCGGCGTGCCCTTGAGCGAGATCGTCGCCATTCTCGAGGCGCGCGGGGATGGCGTGCGCGAGGGAAGCGGGCCACTCGCCTCCCATTTCATGACCCTCGAAAAGCCCTTTCAGCTCTCGGTGGCCGGCGGCGAACGGATCGTCGAGGTGCGCAGCAATGCCATGCCGGACAAGGGGCTGGTGACCACCTGCACCGACATCACCCAGCGCGTCGCCGCTGACGTCGCGCTCAAACAGGCCTATGAGACGCTGGAGGCGCGCGTCGCCGAGCGCACGGCCGAGCTGACGCGGGTCAACCGCGAGGTGGCCGAGGCGCGCGCGGCGGCAGAAGAAGCCAATAATGGCAAGACCCGCTTCTTCGCCGCCGCCGGGCACGACATTCTCCAGCCGCTCAACGCTGCCCGGCTCTACTCCTCCGCGCTTGTGGAGCGGCTCGGCGAGACCGATGACCGGTCCCTCGTGCACAATATCGATTCCTCGCTGGAATCGGTCGAGACCATCCTCGGCGCCGTCCTCGATCTGTCCCGGCTCGATACGGGGGCCATGAAGCCGCGGTTGCAGACCGTGCCGCTCAATGACTTTCTGCGCCGCATCGAAACCGATTTCGCCCCCGTCGCCCGCGCGCGCGGGCTCAAGCTCACCGTCATGCCGACGCAGCTTTCCGTACGCACCGACCCCAATCTCCTGCGCCGCCTGGTGCAAAACCTCGTCTCCAACGCCATCAAATATACCCCACAGGGCCGCGTGCTGGTCGGCGTTCGACGGCGTGGAGCCCAGGCGCTGGTGGAAGTCTATGACACCGGCATCGGCATCCCGGCCTCGAAGTTCCGCACCGTGTTCAAGGAATTTGCAAGGCTGGACGAAGGAGCCCGCACCGCGTCCGGCCTCGGGCTTGGGCTTTCGATCGTCGACCGGATCTCGCGCGTGCTCCATCATGCGGTCGAGCTGCAATCGGCGCCGGGACGCGGCACGCGCTTCCGCGTGACCGTGCCGCTCGACACCGCAGCCGCGCCGGCCCGGCGCCGGGCGCGGGAGCCGACGCCCGCTCTGACGCCGTTGACCGGGCTTCAGGTCCTCTGCATCGACAACGAACCCTCGATCCTCGACGGGATGCGGGTCCTGCTCGAAAACTGGGGCTGCCAGGTTATGCTTGCCGCCTCGCTGGATGAGGCGAAAGAGGCGGCAGCGGGGCCGCGGATCGATGCGATCGTCGCTGACTACCATCTCGACCAGGCCAGCGGGCTCGACGCGATTGCCGCGGTGCGGGCGATGAGCGATGCCCGCCTGCCGGCCCTGCTGCTTACGGCCGATCGATCGGCCGAGGTGCGGGCTGCGGCGGAGCGCGATGGCGTGGTGCTGCAGAACAAGCCGGTCCGCCCCGCCTCGCTGCGCGCTTGGCTGAACCAGGCGTCGCTTGCTCAGCGGGCGGCCGCGGCCGAGTAAGGTGCCTCAGGCGGCGACGCTGGTCAGGCGGGAAAGCTGGATGACCGCCTGGGTGCGGCTGTCGACATTGAGCTTGAGCAGGATCGCCGAGACATGCGCCTTGATCGTCGCTTCCGAGACACCGAGCTCATAGGCGATCTGCTTGTTGAGCAGCCCTTCGGCGAGCATGGAGAGGACGCGCGACTGCTGCGGCGTCAGCGTCGAGAGCCGCTGGACGAGGCTGCGCAGGTCGGCATCCTCGCCGTCCCCACGGCGGATGCCTTCGGGCGCATAGACATCCCCGGCCATCACCGTCTCGATGCCGCGGCGAATCTCCTCGATGCCCGAGGACTTCGGCAGAAAGCCGCAGGCGCCGAGCGCCAGCGCGCGATCGACCGTTCCGGCATCGTCATGGGCGGAGACGACCATGATCGGCAATGAGGGAAACTCGCTGCGCAGCGCCATCAGGCCGGAAAGACCACTGCCGCCGGGCATGGTGAGATCGAGCAGCAGCAGATCGGCTTCTGGATGGGCGGCCGCTGCCGCGCGCACCGCGGCGAAATCGCCCGCTTCGACGATGGCGGCGCCCTCGGCGGCGCTAACGAGCGCCTGGCGCATGGCCCCGCGGAACAGCGGATGGTCGTCCGCCACGATGATCGTCATTCTGTCCGTCATGATGTTCCCTCCCAGAACGCATGCTGACGAAAAAGGGTCGCCGCCGGCCGTCACCCCCTCCAGGCTGACGGCGCCGGCTCGACGTCGAGTCTCACGTTTTCTGGGGCTCGCTTCCGGGCTCGGGTGCGGGGCTCCTCTCCCCGCCGTCGAGATCGCGAACGATCCCCATGAAACTGCGCATCATTCTTTCCATGAGGCCCATGGTCTGGTCAATCTCTTCCTGCGTGGGCAGGCGCGGCTTGAAACTGTCGCTCGTCGTTCCCGCCGCCTGCTCCAGCGCCTCGACCCTCTTGGTCAGGAGATCGAGCTCCAGATCATAGGCCGTGCGCTCGTCGGCGGCCATGCGGCAGGTCATCTGCCCATCCTTGTCCTGGCAGAGCGTGACTTCGCCCGTCTGCGTGTCGAGCCGGGCAATGCCGCCCTCGACGCGCTGCATGGAATAGCGTCCCGGCGCCGCCTCTTCAGCGGCAGCACTGCTAAGGCCGAGGGGAAGGACCGCAAAAAGCACAGCGGCGGCGAGGCGGGAACGGTGGCGGATCATCGGTCGGTCTCCTGTCTCAGCACGCCGAGCGGCGCGTCGGATGTGGACAATTGCGCATATTTGCGGCAAGTCCACGACGAAAGCGCCATGCGCCGGCGCGGTGACCAGGTCTTGCAGGGCAAAACATGAGCAGCATCATCTACAAGATCCTCCCTGCCTCTCTCTGGCAGTCCGCACGGGAGGCCGGGATCTTCAAGGGCGCGCCGGTGGATGAGGCGGACGGCTTCATCCATTACTCCACCGCCGAACAGGTTCAGGAGACCGCCCGCCGCCATTTCGCCGGCCAGGACGATCTGGTGCTGCTTGCGGTCGACGGCGATGCGCTTGGCGAAGCGCTGGTCTACGAGCCCTCGCGGGGTGGTGCGCTGTTTCCGCATCTCTACGGGCCGATGCCGCTTTCGGCGGTGCTGTCCGATCAGGCGCTGCGGCTTGGACCGGACGGCACGCATCGCTTTCCGGAGCCGCTCGCATGAGGATTCGGCTCGATAGGATCGCCCAGAAAGCCCTGTTCCTCGCCGACCCGGAGCAGGCGCACGGCCTGTCGATCAAGGCGCTGAAGACGGGACTGGTGCCGGGCGCGCCGGCGCCGGCCGATCCGCGCCTGCGACAGACCATTGCCGGCCTCGCCTTCCCGAACCCAATCGGCCTTGCCGCCGGCTATGACAAGAATGCCGAGGTGCCGGAAGCGCTGCTGAAGCTCGGTTTCGGCTTCACCGAGGTCGGCACGCTGACGCCCAAGCCGCAGGCTGGCAATCCGAAGCCGCGTATCTTCCGCCTCATCGAGGACGAAGCGGTGATCAACCGGCTGGGCTTCAACAATGAGGGCCACGCTGCGGCCCTGGAGCGTCTGAAGGCCTGCACGCGCGGCGGGCTGATCGGCGTCAATATTGGCGCTAACAAGGATTCGGTCGACCGGATCGACGACTATGTGCAGGGGATCCGCACCTTTGCCGGCGTCGCCAGCTATTTCACGATCAATATCTCTTCTCCCAACACGCCGGGCCTGCGCGACCTGCAGGCGCGGGAAAGCCTCGCGGCACTGCTCTCCGCGGTTCTCGCCGCGCGGGAGGCGGAGGCCGCTGCCGGCGCCCGCCGTGTGCCGGTATTCCTGAAGATCGCGCCGGACCTCACGGACGAGGGCATGGACGACATCGCGGCCGAGGCCCTCGCCCATCCGCTCGACGGGCTGATCGTCTCCAACACGACGCTGTCGCGCGCGGGGCTTTCCGACAGCCGCCGGGCGAGCGAGGCCGGCGGCCTGTCCGGCCGGCCGCTCTTCGAAGCCTCCACCATCGTGCTCGCCAAGATGCGCCGCCGGCTCGGCCCCGATCTGCCGATCATCGGCGTTGGCGGTGTCCACAATGTCGAGACGGCGGTGGCCAAGATCCGGGCGGGCGCCGATCTCGTGCAGCTCTATTCCGGCATGGTCTATCGCGGCCCGAGCCTCCCCGGCCGGATCGTGCGCGGACTGTCGAAACTTTGCGACAGCCGCGGCCTCTCCTCGATCCGCGAGCTGCGCAACAGTGAGACCGATCACTGGGCCGCAAAGGCCTGAGCCGAGCGGCGCGGCACGAGCCGCAGCAGGAAGAGCCCGCGGCAGACGAGGAAGAGATTGAGCGCCGCCCAGAGGCCGTGATTGCCGAAGGCCGGGACCAGCACAGCGATCGCCGCAAGATAGACGAGAAAGGCCGCGACCATCATGTTGCGCATGTCGCGCGACCAGGTGGCGCCGATGAAGACGCCATCCATGAGGAAGGCAAGCGACCCGGTGATCGCGGTGATCGCCGCCCAGGGCAGATAGATCTTCGCCACCGCGCGTACATCCTCGGCGGTTGTCAGCGTTTCCACCACCCAGTTGCCGATCAGGAAGAAGAGGAGCGTCGTCAGTGCGGCGAGCGCGAAGGACCAGACGGCCGTCATCTTCAGCGCCCGGTCGAAGGCCGGACGAAAGCGCGCCCCGATCGCCCGTCCCGTCAATTGCTCGGCCGCATTCGCAAGCCCGTCCAGATAATAGCCGGCGACCATGAAGATGGTCATCAGCACCGCATTGGCGGCGAGCGTGACCGGGCCGAAGCCCGTGCCGACGCGGGTCATCAGCAGGAAGGTGGCGAGCAGCACGAAGGAGCGGATCATGATGTCGCGGTTGAGGCTGAAGAGCTTTTTCAGCTGAGCCGGATCGCGCAGGCGGGCGAGCGGCGGGCGGAAGCGCCGGTCGAAGCGGGAGAAGACGAGGAGGAAGCCGATGAGCGCGCCGGCGATCTCGCCGATCATGGTGGCGATGGCGACGCCCGCTACGCCCCAGCCGAGCACCAGGCCGAGCGTGATCGACAGCACGATGTTGACGCCGTTGATCAGCGTCTGCAGCAAGAGACCCAGCGTGCCCTGGCCGCGGCCGAGCACATAGCCGAGGATCGCGTAGTTGGCGAGCGAGGCAGGGGCAGCGAGAATACGCCAGAAGAAATAGGTCCGCGTCACCGCCTCCACCTCCGCTCCGGGGGCGAGCACCAACAGGCCGAGCCAGAGAAGCAGCGGCGAAGCGAGCGCCAGGACGACACCCGAGACGAGCGCGATCGCCAGCGAGCGCCAGAACACCGCCTGCTCCTCCGTCGGATCGCCGCGGCCATAGGCCTGGGCGACGAGGCCGGTGGTGGCCGAGCGCAGGAAGTTGAAGGTGGTGAAGATCAGGTCGAAGATCACCGCGCCGACCGCAAGGCCGGCAAGCAGGATCGCATCGCCCATATGGCCGATGACAGCCGTATCGACGAGGCCGAGCAGCGGCGTCGTCAGGAAGCCGAGCGTCATCGGCACGGCGATCGACAGGATCAGCCGGTTGGTAACGAGGAAGGGCCCGCCCTCATGGCGGGTGTCGCCGGAAAGGGCGGTGTCGGTCTGTGTGCTCATCGGGATGTCCGGGGACCGCGGAATCGGTCAATCAGGCGTTGGCTTACCAAACCCGCTTCGCCCCGGGGCGTCCAATCAGTTTTGCTGATGCGGCGATCAACCGGCAGCGGGCATGTCCATGACCGGCGGCGAGGACAGCACCATGGCCCAATAGGGATGGTTCCCGGATTTCGGATTGCGCATCACCGCCACGCCGAGCCCGCTATAGCGGGGGCCGAGCATGTTTTCGAGATGCTTGGGTGAGTGGACCCAGGCATCGAAGGCCTTGGCCGCATCGGCCTGGCCGACGGCGATGTTCTCCGCGGCCGGCAGGGCGACGCTCTGGCTTTTCATCCGGCCGAGAAAACTGTCGGTCAGGCCGATCAGATGGGACATCTTGCCGGCCTTCGCCATGCGGTCCGCCTGGGAGAGCGCCGCCTTGGCCGCCGCCTCATCGCGCACCAGCGGCCCGAGCCCGCGGCTCTGCCGCAGCTTGTTGATGAGGCCGAGCACGGTGTCCGTTTCGTCGCTTCCCGAACCGGGCGGGGCCAGCACCTCCGTTGTGCTGCAGCCGGCAAGCGTGGCGAGAGACAGGGCGGCTGTGCCGGCCAGGAAGGCGCGGCGGCTGGTCAGCGGAAAATAGGCCATGTCAGCGCCGGAAGTTCACGAGCCGGATGAGCAGGAAGACCGGGATGACGACCACGGCACCGATCACCAGATAATCACCGACCGCGCCCAGCGCATCGAAACCCGAATGCCAGAGATCGAGCAGGAAATAGCGCACGCCGTCGAAGATCTCATAGGGCGTCCAGCCGAAGAAGGTCATGACGAACCCGACGATGACCGACACGACCACCAGCTTGACGATCACCCGCAGGGGCGAATCGCCCAGAAACCTGTTTAGACCTTCGGCCATCGGCCCCTTCTTCCTTTCACAACTCGGTTCCGCCTTGTGCGGTGAAACGACAGCGGCCGCAAGCGGGACGTCCGCTGAGGCAGCCGATGGACAGGCTTGCTTTTACGTGGCTGCCCGCCCTATCTGCCGCCAGCCGCCCGCCCGAGGACCCCGCCGATGATTCCCCACCAGCTCAGCTCCGGCGATCTCATCGCCGACCGGCGGGCCGAATATGCCCTGATGCTGGCCGCGAGCGGCGATCAAGACGGCGCTGCCGACTTGATGCGCCAAGCGCTGGAACTGGCACCAGGCTGGGCGGCCGGCTGGTTCCGGCTTGCCGACTATGAGGAAAAATCCGGCCGGAAAGAGGCGGCCGCCGCTGCCTTGGATAAGGTTTTGGCGCTCAGTCCCGATGATCTCTTCGGCGCCGGGCTGAAACGGGCCGTTCTGCTCGGCGAGGCTCCGCCCGCTCAGGCACCAAGCGCCTATGTCGCCCGGCTCTTCGACGATTATGCCGACCGCTTCGACGCGGCTCTCGTCGAGCGGCTCGACTATACCGTGCCGCAGGCGCTCGCGGCCCTCGTGCTTCCGCTCGTCGATGCGCGCCCCATCCCCCTCGCGGTCGACCTCGGCTGTGGGACCGGCCTGTTCGGCGCGGAGATCCGCAATGCGGTGTCGAGGCTTGAAGGCTTCGACCTCTCGGCCGGCATGCTGGCCAAGGCGGCCGAAAAGGGGCTCTATGACCATCTCGGCCAAGCTGACCTGTCGCTTGCCGCGACAGCCTCGGGCCTCTTCGAAGAGGGTTATCCGGAAGAGCGGGCCGATCTGGTCGCCGCTGCGGATGTGCTGATGTATCTGGGGGACCTCGAGGCCCCCTTTGCCCTCCTCCCCCGTCTCGTCAAGCCAGGTGGCCTCCTCGCCTTCTCGGTCGAGGATGCAGGGGCGGATGGCGATGTCGTGTTGCGCCCCTCGCTGCGCTACGCCCATTCGGAAGCCCATCTGCGCAGGCTTTGCACCCGTTCCGAGTTCGACATCGTCCAAATCGAGCGGCGCACCATTCGCAAAGATGGCGGAATGCCGATTGCCGGCATCCTGTTCGTTGCGCGTCGGAGGCTGTAGGCGAAACATTGCTGCGAAGTTGAAATAGGTCAGCAAGGCTTACATATTTTTCTTGCCGAAAGCGTCGAAAAGCCCGATCCTGCAGGGGTCGGAGCGGCTCACCCGCATGTTCGCTCGGCACTCGATGCACCATTCTCCCATTCCCGTCGCCGCGCCGGATGACCGGTGCTTGCCCTCGTTCGCCCTTTTCGCGGAGTTCGTGCCATGACCCTGATGTCCGCTCTCGGCGTGTGGAACAGCAACGCCACTCGCCATTCCCCGCTCGAAGATGTGCAAGGCGTGCTGACCGGCAGCCTGGTCTCTGCCCTCGGGCTTTATCTTCTCGCGAGCGCCGGGCTTCTGACCGGCAGCACCGCCGGTATTGCCTTCCTTCTCCACTACGCGTTCGGCGTCAATTTCGGCCTGGCCTTCTTCCTCCTCAACCTCCCCTTCTTCTATCTCTCCCTGAAACGCCTCGGCCTCGCCTTCACACTCAAGACATTCGCGGCCATCGGGCTGACCTCGGTGATCGCCGACCTGCAATCCCGCTTCTTCGTCATCTCCTCGATCCACCCCGGCTGGGCGGCACTGGTTGGCGGGCTGCTGCTCGGCTATGGCCTGCTGGCGCTCTATCGCCACCGCGCCAGCCTCGGCGGTGTCGGCATTCTCGGCGTCTATCTGCAGGAGCGCTTCGGCATCCGCGCCGGGCTGGTGCAACTGGCGATCGACCTCTGCGTGCTGGCGGCTGCCTTCTTCGTCACGACGCCGCCGATCGTGCTCTACTCCGTGCTTGGCGCTGTCGCGCTCAATCTCTTCCTGACGATCAACCACCGCGCCGACCGCTATATTGCGCTTTGAGCCGGTATAAAACGGCATTCATGACGTTTCGCTGGAATACGATGCGCATTCTGCATCAGGAGAAGGTGGGTCCCTTTCATTCTGTGGCTTGTGCGCCGCACGCGCTGCGTTAACCTGCGCTCCGGGCCGACAACGGCTTCAGAACAAGACCAAAAAGGGGAATGCGCGTGAAGACGATTCTGATGACCGCCGGCCTGATCCTGACCGCAACCGGGCTTGCCCGGGCCGAAGACACGATCACCATCGCGACGGAGGGCGCCTATCCGCCCTTCAACTATGCCGATACGGACGGCAGCCTGAAAGGCATGGACGTCGATATCGCCAATGCGCTCTGCGCGGAGATGAAGGCCAAGTGCACGATCGTCGCGCAGGAATGGGACGGCATGATCCCGGCGCTGACCGCCAAGAAGTTCGACGCGATCGTCGCCTCCATGTCTATCACCGAAGAACGCAAGAAGCAGATCGACTTTACCAACAAGTACTATTCCCAGCCGCTGTCGATCGGCGTGCCGAAGGACAGCGCGATCAAGGGCGTGGCCGCCGACGATCTGAAGGGCCACACGATCGGCGCGCAGGGCTCCACGACCCAAGCCGACTATGCCGAGGATCACTACGGCAAGGACGGCGCCGAAGTGAAGCTCTATCCCAGCAATGACGAGGCGACCGCCGATCTGCAGAACGGCCGCCTGGATGCGCTGATCGTCGACAAGTTCGTGCTGGTCGATTGGCTGAACAAGGACGGCAAGGACTGCTGCAAGCTCTTGGGCGATGTCCCGGGCACCCAGACGGAAGTCGGCATCGGCCTGCGCAAGGGCGACCCGCTGAAGGAAAAGTTCAACGCCGCGATCGAGGCGATCGTCAAGAACGGCACCTACGCCAAGATCAACCAGAAATACTTCCCCTTCGATATCTATTGAGAAGGAGATCGGGCCGGCGCTTTCGGGCGCCCCGCCTCGCTTGATGCCGGAGCGCCGAACGCTGCGCTCCGGCTCTCTTTTCGCCGTTCCGGTCGGGTTTTTCCGACCGTCGCGGCCCATGAAGCCTGAGCATCCATGACCCTCGATTGTCTCGTTCTCGGCGCCGGCATCGTCGGCGTCAGTGCCGCCCTCCACCTTCAGGATCGGGGCCGCTCGGTCGTGCTCGTCGATCGCGCCGCTCCCGGCCATGGCACGAGCTATGGCAATGCCGGGCTGATCGAACGCTCCTCCGTCGTGCCCTATGCCTTCCCGCGCAAGCTCTCCGCCCTCCTCGCCTATGGGCTGAACCGGCGCTCGGATGTGCGCTATGACTGGTCCCATCTGCCGAAGATCGCCCCCTTCCTGCTACGCTACTGGCAGGCTTCGGCCCCGAAAGCCCTGGAAGCTTCGGCCGCCGCCTTGCTGCCGCTGATCGAGGTCTCGATCGACGAGCACAGGGCGCTCGCCCGGCGGGCCGGAGCCGAGCCGCTGATGCGCGCCGGCGGCTGGATTTCGCTCTACAAGAACCCCGCCGCCTTCGCCCTTGCAGCGCGCGAGGCCGAGCAGCTTCGCAGCTCCCACGGCCTCGCCGTCTCGATTCTCGACCGCGCGTCGTTTCTTGCTCTGGAGCCGGCCTTCAGCGAGGGGGCGCCGATCGCCGGTGCGGTGCATTGGGAAGATCCACTGAGTGTCGAGGACCCGCTGGCACTGACCACCGCCTATGCCGCCCTCTTCACGCACCAGGGAGGCCATCTTGCCGTTGGTGACGCGGACACATTGGAGCAGGACGGAAACAGCTGGGCGGTACAGACGGCAGAGGGCCGGGTCGTCGCCCGCGATGTGGTCGTGGCGCTTGGGCCCCAGTCGGCGGCGCTTCTGGCTCGCTTCGGTTTAAGGGTGCCCATGGCGGTCAAGCGCGGCTATCACCGCCATTACCATCAGGAAGCAGACGCCATGCCGGGGCGGCCGGTGGTCGATGAAGACGCAGGCTATGTGCTGGCGCCGATGCGCCAGGGCCTGCGGCTGACGACGGGAATCGAATTCGCCGCGGCGGATCGCGCGGCCAACGACATCCAGCTAAAGGCCTGCGAGACCGCAGCGCGGCACCTTCTCGACCTCGGCCGACCCGTGGAAGCCGAACCCTGGCTCGGCCTGCGCCCCTGTCTGCCGGACATGAAGCCGGTGATCGGCGCGGTTCCAGGCCTCTCCGGCCTCTGGTGCGACTTCGGCCACGCCCATCACGGACTGACGCTCGGCCCCGCCAGCGGCCGGCTGCTGGCCGACCTCATCACCGGTCAGCCGCCCTTCGCCGACGCTCACGGCTTTTCGCCTGCTCGCTTCTCGGGCTGACCTCCCACTATCGTGACGTCTCGTCGTGATGACTCCGCTGTGGCGGCGAGCGCAGACAAGCAAGGGCGAACAGGCATCGGCCTGTCCGCTCCCGTCGGTGCTTTTTCAGCGTTCGCCGTTATAGCCCGACAGCCAAGCCCGACGCGCCGCCTGTTCGGCGAGGCCATAGGGGCAGCGCGCTTGCGAGCGGCCTTCAAAGGCGGCGCGGCGGCCTTCCAGGCGCAACTTGCGGATGTCGGCGGCCGTAAGCTCGGCCGGTTCGGACGGAAGACTATAGGCTTCCGCCAGCGTCAGTCCGTGCGGCCGATCCGCGTTGGCGGCGCTTGCGTGGCTGATGCGTACCAGGTCTGCCGGAGCCTCGTTCCCGGCCGATCCCTTGTCCGTGAAGCTCATGTGAAAACCTTTCCCGCGTCTGCGGCATCATCAACCATATTACTCCTTTCGGAACCCCTAAGATATCAGCTTTTTCATCCGATCAGGGGCCCGGACGGACGCCGGTCTGCGGAGCGGCATCATCCATAGCCTTGCCGGCTGCACTCTTCTGATCCGATTGGGGCTTCGACGCGCTGTCATCCTGGCGCGCGAGTTCGCGGTCGATGGTAGCGCGATCGCCTTCGGCCGGTTCCTGCAGGATCTCGTTCTCGGGGACCTTGGGCTGAGACTTGTCCATCGTCGCTTCCTCTCGTTCTTCCGGTTGTGACATAAAGGTGACAACGGCGCCCCGGGTAGAAGGTTCCGACTCTGACCGAGCGGTGCAGAACGGCGCTCGAGCCTGCGCGACGGCGTGTGCAAGATCTTCAAATTCGCGTCGGCGGAGCTACATTGAAAGGGTGAACCAGGTCCCCGCCCCGCCCCTGACCGGCACGTCCGGCCCGCTCGCTCTTCCCGAGTCCTTTCTGCGCTGGTTTGCGAAGAAGGGCTGGCAACCGCGCGCCCATCAGCTCGACCTGCTCGCGCGCGTTCGCTCCGGCGAGAGCATGCTGCTGATCGCGCCGACCGGGGCCGGCAAAACGCTGGCCGGCTTCCTGCCGTCGCTAACGGCGCTTGCCGAGCGCGGCAAAGTGCCTCCGGGCAGCGGTTTTCGCGGCATCCACACGCTCTACATCTCCCCCTTGAAGGCGCTTGCGGTCGATATCGAGCGCAATCTGATGAAGCCGGTCAGCGAGATGGGCCTGCCGATCCGGATCGAGAACCGCACCGGCGACACGCCCCAGGCCAAGCGCCAGCGCCAGAAGGTCGATCCGCCCGATATCCTGCTAACGACACCCGAGCAGGTGGCGCTGCTGATCGCCAATGGCGAGGCGGAGCGCTTCTTCAAGGATCTGAAGTTCGTGATCTTCGACGAGCTTCATTCACTCGTCACCTCCAAACGCGGTCATCTCCTGGCCTTGGGCCTCGCGCGGCTTCGCAAGCTCGCTCCGGATCTCACCACCATCGGCCTTTCGGCAACGGTCGCCGATCCGATGGACCTGCAGCGCTGGCTCGTATCGCAGGCACCGGAGGAGGAGCGCCATGCCGGCGTGATCCTGGTCGAAGGCGGCGCCAAGCCGGACATCTCGATTTTGAAGAGCGACGGCCGCGTGCCCTGGGCGGGCCATTCGGCCCGCTATGCCATGGCCGAGGTCTACGAGGCGATCAAACGCCACAAGACGGCACTCCTCTTCGTCAACACCCGCAACCAGGCGGAGCTGCTCTTCCAGGAGCTCTGGACGATCAACGAGGACAGCCTGCCGATCGCGCTGCATCACGGCTCGCTCGATGCCGGCCAGCGCCGCAAGGTGGAGGCGGCCATGGCGGATAATCGCCTTCGAGCGGTCGTCGCCACCTCGACGCTCGATCTCGGCATCGACTGGGGCGATGTCGATCTCGTCATCCATGTCGGCGCGCCGAAGGGGGCCTCGCGGCTCGCCCAGCGCATCGGCCGGGCCAATCACCGAATGGACGAGCCGAGCCAGGCGATCCTGGTGCCCGGCAACCGCTTCGAGGTGATGGAATGCCAGGCGGCGCTCGATGCGAACTATCTTGGCGCCCAGGACACGCCGCCCGTCGGCCGTGGCGCGCTCGATGTTCTCGCCCAGCATGTGCTCGGCATGGCCTGCGCCGCGCCCTTCGATCCGCTGCTGCTCTATGACGAGATCACCAGCGCCTCGCCTTACCGAGACCTGGCCTGGGAAACCTTCGAGCGGATCATCGATTTCGTCGCGACCGGCGGCTACGCGCTGCGCACCTATGAGCGCTATGCCCGGATCCGCAAGACGGCGGACGGGCTGTGGCGGGTTTCGAATGCCAGGGTGGCGCAGCAATATCGGCTGAATGTCGGCACGATCATCGAAACGCCGATGCTCAATGTCCGCCTCGTCAGCGGCAGCAAACGCTCGATGCTCGGCCGCGGTGGGCTGACGCTCGGCAAGGTTGAGGAGTTCTTCCTCGAAATGCTTTCTCCCGGAGATACATTTCTCTTCGGCGGCAAAGTGCTGCGGTTCGAGGGCATCCGCGAGAGCGAATGCCTGGTGACGCAGGGCTACCAGATGGACCCGAAGATCCCTTCCTACGCAGGGGGCAAGTTTCCGCTCTCCACCTATCTTGCGAGCCGGGTGCGGAGCATGCTGGCCGATCCGGAGGCGCATGGCGCCCTGCCCGATCAGGTGCGCGACTGGCTCTCCGTGCAGCGCGATGTGTCCATGCTGCCGCGCGAGGATGAGCTGCTGGTCGAGACTTTCCCACGCGGCAACCGCTTCTTCATGATCGCCTATGCCTTCGAGGGCCGGCTGGCGCATCAGACGCTCGGCATGCTGCTGACCCGCCGCATGGACCGGGCCGGTCTGCAGCCGATGGGCTTCGTCGCCACCGACTATTCCCTGGCGATCTGGGCCATGGAGGATCTTGGCGCCGCCTTTGCGGCCGGACGCCCCTCGCTCGGCGAGCTCTTCGACGAGGATATGCTGGGCGACGATCTCGAGGCCTGGCTGGACGAAAGCTTCCTTTTGAAGCGCACCTTCCGCAATTGCGCGATCATTGCCGGCCTGATCGAGCCGCGCCATCCGGGCAAGGAAAAGACCGGTCGGCAGGTGACCGTCTCGAGCGACCTTATTTACGACGTGTTGCGTAGCCATGAGCCGGATCACATCCTTCTGGAAGCGACGCGTAACGATGCGGCAACCGGGCTTTTGGATATTGGGCGGCTTGGCGATATGCTGATGCGAATCAAGAGCCACATCACCCACCGGCCGCTGACGCGGGTCTCTCCGCTCGCCGTGCCGATCATGCTGGAGATCGGGCGCGAGGCGGTGCCCGGTCAGTCGCAGGATCTGCTGCTGGCCGAAGCCGCAGACGAGCTGATTTCGGAAGCGATGGGCACAGACTGACCGGCCACCGAAACAAGGGCGGCTGGTGCGAAAGACGAAGACCGACCGAGACCATGAGCCGACTGTCCCATGCCCTTCGCCGTATTGGCGAGACGCTTCCCACCCTCCCCGAGCGGATCACCGTCAACGGCGTCGAGGCCGTGTGCGATCCCTTGGGCGCTCTCGTTCTACCGGACAGCCGCGTGCTGATCGTCTCCGACCTGCACCTGGAAAAGGGCTCTGCCTTTGCCCGGCGCGGCATGATGCTGCCGCCCTACGATACGCTGATGACGCTGAAGCTGCTGGATGCGCTGATCGCCAGGCACGATCCGAAAGTGGTGATCAGCCTGGGCGATGCCTTCCACGACCGCACAGGCGCAGCGCTGATGCCCGCCCCGTTCCGTGCCATGATCGAGAGCATGGCGCGCGGGCGCGAATGGATCTGGATCACCGGCAATCACGATCCGGACGCTCCGGCCGGCCTGCCCGGCCAGTCGCTCGAGACGCTCTGGCTGAACGGCTTGACCTTCCGCCACGAGCCGGAAGCCGGCGCTGCCGCTGGCGAGATCGCCGGTCACCTTCATCCCGCCGCCACCGTGCGCCGGCGTGAGACGCTCGTCCGGCGCGCCTGCTTTGCCACCGATGGCGCCCGCCTGGTCATGCCGGCCTTCGGCGTCACCACTGGCGGCATGGATCTGGCGCACCGCGCCTTTTCCGGCCTGTTCGAGCAGGCGCAACTGATGGCGCATATGCTCGGACGCGACCGGATCTACTCCGTCCGCTTTGACCGGTTGCTCGCCTGAGCGGCGACCCGCCGGCGATTCTCACATGCGATAGACATAGAGCGTCGTGCTGCGGCTGTCGGCGACCGTTACGACCTCATCCGGCGTCCGGTCGGGCACGGGGAAGCTGTTGCTGACAAAAAGCGAGCCCGGCCGCATTTCCGCACGTGCTTTCTCGAAAAGGCGCGGCATCGGCACCGGCGAGAGGAAGCAGTAGACGAGATCATAGGCGGAGAGATCGACGTCCCAGAGGCTGGTGCGCTGCAGCCGCGCATTGGCAAGGCCGGAGAGCGCCAGGCGCAGGCGCGAGGCGGCATAGGGCAAGGGCGCCGTCTCGACACCGGTCGCGAAGAGATGCGGCCCGCGGCGGGCAAGCGGCAGCACGACGCTGCCGAGCCCGCTGCCGAGATCGACGATCTTGCGCGCCCCCGCCGCCTCCGCGAGCTGCCCCAGCGCATCCGCCGTCCTGGCATTGGTCAGGTAGAGCGGCACCTGCTCGCCGGCGCTGTTCCACGAGATCAGCAGTGTCAGGAGAAAAGCGACGAGGAAGACCCAGGCGGGCAGATGGACGCCATAGGCGACGACGAAGGGTATCAGCAGCTGGGCCGGGATCCAAAGGCGCGGCAGGCGGAAAGCCGCCGTCAGTCCGGCGGCGACGAGGCCCTGCGCCGCGAGCGTGGCCATGCGATGCTCGAACGGCAGGAGATGGGCGAGGAACGCGCCGGCCGCCTGCGCGGCGATCACGGCCGCGAAAACCAGGAACCGCGCCGTCGCCGGGCTGCGGGCGAAGGGCAGCGGCATGGATGAACCGTCAGAAAGCGTTGAAGGTCAGCGTGGTCAGTGAGCGGGTGATGCCCGGCACCGTCGCGATGTTGTCGTTGATGAACTTGCCGACGTCCTGGCCTTCCTCGAGATAGATCTTGATCAGGAGGTCGTAATCGCCGCTCGTCGAATACATTTCCGAGACGATCTCTTTCTTGTAGATCGCATCGGCGACCTCATAGGTCTGGCCGGGCGCGCATTGCAGCTGGACGAAAATCGGCTTCATGATGGTCTCCTCAACGCCGCCTCGCGGTGCGGCCGGGCTTTGGTCGGAGATAGCCTGTTTCGCCGCCCTGTCAAAGCATCCGTCAGTCGCGGCGGAAGATCAGGCTGGCAGTCCAGCCGGTGATGACGGCCAGCAAGACGGCGAGCGCCCCATAGAGCAGCGGCTTTTCCTGCGCAGCCTGCGTGATCGCCGCCTCGAGCCCGGTCTTGACGACCCTGAGCGGCAGGGCCTTGGCGGCGACGAAGGTGCCGTCGCGGAAAAGGAAGGCGCGCACGACATGGGTGCCGTTCGGCACATCGGCCGGCAGGCGCACCGACGCCTTGAACAGGCTGGCGCTGATGAACTGCACGCCGCCCGAGTCACGCTGATAGACGCCGCTCGTCTCTCGCAGCCGGCGGAAGGCCTCGCGGAACTCGGCGACGCCGCTGCCATCGCCAATGAAGCCGATCGGTGTCAGCGTCAGATGCGAGACGCCAATGCCCATATTGTTCATCTCCTCGGCCGGCGCGATCGCCTCGATGTCCCGCGTGGAGGAGACGGAATAGGATTCCGGCACGAGCTCGAAGGTCATCGAGCGGGTATTGATCCAGATGCCGAAGACGCGGGTCTTCTTGCGCACCGTGGCACTTTCCTTGGGCCCTTCCAGCGAGACCACGATGTCGTATTTTCCCTGGGCGAGCAGATCGCCGCTGAAGCCATCGATCGCGCCGAAGATCGTCAAATCGGCGCCGCGAAAGTCGGAGGTGATGGCGATCTCGTCGGTCGAGATGCCGATGTCGAGCTTTTCGGCGAATTCGGGTGACGACTGCTGGGCTCTGACCGGACCGACCGGGGCCGTCAGCGCGAGCACGAGGGTTGCGAGGAGGGTAAGAACCAACCGGCGCATCAGAAGCCCCCGCTGGCGGAGACGATGGAATAGATATCCTCCGGCGGAAGGACGAGCTCGATGGCGAGGCGCAGACCGACAGCGAGGACGAGCAGTGCCAGGAGCGCCCTCAGCTGCTCGCCGCGCAGCTTCTGCCCGACGCGCACGCCATATTGTGCGCCGATGACGCCGGCGATCATCAGAACGAAGGCGAGCACGATATCGACCGAGCGGTTGGCGGTTGCCTGGACGATCACCGTATAGGCGGAGACGAAGATGATCTGGAAGAGCGAGGTGCCGACGACGACGCTGGTCGGAATGCGCAAGAGATAGATCATCGCCGGCACCATGATGAAGCCGCCGCCCACACCCATGACCGAGGTCAGCACGCCGATGCAGAAGCCGAGGCCGGCGACGGGGATGACGCTCAGATAGATCTTCGACTTCTTGAACCGCATCTTGAGCGGCAGCCGGTGCACCCAGCCGTGATGGCCGGGCCGGCGCAGCGGCAGCGGCTCGTTGCGCCGGGCGCGGCGCATGGCGCGCAGGCTCTCGATCAGCATCAGCGTGCCGACCGTGCCGAGCAGCAGCACATAGGCGAGCGAGATGACGAGATCGAGCTGGCCGAGGCGGCGCAAGAGCCCGAAGATCCAGATGCCGACAGTGGCCCCCATCAGACCGCCGAAGAGCAGCACGGTGCCGAGCTTCACGTCGATCGTGCCGCGCCGGAAATGTGTGATGGCGCCGGAGATCGACGAGGCCACGACCTGGTTGGCGCCGGTGGCGACCGCCACGACCGGGGGGATGTTGTAGAAGATCAGCAGCGGCGTGATGAGGAAGCCGCCGCCCACCCCGAACATGCCCGACAGAAAGCCGACCGCGGCGCCCATGCCGAGGATGATGAGGATATTGACCGACAGTTCGGCGATCGGCAGATAGACCGTCACGACAGGACCTCGAAGCCATGCGAATGCCGCCCCTCAAAGCGCAAGGGCGGCCGAATGCGGCTGTGCGGCGCCACGTGTGGCACCGCCTCTTGTCGCCATACGACGCGCGGCGCCGACCAGGAAGCGCCAAGGGCGACATGGCGGCTTCCGTCTCGCCCTTTTGTGCTCCGGCGCGGCTCTTCTGCCTCAGCCGTTGCGCTTCAGGAGCTCCTTGACGAGCGCGTCGGTGATCTTGCCGGTCGCTTCCTGGCCGATCGAGGTCTGGAAGGCCTTGATGGCCGACACCGTCTTCGTCCCTAGCTCGCCATCCGGCTTGCCGGCGTCGAACCCATTATTGTTGAGGATCGCCTGGATGTTGCGCACGGCGCGCTTCATGTCGACGCTCGAGGTCTTCTCGGCCTTGCCGACCCAGGCATCCGGCACCGTCACGTCATTGGAAGCCGCATCCGGCACGGTCGCCTTGAAGTCTTCGATAGCGGCCTTGGCGCGCGTCAGCTGCTCGGGCGACAGGGTCTTGGCGACCTCCTCGCTCTTGGCCGCCGCATCCGCATCGCCTTCCTTGGCCGCTACGGCAAACCATTTGTAAGAAGCTTCCAGGTTCTGCGGCACGCCGTTTCCGCGTGCATAGAGGATGGCAAGGTTGAATTGGCTGTCACGAACGCCGAGCACTGCCGCCTTTTCGAACCAGCGCGCCGCGGCCGCAAAATCGGGCGCCGTGACCGCCGTACCGCTGGCGAGCAGGACGGCAAGGTTGTGCATGGCGCTGGCATTGCCCTTGGCGGCCGCCTGCTCATAGAGCGCACGTGCCTTCACGGCATCGCGCGGCACGCCGGACCCCTTTTCATAAAGGCTTGCCAGGCGGTATTCGGCCGGCGTCAGGCCGGCATCGGCGGCGCGCTGGTACCATTGCGCTGCCTTGGCGAGGTCCGGGGCGACGCCGCGGCCTTCGGTATAGACCGTGCCGATTTCGAACAAGGCGAGCGCATCACCCTGTCGCGCGGCGTCGGCGAGCGCCTGCGGCTTGATCTCGGCCGGCACTTCGATCTGGGTGGCGGCAAGCGGGGCTGCCTCCACGCTCTTGGTTTCCGCGGCCGGAGTTGCCGGAGCAGCGGCCTCGACGACAGGCTCGGTCACGGCTGGCTGCGCCTGCGCCGCGGCGAGCGGAGCGGCCGGCTCGCTTGCCGGCTGCGCCGCGGTCGAATCCTCGCTTGCCGGCGTCTCGGTCGGCTGCGCCAGCACAGGCGCCGCTTCGTTCGAACCATCTGCTGCCGTTTCTTCAGGCGCGGTCGCCGCGGTGCTTGCATCGGCGGGCGCTGCGCTTTCGGCCGCCGGGGCGTCGGCCGGCCTGTCGAGCGACTGTTCGGTAGCGGCGACGGGCGCGGGTGCATCGCCGACGATCATCGGCACGAAGGTCTTGTAGGAGAGGATGGCCAGCAGGATGGCGCCGACGGCCATCAGGATCGGACGGCGCTTGGCGGCAAAAAGGCTGGTCTTGGCACCGGATTCGGCACGCGGCGACAGGCGCGTCTGGCTGTCGGCTTCCTCGGCGGCGAGTTTTGCCGCACGGCGGGCGGCGGTGATGAAGTCAGACTTGTCGCCGTCGTTGAGGCTCGGCCCACGCGCTGCCTGGCCGGCCCGAACGCGCTCCAGGATCTTCTTGACATCCGGCACGCCGGAGCCCGGCTCGAGCGGCTGGTTGGCGACTTCGGCGGCAAGCGGCGCATCCATCTCCACCCGCGGCTCAGGCGCCGAAACGGAAGAAAGCGCCGTCTCGGCCTTGGCCGTGCGCCGCGAGAAGCGACGCGCAAAGCCCGAAAAAAGGCCGGGCTTCGCCGGCGCGGACTCGGCTGCGAACACGTCGTCCACCGGATCGAGGAAGGGATCCTCCAGCGTGTCCGTTCCCGCCAGATCCGCATCCGGCTCGGCGCGGAGGGTGTCAGCGGGGGCGGCCTCGCGGGTTGCGGCGGTCGGGGCGGCGGGCTGCGGGCGCGTTTCTGCCTCCGCGGCGCTGCGATCGTTGAAGAAAAGCGGGGTCTCGGCGCGCGGCATCGGGGCTGCGGTCGGCCGGAACAGCATCTGTTCCTGGTGCCGCTCCTCGATCCGCTCCAGCTTGTCGGCAATATGGACCAGCGTCTCATGCAGGGCTTCGAAGGTGCGCGCAGTGCGCTCCTCGCTCGACCGGCTGAGCGTTTCCAGCGTCTTCAGGTCATCGGCGAGAGACGAGATGGCGGCGATATCCGCCGGCGCGGCGGCGGAGGCCTGGCCGATGCCATTGCGGGAATAGGCCTCCATCACCGCTTCCGCCGCCTGGCGGGCCGCCTCGATGATATATTCGTCGCTAGAGGCGAGATAATCCTCCAGCGCGCTGACGCGGCCCTCGAATTCCGGCGCGATGACCACGGGAGCCGGCTCGCGCGGCTGGCTGACCAGCGAGGAGAGATTGGCAATCTGGTCCTGCAGGCTGCGCAGCACGGCGCCGTCATCATAGGGCGCGGCCTGGGTTTCCTGCAGGCGGAGGGCGATGTCGGTCAGTTGGTCTTCAAGACGCGCGAACCGCTCGCGCTCCTCGTCCTGGGCGACGGACGGCGTGTCGAGCTCTTCGATCCGCCGGGCGAGCGTATCCAGCCTGTGGGCCAGGACGTCGTTGACCGAGCCCTGGTCCAGTGCGTCGATCTTGCGGGAAATGTCGGTCAGGTGGTCGGTCAGGTCCGGCTGGTGGGCGGCGCGTTCGGCGCGCTCCATCATCATCGACAGCTGGTCGAGGCGCTCTTCCAGGCGGGCCGCGGCCTGTGCCTGGGCGAGATCCTCGACGCGCAGCGCCAGCGTCTCGATGCGGCTTGACAGGCCGCTCTCGGAAGGAAGCGCGAGACTGTCGATCTGGCGGGAAAGATCGGCGAGCCGACCCTCGACGCGGGTCACGCCGGGGCTGTCGGTCGTGGGCGCGGTGCGGCCGCTGGCGACGATAGCGCGGCTGATTTCGTCCAGCCGCTGGTCGAGCTCGGCGAACTGGCCGTCGAAGCGGCGGTCGTCCGGCTGCATGTTGCGCGCCATCAGGTCGATCGCCTGGGCGACGGCGTAGAGCTTGTCTTCCAGCGCGTTTAGCGCCGGGCCGGCATTGAGCGTGCCGAGCTGCTGCTTGATCTCGTCGAGGCGATAGGCGAGCGCCACCAGCTCGTCGTCGCGGTTGCTGTCGGAGAGCGACAGCGCCTCCTCGACGCCGGTCCAGCGGGTTTCCATCCGCCGCACGCTGTCTTCCCGCGCCAGACCATCGATCATGCGGCGCAGATCGTCGAACTCGGCGCGCAGCGCGTCCTGCTCGGCGGCCGGCGCCTGATGGCCAAGCGTGCTGATGCTGTCGGCAAGCCGCTGGAGATCGGAGCGGATGTCGACGGCCAGGCGATCGTCCTGCGCCGCCTCGGCCTTGATGCCGCGGATCTCGGCGCGCAGCGCCGTCATTTCCCGCGTCAGCCCATCCTCGATATCGCGCTTGAGCTCCTGGCGAAGACCCACCAGCGCATCGGCGATCTCGCGCATCGCGGCGTCGGGCATGGCGGGCGTCAGTGGGGGAACGACGGTACGCGACGCCGGGGCGGCAAGAGCCGGCTCGGTTGGCCGGCGATCGTCATAGGCGGATGTGACCATGCGGGGAGCCGAGGTGCGCAGCGTCTCCGGCCGGCGCTCGGCGGCGCGCTCCAGCCGTGTGGCGGCAAGCGCGCGCTGGCGTTCCAAGATTTCGGAGATCGCCTCGGCGCGCGAGGAGATGGCGCGGTCGCTGCGCTCGGGCTGAGGGGCGCGCGGCGCGCGATCACGCGCGGCACCGGGCATCAGCCCCTCGATCCGCGCTTCCAGCCCCTCGATCGTGCGGTTCAGCGCTTCCAGCGAGGCGCTGTCGCCGGTCCGGGATGCCTCCCTGAAGCCTTGGCGCGGAGGAGTTGGTCGCGATCCGTTCATGTCTGCTTCGCCTCTCTTAGCGGCACCACCGGCGGGAGAGCGCTTGGCCTTCCTTCCGGCACTTTCGAGCGGCACGATGACCGAACCTGCACTGTGCGTCCGGAATCAGCATTGACCTCTCCAGGCGCCACTTTCGCGAAACGTGGTAAACAAGACGTTAAGCTTCGTTCAGATTTTTTAACCTTTGGCCCCGCGGCCCGCTCCGCGCCCAGCCAAGCCGGCCGCCGCGCGATACGGAGTCTGCCTGCGGAAACCTGCGCCGACATTGCCCCCAACGAGGAAAGAGCTGGCCGATCCATTTTTTGACGTTTACGCGCACGTCAAAACACGCTAGGTTTCGTGCAGAGGACAGGAGGCGGCCGGAGGCGGGCCGCAACGAGGACAGGAACTGATGCCCATCTACAAGGCTCCGGTAGACGATACGCTTTTCATTCTCAATGCGGTGCTTGGCATCGAGCGCCACAACAACCTGCCCGGCTTTGCCGAGGCGACGCCGGACATGATCGAGGCGATCCTCGGCGAGGCGGCGAAGCTGTCGGAAGACGTGCTCTTCCCGCTCAACCTCTCCGGTGACCAGGAGGGCTGCACCCGCCACCCCGATGGCTCGGTGACGACGCCGAAAGGGTTTCGCGAGGCCTATTCGGTTTATCGGGACAGTGGCTGGCTGGGGCTTGCCGTGCCGGAGGAGTTTGGCGGCCAAGGCCTGCCTTATACGCTGCATACGGCGGTCGCCGAATATATGTCGTCGGCCAATATGTCGCTGATGATGTATCCCGGCCTGACCCAGGGCGCGATCGCCGCCATCCTGGTGCACGGATCGCAGGACCAAAAGGAAACCTATCTGCCGAAGATGGTCTCCGGCCACTGGACCGGCACGATGAACCTGACCGAGCCGCATTGCGGCACCGATCTCGGCCTGCTGCGCAGCCGCGCCGTGCCCCAGGCCGATGGCAGCTACAAGATTTCAGGCCAAAAGATCTTCATCTCCGCCGGTGAGCACGACATGGCGGACAACATCATCCATCTGGTTCTCGCCCGTATCGAGGGCGCGCCGGAAGGCACCAAGGGCATTTCGCTCTTCGTCGTGCCGAAGCACCTGGAGGAAGGCGGCGCGGTCAATGGCGTCTCCTGCGGGGCGATCGAGCACAAGATGGGCATTCACGGCAACGCGACCTGCGTCATGAATTATGACGAGGCGACGGGCTATCTGCTAGGGGAGGCCAATCGCGGGTTGAATGCCATGTTCGTCATGATGAACGAGGCGCGGCTCGGCGTCGGCATGCAGGGTCTGGCGATCTCGGAGATCGCCTACCAGAATGCGGTGGCCTATGCGCGCGAGCGTTTGCAGGGCCGGGCGCTCTCCGGCGCCAAGGATGCGGGGAAGAAGGCCGATCCGATCATCGTCCATCCCGACATCCGCCGGGCGCTGATGACCATGCGCGCCTTCAACGAGGGCGGGCGTGCCTTTGCGCTCTGGACGGCGCTGCAATCCGATATTGCCCACCGCTCCGCCGATCCGGCCGAACGCCAGCAGGCGGACGATCTGCTCGGCCTGATGACTCCGATCCTCAAGGGCGTGCTGACCGATCGCGGCTTCGACCATGCGGTCATGGCCCAGCAGGTCTATGGCGGCCATGGCTATATCGAGGAACATGGCATGAGCCAGTATGTGCGCGATGCGCGCATCGCCATGATTTATGAGGGTGCCAACGGCATCCAGGCGCTTGACCTCGTCGGCCGCAAGCTGGCGCTGAATGGCGGACGGGCGATCGTGGCCCTTTTCAAGGAGATCGGCGATTTCTGCGAGGAGAACCGCAGCGACGAGGCGATGGCGCCTTATACCAAAGCGCTGAAGAAGGGCCTGACCGACCTGCAGACGGCCACCATGTGGTTCATGTCGAACGCCATGGCCAAGCCCGACAATGCCGGCGCCGGCTCGACCGATTACATGCACCTCGCCGGCCTGGTGGTGATCGGCTATATGTGGGCGCGCATGGCCAAGACGGCGCAGGCCGAGCTTGCGGGCGGAAGCCAGGCGCGCGAGGCGTACCTCCAGGCCAAGCTCGTCACCGCCTCCTTCTATATGAGCCGCATTCTCCCCGAAACCGCGCTCCGCCGCACCCGCATCGAAGCCGGCGCCGACACGATGATGGCGCTGGACGCGGCGGCCTTCTGACAGCGTCTTGAAGACGCCATCGCAGCGTGGAACAACAGACGATCACGGATGAATAGGAGGTTTCGATGGACGATGTCGCAACGCTTCTGACGGTGGACGGCGAGTTGACGCTGCCGCTTTCGCCCGCGCTGCTCGCGGAACTGGGTTGGCAGATCGGCGATGTCGTGACCGTCGATGCCATCGATGGCCGCATGGTGGTCGCGCCCCTTACCGATCCGGCTGAGGCATCTGTCTCCGCCTGATCTTTCCCCCACAGCTTTACGCTCGCCTGCTCTCGGAGACCGCCTCATGACCCACGCCTTCATCTATGACCATGTGCGCACGCCCCGCGGGCGTGGCAAGAAGGATGGGGCGCTGCATGAAGTGCCGAGCGTGCGGCTGGCAGCGCGCATGCTGGAGGCGCTCCGCGATCGCAACGGGCTCGACACGAACCAGGTGGACGACATCATCATGGGCTGCGTCGATCCGGTGATGGAAGCCGGCGCGGTGATCCCCAAGGCGGCGGCGTTCGAAGCCGGCTATTCGACCAAGGCGCCCGGCATGCAGATCTCGCGCTTCTGCGCCTCCGGTCTCGATGCGGTCAATCTCGGCGCCGCCAAGATCGCGCAAGGGGCGGACGACATCGTGATCGCCGGCGGCGTCGAGAGCATGTCGCGCGTCGGGCTCGGAATGTCGGGCGGCGCCTGGTTCATGGATCCGTCCGTCAACGTGCCCGCCTATTTCATGCCGCAGGGCGTCTCTGCCGATCTAATCGCCACCAAATACGGCTTCTCCCGCGATGACGTCGATGCCTATGCGGTGGAAAGCCAGAAGCGCGCGGCGCATGCCTGGACGAACGGCTACTTCGAGCGATCGGTCGTGCCGGTGAAGGACCAGAATGGCCTGGTGATTCTCGACCGGGACGAGCATATGCGCCCCGGCACCGACATGCAGGCTCTGGCCTCCCTCAACCCCTCCTTCCAGATGCCGGGCGAGATGGGCGGTTTCGAGGCTGTCGCGATCCAGGCGCATCCCGACATCGAGCGGCTGAACTACGTCCACCATGCCGGCAATTCCTCCGGTATCGTCGATGGTGCGGCCGCCGTGCTGCTCGGCTCCAAGGCAGGCGGCGAGGCGCTGGGGCTTACCCCCCGCGCCCGCATCCGCGCCTTCGCCAATATCGGCTCCGACCCGGCGCTGATGCTGACCGGACCGATCGACGTGACCGAGAAGCTGCTTTCGCGCGCCGGGATGACGCTTGCCGATATCGATCTCTTCGAGCTCAACGAGGCCTTCGCGGCGGTCGTGCTGCGCTACATCCAGGCCTTCGACATCCCGGCCGACCGGATCAACGTCAATGGCGGGGCGATCGCCATGGGCCATCCGCTCGGCGCCACCGGCGCAATGATCCTCGGCACCGTTCTCGACGAGCTGGAACGGCGCGACTTGAACGTGGCGCTGGTCACGCTCTGCATCGGCGCCGGCATGGGCACGGCAACGATCATCGAACGCGTGTGAGAGGGACAGAGACCATGAGCTACACCAACTTCACCCTCGAGACCGACCAGGACGGCATCGCGCTTGTGACCTGGGACATGCCGGGCAAGTCGATGAACGTCATCACCCAGGAGGTGCTGGCCGAGCTCGACGCGATCGTCGACCAAGTGGCGGGCGATGCGGCGATCAAGGGCGCCGTCATCACCTCCGGCAAGGCCGCCTTTTCCGGTGGCGCCGACCTGTCGATGATCAAGGGCATGTTCTCCTTCTACGAGGAGCAGAAGGCAATCGATCCAGATCAAGCCGCGGCCAAGCTCTTCGAGCTCGCCGGCAGCCTGACGCGGGTGTTCCGCAAGCTGGAGACCAGCGGCAAGCCCTGGGTCTCCGCGATCAATGGCACCTGCATGGGCGGCGCCTTCGAGCTCTCGCTCGCCTGCCACGGCCGCGTCGCTTCCAACCTGAAATCGGTGAAGATCGCTCTGCCCGAGGTCAAGGTCGGCATCTTCCCCGGCGCCGGCGGCACGCAGCGCGTGCCGCGTCTGACCAATGCGCAGGATGCGTTGCAGATGATGACCACCGGCCAGAGCCTGACGCCGCAGCGCGCCAAGGCCATGGGCCTCGTCCATGCGCTGGCCGAGCCCGACGCGCTGATCGACACGGCCAAGGCAATGATCCGGGACGGGCTGAAGCCCGTGCAGCCCTGGGACGAGCGCGGCTTCAAAGCGCCGGGTGGCGGCATCTGGACGCCGGCCTCCGCCCAGCTCTGGCCCGCCGCCTCCGGCATTCTCCGCCGCGAGACCTATGGCAACTATCCCGGCGCCCATGCCATTCTCAAATGCGTCTATGAGGGGCTACAGGTGCCCTTCGACACCGGCTTGAAGATCGAGCAGCGCTATTTCACCGAGATCCTGCAGACCACCGAGGCCTTCTCGATGATCCGCTCGCTGTTCATCTCCATGCAGGAGCTGGGCAAGGGCGCGCGCCGGCCGACCGGCGTGGCGAGGACGAAGTTCGAGACGATCGGCGTCGTCGGCGCCGGTTTCATGGGCGCCTCGATCGCCTATGTCGCCGCCGCGGCCGGCATCGGGGTCGTGCTGATCGACCGCGACGAGGAAGCGGCCGCCAAGGGCAAGGCCCATTCCGAAGGGCTGGTCAAGGATTCGGTCGGCAAGGTCCGGATCAGCCAGGAGGAGGGCGTCGCCCTTCTCGAACGCATCACGCCAAGCGCCGACTACAGCGCGCTGTCCGGCGTCAAGCTCGTCATCGAGGCGGTGTTCGAGGATCGCCAGGTCAAGACCGATGTGATCGCCAAGGTCGAAGCGGTGCTCTCCGAGGATGCAATCTTCGCCTCCAACACCTCCACCCTGCCGATCTCCGGCCTCGCCAAGGCTTCGAAGCGTCCCGACCGCTTCATCGGCATCCATTTCTTCTCGCCGGTCGAGAAGATGATGCTGACCGAGGTGATCCTCGGAGACCAGACGGGCGATGCCGCGCTGGCCGCCGCACTCGATTTCGTCGGCCAGATCAAGAAGACGCCGATCGTCGTCAACGACACGCGCGGCTTCTATGTCAACCGCTGCGTCTTCCGCTACATCCACGAAGCCTATGACATGCTGATCGAAGGCGTGCCGCCGGCGATGATCGAGAATGCCGCCAAGATGGCCGGCATGCCGGTCGGCCCGCTCTCGCTGAACGACGAGGTGGCGATCGACCTCTCCCAGAAGATCCTCAAGGCCTCGATCGCCGATCTCGGCGAGAGCTCCGTGGACCCCCGGCACATGGCGCTGATCGACAGGATGGTCAACGATCTCGACCGGCGCGGCCGCAAGAATGGCAAGGGCTTCTACGACTATCCGGCCAAGCCCGCCAAGAAACACCTCTGGCCCGGGCTGAAGGAGCTCTTTCCGCAGAAGCCGGCCGAGACGATCGATGTCGAGACGCTCAAGCAGCGCTTCCTCGTCACCATTGCGCTTGAAGCCGCACGCACCATCGAGGAGGGCATCGTCACCGATCCGCGTGAGGCCGATGTCGGCTCGATCCTCGGCTTCGGCTTTGCGCCCTATACCGGCGGCACGCTGTCCTATATCGATGGCATGGGATCAAAAGCCTTCGTCGCCCTCTGCGAGACGCTCGCCCGCGACCACGGCGACCACTTCCAGCCGACACCGCTCCTGAAAGACATGGCCGCACGCGGCGAGACCTTCTACGGCCGCTTCGACCCCTATGCTACGGTCGAGAAGGCGGCGTGACGTGCCGGCGGCATTGTCGAGAATGACTGAGAAGCGGCGGAGATGACCGGAGGGTCCGTCGTCATGCTCGGGCTTGTCCCGAGCATCTACTGCCGCCGCAACGCATTGGACACCAGCAGGATGAAACGTGGGTAGATCCTCGGCACAAGACCGAGGATGATGGCATATCCACGATCTGCGGATTTACGCCCAAGCAAAGAATTAAGTCGACGGCCTGTGAAGAGGCCGTCGACTTGTGAACCTACGCCTGCACGCCCTGGATCGCGGACACCTGCCACTGCGTGTTGGGGCGGCGGAAGAAGGTCCAGATTTCGGTCGCTTCCGTCGGGCGGGTCGGGTCGCCCTCGACGACCTTGCCGGTGGCGCGATCGCGGGTAACGTCGATGCTCTCGTAGCGCATGGCGACGGTGGCATAGTCGCCGGTTTCCTCGCGCCAGGCTTCCGCCAGATCGCCCTGCAGCAGGCGGACGTCGCGAACCTCGTTGCGCACGCCATTGGTGGCGTTCTCGCTCAGTTCCTCGGCCAGCCAGCTCATTGCTTCCGGCGTCGTCAGGCGGCGGAGTGCGCCATAGTCCTCGGCGCCGTAGGCGGTCTGAACGTCCTTCAGCATGGTTTCGAACCGGTCGAGATCGGCCGGGCCGATGCCGATTTCATCGGTCACGCCCGGACGCTTCGGTGCGGCCGCCGGCTGGACGGCGGGGCCCCCGCCGATCTTAGGGATGGTAAAGCCGGCGCCGCTGGCGGTGGGTCGTCCATCATAGCCGCCGGCTGCCTCGCGCGCTGAGCCATAGGCGCCTGCCGGGCGCGGCGCGTTGCGACGGGCGAAGAAGCGCATGGCGAGCATGACCAGGCCGGCAATCAACAGGAGCTGGAACAGCATGCCGAACATGCCGGCGACACCGCCGAAGCCATGGCCCATCATCATGCCGATCAGGCCGCCAAGCGCCAGGCCGCCGAGCAGCGAACCGCCGAAGCCGGAGAAGAAGCCGCCGGGACGACGCGCCTGCGCCGTCTGGCCGATGCCCGGCTGGGTCTGGTTGACGCCCGGCCGAGTCGTCTGCGGGGTCATGGTCCGCTCGACGGGGGCGGCCGGCGCGGGCGCGGTGCGGGTGACGGGAGGGGCGGAGAAAGTGCGCGTTCCACGGCTGCCGAATCCGCCGCCGGCGCGCCGCGCCTCCGCAAAATCCGTGGCCGCGACGACGACCGTGAGCGCCACGGCGAGCATTGCGAGCGAGCGTGAAAAACGAACCATATCCAAAATGTTCCTTGTCCTTCGAGCCCCGCATCCCTTCCGCGGGTTCCTTCCTATATGGGGAGGCCGTGCGTCTCGTGAAAGAGCAAAGCTCCGTTTTGGACGGAGAGGACCATCACGTTTGCGCCATCGACGGGACAGGAACTGCCGAAAAAGGGCAGGACGCGTCGTCGCACCGCTGAGCCTTTAGTTGGTCAGATCATAGGGGATGCGATAGCCGTTCTGCTCCAGCCAGGCGATCAGCGCTTTGGGTTCGTCGGTCTGGAGAATGGTGGCGCCGCGGTCGATCCAGAAGCCCCAGCTCTCGGCAAAACGGCCCTCGCGGATGGCGAGTTCGTCGCCGCGGCCGCCGGCCTGCGGGCCGGGCGCGCGATTGACGATCGGATAGGTATTGGCCCAGAGGTGCCAATTGCCGCGAATGGCGGCAGCGCGCGCCTTGGCAGAGAAGAGCGGTCCGCCATCCGCCGTCAGCGGCGTGCCGTCGACATGCCAGTGGACGAGCTCGGCCGCCGGCGCCCCGGTCGCCGCCGTGGCGCGGGCCATGAAGCCCGCCTCATGCACCGCATCGTCGGCCAGGATCGGCAGAAAGGTGACATCCGGGCCGACCGTCGCGATCAGCGATTTTGCTTCACTGATCCGTGTCTCGTTCCAGAGGTTCTCCTTGATCAGGATCTCCTGCGCCATGCCCTTTGCCCGCGCCAGCGCCGCCACGCGCGGCAGGATGTCGGGCGTCAGCTTGTTGTCGATATTGACGAGGATCTGCCCCTTGGTGACGGCAAAGACCTCCTCCAGCGTCGGCACGGTCTCCCCTGTTGCCCGGCCGGTGCCTTCGATGACGAGATGGCAGGTCTTCAGCACGGCGAGCGGCGTCGTCGCGGTCTCGCCGCGGCAGGTGGTGGTGCGGTCGAGGAAGTCGTCATGCATCAGCACCAGCGTGCCCTCAGCCGATTGCCGCACGTCGAGCTCGATCATCTCCGCACCCAACGCGATCGCATTGCGGATCGCCTCCAGCGAATTCTCCGGCCGGACGATGCGGCCGTTCTCCTTCCAGCCGGTGCGATGGGCGACGACCATCACATGTGCCCGCCATTGATTGGCATCCTTCAGCCGGAAGAGGATCTGCGCGGTGCGCGAGACCTCCGCCGCCTGCGGGCCGGCCGCAGGCGGCGCGAGCAGGAGGCTAAGGAGAAGGAGAAGTGGCCAACGCATGGTCGAGGCTCCCGAACAGCAACGCTATTCGGACAGCGGGTAGAGATGAGCGATGACAGGCGGGTGACCGGCCGATGACGCAGCGATGACGTCTCTGTTTCAATCGGATGACAGCGGCTCAGTTCGCCGCCGGTTCGGCGCGGCGCCTTTCCCCGGCGCGCATCGGCATGGCGTCGATCAGCCCAAAGAGCGCGTCCGCCGAAACGGGGTTTTGCTCGCGCAGTTTCACGCCGCCATCCTTGCCGATCAGCACGGCCTCAAAGCCGGACTGTTGCGTCCGGACCCCGGCCGCGCGCCTGAGTGCCGCTGCGCTGAGGCCCGCGGAGCGGCCATAGAGCGGCTCGACGGTCTCGCCGTAAATGAGGAGCACAACCATGTCGCGCTCGGCCAGGGCAGCCTGCTCTTCCTCGACGAGCCGGCGCTGCTCCTTGACTTCCGCGCCGTTGCGGTCGGCGAAAATTAGCAGCACGCGGTTCTTCCAGGCGAAGGGCTTCAGCCCCTCGGCAGCAGACAGGCCGGGGGCCAGACAGGCGAGCAGGATGGCGGCGAGGACAGCTTTCATGGTCGGCCTTCCGAATGAGGGATTGGCCGGGAAACGGCGCTGGCGGCTGAGCCGTTCCCTCACGAAGGCGCGAGGACGGCTCAGCCGAAGAAGGTATCGATGAGCAGCTTGATGTTGAGCACGACGATGATGGCCGCGACGATCCAGGCGAGCACGCCCACCCAGCGGGCGACGACGAAGCGGCCCATCTTCTCCTTGTCGGTCACGAAACTGACCAGCGGAATGACGGCAAAGGGCAGCTGCATGGAGAGGATGACCTGGCTGAGCACCAGGAGCTCCGCCGTGCCCCGCTCGCCATAGAGCCAGGTGATGATGACCACCGGAACGATGGCGATGCCGCGAGTGATGAGCCGGCGCGCCCAGTTGGGGATGCGCAGATGCAGGAAGCCTTCCATGACGATCTGGCCGGCGAGCGTCGCGGTGATGGTCGAGTTGAGGCCGGAGGCGAGCAGCGCCACGGCAAACAGCGTCGAGGCGATGCCAAGGCCGAGCAGCGGCGACAGGAGCTCATAGGCCTGTTCGATCTCCGCCACCTCGGTGCGGCCCGAGGCATGGAAGACGGCGGCGGCGACGATGAGGATCGAGGCATTGATGAACAGGGCCAGCATCAGCGCGATGGTGCTGTCGAGGGTCGCGAACGTGATCGCCTCCCGCTTGCCGGCCTCCGTCCGCTCGTAGGCGCGGGTCTGCACGATGGAGGAGTGCAGGTAGAGATTATGCGGCATGACGGTGGCGCCGATGATGCCGATGGCGATGTAGAGCATGGCCGGGTTGGAGACGATCTCGGCGGAGGGCATGAAGCCGGCGAGGACGGCCGCCACCGGCGGCTGCGCGGCCAGGACCTGGACGATGAAACAGCCAGCGATGATGGTGAGCAGCGCAATGACGAAGGCTTCGAGAAAGCGGAAGCCGCGGTTCATGAGGAAGAGGAGCAGGATGGCATCGGCTGCGGTAATCAGCGCACCGGCGATCAGCGGAATGCCGAACAGCAGCTTGAGAGCGATCGCCGTGCCGATCACCTCGGCCAGGTCGCAGGCGATGATGGCGATCTCGCAGGCGATCCAGAGCACGAAGCCGACGGGCTTCGGATAGGCATCCCGACAGGCCTGGGCGAGATCGCGCCCCGTGGCGATGCCGAGCCGGGCCGCGAGCGACTGGAGCAGGATCGCCATCAGGTTGGAAAGCAGGATGACGGCGAGCAGCGTATAGCCGAACTGGGCCCCGCCGGCGATGTCGGTCGCCCAGTTGCCGGGGTCCATATAGCCGACCGAGACCATATAGCCGGGCCCGACGAAGGCGAGGAAGCGGCGGAACCAGAGCCCGCCCTTCGGCACGGACACAGTGGAATGCACGTCGGCGAGGCTGCGGCGTCCCTCGCCCGGCTCGGCGTGGCGCCAGCCGGTGGTGGTGCGGTCGGATTTCAAAAGGACATCGTGAGGCGACATGAAGGCTCCGGGGGCGGGCAGCCTGAATCGGACAGGCATGACAAGCAGAATGACGGCGAAACACGGCACCGAACGCGTGCGGAACGGGGCGCGGCGCAGATCTGCGAACCCTCCACCCGCCGACACAGCGGCTCGATGACAAAGAAGCTAGGGCAGCAACCAACATTATGCAAGGAGCTATATTTTATTGATCATGCTTTTTGCTGCGGTGCAAGCAGGTGCCGACGGTGGACGGGCGGAGAAAGGCACTAGGATTTAAGGTCTCGCATGCTAAGACGCCGGTTGACCGATGTTTGACCAGGCGAGGACGACGAGACCCGTGGCGCGCCGTACCGTTCCCCGCGCTGATCCGCTTCCGCGCGCGGAGATCCATTCCGAAGGCTTCCGGCAGACCCGGGAAGCGCGCAAGGGCGCGCTGATCGAGGACTATGTCGAGCTGATCGCCGATCTGATCGAGGATGGCAACGAGGCCCGCCAGGTGGATATCGCCGCGCGGCTCGGCGTCGCGCAGCCGACAGTCGCCAAGATGCTGGCGCGGCTGGCAGCGGATGGGCTCGTCTCCCGCAAGCCCTATCGCGGCGTTTTTCTCACCGAGGAAGGTCAGAAGATGGCCCATGCCAGCCGCGAACGCCACCAGACGGTGGAAGCGCTGCTGAAATCCCTCGGCGTCAGCCCCGAAACCGCCCGTATCGACGCCGAGGGCATCGAACATCACGTCAGCGAAGAAACCCTCGAAGCCTTCCGCCGCTTTATTGCCCGTAAGTCCTAAAGCCCCAGCATTGACAGCATGAGGAAGGTGGCGAAGAGGACGAAGTGGGTCATGCCTTCGATGGCGTTGGTTTCGCCGTCGTTCAGGTTGATCGCCGCGGCGATGAGGGTAATGGCGATCATCACCGTTTGCACCGGCGACATGGCCATGACGAAGGGCTGGCCGGTATAGAGCGCGATGCCTTCCATCACCGGGACGGTGAGGATGACGGTCGAGAGCGAGGCGCCGAGCGCGATATTGACCACCGACTGCATACGGTTGGCAAGGGCCGCCCGCAGTGCCGTCATGATCTCCGGCGAGGCGGAGATGGCCGCAACCACGATGGCGGCGAGCACCGGCGGCGCGCCGCTGCCCTCGAGCCCCGCATCCATGAGGCCCGACAGGATTTCCGCCAGCCCGCCGATGATGGCGACGCCGGCGATCAGCACGGCGATGGAGCGGGAGGCCGGTTCGTCCTCCGCCTCCTCATGCGCCTCGCTCGGCGCCGGGACCACTGTCAGGGCCGGCGCGGCGGGGGCGGTCGATCCGGCCGGGGCACCCGCGGAAACCGAAGCGGAGATCGCTGCCGGCATCGCGGCGCCCGGCGTGCCGGCTGGCGCGGCGCGGCGGGCTTTCGGATAGCTGTAGCTGAAGAAATAGCTGTGCGGGCCGACTTGCATACGCAGGAACAGCGTGTAGAGCGTGATCATCGCCACGATGGTGAAGCCGGAATAATAGTGCCAGCTTTCGCGCGGAACGAATTCCGGCACGATCATCGAAATGCCCATGGCGGTCAGGATCATCACGCAATAGGTGCGGCTGGAATCGTCGTTGTAGGGCTGCTCGCCATGCTTGAGACCGCCGAGCAGCGCCGCGAGACCGAGAATGCCGTTGATGTCGAGCATCACGGCCGAATAGATCGTGTCGCGCACCAGGGTGGGCGAACTGCCGGGCGTGCTCATCAGGATCGCGAGGATGATCACTTCGACGAGCACTGCAGACAGCGTCAGGATCATGGTGCCATAGGGGTCGCCCACCTTGGCAGCCAGCACCTCGGCATGATGGGCGACGCGCATGGAGGCGAGAATAATGGCGCCAACCAGCACGGCAGCACCGATCAGCGCCGCCGCTCTGCCCGCTTCGATCAGGCTATGCTCGACGAGGACGGCGGCGATGCCGACCAGGACGGCGAGGATCAGGAAGCGCTCGGAGCGCATGAGGGACAGCACCACGCCGCATCACCACTTTTGCTTGTCGAAAGGAACCGAACGGACGACCGGCCGCCGGGTTGCAGGCGAGTATAGGTTTCGCAAACCGCATTTCAATCGACGTCACAGCGCGGGCCGGGAAACAGGATTATTTTCCTTTATCGCTTTACTCCGGTTTCGGCCTTCGCTAATGTCCGAATAGGAGGCGTGAAAGATCCGCCGATGCCTCCCTTTCAGGATGGGACGCCGATGCTCTCACATGACCGCATCTGGGGTGCGATCGATGCGCTCGCCGAGCGTCACAAGATGTCGCCCTCGGGCCTCGCCCGGCGGGCGGGCCTCGACCCGACCTCGTTCAACAAATCCAAGCGTCATTCCGCCGATGGGCGCGAGCGCTGGCCGTCGACGGAATCGATCTCCAAGGTTCTGGACGCCACAGGCTCCACCATCAGCCAGTTCATGGAATTCCTGCGCAGCGAGGCGGAGCCCGCGGCCAGCAAGGGCCCGCCGGTGCAATCGATTCCGCTGCTCGGCTTTGCCCAGGCAGGCGCCGGCGGCTTTTTCGACGATGGTGGCTTTCCGGCCGGCCAGGGCTGGGACGTGGTCGATTTTCCTGCAGCACAGACCAAGGCCGGTCTCTATGCGCTGGAAATCCAGGGCGACAGCATGATGCCGCTCTACCGCGACGGCGATGTGCTGATCGTCGAGCCCGGCGCACAGGTGCGCCGCGGTGATCGGGTGGTGGTCAAGACCACCGAAGGCGAGGTGATGGCCAAGGTGCTGATGCGCCAGAGCGCCCGCAGCATCGAGCTCCATTCGATCAATCCGGAGCATCCCAATCGCAGCTTCGAGATGAAGGAGATCGAATGGATCGCGCGCATCATCTGGGCCAGCCAGTGAGGCGATCGTGAACCTGCCCCTGCGCTCTACCTTGGGCGGTCTGCTGTGCCTCGTGCTGACGATCGGCATTCTGGTCAGCGGCAATGCCGCCATCGAAGGACGGTCGAGTTCCGCGACGCCGAACCTGGTGCTCGAGACGCCGATGACCGGCGAGATGGATGACGCCATCCCGGCCGAAGACGACGCAGCGGTGCCGGCCACCGGGGACGATGCTGTGCCAGCCTTCCCAGGCGAGACGGATGAGGGACGCGCCGCCGATCCCGCGACCTCGCCCGTCACGAGTGCACCCCTGCCCCCACCGCAAGCCGGCCTGTCTGAGAACCGGAAAGATGCGGCACCTTCGCAAAGCGTGGATGATGGCCGGGTCGAAACGGTCCTTCGCCATCCCGTCGCGCTGGCCGCCGGTCTGGTGGACTTCGAGGGCCGGCAGGTTCGGCTCGACGGTCTCAAGCCGCAATCGCCCGATCGCCGCTGCCGGGGTGCCAAGGGGGACTGGCCCTGCGGCATGCTGGCCCGGACCGCCTTCCGAAACTTCCTGCGCGCCCGTCCGCTCGTCTGCCGCACGCCGGCCGAGGGCTGGTCGGGCGTGCTGGCCACACGCTGCACCGTCGGCGGCGATGATCCGGCCCTGTGGCTTGCCGAAAATGGCTGGGCGGAGGTTGAGCCCGGTGCACCGTTGGCCGAAACTGTCGAGACGGCCAAGGCGCTTGGGAAAGGCTTCTACAGGCCGGCGACCGCGCCGGATCCACGTCTTCGCCCGACCACGGATCCTACCGCTATCGATCCGATGGCGGACGATGCGCTCGCAGGGACCGCACCGGTCGCGGGCGAGACGATGCCAGCCCGCTGATCGACTTCGACATCAAAGGATGCTGCCCTGAGCCCGCATAGCCCGCTTCTCAGCCCTCAAGATGCGCTGATCTACGCGATGGTGATGATGTCGGCCGTCGATCGCGCCATGGCGGAGGACGAGCTGGAGGAGATTGGCCAGATGATCCGGTCGCTGCCGATCTTCGCCGGTTTCGACCCCGACCGCTTGACGCTCGTTGCCGAGGATTGTGCCGTTCTGCTCGCTGGAGCGGAAGGGCTGGATATCGCGCTCGAACTCTTGCGCGAGGCGTTGCCCCAGCGACTGCGCGAAACCGCTTATGCGCTGGCGGTGGAAATCGCCGTTACGGACGGGCGGATCCGCGGCGAGGAGGTCCGGCTGCTCAAGCTGATCAGCGACCGGCTCGATCTCGACCGTCTCATCTGCGCCGCGATCGAACGGGGCGCGCTGGCACGCTACCGGAGATAGGCGGGAGAGACACGCTCAATAGATGCCGGTTGGGAAGTAGCGCAGATAGATCTCGTTGAGCCGGCCGGTTCTCGAAAGATCCAGCAAGGCATGGTCCAGCGCCTGCGTCAGGTCCGGATCGTCCTTGCGGGTCATCAGCGACAGGCCCTCGCCGAGGAAGCGCTGGGACAGATAGGCGTCACCCACCAGCGTACAGCATCCGGCCGCCTCGCTGCCGGTCGTCCAGAAAGCCAGTTGCAAGCTGTCGGAGAAGACGGACGCGACCTGCCCCTGCTTCAGCGCCGACAGAAGCGCCGCGCGATCGGCAAAGCTCTGCGTTGCCTGACCGGGGAAGAAGGCCTTGAGCATCGCCTCATGCGTCGTGCCAGCCACGACGCCGACCGGCCGAGACAGGAGGGTCTTTATTGTCGGCACGCTTGGGAAGGCGGCGCGGTTGGCGGCAAAGCGGGCCGGCAGCTGCAGGAACGGGCGGCTGAAGGCAAAGCTGCGGCGCAGCTCCTCGGTGACCGCAATCCCGGCCATGACCACCTCGCCCTGCCGATCGTTGAGCGCCGGCTGCAACTCCTCAAACGTCATGGCCTGGATCTGGCATTTCGGCTGGATTTCGAGGACGCGGCAGATCTCGCGGGCGAGATCGACATGGAAGCCGGACAGGCGGCCCGATTGGTCGATGAAATTGAAGGGCGGAAAATCGACCGTGGTGAGGAAGCGCAGCCGCGGCACGGCGCTCAAGTCGGGCTTGGCAATCCGTTCGCGGCTGTCGAAGGCGAGCGGCAGATCCTTCACCCGCTCCTGCGCGAGGGCCGGTCCGGCGATACCACCGAGCGCCAGCATGAATAAGAATATTCTGAAAAACACAGGTTGTATCCGAACCGGACTTGTCATTAGACTTCGATCAGCAGTGAGGATCCGGGTCTAACTTTGCCACGGGATGATCGATGCACCGCGCAGACTATCCCGCCCCGCCGCCGAAGACCAGCCCGCCGATCCCCGGGCTTGGGCGGACCTCTGCCACACCGCGACTTTCCGCCGAGCGGATCGAGGAAGGCCGGCGTCTGCGGAAGCTCGGCTTCGCAGAGGCCCTGGTCGCCCGCCTTGTCGAGATGGCCGAGGCCCGCGGCACCACTGTCCAGGAGGAGCTTCTCGCAAGCGGAGACATCGATGAGACGACGCTCTACGGATTGATCGCAGACGCGCTCGACTTGCCGTTCTGGCGCGGGATCGATCCGGATCGGGTGCTCGATTCGCCGTTGATCGACAGTCAGCTGCGCCGTCCGGAAATGCTGCGGGTCTATTTCAGCGACCGTCCGCCAATGACTGCTTTTGCACCGACGCTGAGCATGCTGGAACGGGTGGAAACACGATTGGCCCTGAGGCCAGGGCTCAAACCCCTGCTCGCTATAGCGCCACCGGCAGTGCTCTCCCAGACCGCTTGGACGGTCGGGCGCAGCCGGCGATTGCAGGCCGCCATCGAGGCGCTGTTCGATACGGTGCCGGACCACAGCGCGCGTGTCCTCTGGCGCGGCTGGCAGGGGTTTTTGCTCGGGCTTGGGCTCGCCGCGGCCTTTGGCAGCATCATGATTGCACCGCTGACCTGGGTGCTTGCCGTGCATGCCCTGCTCAGCGGCGTCTACTGCCTGCAGTTCGCCCTGCGCGTCTTCGCCTTCAGAGGCTCGCGCCGCCCGAAACCCGCCTCCGGCACGCCGGCCCAGGACGAGCGGATGCCGACCTATTCGGTGCTGGTGACGCTGCATGACGAGGCGGCCGTGGTGCCTCAGCTCGTTCGCGCTCTCGACCGGCTGGACTGGCCCCGCTCGCGGCTCGACATCAAGTTCGTTTGCGAGGCCGATGATGCCGCCACGCTCTCGGCGCTTGCCGCCGAGCGACTGGGCCCGCACTATGAGATCGTCCCTGTGCCACCATCCTGGCCGCGAACCAAGCCCAAGGCCTTGCAATATGCGCTGTCGGGTGTGCGCGGCGACTATGTTACCGTCTATGATGCGGAAGATCGCCCGCATGCACAGCAATTGAAGGAGGCGCATGCCGCCTTCAAGCGCTTGCCGGAGCGCGTCGCCTGCCTTCAGGCGCCGCTCATCATCGGCAATGCCGGGCAGTCTTGGCTGAGCGCGCTGTTCGCCATCGAATATGCAGGCCTGTTCCGGGCGCTACTGCCTCTGCTCTCACACCTCGGAGCGCCCTTGCCGCTTGGTGGAACGTCGAACCACTTCAAGACCGACATATTGCGGCGCGTCGGCGGGTGGGACCCGTTCAATCTGACGGAGGATGCCGATCTCGGCATGCGGCTCCATCGCCTCGGCTTCCGTACCGCGGTCATCAGCCTGCCGACGCTCGAGGATGCTCCCGTCGAGGTCAAGGTCTGGCTCGGGCAGCGCACCCGCTGGTACAAGGGCTGGCTCCAGACCTATCTCGTGATGATGCGCAAACCCGGGCGCCTGCTGCGGGAGCTTGGACTGAGGTCCTTTCTCCTGGCCCAGGTGACGGTCGCGGGCCTGTTGATCTCCGCGCTCGGCCACCCCGTCATCCTTGCCTTCATCGGCTTCCTGATCGTGATGCTGGCGACGGGCCCGCATGTCGTCTCCGGCGGACTTTCGACAACCCTCCTCGGCGTCGATCTCATGAATGTTGTTGGCAGCTACGCCATCACCATCGGCCTCGGGCTGGGGGTGATGCGGCCGGAAGAGAAGCGGGCTGTCGGACGGCGCTGGCTGGCCGTCCCCTTCTACTGGCTGATGATCTCGGCTGCCGCCTGGCTCGCAGTTCGCGACCTCCGCCGCCGCCCGAGCGACTGGAAGAAGACCCCGCACCGCCCGGCAGACGTGACGGAGGTGGAGCGGGTGTTTGAATGAGAGCTCAAGGCTGCGGAGGAGCGAAGAGCCCAGACCTGCCGGCAGCAACCCCTGCCGGCAGGCCGGCAGGGGTCTAAGGGTCAGGTGCTCGAAATTCCGGTGGCGACACCGGTCTCTCCTGTCTAGCGGGACCGTTTGTCTACGGCTGTTCCGCAGGAAACAGGATCGTTGGGGGCCGTCTCTGCAACGAGGGGGATTTCAACGGCGTGCGAGAACGCGCAGACCCTTGAGCACGACCTCCTGCGGAAACTGCGCCGCATCATCCGGCGCGCCGGGCCACGGGTCGCCCGCAACGGCGAGGTTGAGAATGATGTACCATTGGCGCGACGGTGCAGGATTGGCGCGCCGTGAAACTTCCCGGTCGTTGACGAAGCATGTGATCTCACTCTCGGTAATCTCGACCGCATAGGTCAGAACCTGCGTCAGATCGCCGGCGATCCCGAGGCTGGCAAGATCGATCTGGCGCGCATCGTTGACATGGGCCGCAGGCGTCCCGGAGTGAAGCGAATTCCAGAAGGCATCGGCTCGATCGCCTTCATTGAAGAGCCACCACTCCATGACGTCGATCTCCGGGGGCCATGGCCAGTCACGCTCCTTGGCATCCTTGATCGGCATCAACCAGAAGCCCGGCCAATAGCCCTTGCGCATCACATGCGGGAGGGAAAGATCGCATTCGACACGTTGGCCGACACTGACCGCGATATGCGGCGCCGACATGAGAGCCGCAGAATAGGCATAGGACGTGCCCTTCCATTGAATTGGCTTCGCCAGGCGCTGCGAGCGCAAGCGTCTCTGACCATCGACCACCGGGAAAGGCTCGGTGCCGGGAAAGACATGAGGATCAGCATAGAGCCCGCGCTCCCCATTGTTGACGATCCGTCCGCCATAGGCGAAGTCCGACCGCCAGCAGGGCCGTCCATCCCGACCAACGCCTCGGTCATTGACGTCGAAATCCGTGACGAAATCCGTCGAATACAGAATGGTCCGACCCGCTTCTTCAGACGCCACCGCGGGTAAGGATTTCGCCAGAAACAAAGGCAGGGACGCTGCAGCCTGGAGGAATTGCAGGCGGGTCAGATGGGGCATCGATGTCTCCGATCTCAGTTGAGCTCTTTGGAACTCACGAACCAATTCCGAACGATCACCACACCCCGCTGCCCAGCCCCTTGGCGAGGAGACGGTCATGTCAGGCCGCAGCGATCCCGCAAGAAGCTTGTTCCTTATCCCTCGCTGACGCAAGGACGCCGCTTGCCTGTCGTTTCAGTCAACTCTGGACGAGATCGATCGGCGCTGAGAAAAAGCTCGACTCGCACTTTCTATATTAGCATATTCAAATTCAACAACGATCGAGACGAAGAGCAGGTTCCGGGCGCCTGTCGCAGCTGGACTGAGACGATCACGGACGAAGGCTATGGGAAAGGGACGCGGATGCAAACGGCTCAATCGGAGAACAGATTGCAGGGGATCGATGCTTTCCGCGTCCTCGCATTCATCTTCGTCGTGGCTCTGCATGCCGATCGGACCAACCTGCCGACGGATCTGGTGCTTACCCTCGAAACCCTGCCCCGCTTCGGCGTGCCCTATTTCTTCCTGACAGCCGGCTATTTCCTGAAGATCGACGGCGTGACGCCGCTTGCTCTTGCCGCCAAGCTGCTGAAGCGGCTCTTGCCCATCTATAGTCTCTGGGTTCTTGTCTATCTCGCCGTCAACCGTGCCGTATTCGGCAACTTCGGCATCAGCAAAATCGGCTCGCTCTTCCTGGACGGCGGGCCTGGCTATCATCTCTGGTTCATCCCGGCACTGGGTCTGTCCATCTTCACCGTCTTCCTGATCGCCAGAACCTTCGGCGACAGGACCCTCCTCGTCGTTTGTCTGTGCCTCTTCGTCATCGGCACGTACTTCATCGAGTTCCTCGAACCCTTCGGTCCCCCTCTGCCTTGGAAATTCTTCCGGAATGGCCCCTTTTTCGGCGCCATCTTCGTTGCTCTCGGCTACCTGATCAGGAAGCACCACTGGCATCCGCGCCTCGGCCTGGGCTTGACGCTTTTCACCGGCGGCTTCCTCATCTCCCTGGGCGAACGCTTTGCGCTGGCATCAGCTGGTCTCATCTCGCCGACCGAGTCCATCAACTACACCTATGGCACGATCGCCTTCGGCGTTGGCGCCTTCGCTCTTGCGCTGAACCTCCCGTCGAACGCGCGCCTCGTTCAGAACATGGCTGGGCTCGGCCGACTGACGCTCGGCTTTTATTGCATCCATCTGCTGTTCCTCTGGTTCGTGCAGTGGATGCTCGGGCCGGAGTCGACCGTCACCCTGCTGATCGCAATCGCTGCCACCACGGTTCTCTCGATCACCGCGATCCTTCTTGTCTCTCGCTTGAAGTGGTCAGCACCGCTCATCCGCTGAGCGCAGAGGCCCGCCAACCTCAGCGGACGATGAATGACCCCTGTCCGCCCGTCACCTTGAAATGAAGGCGAGGCAATCGAAATCTGGGAGTGGCGTAAGACGCAGACATGGAGCGGGTAGCGGGAATCGAACCCGCGCGTTCAGCTTGGGAAGCTGACAGGCTACCATTACATCATACCCGCAACGCGGTTCGAGCTTTCCCTTATGGCGGGCGGCCTGTCAAGGGTGGCGTGTGGGCCGTGCTATTCGGGGCGGAAATGTTTGGAGAGCTTCAGCCCCTGTGCCTGGTAGTTGGAGCCCGCGCCGAGGCCATAGAGGCTGCGGGGGCGGTCCAGCATATGTTCGTAGACCAGGCGTCCGACGATCTGGCCATGTTCCAGGATAAAGGGGACCTCATGGCTGCGCACCTCGAGCACCGCGCGGCTGCCGCGGCCGCCGGCGTGCTCATGGCCGAAGCCGGGATCGAAGAAACCGGCATAATGGACGCGGAATTCGCCGACCAGCGGATCGAAGGGCGTCATCTCCGCGGCGTAGAGCGGCGGCACATGCACCGCCTCGCGCGAGACGAGAATGTAGAATTCATCGGGGTCGAGGATCAACTCGTCCGATCCGCGCGCATAGAGCGGCTCCCAGAAGTCGTAAATGCCGTGGCCGGCCTTCTTGTCGACATCGACGACCGCCGTGTGATGCTTGCCGCGATAGCCGATCAGTCCGTCGGCGCCGGTGCCCTTCAAATCGATCGACAGCGCAATGCCGCCGCCCGAGACATTCGGCGCCTCGCTCGCGACCAGTGTCTCGCGGGCATGGAGATCGAGAAGCTCGCCTTCGCTCAGCAGCGCCTGGCCAATGCGGAACCGGATCTGCGAGAGGCGCGAGCCGCGCCGGACGATGACCGGGAAGGTGCGTGGCGAGATTTCGAGATAGAGCGGCCCGGAATAGCCGGCCGGGATCTTGTCGAACTCCTGCGCCCGGTCGGTGATGACGCGGGTGAAGATATCGAGCCGGCCGGTCGAGCTCTTCGGATTGGCCGAGGCGGACATGACGGCCGGCAAGGTGAGACGCTCCATGAGCGGAACGATATAGACGCAGCCGGTCTCCAGCACCGCGCCCTCGGTCAGGTCCACCACATGCAATTTCAGACGGTCGAGCTTGTCGGCCACCAGATGGGCGGGGCCTGGCATGAAGCTGGCGCGCACGCGGAAGGCCTTGGCGCCCAGGCGCAGATCGAGGCTCGCCGGCTGGATCTGGTCGGGATCGAGCGGCGCTTCGCTGATCAGCGCCCCGCTTGCAAACAGGGCCTCGATCGCGCCGTCCGCCAAAATGCCGTTGTCGCGCGTCATGCCCTGGCCACCCTTGTCATGCCCCTCGTCATCGAGGCGGACAAAATCAGACAAGCCAGATTGACGCAAGCATGCGCCGGCAGTATGGAAACGAAATTCCGTGGTGATTTGGCCGGCCGGCTTGCAGCCACGTTAAACAAGTAGCTAAAAAGGCCGGGTGGAAACCGGCCTCTTCTTGCGGCCGGTTTTTTTGTTTGAAGGCGATGTTCGATGAGCAATTCCTGGCGTCCGGCCACTCAGCTCGTGCATGGCGGAACCACCCGCTCCAACCATGGCGAAACCTCCGAAGCGATCTTCCTGACGCAGGGCTTCGTCTATGAGACCTCCGCGGCTGCCGAAGCGCGGTTCAAGGGCGAGACGGAAGGCTTTATCTATGCCCGCTATGGCAGCCCCACCAATGACATGTTCGAAAAGCGCATGTGCATGCTGGAAGGGGCGGAGGATGCGCGTGCCACCGCCTCGGGCATGGCGGCCGTCTCGGCGGCGATCCTGTGCCAGCTGAAGGCGGGCGACCATATCGTCGCCGCGCGGGCCCTCTTCGGTTCCTGCCGCTGGGTGGTGGAAACGCTGGCGCCGAAATACGGGATCGAATGCACGCTGGTCGACGGCCGCTTCATCGAGAACTGGGAGAAGGCGGTCCGGCCGAACACCAAGGTCTTCTTCCTGGAAAGCCCGACCAACCCGACGCTGGAAGTTGTCGACATCGCCGCGGTCGCCAAGCTGGCTGACAGCGTCGGCGGCAAGCTGGTGATCGACAATGTCTTCGCCACTCCGCTCCTGCAGAAGCCGCTGGAACTGGGCGCCCATGTCGTCGTCTATTCGGCGACCAAGCATATCGACGGCCAGGGCCGCTGCCTCGGCGGCGTCGTCCTGTCGTCCAAGGACTGGATCGACGAGCATCTGCACGACTATTTCCGCCACACCGGCCCGTCCCTCTCGCCCTTCAATGCCTGGACCCTGCTCAAGGGCATCGAGACCCTGCCGTTGCGCGTTGCTCAGCAGAGCGCCAATGCGGCGGCGGCGGCCGATTTCCTGGCCGAGCAGGCGCAGGTCGCCCGCGTGATCTATCCCGGGCGCAAGGACCACCCGCAGGCCGACATCATCGCGCGGCAGATGAAGGGCGGCTCGACGCTCGTCTGTTTCGAGCTGAAGGGCGGCAATGAGGCGGCCTTTGCCTTGCAGGACGCGCTGAAGATCATTCGCATCTCCAACAACCTCGGCGATTCCAAGAGCCTGATCACCCATCCGGCGACCACGACGCACAAGAACCTGACGGATGAGGCGCGTGCCGAGCTCGGCATCTCGCCTGGCACGCTGCGCCTGTCGCTCGGCATCGAGGACGGTGCAGATCTCGTCGACGATCTGGCCCAGGCGCTGCGCAGCGTCAGCGCCTGACGAACTGCCCCTGCCATCGCCGAAACTGTTCGGCGATGGCACGACGCGTGACAGGATGACACATCTGTTATCGTTCGCGAAACGATCTTGTCTTACACTCCAGCTGAGAACGCTGGAGACAACGCAAGCATGTACCGCGCGCTGACACGCGATATCGAAGTGACAGTCGAGCCTTATTATCTGGAAGAGCAATCTGATCCGGAGGACGGTCGCTATGTCTGGGGCTATCGCATCCAGATCGCGAACCACTCCTCCCGCACCGTTCGGCTGATGACCCGCTACTGGCATATTACCGACGAGAACGGTCAGGTGGACGAAGTCAACGGTCCCGGCGTGATCGGCGAGCAGCCTGTGCTCAACCCCGGCGAAAGCTTCGAATATTCCTCCGGCTGCCCGCTCGACACGCCGTCCGGCATGATGTTCGGCCACTACTCCATGGTCACCCCCGACGGCGAAACCTTCACCGTCGACATCCCCGCCTTCTCGCTGGATGCGCCGGGGCTGACGCGGACGCTGAATTGAGGGTGCGATCCATCCGCTCAGGGATTCGATCGAAGTTCACCAAGCGCCACTTGAGCTATCGCTGAAAGACTGAGACCATGCAACCTCGGCATGGGCCGCGGCGCACTGATCATGCAAGCGCTGCCCGGAGAACGCGAGGGCCAGATTTCAGTTGTCGAAGAGGAAGACTCCGACACGTTTCACGCCACTGCTGCATGGACCATTGCCAATCACGCAGCTCGAGAAGTTCGGGCTGATGCTTGCCGAAGGCAGCGTTGCTTTCACAATCCCTGCACAGAAGCACGCACTCAGATCACATCCCGACAGTTTCATGTCATGCCTCCCCTATCTGGCGCAGACGGTCACCACACCGCATTATGTCGGGCAATCCCCCCGGCATGTTGAGGCTGGTTTCGAGCTTGTCAGGGAGGTTCGGGCAACAGGAGCCATTGTCCTCGTCGCCGCGCTAATCAAGCCGACCCGTCAAGGCACCTACCTGGTCAAATCAACCTCCCCAATTGACAGATTCAAGCTGGAGAACCGCCTTCGCAAAGGCCATCTTTTATCCGTTCAATAAAAAACCCCGCACGAAGCGGGGCTTTCTATCTTCGCCAGGATGCCAAGCCCTGGATCTCTTCACCTTTCGGCTACTAACCCTTGCGGGTGCGTGGGGAGGCCGTTCCCACCTCGAAACTCTGCGTCAATTTCGCTCGGCCGCCTGTCGCCCGTCAAGTTCGGCGACAACCGGCATAGGCGCCCCTACTGCGGCCGGACCTCCGTTGCCTCGAAGCGGTAGGTGGTCGAGCAGAATTCGCAGGTGACGGAGATGGCGCCGCCTTCCACGGAAGCATCGATCTCTTCCTGGCTGAGGCTGGCCAGCACGTCGCGCAGGCGCTCGCGCGAGCAGGTGCAGCGGTCATAGACCGGCTGCGGCGGATAGACCCGGACGCCACGCTCGTGGAAGAGGCGATAGAGCAGGCGCTCGGTGCCGACCATCGGATCGGTCAGTTCATCGGCATCGATCGTCTCGACCATGACCTGGGCCTCGTCCCAGAGATCGTCGATCTCTGCCGGCATGTCCTCCGCCCCGTCCCCGCCCGGCAGGTCCGGTTGGCGCATGCGCTCCGGGGCCTCGGGCAGGAACTGTGCGACCATGCCGCCGGCCCGCCAGCGATGGCGCGGCTTGCCATTCTCGTCGCGATCGAGCAGTTCGGCCACGCCGAGCCGTACCTTGGTCGGGATCTGCTCCGACTGGCGGAAATAGACGCCGGCGATCTCCTCGAGCGAGGCGCCATCGAGCGGCACGATGCCCTGGTAACGCTGGGTATGGACGCCCTGGTCGATGGTGAAGGCGAGAATGCCTTCGCCGAGCAGATCCTGTGGCTGGGTATCGCCGCTTTCGACCGCGCGTGCCAAGGCGTCCTCGTCATAACGGGCATAGGCGCGCACGCGATCGGGCGTCGAGAAATCGGCCACGACCAGATCGACCGGGCCATTGCTCTTGGTCTGAATGATCAGCTTGCCTTCGAATTTCAGCGAGGTGCCGAGCAAAACGGTCAACACCACCGTCTCGGCCACCAGCCGGGCGACGGGCAGCGGATAGTTGTGGCGCTCCAGAATGGCGTCGAGCATGGGGCCGAGCTGCACGGCACGACCGCGCACGTCGAGACCCTCGACCTGAAAGGGCACGACATGGTCGTCGCCGGCGAAATTGAACTGGCCGAGGCTGTGGCTCTCCTGGGTCATACTCTACGCTCCTTCTCTGCCTGCATGCAGCGCGTCCTCGCGCGGTATGCAGGATAGCGGCGGCCACGCGATTGATAAAGCACCGGGCAGCCGCTTGGTTCGGCTGCCCTGCCTTGTGCGATGCGCCGGCATCTTGTGCGGGGTGATCATCGAAAGACCCAAGAGGCAGGTCGCGCCCGCCGCTTGGGTCCTTGTCGACGCTTTAGATCGGGATCGGTCGCGCCGCTTTCAAGCCCGGCTCTCAGAGCGCGCCGAGGCACCAGGCGAGGATCGACTTCTGGGCATGGAGCCGGTTTTCCGCCTCGTCGAACACGACCGATTGCGGCCCGTCGATCACCTCGTCCACCACCTCCTCGCCGCGATGGGCGGGCAGGCAGTGCATGAAGAGCGCCTGGGAATCGGCATGCTCCATCAGGGCCGGGTTGACCTGGTAAGGCTGGAAGACGTTGTGGCCGCGGGCGCGGTGCTCCTGGTTCATCGACACCCAGGTGTCGGTGACCACGCAATGGGCCCCTTCGACAGCCCGTTCCGCCTCGTGGCAGAGCATCACGTCGCCGCCATTGTTGCGCGCCCAGTTGAGGAAGCGGTCCTCCGGCTCGGAACCGAGCGGCACGGCCATGGTCATGCGATAGCCGAAGCGGGCCGAGCCTTCGATGAAGGAATGCAGCACATTGTTGCCGTCGCCAGTCCAGGCGATCGTCTTGCCCTTGACCGGTCCGCTATGCTCCTCGAAGGTCATGATATCGGCCATGATCTGGCAGGGATGCGTCGCATCCGTCAGCCCGTTGATAACAGGCACGGTGGCATGTTCGGCGAGCTCCAGAAGTCGGCGATGGTCCGTGGTGCGGATCATGATGGCGTCGACATAGCGAGAGAGCACTTTCGCCGTATCGCCGATCGTCTCCGCTCGGCCGAGCTGCATTTCGGTGCCGGAGAGAAACAGCGTCTCGCCGCCAAGCTGGCGCATGCCGACATCGAAGGAGACGCGGGTGCGGGTGGACGGCTTTTCGAAAATCATCGCCAACATCTTGCCAGCCAGCGGCTTTTCCGCCGTGCCCGCCTTGGTCGCCGCCTTTCGCTCCCGCGCATCCTCGATGATCGACCGCAGATTCTCTGCGGACATGGCGGAAAGGTCGAGGAAGTGTCGGGTCTCGGCCATGAAATGCTGGTCCTTCTTGAAACGGAAATGCCACGCTGAAAACAGAGAGGCCGGGCGAAACGGCGCCCGGCTGAAGAACTCGGGTGGTGGAAATGAGCCTCAGGCGGAGGCGCGCTGCTCGATGCGGGTCAGATGTTCGGCGGCACGTTCCAGCCGGGCCAGGCCCTCGCGGGCCTCGTCGGCGCTGGTCACGAGCGGTGGCAGCAGGCGGATGACGTTCTCGCCGGCCGGAACAGCCAGCATCTTTTCCGCCCGGATCGCCTTCAGAAGGTCGGCCGCGGGCACGACCGCTTTCAGGCCGAGCATCAGGCCATCGCCACGGATTTCCTCGATGACGTCCGGGTAACGATCGGCAAGCGAGGCGAGCCCCTGGCGGAAGATCAGGGCAACGTCGCGCACATGTTCCAGGAACCCATCGGCAAGCACGACATCGAGCACGGCATTTCCGACAGCCATGGCCAGCGGGTTGCCGCCATAAGTGGAGCCATGCGTACCGGCCACCATGCCGGAGGCCGCCTCGGCGGTCGCCAGGCAGGCGCCGAGCGGGAAGCCGCCGCCAATACCCTTGGCCACCGCCATGATATCCGGCGTGATGCCCGACCATTCATGGGCGAAGAGCTTGCCGGTTCGGCCGATGCCGCACTGAACCTCGTCGCAGATGAGCAGCAGGCCGAACTCGTCGCAAAGCTGCCGCAGCGCCTGCATGAACTCCTTGGAGGCAAGCCGGATGCCGCCTTCGCCCTGGATCGGTTCGATGAGGATCGCGGCGGTCTCGTCGGTGATAGCATCCTTGACGGCGGTCAGATCGCCGAAGGGAACCTGCACGAAGCCCGGCGCCTTGGGACCGAAGCCCTCGAGATATTTCGCCTGGCCGCCGGCAGCAATCGTCGCCAGGGTTCGGCCATGGAAGGCCCCTTCGAAAGTGATGATGTGGAAGCGCTCCGGCCGGCCCTTGGAGAACTGGTACCGTCGCGCCGTCTTGATCGCGCATTCCAGCGCCTCGGCGCCGGAATTGGTGAAAAACACCTTGTCGGCGAAGGTATGGGCGGTGAGGCGCGTGGCGAGCTTCTCCTGCCCCGGAATCTCATAGAGATTGGACAGGTGCCAAATCTTCTCGGCCTGCTCCTTGAGCGCGGCGACGAGATGCGGATGGGCATGGCCCAGCGAATTGACGGCGACGCCGGCGGCGAAGTCGAGATAGCGGTTGCCATCTTCAGTCGTCAGCCAGACCCCTTCACCGCGCTCGAAGCGCAAGGGCGCACGCATATAGGTGTCGTAGAGCGGCGTGACTTCGGTCATGACGTGGGTCTCCTTCGCTGGCCGCAACCCTAGCGCGCCGAAGCGAGCCTTGAACGACGGCACCTTCCGTTCTCGCTCTGCCGGTCCGGCCGCCGAGCTGATCCAGACCCGAAGAGGCCCGGACAATGAAAAACGCCGCCCTGGAGGCGGCAGCGGCACTATCTGCATTCCGGGCGTTTCTGTCAACAAAACTCCCGCTTTTGTGGCGGTTTGACGCGCATGACGCCATGCACCGGACGCATGATCGAGCCCTGTGCAAATTGATCACACGTGCCGATCAAGTTGGGGAAAACTCAAAAATCGATTCGGGCCGATTCCGGCGACTCTTGTCACGGAGTCACCCCATCTCTAGGTTAACTGACAATTGCTAGACGCATGCGGCGGACCTAGTCACCAAAAGAGTCAAGGCGTTGCAGTTTCGGTACGTCCGGAACGCGGTGAGGGATTCGCTCTCCGAAACGCCTGGAATGGAGACACGAGAGCATGAACTGGACGGATGAGCGCGTCGAAAAACTCAAAAAGCTCTGGGCCGAGGGCCTGAGCGCAAGCCAGATTGCTGCGCAGCTCGGCGGTGTCAGCCGCAATGCCGTGATCGGCAAGGTCCATCGCCTGTCCCTGCCCGGCCGCGCGAAAGCGGGCGGCAGCGCTCCGGCGGCGGCCCGACCGAAGCGTCCGGCTGTCGCGGCCCGGCCGACCACAGCGGCACCTGCCCCGCTTGCTCAGGAGCAGCCGCGTCCGAGCGCACCCCGCCCGGCGGCCCGCACCACCAGCGGCATGGTGATCCACGAAGCACAGGATACGGCGGTCGCTTTGTTCGAGGAAGCACCGCTGCCGGCCAACACCAATGTCGCATCGCCCTCGTCACGCCGCCTGGCGCTGACCCAGTTGACCGACCGGACCTGCAAATGGCCGATCGGCGACCCGATGAAGGACGAGTTTCACTTCTGCGGCAATGATGCGCCCGACACCTCGCCCTATTGCACGTTCCATGCCCGCCTCGCCTACCAGCCTTCGGCGGAGCGGCGGCGCATGCGCTAAGCGCAATCTCGCTTTGTGACGAACGAAAAAAGCCCTTCCTGCGAGATAGCCGGAAGGGCTTTTTTTCTGTCTCTATGCCGAGGCGCGGCGTCCGTGCAGGCTGACGAGCGTCAGCCTTCCAGTGAGTAGCCGGCGCCGCGGACGGTGCGGATCACATCTTGCATATTGGCGAAGTTCAGCGCCTTGCGCAGCCGGCCGACATGAACATCGACGGTCCGCTCATCGACATAGATGTCGTGCCCCCAGACGCCATCGAGCAGCTGCGAGCGCGAGAAGACGCGGCCGGGCGAAGACATGAAGAATTCGAGCAGGCGAAACTCGGTCGGACCGAGGCGCACTTCGCGGCTTTTGCGGTGCACGCGATGGGTCTCGCGGTCGAGCTCGATGTCGCCGCATTTCAGCAGGGAGGAGAGCACTTCCGGCCGGGCACGGCGAAGCATGGCGCGCACCCGGGCGATCAGTTCCGGGGTCGAGAACGGCTTGACGACATAGTCGTCGGCGCCGGTCGCCAGGCCCCGCACCCGCTCGCTCTCTTCGCCACGGGCGGTGAGCATGATGATCGGCAGCCGCTCGGTTTCGTTTCGCTGACGCAGCCGCCGGCAGAGTTCGATGCCGGAGACGCCCGGCAGCATCCAGTCGAGGATCAGGAGATCAGGCAGGCGCTCCTGGAGGCGGATCTCCGCCTCGTCTCCCCGGGCAATCGTGTCGACTTCGAAGCCTTCTGCCTCGAGATTGTAGCGCAGAAGAACGCTGAGGGCTTCCTCATCTTCGACGACGGCGATCTTGGGCTGCATGTCTTCAGACTCCCATTCCGCACCAGCGACAGGGCCGGCCGGACGATTCTGGGCCAAGGGCCCCCTTTCGTCCGCCTCCAGCACACTGTGGGCGGATCGTTGCATGGTCAGGCTGCGGGTTCCGCGGAAAGCGGTCGTCTGTCCCCGGCGGAGTCCGATGACCGCTTGTCCTTCAGGTGGCGAGAGCGCCGACCGTATTGGCGGAATCGTCCTTCGGACGTTCGCCGAGCGGCTGGGCGCCGGTGGTCATGTAATAGATCGTCTCGGCGATATTGGTCGCATGGTCGCCGATCCGCTCGATGTTCTTGGCGCAGAACAGAAGATGCGTGCAGGAGGTGATGTTGCGCGGATCTTCCATCATGTAGGTCAGGAGCTCGCGGAAGAGCGAGGTGTAGATCGCGTCGATCTCGCTGTCGCGCTCGCGGATGCTCTTGGCCTTTTCGGCCGAGCGCGATGCATAGACATCGAGCACTTCCTTCAGCTGCATCAGCGCCAGTTCGGCGAGATGTTCCAGCCCACGAGCGAGCTGGCGCGGCAGGCTGCTGCTCGACACCGCGATGACGCGCTTGGCGGTGTTCTTGCCGAGATCGCCGACCCGCTCGAGATCGGCGGCGATGCGGATCGATCCCATGATCTCGCGCAGGTCCGCCGCCATGGGCTGGCGCTTGGCGATGGTAACGATGGCCTTTTCGCCAATCTGTCGCTCGGCATCGTCGAGCACGACATCGTCGGAGATGACCTTCTGGGCGAGGCCCAGATCTGCATTGACGAGGGCGCGCACGGATTCGGCGACCATCTGCTCGGCGAGCCCGCCCATTTCGGAAATGCGGCGGCTCAAATATTTCAGGTCTTCGTCATAGACGGAAACGATATGGCTGGCCATGAGTCCTGTCCTTGTCTGAAGCGGCACGGCGGGCAAGAGCCTCAGCCGAAGCGGCCCATGATGTAATCCTGGGTGCGCTGGTCATCCGGATTGGTGAACATCTTGTCGGTATCGTTCTCCTCGACGAGATTGCCGAGGTGGAACATGGCGGTGCGTTGCGAGACGCGGGCAGCCTGCTGCATGGAGTGGGTGACGATGACGATCGTGTAGTTGGCGCGCAGTTCGTGGATCAGCTCCTCGACCTTGGCAGTGGCGATCGGGTCGAGCGCCGAGCAGGGCTCGTCCATCAGGATCACTTCCGGGCTGACGGCCACGGCGCGGGCGATGCAGAGGCGCTGCTGCTGACCACCGGACAGGCCGGTGCCCGATTCATGCAACCGGTCCTTCACCTCGTTCCAGAGACCGGCCTTCTGCAGGCTTTGTTCGACGATCGCGTCGAGCTCGGCCTTGGTGCGGGCGAGCCCGTGGATCTTCGGCCCGTAGGTGACGTTCTCGTAGATCGACTTCGGGAAAGGGTTCGGCTTCTGGAACACCATGCCGACGCGGGCACGCAGTTCCACGACATCGATCGTCGGATCGTAGATATCGCCGTCGTCGAGCGTGATCTTGCCGGTCACCCGGCAATGATCGATCGTGTCGTTCATGCGGTTGAGCGTGCGCAGGAAGGTGGACTTGCCGCAACCGGACGGTCCGATCAGTGCGGTCACGGTGTTTTCGCGGATGTCGAGGTTCACGTCGAACAGCGCGCGCTTTTCGCCGTAATAGACCGACACATCCTTGCCGACCATCTTCAGGGGCACCGCATTCATCTTCTGGTCCACTGCCTTCTCGAGTGCTGCTTCGGTCATCATGTTCATCGTTTCTACCTCACTACCAGCGACGCTCAAAGCGACGCCGCAACAGGATTGCGCCAAGGTTCATGACCACCAGGAAGATCAGAAGGACGATGATCGCGCCGGAGGTTCGTTCGACAAATGCACGTTCGGCTTCATTGGCCCACATATAGATCTGGACCGGCAGTGCGGTGGAGGGTTCGAGCGGGGAGCCCGGAAAGTCGACCACGAAGGCGACCATGCCGATCAGGAGCAGCGGCGCGGTTTCGCCGAGCGCATGGGCGAGCCCGATGATCGTGCCGGTGAGGATGCCGGGCATGGCAAGCGGCAGAACATGGTGGAAGATGGTCTGCATCTTGGAGGCGCCGAGGCCGAGAGCCGCCGCGCGGATCGAGGGCGGCACGGCCTTCAGCGCCGCGCGGGTGGCGATGATGATCGTCGGCAGGGTCATCAGCGTTAGGACCAGACCGCCGACAAGGGCTGCGGAGCGCGGCAAGCCGGCAAAGTTGATGAAGACGGCGAGACCGAGCAAGCCGTAGACGATCGAAGGAACGGCGGCGAGGTTGTTGATGTTCACCTCGATCAGATCCGTCAGTCGATTCTTGGGCGCGAATTCCTCGAGATAGATCGAGGCAGCGACGCCGATCGGCAAAGCAAGCGCGAGAACGATCAGCATCATGTAGAGCGAGCCGAGAGCCGCCACGCCGATGCCCGCCGCTTCCGGCCGCGAGGAGGCGCCGGAGGTGAACAGGCCGGTGTTGAAGTTGGCGGTCAGCGCGCCATCGTCCGACAGGGTCTTCATCCAGGCGATTTGCTTGTCCTTGACCTTGCGGTTCGTCTCTTCGACATTGAGGTCGATCTGCCCCTTATTGGCGGAGTCGATATTGCCTTCGGCGAGCAGCGCCACCGGCATGGTCTGACCGATGATCGCCGGATTGGCGACGACGATGTCGCGCAGCTGGGTGCGGGCGCTGGCCGAGATCATGTCGGTTGCCAGCTTCACGTCGGCGCGGTTGTTCGGGTCGATGCCGAGCTTGGCGATGAGCGCATCGCGCACCAGCAGCGGGTAGTTGGCGGACATCAGCTTGGCCGGATTGGTGGCCCGCTCGTTCTTCGGGTCGATGATCTGCTCGGAGAAGGTGATCGGCAGGGTGACCGTCGTCTGCAGGAAGGCGGTGTAGCCGTTCGAGATCACCGTCCAGAGCAGGACGCAGAGAAAGAAGATGCCGGTGCAGATTGCCGCGATGCCATAAGCGCGGAAGCGCCGTTCGGACGCATAGCGGCGCTTGATGCCGATATCGCGCCGGGCCTGCACGGGACGCGCCGTCGGCGCGCCGGGGAGCGAGTGGGTGAAGTCAGTCATTCGTACTGCTCCCGATATTTGCGGACGATGTAGAGCGCGTAGATGTTCAGGCAGAGCGTGATGGCGAAGAGCGTGATGCCGAGCGCGAAGGCGACCAGCGTCTGCGGCGAGGTGAATTCCAGGTCGCCGGTCAGCTGGTTGACGATCTTGACGGTCACCGTCGTCATCGGCTCGAAGGGATTGATCTGCATGCGCGCCGCGACACCGGCGGCCAGCACCACGATCATGGTTTCGCCGACGGCGCGCGAGGCGGTGAGCAACAGGGCGCCGACGATGCCGGGAAGTGCGGCCGGCAGAACCACACGCTTGATCGTTTCCGACCGGGTCGCCCCAAGCCCGAGCGAGCCATCACGCAGGGCGCGCGGCACCTGGGTGATGATGTCGTCCGACAGCGAGGAGACGAAGGGGATCAGCATGATGCCCATGACGATGCCGGCGGTCAGCACGCTCTGGGCCTGGATGAAATTCGTATAATTGCCGGTCACGAGACCGTTCAGCTGGGCGGAGATGTCGCGCAGGAAGGGGCCGACGGTGACGAGCGCGAAGAAGCCGTAGACGATGGTCGGGATGCCCGCCAGGATTTCGAGCAGCGGCTTGGCGATGGAGCGCACCGGATTGCTGGCATATTCGGCCATATAGATCGCGGCGAACAGGCCGATCGGCACGGCGAACAGCATGGCGACGAAGGCGATATAGAGCGTGCCGGAGAGCAGCGGCAGAAGACCGAACTGGCCGGCCTGCCCGGTATTGCCGGCCGCCGCGAAGCGCGGATCCCAGACGGTACCGAAGAAGAATTCGGACGGCGAGACGGAGGCGAAGAAGCGCAGCGCCTCGGTCAGCATCGAGCCGATGATGCCGATCGTCGTCAGGATGGCGATGGAGGACGCAAGCAGCAGCGCGCCGAGGATGACACGTTCGACCCGGTTGCGGGCGCGAAAACGCTGGTCGATGCCGCGCAGCGCGAAGACGGCGCCACCGATCGCCAGCAGCAGCACGAGGCCGGCCATGGCAAGCAGGCTCGTCTGGTTCATCGCATTATAGTCGTTGGCCGATTCGACCATGTAGGGCGCGCCGTCGCCGGCCAGCGGGATGCCCTTGGCACCCAGGCCGTCGCGCAGGCTGACCGAGCCATTGTCGATCGCGGCGCGCTCTTCCGGCGAAAGCAGCAGCAGGCCGCGGGCGACCGACTTCACCTGGCCGAGCGCGAGCTCGGTGGCGGCGGCCCCCTGGTTCAGGACATCGTTCGGCAGGCCGAAACGGGTGCGGTCGTCGATGATCGAGGGTGCGACGGCGAGCCAGATGGCGAAGACGAGAAGCGCGGGCAGCAGCGAAAGCAGCGCCGCATAGCTGCCGTGATAGCCGGGAAGCGAGTGGAGAGAGGCAAGCTTGCCATTGGCAGAGGCGATGGAGCGGGAGCGCCCCATGATGAAGGCGCCGGCCCCGATCAGGAGCACGAGAAGAAACAGGAGTGAGGCTGTCATCGGTCGGGTCCCCCGGTCTCATCCTTCATGGAGAGCCGGCCAATCAGAGACGAAAGGGTTCCGGCGCGGCCCTGGGCCGCGCCGGATGATCCGGTCATGGATCAGAGCAGCTTGCCGTCGGCAAAAGCCTTGCGGGCGGCTTCACGCTCGGCATCCGGAGCGGAAACCAGGCCATAGGCTGCCAGGGGGCTTTCCGGGCCGACCATCTGGTCGTCGAGGAAGAATTCGACATATTCCTTGAGGCCCGGGATCACGCCGAGATGCGCCTTCTTGACGTAGAAGAACAGCGGACGGGAAACCGGATACTCGCCCGAAGCGATGGTTTCGACCGAAGGAACGATGCCGTTGACGGTGGCGACCTTCAGCTTGTCGGCGTTGTTCTCGAAGAAGGCGAGACCGAAGACGCCGATGCCGCTCTTGTTGGCAGCGATGCGAGCGAGCGTTTCGGTGTAGTCGCCATCGATGTCGACAGCCTTGCCATCCTTACGGACGGCGATGCAGGCGCGCGCCTGTTCCTTGGCGTCGGTCAGGGCTGTCTTGATGACGTCCTCGGCGCCGGAGTCCTTGCAGCCGGCGTGAAGGATCTTTTCTTCGAAGACTTCGCGCGTGCCGTGCTTTTCGCCGGGGATGTAGGCAGCGATATCGGCGTCCGGGAGGTCCTTGTTGACTTCGGACCACTTCTTGTAGGGGTTGGCGACGAGCTTGCCGTCGACGACGACCTGGGCGGCGAGCGCGAGGTAGAGGTCCTTCGGCACAAGCTTCAGGTCGGCATTGCTGCTGTCGGTCGCGAAGACGATGCCGTCATAGCCGATCTTGACTTCCTGGACTTCCGTCACGCCGGCGGCCTTGCAGGTCTCCAGCTCGCTGTCCTTGATCTTGCGCGAGGCATTGGCGATGTCGATCGTGTCCGGGCCAACGCCCTTGCAGAATTCCTTCAGGCCGGCACCGGTGCCGCCGGACTCGACGACCGGGGTCTTGAAGTCGGGGAAGGTCTCGCCGAAGGTCTCGGCGACGATCTTGGCATAGGGAAGAACGGTGGAGGAGCCAGCGACCTGGATCTGGTCACGAGCGGCAGCGGCGCCGGCAAAGGCAACGGTCGCCACAAGGGCAGCTGCAGTAAGTTTCAGGGTGTTCATCGAATTCTCCCAAGGTGGGCTGGTGGGTGCGCCTGAGCGGCAGCGCTCTCATTTTTTTGCCGTCAATCTATCGGCAACCATTCCTTAGCGGCCGACACCCGGAGCTTTTATGTCAGTTTTGCAAAACATTTATGACACTGCAACCTGCTGAAAATGCTTTGGTTTCAGACATACAGTGAGAATTTCATGAATCTTGGTCAAAAGCGCACGGTGAAGACCGTTCCCTCGCCCAGGGTAGAGCGGACAATAAGCCGTGCCCGGTGGCGGGTGAGGATGTGCTTGACGATCGCCAAGCCAAGCCCTGTACCCTTTTTCGAGCGGCTCGCCTCGACGTTGACGCGATAGAAACGCTCGGTGATGCGCGGGACATGTTCCGCGGGAATGCCGGGTCCATAGTCGCGAACGGACACTTCGGTCGGCTCCGCGCCGCCGCCGGAAACGGAGATCTCGACCTTCTTTCCTTCCTGGCCGTATTTGCAGGCGTTCTCGACCAGGTTCTCGAAGACCTCGATCAGCTCGTCGCGGTCGCCCTGGACGATTGCCGGGCTCGACGGCTGGGCAAACTCGATGCAGACGTCGAGTTCGCGGGACAGCGGCCCCAGCGCATCGCGGACATGGCCGAGCAGCGGAACCAGATCGACCTCGTCGGAGGGCGCGATATGCGCCTTCAGCTCCAGCCGCGACAGCGAGAGCAGGTCGTCGACGAGCCGGCTCATCCGCGTTGCCTGCTCCAGCATGATGCCGAGAAAGCGCTCCTGCGCCTTGGCATCGTTGCGAGCCGGGCCCTGCAGGGTCTCGATGAAGCCGCGCAGAGAGGCGAGCGGCGTTCGCAGCTCATGGCTGGCATTGGCGACAAAATCGGAGCGCATGCGGTCGATCCGCCGCGCCTGCGAGATGTCGCGGTAGGAAATCACATAGACGGTCGTCTGCCGGGCTTCGTCGACGGTCGCGCGTGCGACGCGCACGACATAGACCATCTCGGACGGCAGGCGCTCGGAATGCTCGATCTGGTTGGCGCGGCCGGTGGCGATCGTCTCGCGCACCATATCGAGAATGCCCGGAGAGCGCACCCGCGCCGACAGGTCGGTGAAGGGAGGGATGACCCCGAAGGCCTTCTCCGCCGCCTGGTTCTGGAAAAGCACCGCCTCGTCGGGCCCGACCACCAGGATCGGCGTGTCGAGCGCGTCGAACCCAGCGCCGAGTGCCTCGAGATCCGGCGGCTTCGGCGGTGCATCGTCAACCGTCTGAACCTCCTCCGGCGTGGCGACCGGGCGACGCAGAAGGGCTGCCGCGAAAATGAGCCAGAGCACGACCACCAGCGCCGCATGGCCTGCCGCCAGAACCACGGCGACGGCAGCCGCGAGCGAAGCCAGGAGAATCCCCAGCTCGCCATAAGCCCTCCGCCACAGGTGCCGCCAGACTGCCATGCAACCCCTCTTCCGCCGGCGCGTTTCCGACATGGCAGCGCCCGCTGCTCGTTGATGCCATAGACCGCTTCCGTGACATGATTTTCACGGACCGCTTGAAACCACAACGCAATTATGGCCCTGCTTCCGATTGTCCCATGCGGGAAAAGCAGGGTCGAAACGAGGAGGACATTGCATGGACGACATTCTGCCAGTGGCGCTGAAGATCGGCGGCAAGACGCGCAGCTTCGACGTGGACACGCCGGAACTGCCGGATTGGGTGACGAAAAAAGCGCTATCCTCGGGCGGCTATCCCTATGACAAGAAGCTCGACAAGGACACGTTCAAGACCGAGCTGGAGCGCCTGCAGATCGAGCTCGTCAAGGTGCAAGCCTGGCAGCAGGCGACCGGCAAGCGGGTGATCGTGCTCTTCGAAGGCCGCGACGCCGCCGGCAAGGGCGGTGCCATCCACGAGATCCGCGCCTATATGAACCCGCGCACCGCCCGGATCGTCGCACTGACGAAGCCGACCGAGACCGAGCAAGGACAGTGGTACTACCAGCGCTACATTACGCATTTCCCGTCGGCCGGCGAATTCATCCTTTTCGACCGCTCCTGGTACAACCGCGCCGGGGTCGAGCCGGTCATGGGCTTCTGCACGCCGGAGCAATATGAGCATTTTCTCGCGCAGACGCCGCACTTCGAGACCATGATCGTCGATGAGGGTATCGCGCTGATCAAGATCTGGCTCGAAATCGGCCGCGAGATGCAGCTGATGCAGTTCCACCAGCGCCGCCACGATCCGCTGAAGGTCTGGAAGCTCTCCCCGATGGATATCGAAGCTCTGACGCGCTGGGACGATTACACCGAGAAGCGTGACCGCATGTTCAAGGAGACGCACACGGACAAGGCTCCCTGGACGATCGTACGCGCCAACGACCGGCGCCGGGCCCGGCTGAACGTGATCCGCCATATCCTCACCAGGCTCGACTATGCCGGCAAGGACAAGGACGCGATCGGCGAGATCGACAGGAAGATCGTCGCGACCAGCGGGGATGTCCGCAAAGACAAGGACTGAATTTTTTAGACCCTCCTGTCGAAAGACGGCGGGCTGCATCGTCTTCAGAGTGAGCATATGGTGTGCTCATTTCAAAGGAGATTGTCATGCAGTTCGCGTTGATCATCAATGAGAGCCCGGAAGGAATGGCCAACCGCAAGGATCCCGAGCGGATCGGCCCCTATATGGCCGCCTGGTTTGCCTATTCGCAGGCGCTTGCCGAAGCCGGCATCATGACCGGCGGTGCCGGGCTCGAGCTGCCGGAAAAGGCCGCGACGGTGCACTTCAGCGGCGGCCGGCACCAGGTTCAGGACGGCCCCTTTGCGGAGACCAAGGAACAGCTTGGCGGCTTTTTCCTGATCGACGTTCCGGACATGGATAAGGCGCTGGAATGGGCGGCCCGTGCACCGCTGGCGGACGATGGCGTGATCGAGGTCCGTCCCCTTTTGACGCCGCCATCGGCATGATGGCCACAGGGACAGGGCGGGCCGTCGAACAGGCGGTCCGCCAATCCTACGGCCGCCTGCTGGCCCTGCTCGCGCGGCAGACGCGCGACATGGCGGCGGCGGAGGATGCGCTCGCCGATGCGCTGAGCGCGGCGCTGGAGACCTGGCCGGTCAGCGGCGTCCCGGCGACGCCGGAGGCCTGGCTGCTGACGACCGCAAGGCGCCGGATCATCGATCGGGTGCGGCGAGCACGGGTCGTGGAAGCCGGCTCGGTGTCGATGCTCGTCCTGACCGAGCGCACACAGGAGGCACTCGCCACCGCGGACCGCATTCCCGACCACCGACTGGAACTGATGTTTGCCTGCTGCCACCCGAGCATCGAGCCGGAGATCCGCACGCCGCTGATGCTGCAGACGGTGCTCGGCATCGATGCCGCCTCGATCGCGTCCGCCTTTCTCGTCGCGCCCTCGACCATGGGGCAACGGCTGAGCCGGGCCAAGGCGCGGATCAAGCAAGCGGGCCATGCCTTCGAGCTTCCTGAGCGGCGTCAGATCGAAGCGCGGCTCGATGCGGTGCTTTCCTCGATCTATGTCGCCTTCTCGCTCGGCCTCGACGCATCGAGCAGCGGGGAGCCGGCGGGCGAGGCCTTTTCGGACGAGAGCCTCTATCTCAGCCGCCTGCTTGTTTCGCTGATGCCCGACGAGCCGGAGGTGCTGGGTCTTGCGGCGCTCGAGCTGCATATCCATGCCCGTCGCCACGCCCGTTTCGTCTCAGGACGCTACGTTCCGCTCAACGAGCAGGATCCGGCGCTGTGGGATCGCGCCATGATCGCCGAGGCCGAAGCCTGTCTCAGCCGGGCGGGGAAGCTTGGCAGACTCGGCCGGTTCCAGCTCGAGGCCGCCATCCAGTCCGTACACGCCGGACGCGCCGTGACCGGACGGACGGACTGGCCGACGATCGCCCAGCTCTATGAAGGCTTGGTCCTCACCTCGCCTTCGATCGGTGCACGGATCGGGCGGGCGCTTGCCGTCTCGCAGGGCAAGGAGGCGGCGCGCGGCCTCGCCCTTCTGGATGAGATCGCCGAAGAGGCCATCGCCCACCACCAGCCCTATTGGGCTGCGCGGGCGGACCTTCTGGCGCGAGCGGGCAGGCGCGGCGAGGCCGACGACGCCTATGGCCGGACGATCGGGCTCAGCCGCAGTCCCGCCATCCGGGCCTTCCTGACGGAGCGCCGGCAATCCGCCGCGCTGGAACACCGATCGACGGACTGATCACCAGCAAAGTCGCCGCACCCAAGCCGGAGCGTGAGCAGATCAAGCCGCCCGGCGGACGGGCGTGGCGGAGGATCGAGTTGCGGTGTTGCCACGCGATAGCTCGAAATCGCCGACCAGCTTGAAGAGTTCATCGGCCTCGTGCGCCAGCGCATGGCTGGCAGCCGTCGACTCCTCCACCATGCTCGCATTCTGCTGGGTGTTCTGGTCGATCGTATTGACCGCGTGGTTGATCTCCTTGAGCCCGTTCGCCTGTTCGCGCGCCCCCTCGACGATGGCGAGAACATTGGCGCTGATGCCCTGGACCTGGGCGACGATCTGATGCAAGGCAGCGCCGGTCTCCGTCACGAGATCGACGCCGTTCTTCACCTGGCTGCCGGACTTGCCGATCAGGGCCTTGATCTCCTTGGCGGCGCCGGCCGAGCGCTGGGCGAGCTCGCGCACTTCCTGGGCGACGACGGCGAAACCCTTGCCTGCCTCGCCGGTGCGCGCGGCCTCGACCCCGGCATTCAGCGCCAGGAGATTGGTCTGGAAGGCGATCTCGTCGATCACGCCGATGATGGAGGAGATCTCGCGCGAGGAGCCCGCGATCTCGTGCATGGCCTCGACGGCGCGCTGGACGATTTCGCCGGAAAGTTCGGCGGAGGTGCGGGCCTGGTTGACGAGCGCCCCCGCCTCTTCGGCGCGGCGGCTGGAATCGCCGACGGTCGTGGTGATCTGCTCCAGGGCGGCGGCGGTCTCTTCCACAGAGGCCGCCTGCTGTTCGGTGCGGCGGGAGAGATTGTCGGCGGCCGACAGGATCTGGTTCGAGCCGGCGGCAATCGCCTGCGCGTTCTCGCCGACGCGGCACATGGCCTGTTCCAGCTTCTCGACGGCGGCATTGAAATCGACCCGGACCCGGTCGAGCCGTTCGGCAAAGCGGTCAGTGATGCGGTAGGTCAGCCGGCCGTCGGACAAGGCGCCGAGCGCCTCGCCGATCCGCTCGACGGCAGAGCGCACCTCTTCCGCTTCCTCCAGCTGCTGGCGTTCGCGGATCCTGCGCTCATCCTCCGACTGCAGACGGGCGACATCGGCCTCCTGTTCGAGACGGCGGCGATCGCGGGCATTCTGGCGGAAGACGGCGACCGTGCCGGCCATGACCCCGATTTCGTCGCGCCGGGCTTCGCCGAAGATCTCCACATCCATATTGCCGCCAGCTAGCGCCTGCATTGCCCCGGTGATCGAACGGATCGGACGGATGACGCCGCGGATCACCGTCCAGACCGCGAAGCCGGCAATGAGCGTGGCCAGGGCCGCCAGACCGGCGAGAACCCCTGTCAGCAGCCCGCGCAACGCATCGCTTTCTCCCAGCTTCTCCTTGGCGACGCGGATCTGCAGGTCGATCAGGGCGGCAATATCGCCGCCGAGGGGATCGATCGTCGGGTAGAGCGTCGTGTCCGCAAAGCTTGCCAGTTTCGCCGTGTCCTTGGAGGCGAGGATGGCGAGGAGATCCTTGACCTTTGCATCGGCCGCACGGCGATCCCGCGCAAAATCGTCGGCCATCTTCCGCTCTTCCGGGGTGAACTCGGTCGCCACATAGGCGCTCCAGCTCCGGTCGATGTCGCTCAACGCCGCTTCGACATTTCCAATCCCCTGCTCCATCGTCAATGCGCCGGACCGGACCTTGTGGACCGTATCGACGATATTGACCGCATAGCGATCGGCGATGACCTTGAGCGTCTCCATCGGGAGCACCCGATCGGTGACGATCGAGGAGGCGAGTTCGGATGTCCGGCTCATAGCCGAGAAAGAGAAGCCTGAAATGCCGACAATGACGGCAATGAGCAAAGCGATACTGAGGAGCAGTTTTCCGCGAAGTGACATGAGGCCTCCAACCTGCCGGACCTTTAGCCGGCAGTCCGGCACAGGCTAGGATCGGGACCTTAGAAATGTCTGAATCTGACAGAGAAAAAAGCTTATTTTTGAAGCTCTTGCCTCGAATTTATACAACGCGTGGTTCGATGCACCGCCACCCGCGATCGTCAGATTGCAGCGCACTCGCCCGCAGGCCGTGATGTGCTGCAAGAAGCAATCACCGGGGCAGCCGGCGAAGGATCTACCGAGCCTATTGGCCGGGCAGCAGGCGGATCACGGAAAGGTCGAGCGCCGCGCCGCGACCGCTGACATCGCTGTTGATCAGGATCTTGCCCGGTGTGCTCGGCGCCAAGCTGCGGTCGAAGCTGATCTTGAACAGCATGTCGCTGGTCTCGTCATTGACGGTGAAGCGATGGCGGCCACAGCCGCCGAGCGAGCCGAAGTCGCATTCGACAGAGAATTGCGTCGGCTTGCCCATTTCTGCCCGCACGCCGAGCGCCATGGTCGAGGTCTTGCCGGACAGCGAGGCGAGGATCTCGGGCGGGACGGCGATCGAGACCGACCCTTCCGGCCCGTCGGCGCTGGAGGTGATGCGCAGCCGCTTGCCCGCGTCGTCTTCCAGCGTCTCGATCCGGGCGGCGGGGCCGGGCGTTGCCTCGCCCTCGCCCGCTCGATAGACGTCGGTCCAATCGCCGGAAAAGCCCGCTTCGGCGCCGAGCGTGCGCAGCCCGGCGCTGCCGTCGAAATTCTCGGCCGAAATGCTGTTGGGCGTCAGCGCAGGGCTGGAGGGCGCGGACAGCAAGCCGGTACTCACGACCCACCAGGTCGCGCTGCCGATGGCGCCGACCAGGATTGCGAAGGCCGCGAGGCCGGAAAGCCAGCGCCCACGGCGGCGACGGCGGCGCGGCACCAGCGGCTCCGCCCCCGGCAGGCCGAGATCATTGGCATCGTCGACGCGCTCGACCGCGGCTCGGCCCGCGCCGCGGCCGCGGCGGCCGGACAGCCCACCGCCAAGCCGTGGTTCTGCGGCAAGAACCGGCGGCTCGGCGACCCGCGCCTTGCCCGCCGGCGCGGACCCGAAAGCACGGTCCGGCCTGAGGTCTTCGAAGATCGAACGGTCAGCGCCTAACGAGCCACCGCGCACACCCGGCGGATCGGCATAGGCCGGGTCCGCATGGACATCGTCGAGGCTCGGGGCCGCAGCGCCGCGCGCGTCCTGCCGCTCCGCGGCCGGCGATGCCGTCAGTGGCGGGGGTTCCGCGGAGGAGCCTTGTCCATTCGGCCGGCGGTCGAAGAAACTATCCGGCGTGATCGCCGGCGATGGCGGGGCTTGGAAAGCGGGTTCCGCACGAGGGGGACGGCCAAGCTCACGCACGGCGGACAGGCGGGGTTCGCCAGGTCGGTCGGTCTCATTCAGATGATCGGCGGGAGCAGGCGGCACCGGCGGCGGCGGCACGGACGGCGCCGTGGACAAGGCGATGCGTTCCTCCTGCTCGATGCCGTGGATCACCGTTTCCAGCCGATGGCGCTGCTGGGCCACCACGGTCGCATCGACGATGTTCTGCTTGCGAAGGCCGGCCTCCAGCGCATTGCGCGCCGACTGATAGATCCGGGCGCGTGTCTCCGGACTGGTCCGATCGGATCGCTCCAGCGCCTGCCTGATGGCCGTTTCGAGTCCGCTCACCACTTACTCCCTTGGGCATGCATGGCCGGGCGGCCTCTCCTGCCGCCGGCCGGGATCGAAAGGATCCGCAGCCGGACGGCGAGCGACCCGCCATGCGCGCTCGGGCGCCGCATGCCGGCGCCGTTCAGGATTCGGTAACGGTTGACGCCGCGTTCCGCAAGGGCGCCGCCCTCGGGCAGGACCGGTCCTGATCAGATGCCGGCACGTCTCATGGTCTCGCGGACGCCCTGCCCTTGCTCGGATAGCCTCTGGCACGGACAAATGCGTGCCACGTCAGGCCGGACGCGAAAAGCCTAGGCCGGCCAGATCTCACGCCTCGTCCGCTGTGGTTGGCCCGGTCCGTAAGACGACCGCTTGCCAAGCAAGATGTCACACCGCTATCTTCCGTTTACGCGAACGTCAAAATCCAGAGGAGGACTTTATGGCGCTGCCCCCGATCCTGACCGAAAGGCTCCGTCTCCCGGTCGCCGCCGCGCCGCTCTTCATCATCTCGCATCCCGCCCTCACCGTCTCTCAGTGCAAGGCGGGCGTCATCGGCAGTTTCCCGGCCCTCAACGCGCGGCCGGAAGCCGAGCTCGACGACTGGCTGGCCGAGATCAACGAAACACTCGCCGCCCACGACGCCGCCCATCCGGACCGGCCGAGCGCCCCGTTCGCCGTCAACCAGATCGTCCACAAGACCAATCACCGTCTGGAGCACGATCTGTCGCTCTGCGTGAAATATAAGGTGCCGATCGTCATCTCCTCGCTCGGCGCCGTTCCGGAGGTCAATCAGGCCATCCATTCCTATGGCGGCCTCGTGCTGCATGATGTGATCAATGTGCGCCACGCGCATTCGGCGATCGACAAGGGGGCGGATGGACTGATCGCGGTGGCCGCCGGCGCCGGCGGCCATGCCGGCACGCTCTCGCCTTTCGCGCTCGTCCAGGAAATCCGCAGCTGGTTTGACGGACCGCTGCTGCTTTCGGGCGCGATTGCTACGGGTGGCGCGATCCTGGCGGCTGAGGCGATGGGGGCGGACATGGCCTATATCGGCTCGCCCTTCATCGCCACCGACGAGGCGCGGGCCAGCGCCGACTACAAGCAGATGATCGTCGAGGCCGGGGCGTCCGATATTCTCTACACCGCCCATTTCACCGGCATTCCCGGCAACTACCTGCGCCCCTCCATCATTGCTGCAGGGCTCGACCCCACCGCCCTCACCAAGGAAACTGTGGAGGGTATCGACTTTGCGGCCGCCGCCTCGGCCGGCGGCGCGAAAGCCTGGCGCGACATCTGGGGCGCCGGCCAGGGCATCGGCGCCGTCACCAGCCGCGGCCCCGTCAGCGCGCTGGTCGATCGCCTGCAAGCCGAATATCAAGCTGCTCGCACCCGCCTCGCCCTAGCCGCCTTGCCCGAGGCTTAATGGCCTGAGCTTTTTGCCCAGGGGCGTAACAAGACGGCTTGAATTTCCCCCGCTTTGCAGGTATCAGCCCCTCACATCCGGCCGCCCCTTGACTGGGGCCGCGCCGAAGGCCGCTTTAGCTCAGTCGGTAGAGCACATCATTCGTAATGATGGGGTCACGTGTTCGAGTCACGTAAGCGGCACCAATCTTTTCAATCACTTAGTCTCCAGGACAAACCAGACGGCCTGCGCCGGGCAACATTGCGGGCAACATTGGCGACGTTTGCGGTCATGAGTCTTCTTGACGCCAGGCAAGCGGCTGCTCCGGATCCATCGCTTTAATTGTGATCTGGAAATGCGCCAGGTCTGCCCATGAGCCCATAGCTCGTGCCAGTTCGCGGGCGTGATACTCCGCGGTAGTTCTGGAGGGAACTCTCGCGCGCTCCATTGTCTGCTCGAGCTGCTCGATCTTCCGCTGAAGTGTCGTGATGCCGCCGGCGATCGCGCTTAGCTCCCTGTCCAGCGAGATGCTATCAAGCGCCATGCCGATCAGACCGGCGTGCTGCCTCACCTCGTAAATGAGATCGGCGGCTTCGAGATAGCTATTCATTACGCGGGCGTCAGTTGGCATGCCTTCGGCGGCGGCCGGAACGGGTTTGTTCGGCATCTTGCGAATCCTCATTGCGTTAAACAATGCTTAGGGTATTATCTGATACTCAAGGTATCGTCAATACCTGAGGTATTATTTGAGGGGCGCATGACGACAAGCGAGCAGATCCGCGCGGCGCGCGCGTTGCTGAGGTGGGAGCAGAAAGACCTGGCAGCAGCGTCGGGCGTTTCCCTACCGACGGTGAAGCGACTCGAGGGCCAGCCGGGTCCCCTGGTTGCGCAGGACAGGACGAGCGCGGCTTTGCGACGAGCAATCGAAGACGCGGGCGTGCTCTTCCAAGATGCTGGCGAAAACGTCGACGGCGGCGCTGGCGTGAGGATGAAGCGATGAGAATGACGCCAACGGACATTGAGATCGAGCGCGACGCCTGGCATTTTTGGTTCGATGAAACCGCGATTTTCCTCGGCTCGGCGAATGGTCTTTCAAGAGATCGCGTCGATATGGTGATCCGGCACTTAGAGGCGATGGATCCAACGGAGTTTGCGCTCATGGCGAAAATGAAACCCGCCAAAATGGCCGAGTACTACGAGCGTGCTCTGACAATCTATTCAGCGGTTAGCAGACATATACAAGATAGGCTTGACCCTAATCAGACCCTTGTCCCGCCTATCGGTTAATCTGACCTAATTCATCTCAACAATATACATGTGATGAGGGTCAACATTCGTGCCGTTGATGACATCCATACGGGAGAGAAGTACCGCCGCAGCATTCATTTCACGTTCCTCTGCTGTTAGCTCCATTGCTAAAATAGCCGTGCTGACAGTACGAAGTTTGTCGTTACGTTTGTAATGACGATACTCGATGGAAATTGTTAGTTGAGGCGCACCCAAGCTTTCTGATCCAGCTTTGAGGCCAGCATCGTGCATGAATGCTACCCGTTCCGTCATATCTGGTCCAAGCACCCCAGAATAGCTCGGCTGTGATCTGAGCTGTGGCTTGGGATCAGATGAGTCGCTATTTACGAACGTGGTCGTATACTGAATTCCAAATGCCGGGGTCTTACCTTCGTTGCGCACGGTGAAATTTCCGAAGATAAAAACTCGGTTTCCTTGTGGGTTGTGGACGAAGGATCCATGAGTGCCATTCTCATTCCAGTCACCGATATCGATATTCAAGATTTCCACACCGGACACCGCAAGCCATGGTCGCTGCTCAAGAAACGCGGCATCGCGAGTAACGGCGATCGACGCTCGGGTCTGTCTAAGCGAATTGAGCAGTCCCAGCAGGGCAAAGATGCTGACAACCAAACTCACCACGGTCGTCCAAAACATGCATTCGGCCCAGAAAACCATCTCTTGCTGAGCGGCGAGATCGCGCACGCTGATCTGAGAATCTGTCAGCGCAGCCAAGCCTCCATCCGTTGGTGCTAGGCTGAAGGCTTGGGCGGGCAGAAGTATGAGAAATAGGCCGATAGTCAGAGCTGCCGCAGATGTGGTGCGCTTGCCAGCCATCAGGACCAATTCTCCTGACCGTCTAGGCCGGGAGTGCCCGTTGTTGAGTATGAGGTGAGTCCGTATCGGCGATCGAGGAACGCCTCGCAGGCCGGCCAGTAGCGTCGGCCGCCGAACAGCGGATCCGGTTGCGGAAACCCGGACTTTGATAGAGCCGACAGCGCATCCCTGAGCTCCTGTGTCTTGATGCCCATGCGCTCTGCGAGCTCGGCTTCAGTCACAAACACCCCTGTTGTAGACATCCGGTTCTCCTCACGCTCTCCAAATTTGGTACCTAAACGGAGCCGAGCAAACTGGCCAGCTGGTAGACCTTGACGCCGATATCCTGCTGAAGATCATAGAGTGCAAAAGCGACGGTTGCCACGTCTTCAGCACTGGTCTCGTGCAATCGTGCAACGCTACTGCCCGGCGTAAGCTTTTCGTACTGTAGACGAAGCGCGAGAACACGATTGTCATCATCGATTCCAACGTGGATGGCATCGTGAATCGCTCTATGCCGCTGCTTCGAGAGCTGCGTGTACTGCCGAGCAAGTCCCTCACTTGCCTCGCGCATCTCCTCGTCCGGCAGGTGACTCAGGCAAGCTAGCGCGAACTTCTCGCTCCAATTCCGCAGCTCCGCGGTGACCTTCATTCGCCTGGCCTCAGCTAGATGGCGCTCTTGCTGCGACGCTGGCGCCATTTCCATCGCTAGTGCACATAGCTCAATAATAGCCTGTTCAGCGTAGGCAGCTTGCATCGCAAGATGACCCATTGGCTCGATGAAAGGAGCTCTATAGATATCTACTGGCGGCAGTCTCGTGGACATCAATCCCTCGTTTTTCGAAAGCAGATCGGGCGCTAATCGTTTGCAGCAGCGCCATACTAGGAAGACATCGACATGGCTGAAAATAGGCTATCCGCGGCCCTGAGAGCTGTTCCGGCGCATGGACGCCAATACCATTATATCCGCGCAGCGGATCTTGCCTTCCCACTTAGCGATGAACGAAGACAGCAGCTCGATCACCAGGTTTTTTTGATTTGCGATGAGCTCGAAACGTTGGCAAACGAGGCAATCCAGAGGGATATTCGTCAACAAGAATTTGAAGAGATCCACCACAGGCTGAGCATGCTAGGCCACGCCACCAGTCAGCCCCTGCTAGAGGAAGTCCAGCAGGCTTTCGTCGAACGGCTCAGACGTCGCTAAAGCCTGGTCTCTGCTACGGCGCCCGTGCCTGCTGTTGAAGACGCGGACAACGTGTGGAGATACAAATGAACCTGACAGACGAGCAGCTCGCCGCGATCCACGAGTGGGCAGCACAGAATCCTCTTGTGGTGGCGGTTCACCTGTTCGGCAGCCGCATCAGAGGCAACGCGCGACCGGACAGCGATCTCGATGTCGCGGTCGATCTTGGCTTTGGTGAAGACGTAGGGGTGACGTGGTGGATCCACAAAGACGCTTGGGATGCTGAGCTCAGCGCGGCTACTCATCTGACGGTGAGCGTCGAGCTCTACCACGCGAGAATGAACCGCGAAGTCTATGGCTATGTCGCAGATTGCGGCTTCGAGGCTTACCGTCGATTTTCGATGTGAAGGCCGGCACCCCTAAAACCCCTATGGCGCGGTGGGTTGAGGGTGACTTCCTTACTCTGGCCGGCCGCCATATCTGAGGAAGGCGACAGCTCGATCAAGGTGACGCTGCACCTCCCGGTTCTCGCTGCTCAGCCGCTGGATCATGCGCCACGCGGCGCAAGCGGCCTGGCGATCGGTGGTGAAGCACGAGCCCTCGTGATAGCAGCTCCCTGCCTCCGCGCATTCCCATGGCGCGCCGCTTTGGCAAGCCATCACGGCATCGGCCCACTGCTCGGCATCTTCGGACTTGAGCCATGCCTCTACCGGTCGTTTGCTCATGCCGCCGCACTCCCGGTGCCCGTGCGGATGTGTTGAGCGATCAAAGCAGCGATCGCACGCGCGGATTGACGATCAAATCCAGGTTCGGCATGAAGCCAAACGTTGTCGGCAGCTGGGCGCACCGCTCACGCTCGGCACGAATGCCCGCAGCAACGTGATGGCAGATTATCTCCATCACGAACTCGCTGAACTTGGTCTGCAGGCTGAGCTCGTCATAGCAGATGCGCCGGGCGACCTCGTCGATGTCATCAGGAGTGGAAACGGGGATCTCGCTCATGCCGCTTCACCCTTTGTCTTCCGTGTCCGGCGCGGCAGATTAACCAGCACAATGCCCAAGCGGAGGCCACCGAGCCACAGCGGCATGGTCTCCGGCCCCATGCCCCGGCTGTGCTCACGCGGCCAGTTCTCGAGCTTGGTGACGTAGCCCTCCTGCATCCCGCCGCGGTGCTCGAGCTCGGCATTGCTCATCCCCATCGTCTCGCGCCGGCCCTTGAGCGCTTTGATGAAGCCCTCGTAATCGGTGATGACCGGCCAGACTGCTTTGAGCCCATGCAGCTCGTCGATTGGGTCGGGATCGCGACCACACTGTGTCTCGTCGAAGCGGTGGAGCTCGGAGGCTTCAAAGAAGCGGCGCTTGTTGATGATCATGGGGACCGGGAAGCCGAGGGCCGGGTCTTTCAACCAGTGCTCAAGCGTGCGGATCGAAATGCCGTACCGCTCCGCGACCTCGCTCATATCGAGGTGAAAATCGACATTTTTCAGCTTGTTCGTGCCATGCCCCACTATGCCAAAGCCTGCCGAATCGTGCCGATTGCTGCCATTACCAAGGATGTCGGCATCGCGCTTCTGTTCTTTTCGGGACGCGATGGTGCCACAGCGAGGCAGGATCCGAAGCAGCACCGGCAATTCGACACGACTGGCGGACTATTCAAAAGCCTTCCTCGACTAATCGCAGGGTGCCCCGCCTGCAACGGCGGATGGTTGAACGCTACGCTTAATCGGCTAAGTTGCGGGCAACTGGAGGGCCAAAGCGGCATGCTATGGGAGCGAATGACGCGGTTCACATAGCACACACCTCGCGGTCGGAGCCGAGCGCACACGCTCGTCGAAGAAATGCTCAACATTGCCGACGACGGCCGCAACGATCAGATGGAAAAGAGGAATGCGGACGGGGAGGTGATCGGAGGGCAAGAGAACGGTGACGCCATTCGCAGCTCAACACTCCGAATCGATGCCCGAAGGTGGATGGCAGCCAAGCTTCAGCCGAAGAAGTATGGCGATAAGCTCGACATCGGCGGCACGATGACCCACGAGGCCAGCGATAGTGTGAAAGCGTTGATGGAAGCGATCGACGAGCACACGCGTTCTGTCTGAGGCAATAGCCTAGCGCTTGCCTTAACGATCAAACTCGAAATTTAGGTAGTTCTACCGCTGTCAGCGACTTCATTTGGTGGTTGTATGCTTCGGCTAACTCTATTGCAGTTGGCGAGTTCGCATCTCAACCCGCGAAGGCGCAACATGGGCCATCCATATGCACCCTTGCAACTTGGAGAAGTCCACATGTCAGACAAAGAAATGCTGAATGTCGAAACCTTTAGAGCTCACATTTCCGCTATAACGGCTGCGTTCGAGGACAATCCGCAGGCCTTCGTTGACACCGCCAACAAAACCATCGAGCTCATCAAGAAGGATAAAGCGCAATCAAAGAACCCCCTTGTTCATGTCACTGAGCATCTCAACAACGTGATGCCGGAGTTGGCCCGCGATGAAGCTATTGCATCGTTCGCGTCGCGCGCCAATCTGCCAAGCGGGCTAGAACCACCAACTGTGACGGCAAGTGCAGGCGCCGCTATCGCTGCAGGCATTCTGATAGTGGTCGTGGGTGCAGGCGTCGGCGCTGTCTATTATTGCCTCGGAACGAACGAAGACGGGACCGTTCATCACATCCCTATTCTCTGCTGACGCCACGATTCGCAGCGCTCCCGTGTGAGCCTATTGTGAGTGCTGCGCGGTTCGCTAGCGCTACGAGCATAAACCCGCAAATTTGCACTTGGCCATGATCACCTGAATGGCGTACCGCTATGGGACGAAAGCAATAGTGGTGGGTCAAGAGGGAAAATAATGGCTACTGAAGTGTACGGCACGGCGGGCAACGATACCATCAGCGCGACGTTCGGCGATCAAATTGTCTTTGCTGGAAGCGGCAAAGACACCGTAATCTTCAGCAGCCATAAGAGCGATTATGCCTTCTCGGCTGTTTACTCGTCCGGTGCTGGCGCCACCGTAACTATCCAAGACCTCCGTCTCGGCAGCCCCGATGGCAGCGACAAGCTCTACAATGTAGAGGTGCTCCAGTTCGTGGATGGCGTGGTCGATTTCACCAACACAAGCCCCTCATTCCTCAGCCTGTCGGCTTCTCGGATATCCGAGTTTGCAACTGCAGGGACTGTGATCGGACGAGTTTCTGCGATCGATTTTGAGGGCAACCCAGTCACCTACTCCCTTGTTGACGATGCGAATGGCACAGTGCGGCTGGAGGGCGACCAGCTCATCCTTCTCAAACCTCTCGATTACGAAAGCGCCGCCAGTTTTCGATTTTCGTTCAAGGCGACTGATGATCTTGGAGCCTCAAGCACTTCATCGATCACAGTGTGGGTCGATGACGAAAGGGAGAACCGGGCTCCAACAAACATATCCATCGACACTCTTTCGATCGCTGAGTCCACGCGCACTGGCAGCGTAGTTGCCCACCTCTCTGCATTCGATGCTGACGGGGACAGCATCACCTTTTCAATCAAGGACGATCTGGGAGCGCTTTTCTCCGTTGAAGGGAATGAACTGGAGCTGGCGACGGCGGTGGACTTCGAATCCGCTCGCAAAACGTCTTTCACCATTGTCGCGACGGATCAAAACGGTGCCACTACGGAGCAGCGCATCACTTTGGCAGTTACAGATGCTGAGGAAGTCATTCGCGGTACGTCGAAGGCCAACGATATTATTGGCGGCGACGGCGCCGATCGTATCTTCGGTCGCGGTGGCTCCGACCGACTTCACGGGCAGGATGGTAATGACACAATCATCGGCGGGCTTGGAGGCGACAAACTGTTTGGAGACGATGGCGCAGACGTCTTCGCATATACGTCGGCAAAGGAAAGCACCGTCGCTCGCGCTGGTCAGGACGAGATCTTTGACTTCGTGGGGAAGCGGGATCGTGTCGACCTGACAAAAATCGATGCGAACCTGAAAGCAGTAGGCAATCAGGCCTTCAAGTTCATCGGGGATGGCGACTTTCACGGCAAAGCAGGCGAGCTGCGCTATGAGCGAACCCCCTATGATACAATTGTCTCTGCGGACTTGAACGGAGATAAGGTCGCCGACTTCGCTATAAAGTTCGATGACCCTATCTTTTTCAAGAGCTCCTATTTCTTTTTATAAACATCAATCTGGCCACCCCGATTTCGCGCTGTGGGTCGGTCCGATCGAGCAACTCGTCTAGCTTTTGTTCGAATTCACCCGCCGACGATCAGGACAGATCTTGAGCGCACCCTCAATGCGACTGAGCCGCTTGTTCTGTTCGTCGATTTAGAAGCGATTGCCGATCCAAAGCCCGACGCCTGTCAAAACGACTTCGGGCTTCGGGACAACGGGTGAGCGATGCTTTGGAAGCTCTCGGACGCAAAGACTGCACCCGCCGGCCGATAGACTCGTACGTTTCCGTTTCAGCCTTGCCAAATTCAGCGTTCATATAGAATCGGGTGCCGGCAAGCGCCGGACAGCGTTCGAGCGTTGGTGGAGCGCGTAGTGTCCTGGATGGAAAAAGGCTCCCACTCTGGGAGGCCTCTCAGTGTTCTGGGCGTGCCCTGTTAGATGACATCAAGGTACTGGCTTCAGCACACCATCCGCGCAAGAACTATGCGATTTGATGACGGCTTGCGGCGAGACTGTCCAATTAGAAGACTACCTCCGGAAACTACTATCGAAGCCGTGCCAGATGTCTAATCGCCGCCACAGGCATCCAACCGCTGGCACGAGCTTAATCAAAGAATGGAATCTCCCTTTGAAAGGGACGAGACCCCATCCAATCGAATGAAGAAATCCGCAACAATGTCCCCATCGACGTCTCCCGCGACGTAGACATTCTTCCCGCTTTTTTGAAAGATCAGCTCTCCACCGTCTCCAGTAAACTTCGAATTGCCGAGGAAGGAGAAAGCCTGGTTGCCGCTGGCGTCAGCGTCCGCATCTATTCCGGACACATCGATTTGGTCGCCGGCCGCAAAGTCTTTGATAACATCCGCCGCCGCCTTTCGGTTGCTGCTCTCGCTTAAGCTGGTGAACACAAACGTGTCTGCACCACTTCCACCGCTCAGTGTATCCTTTCCGAAGCCACCAACGAGCGTGTCTTTATCGGACGCCCCATTGATCGTGTCGTTTCCATCCTGACCAAACAACTTATCGCTGTTGGCTCCACCGGTAACTTTGTCCGCTCCACCTCCAGCGTAGATGGACGTCACGACCTTATTGGCAACAAGTTTGTCGTTTGCCGACCCGGCAATGAGCGCATCCGCAAACTTCACCAAATTGACGCCGTGAATGTCGGCCGAGAGGCTGGAAGAGTTGATGCTCACCCAATCATCATCCGAGAAAACGAGCTTGGCTCCTTTGATTGTTCCGGCGATGTCCACGAAATCGGCCGCGGAGGCCACGCCGTCGACGATGAACGCCCCAGCCTTCAGCGCCACAGTCTGCTTGTCATCGCCAAGGATGTAGTTGGTAACTTTTCCTGACGCAGCCAACTGAGCAGGGGACGTTCCGTTCAAGGTAACAAGCGCTTTGTAACCATCACCAATCAAGAATTTGATCGAACCGCCGTCGCCGTTGATAGTGAGAACATTTTTCGTTGACTGGAACGTGAGCTTCGACGTTCCCGAAGCATTCTCAATCTTGTCAATTTTATCCTCGAGCGACTCAATCTTCTTGGTAGCATCCTCAATCGAAGATTTTACGCCGTCTCTGTCATTCCACCAGCGATCGGTGCTGTCATAGAAATCATACGCACTTTTCGTCGCCTTCGCCGCGCTGAAAGCTTGCGAGAAAACGCCCTTCAGCCCTACAGACTTCGTAAGAACTGTTGTGAAGCTTATGTACGTGGAATTGATATTAGAAAGTGAAGGGTCTTGGAAGGTTTTGGCGAGGTCGGATGCAAGTTTGTCGGACGACGCAAGCTCCGAAATGACATCCTTCGCTGCAACAAGGCCTGCTCGCGCCGCGCCGACTCCGGTGAAAGCCAAACCTAGAGATGCCAGATCGCCGGCTGCCTTTAGGCCTTTGAGAACCACCAAGCCTGTCTCCAGGTTGTCGATGTCCTCCAGATTGTCGAGGCGCTCCTTAGCCAGAGCAAGCTCGTCCTTTAACAGGCTGACTTCGACCTTCTTTTTTGAGACGTCCATCAAGTGTTCATCGAGACTATCATCTACTGCGGCGTCGACTTGGAGCTCAGTTTGTGTCGGCGGGGTGTCATCGTATCGAACGGTGTCGAGCCAGTTGCCCCAATTGAGATCACGGGCCCCAGTTATGTTCGAAACAGTTAGCAGCACACGACCATCATTGGGAGCATCTAGGCCAAACTGACCATAAACCTGGTCAAATACTCCTCGATCACCGCTAACTGAAATGTAGAATTCGTCGAAATAGGTGTATACGTCGTTGTTATCTTCAGATCCATAGCCCTCTCCAACTTCACCGACCACATATATTGAATTGTTGACAGCAGAAGGGAACTTTTTGGCTAATAACTCATCTTGCAGCGTTTGGACATTACGCTCAATGCTCACCAGCTCTAATTGAGGTTGACCCCCCTCAGGCGTATATTGGACAACCTGGTACACCTTGATGTCAGCAAGCTGAGCGACGTTCTGTATTAAGCCTGCTCCATCCCCAAAATCCACAACAGAGACATCCGATAGGGCCGCGATTTGTTGGCCCTCGAGAGGTTTATCGATTTTGAAGAAGAACGCGCCAGCCTGTTGATCAGGAAAAACGACCGTCTCATACTTAGATATTGTCCCCGTGCCGCTCCGAAGCTGTTCGACCGTCACAGACCCAGTTGAATAGAATGCCATTGGTGCGCCCCCCGAAAACGTTAGCCAGTTAAAGTGCTATACGAGGCGCCTGTAAAGAGCTTTCTGGAACTAGATTAGTCGGACTGGCAACCGAATGATGGCTGCGTCTCGCTCAATGAAGTTATGGAGCGAAGTTTCCACGTGACGTCATTGCCATGTCGGCAGGATAGCTCCACAGAAAAGGACAAGGTGGACTGAGCTCACGTGAACAGTTTAGCCGTAAGACTTTGCGCTCGGCTTGCGATCACAAAACCCCGTCAGATTATCGCAGGGCGAGTGTCGGGTCATGCTGCGTGCCCGGAAAGCTGAGAGACCTTCCCGCACCGGCTGCACGTCTTCATTTCGAATTCGCTGTTTAGCAACTTGCGGCTTCAGATCCGAAAAGTGCCATCTGATGTCCAGTAATTAGCATGCTCTGCGATTGCCAACTGCACGAAGCCATCCATCTGACTAAGGAGAATAGCAGCGAGAGGACGCCCCTTGGCTATGTATTCGTCCCCAACCGCTATCAGCGCGCAGAGGTTTCGCATGTGCTGAGGCGAGCGGTTTTGCGCCGATGAGGCAAGCCACTCTGATCGAGAAATCTTCATGTTGTCTCCAGTCTGGAGACGGTTACGAGGCTAACTCACAATGATTTTAAGCGACGAGGCTTCAATCCAGCCGCTCATTCGCACCACACGTTGCCCTTATTGGGCCATGGCTGAGCAAGGCCTTCTCGCATCAGCATCGCCCCAGCATCCTGGCCGTTCCCGAGGCGAACGCGCACCAGAGCACGCCGATCTGACGTGCGGTCTTTCTGTCCGCTGTCCTCGATCGCGAAGCCACTGTCCATCAACGTCATGAGGCGGTCGGCAGCCTCGTTCGCTCGCTGCGTCTCGGCCTGGCACTGCCCATGCATCTCCGGCGCGTCGATATCCAGTAGACGCATTTTCACGCCGTCCACCCAGACCGTATCGCCATCGACCACGCAGGTTACTTTGCGAGCTGCGCGGTCGCCGCCGCGGCACATGTCGATTGCAGCCGCGCCGTCAGGGATAGCGGCGTCAAGCAGCAAGACGGAGATCGAGAAGACCAAGCGCCAGCAGGTGTTCATGGTCAGCCCCTGGGCTTCGCAAGCCGGACGCCGGCACCGCCGCCATTCTCGGAGATGAAGACCACTCCGGCCGCTTCCAGAACTCGACGGACGGCCATGACGTTATTGCGAAGGCCAGAAGCAGGCCCGTCACTCGCTTCCATCCGTCGCAGCGTGGGGATTGAGATAGCGGCAGCCTCTGCGAGTTCCGACTGCCCCATCCCCAAAAGCGAGCGAGCAGCCGATATCTGATACCCGAAGATTTGATCTAATTCGCTCAATTTGATTTAAACCTGTTGACAGCCGCTCATTTTGATCTAAATCTATCATGAAGATCGAAATCGCTCAACACACTTGGCCGAACTTTTTGATCTCTTTGAGCCGCCAAGACGTTAGGCTTTTCAGAAGCGAGACGAACAGACACGGAGGCGCCCTAGTAAATCGGTCGAATCAAATTCCAGATCACTGGCAGGTCTGGCTATGTCCGTTGTGTAGTACGACATCCGCCGACAACAGCATGATTGACATACAATATATCCCGGCTGCCTACTGGCATTGGGATCCGCCATTACAACTCAAAGCAAGGAGAGCCACATGTCGACCAGCAAAGCATTCACCGGAGAGGACGCAGAGCGCGACGTTGTTGTGCGTACCGCCATCGAAGTCGCCGAAGCTGCAGCGAAATTCGAGGCCTTCGAAGCTGCCTCCGGACAGGGTCACGCGGCCTCCCGGCGTCGAAGCCGTGACGCTGCGATGGTGGCTGAGGATCTTATGTTCGATCTCCGCCAGGAATTGACCGAGCATAAAGCCCAGACGATCGCCGGCGCCGCGATTCAGGTCTGCGAGCTCACCCATCGCTTTCACCGCATTTGGGAGCATGTACCGGCCTCCCAGCGCACGACCGTGCTTGAGGAAGAGCGCCTTGCGTTCGAGCGGCTCGCTTTCTCAGTCCTCGAGCTGCTGTCAACGATGAGCGGCCAGAAGCCTGACGATCTCGTGTTCACGGGCTACAGCGACCAGCACCTCAACCCGTGGCGCCGAGACAACCCGTGGGATCCGAAGGCGCCCACGTCGGCCGCTTAGACAAGGCCCAAGACACAAACGAATGCCGCGGCAGAAAGCTCCAGCCGCGGCGCTTCAGCTCATTCTTGCACTGACGGCCACTTTGTTATTCGGCGGCCTCAGACGTCTGCTTACTCTTGGGTCGCGGATTGCGTTTGGTTCCAGCGCTCTGCCTTCTTGCCTTTTTGGGAGTGCTCTGGATCTTTTCAGACATGGCCTCGCCTTCCTCTCGCGCCACGTGGGGACTCTTACGGGGTTGGCCCAAGCCATTTGCCTTAGCGAGCTCTGAGCGCTTCGCAGCGTAGCTGGGGGCGACCATCGGATAATTGGATGGCAGCCCCCATTTAGACCGGTAATCATCTGCGGTCATGCCATAGTGGGTCATGAGGTGGCGCTTGAGACTTTTGAATTTCTGGCCGTCTTCCAGGCAGATGAGATATTCGTCCTGCACCGACTTGCGGATTGATACCGCAGGAACGGGCTTCTCCGGCTCAGCTGGTTCTCCTGTCTGATCCCCTAAACCGTCAAGAGCTTGGTGGACCCGTGTGATGAGGTTCGGCAGATCCCCCGCCGGTAATATGTGTCTTCCGACATAGGCACTCACGATGTGTGCAGTGAGCGATGAGAGCGGATCTTTGGCGGTGTAGACGTAAGGCAACCAGCTTACTCCCTTAATTTTAGCTAGCATCTCTAGCAGGCCATGACCTGTTGGGCGATGCAAGCGGGCAATCCTCTCGTCTTAGCAATGATAAGACAGAGGAAACTCAGGGGCGCTGCCTCTCGCGCCGGCGAGCGGGCGGTTCCTAAGGCTCCGCGCTGACGGTTTTGCGCCCGCCGCCTACGACCCTTGCCCTTGCTACCCCCAGGCCTCGCCGATCAGGCAGGGTTGCAGAGAACCTGCACCTACCTTTCAAGAAGACAGAGCTGGCTAAGGTGCGCCTAGACTTGGGGAGGCAGGAGTAGTGCTGCTGCTTCCGTCAGGTTGGAGACCTCCGTATAAGGCAGCCAGTCCGGATTGCCTTGCTGCCCTAGCCGGTTAACCCAAATACTGCTTACTCCAAGTTCATGGCAGGCCTTCATATCGAGGAACATGCCCATGGCGACATGAACTGTCTCGTCTTTCGTTACCCCCATCATTTGATAGGCGAACTCAAATAGCTGAAGGGATGGCTTGTAGGCCTGGGCCCGCTCGGCTGTGATCACGTAGTCGATAGGTACTCCGAGGCGCGCGACATTATGAACGATGACATCTTCATCTGAGTTCGTGAGGATCGCGAGCTTGTAATGCTGGCTTAGCCGTTGCAGAGCGCCGTGAACCTCGGGATGAGGGCCCATAGTGGGAATAGAAGTGGCAAGGCGTTCCACGACACCTTCGCTGGCATCGAGACGATGCTCTGACAGAGCCGCATAGAAGCCGGTGCGCAGAATGCTCTTGTAAAGCCGATGAGGACGTTCAGCTTCAAGACGACGCGAATGCTCTGAGAACGTATCCAGCACCGCAGAAGCGCGTGACGCATCCTTGCCCTGAGAAGCAAGAATGCTGCTGATTTCTCTCAGCAGCACCTCGTACCATTGCACAAGCGTCCCGTAGCAATCGAAGGTGATCACCTTCGGCGCTGGACTGGATGTGAACATTGAAACATTACCGCTTGGCATTGAGGAGCTCCTATCCAGCGGGCAGTATAGCCGAGACACCGAACCATTGGACATGCATTGCAGCGTCTAGCTCTTCGGGCGACTGCCGACGATATCCAGCTCCTGAAGGATCTGCAGGAGCCGCCTTTCGGAAAGGGGTTTTGATAGAAAGCGGGCACCTTCAGGAAGGGCCCCCTGTTCTGGATGGTACCGTCCCGAGATTACTACGATCCGACAATCTGGCCAACGTTCAGCCGTCAATTGAGCCAACTTCAGGCCATTCATCGAGCCGGGCATATCGATATCGGTCAGAACGGCTCGGACCGCCGACTGCGTTTCTAAAACACGAAGAGCCTGATCTGCATTGGCGGCTTCCAGAATCTGATCGATGCCGCCCTCCGTCAGAAGGTCGACCAGATCCATACGGATCAAGCCATCATCTTCCACAACCAGCACCGGTTGACTGGACCCCGCCATCAATGTTCCTTCTGAAAGGTCTCGAGGTCTGCGATAATCCGGCATTGCAGTCCCAATGGGCGATAGTCGATTTCAACAGAACAGTCGCTGGTTCCATTAAGGCCCGCCGTGATGAGCCGCATCCCCGTCCCTGGCGCTTTTGGTTCAGACACAATCGGACCGCCAGATTCCGTCCAGATCAGCTCGAGCCGATCATGTCGTTCGCCAGCGATCCGCCATGTGAGGTCAATCCGGCCATCCTGCGCTGACAAAGCGCCATATTTGAGGGCGTTGGTCGACAATTCATGCAGGATCAGCGACATCGACAACGCAGGTCGCGAACCGACCTTCAGGTTCGGCCCGGATACGTTGATCCGTTGCTGGCTGGGATCGTCATGCAAGGTAATCATCTCGTTGACCAACTGCCGGATGGTTGAAGAGCCTGTTCCGCCTTGCAGAATGGTATCGTGCGCAGCGCTGAGCACGGCGATCCGACCGTTGAGACGCTTCCTAGCCGTGGGTAGATCGGGTGCATTGCGCAAGGTTTGCGTAGCGATTGCCTGCACCATGGCAAGCTGGTTCTTCAACCTGTGACCGAGCTCGTGCGACAGCACTGCCTGCCGCGCCTCATCCGCACGTTGATCAGTGACATCCCGCGCCTGCACCAGGATCCCGCTTATCGACCCACTTTCCCTGCGGATTGGCTGGTAGACGAGATCAATCAAGCGGCTCTGTTTCTCCCCCTCAGCGCCTCTGTTGAGCTCGATCGGCAAATCCTTGGCGATAAATGGTTCTCCGGTCTGATAGACCTTGTCGAGGCGCTCGATAAAGCCTTGACGCACGACTTCCGACACAGCCTCTGCAACTGGCTTGCCAAGGATCTCTCGCCCCAGCCCGATCATGGAATAATATTCGGCATTGGCGTAGTCGAAGACATGATCAGGGCCGTCGAGCATTGCGATCCCACCGGGACTTAGCTCGAACACCTGCAAGAACCGCTCGCGCTGTGTGCGCTCCGCCCGTCGCGCCATGACTTCAGCAGTGATCTCGTTGCACGAGCAAAACATTCCAAGGACTGTGCCCCATGGATCACGTACCGGTGTATAGGAGAATGCAAAATGTGTTTCTTCCGGATAGCCGTTGCGATGCATCAGGAATTCGATGTCGTCCATGGCAGTGCCTTGGCCAGCATATGCAGCCTCGATGATAGGCTCGACCTGTTCCCAGATATCAAACCAAAGATCACGAAATGGGCGACCGAAGGCATGTGGGTGGCGGTCTCCGCACATGGCGGCGTAGCCGTCGTTATAGAGTGTGATCTGAGAAGGGCCCCATACGATCAGCATAGGCTGCAACGAGCCGAGCATGATGTTGATCACCGTTCGCAGCTCAACGGGCCATTTGGCCTGAGCACCAAGCGGAGAAGCTTCCCAGGTGAAGTCCCGGTAGAGCTGACTGCAAACCGGATTGGTGCCTTGCATAATTCCCCTCGGCCCTGCGATTGGCCGGATCTGCTGGAACAATCTGGCACCCATGTCGATCCCTGAGCGAAAAAATCAAGGACAGCTGGAATGGGAATGACAAACACCCGGTGTCATAAAATAGGCATCCGAAACGTAAATGTGGTGGCTTGCTCATCCGAATGCACCGTAAGCGTTCCGCTATGGGCCTTGGCAATCTCAGATGCGATAAACAAGCCGAGGCCTAGACCTTCAAGGTTTGTGCCCTCTCGGTGGAACGGATGAAAGAGCTTGTCGATCTTCTCAGGGGGGATCGGCTCGCCCTTGTTGATGACGTCAAGCACCAGTTCTTCGTTATCGATTGTCGCGCGAAGCAGAACAGGGTGATCCTTCGAGCCGTGAGTCAGTGCATTCCCAATAAGATTAGACACCATTTGCGCAATACGGGCATGGTCGACCTGTAGCCCCGACGCAGGCAGCCGGTAATCCCGTTCGATGGAATGATGGAGCTGTGATGCCTCAAACTCCTCGGCAACGTGATCAAGCGTGTGGACGAGATTAGCTGTAGGATCGATATTCAAGGCAATGCCACCGCCAAGCCGTGAACGAGCGAGATCCATGACATTGGCCACCAGACCTGTCATACGGTTGATGCTGGCCTTCATCATCACCAGCATTCTCGGCGCTTCATCAGTCCAACCTTTTCGGATTAGCCGGTTGATCCCCGCGTCCACTGCTGCGATCGGATTGCGAAGATCGTGCCCTAGAACCGCGATAAATTGCTCCCGTAGTTCAGCTAGCTCATGCGCTGTGTTCAATTCTGCCTCCGACCTCTTGAGGTGCTCTGCCGTGTCGAGGTGGTAGCCAATCAATTCAGCAAATAGCCTGAACATGCCGATAATTTGTGTGGTGTTGACCTTCACAGGCGCACTGTCGATGGCGCATAGCGTGCCGAAAAACCGCCCATCAGCTAAAACGATTGGAACTGAAATGTAGCTTTGCAGCCCGTAATGCCTGGGGGTGTGATGGTTACAATAAACGGGATCTTCTGCGACATTGTCGATCGCAACGATCTGACGGTGGTCGCGAATTTCATTGCAGATTGTCGTTTCGATTTTCAGCTCGCCACCTGCAGGCAGGCCAAAGTGAATGTTATCCAAGACCTGACAGGCGATCCAACGTTCATCGGTCACACGTGCGACAGCGGCAAACCCCATACCGGTCACTCGACAAACGACATCAAGGATATTCGTTACCGCCGGGATGGATTGGACTGAAGCGACGTCGTTTTCGAAGGTCTCGTACACGCTATGTCCGTTCACTCATCGTGCTTTGATCGGCGAGCCTATACCGTGGGCTTAGCACAGAGCCAGTGGCTATGAAACCTAGCGACGGCGTGCTGAACGACGTTGATGTGCTGCCAACGTCAGCGTCCGCATCCATTCCCGAGACATCGACTTTGTCACCTGCTGGGAAGTCTTAAAGGACATCCGCCGCCGCCTTGTGAGGGTCGATCTTGACCGCGTGAACCTATCCCGCAGAACATAACGCGCGAGGTGCCCCATCAACTTATTTGCGGACGCTCTTGCGGCTGTGCGTCCGAAACCGTCGTTGATTTCGTTGATCGGCCCGTTACGTTCCCCTCACCTCTGGGAGGAGTGAACTGAAGATGGACAGCGACATTAAACGGCTCAAAGTCAATGGCTACGACATCGTTGGGACCGAGAATGGGGCAGTTTGGCGGGTTTTTCACGATGACAGTTTAATCGGCGGGGACTTCAACACCCTTCAGGAAGCCAGAGCTTACGCTGACGTGCTGCAATCCAGCGAACCCAGAGAATCCGAAGATGTCGTCTAAAGGCAAGCTGATCGTGCTGGCAGCCTTCGATAAGGACGACGAGGGCAACCTTGTCCAAGCCTTTGACCCGCGGCAGATGGATTCAGAGGAGAGGGCAAAGCGCGATGCGCGGGCGCTCGTCGACAAGCATGCCGGCGTCGTCGCCTGGAGCCGAGAAGCGGATCCGAACATCGGGGAGTACGGGCCGCCGGTGGTGCTGTTTCAGGCTGGCGAATTCCGGAGCTCGAGTAGGAATAACGAAGATCGAGGGCGCACGTGAAGACCGGGAGCCGTGTCATTGGGCCGACGCCGGTCGCCATGCAGCTAGCGAACCCCGCAGGACACGACGCGCGGGGTGGCTACTCCATTAGATGGCCCTAGGGCAGGCGCCGACTTTTCTTTAGCCAAAAGTATGTTTTCTATTTTCGACCACCGTTCGTACTCCGTAACATTTCAGGACGAAAACGTGCCCGATCATCTATAGCGCAACGCGCTGTTTAACATCGCCGCGCAAACTTAACAAAACGCCGTTTGCGCGCGTGAACTATCCTCGGTTGCTTCAATTGACTCCGCAGTCCAGCGAAAATGCTGGTGAGATCAAGGAGGATAAGATGTATAATCGTTTCGTAACGTACTCGATGGCAGCTTTACTCTCGTCGGCGCTGATGGCGCCGGCAAGCGCCGAGGCTCGTGATCGAAGCAATTCGCACGGCGTTGGGGTGTCGATCGGCGGCAGCAACGGCGTCAGTGTCGGGATCGGCCGATCCGGGCAGGGGTCCGGCCTTGGTGTCGGCGCATCGATCGGCGGAAGCCAAGGCGTGAATGCCGGCGTAGATGTCTCCAGCAAGCCGTCCTCCGGCCTCAGTGCCGGGGTCGGCGCGAGTGTGGGCGGAACCAAGGGTATTGATGCGGGTGTTGGCGTCGGCATCGGCGGCAGCCGTGGCGTAACGACCGGCGTGGGCGCCAGTGTCGGCGGCAGCGACGGTGTTTCCGCCGGTGTTGGGGCCAGCGTTGGCGGCTCGGGCGGCGTCAAAGCGGGGTTGGGAACCTCGATCGGCGGCAAGAACGGCGTCAGGGGCGGCCTCTCCGCGAGCGTCGGAGGTTCCGACGGCCTCGGCGCCGGTGTCGGCCTCGGCATTGGCGGTGGAACCGGTGCCGGCCTGGGGGTAGATGTCGGCATCGGCGGCCCGGGAACCGTCACGAAGCCCGATCGACCGACCAAGCCCACCACGCCCGGCGTGGGCGGCACGGGAGGCAACTTCCTCCCTCCCCGATCAGCCAGAGACGTCGCAGCGCTGAAAGAGTTCGGCAGCATGTCACGGTCTGACCGCCAGCAGATGCTGAAGACCTGTCGGAACGTGACCTCCGGCGGCTTCGATGCGGCACTCGTGAGGCTCTGCAGGCTGCTCCAGACGGCCAGCCGCTAGGCGGCACTTCTCACCGCACGTCATCACCTACCCCGCCAATCAGCGGGGTAGGCTGAGAGCTACCAATCGGCTGATCTATATCCTTCTAACCGCCTGCTGGACTAAGAATGAAACTGTCAACTGCGTCGCCTATCGCACAAAACCTCTTCCAAAAGATTCAGTTGAGTTAGCTTCGAAGTGCACAGGAGCTTGCGATGCCTACCTATTTCTTCAACGTCATCAGCGAAGGTCGTCGGGCCTTCGATCACGAAGGTCAGGAATGCGCATCCCTGGAGGCCGCAATGGATGTTGCCGAACTGTCGCTGTGCGAGATCGCAGGCGAGGCGCTTAAGTTCGGCTCGAAGGTCCTAATCGAGGCGATCGTTAACTCCGACGATGCAGGCAACGAACTCGCACGCAAGACGGCGGAAGCTACCTTCCTGCCACGCTTCGCCGCTTTCACCAAGTTCCGCCAGCAGTAGCGTCTGAAGCGTTGGTAGACAGCTCGTCGCTCGACAGCTCTTCAATTTCCAACGCTCGCAGCTCCGGACGTGCTAGGGTCATTCTTTGGAGAGTGGCCATGACCCGCTATTACCTTCACTTCCACTACCCGGACACATTTTTCCAGGACGAGGAAGGAGTGGATTTCGGGAGCCTCCATGACGCAGAACTCGATGCGATCGCGTCAATTCACGACCTCGCTGTCAGCTCTCCCAGGCGCGGCAGAGCATCAGATCTTCTGAGCATCTGCATCACCAACATCGAGAACGATATCCTCGCCGTTCTCATAAGCCGAAAAGTTTTGGCAGCCCATCGCCCGCAAAGATGAGGGAGTAATCCAAAGCCGTGGGACAAAGCCCCGGCACGGGTGTCTTCGGGTATTGTCAGCTCATTCAACCTAATCGCAGTCGAGTTTGGAAATGCGCAATCGCTACCTCGCCAGGGCCGATACAGATGGAAGCTGGTACGTCGCCCTTTTGCTGATGAAGGAAACCGCCCAGCTTGACGGCCGGACATTCCATAAGATGACGCAGGACGTGGCAACTACCGCTGCCTATGCGTTGAACTTTCTTGCTCGCGGTCAGACCAAGGGACCACAGACCCATTGATGGAAGCTGTGGTCTAAGGCTGCGACCGGTCCTAACCCCATCAGATGAAGTTGGAGTGACGGGTCGTGACCGGTGAAGGGACTAGCGGTAAGGTTCTCGCTATGAAGAATCGTCCGCCTCGCCACTGGCGCTTGCAGCTTGATGCACAAGCCTTCGTCACTTGGATTTTCTTGCTGATCATCTTTCTCCTCGCTGGGAGCTTGCTCCTAGGAGCTTACGACGCAACAGACTGGGTATTTGGTCAGATTCTTTAGGCTGATGCCCATTCCCGCTACGGGTTCGCTCACCTCTTGATGCCAGGGCGAACACGGTTCACGTGAAGATAGGCGCTCCCGTATACAGCTCGCGGATACTTGTGGCACATTAGAAGGCCTCCTCCAGAGGCCCGGGTGCGACACTGCTCTAGGGATGGAAAGGTGTCGGATGCACCAAGCCCTCCTGTTGGTTCATCTCGGAGAATTCTCCGGCACCCGGCTCCCCTAAGCACCAACCGCCTGTCCCCGATCAGCTTCTGAAAGGGAGTTAATCTCATAGGGGTGCGGTTTAGCAGAGTCTTTCAAAGGGAGATGAGCGTGAGAATCGCTTCGCGGTATCTGGGGTTGACCCTAATGTAGATCGTCGACCCCTCTCTCCTCCGCACAGAAAGATTTGCAGACCGAAAGAGCTTGAGGTGCTGGGACATGCGGGCCCGTGAAGTTCCGGTGGCCTCAGCCAAAGCCTGACCAGATATCTCGCCATCGCAAAGCAGCTTTGCAGCTAAAAGCCTGACTCTGTGGGAGAGGCATTGCATCACGAGAGCACCATAAGCCGCCCAATCCTCATCAACGTTAGCTAGCTTGTCCAAGCGCGCCATCTCCGAAGTGCACACAACAGCGGGCACCTGTTGAAAGTCTGACACCCACTCTGAGCAGAGAATGACGAAGCAACCAGCGATGATCAAGCCGCCCGGGCAATGTGGAATCACGATCAACTTTTTTGTTCGAAATGGAACGGGGGGACCACAGTCGGCAGGACGAAAAAATAGCCGTCAACACAGGCGGCGGTTGACGGCTATCAGGGCGCAGGATCCCTTTGATCCGGCAGGAGTTCTCACTGCATTGAACACAATCGCTCTCGGATAGTTCCAGCGCGACCCTGTCAGTTCAGAATGAGGAGAGCAGCATGATCGAAGATAGGGAATTTCCGGAATTGGCCTCGGTCGAGGCATATGATCGTCTCCTCATCTGTCACCAACCAGGGTCTGAGGCAGTTACGGTCTATCATCCTCCGGCGACGAATCATCCGGCATGGACACGAACCTTCCCAAGCCTTCTAGAAGCTGAGGCATATGCGCTTGACTACGCTTCACAGCTTGATCAGTTGAGCATTCCCTACACGAGGGATGAGCTGAAGTGGTGGCTGCCCGAGCGGTACTGGTAGAGCATACTGCATGCGAAGTCGTCTCTACCAGTAACTTTCGAGGCGGCACCGATCAGTCAGCAATAGAACTTGGCGGCTGTTGTTCATTCAGCTCCGTTAAACGAATATCTCCAGCTTGAGCGAGACGAGCTGCTTTAAGACGTTCAGTTTTTTGCCGCGCCTCCTCGGCCTGCGTTCTGCTCACTTCTTCAGCAACAGCTTTCGATTGCTCAAATTCACCCCGCGCGCTAGGCCCTCTCTCTCGCCGACGCTTCTTCTCGCATTGCTGTGTCATGATCGCCTCAAGAACAAGGTTTGAGGTCTTCTAGCTAGAAAGAATGCTGGGTTCGACAAGCTTGGCGACAGCTTCGCGCTTGATGATAAGACGATGGTCATGGTGTGACTGAGGGCGCTGCGGCCGAGGGCGATTTGATGGACGAGAAGCGCTTCGAGTTGAGCAGGACCAAGGATGGGGCATGGTCGGTCATTGATCGGAGATCTGGCGAAGTGGCATTCGTCGACGGAATCTTGTTCGAGGAGATTGCCCTTGATGTCGCAAAAGCGGCTATAAAAGTGCTAAACAGTCGTCCTGGTGCCGGTCTGACCTTCCACTAGCTGATCGGACTCAGGAGTTGCACCACCGTCTGCGAGCATCTCACTATCGATTTTCCGGTGACCCAAGGCCGAACGACAGCGCTTCATCAACTTTAGGTTCTGAGTGCCGCCCGTCGAACCGATCGATAGAGGCTCTCAAAGTCAATCTGAAAAGCGGCCTCCCGTCGCCATCGCTGGCGATGACCGCACCCTTGAACGGCAATTCGTCCACCTTCTGCTCGCGCGCCCAATCCATGAGGCCTAAAAGTGCTTCGCGTTCCGCTGCAGCTTGATCAAAAAATTCGGCACCGCCGTCCTCGTCAATGCGTCGTCCATCGTCAGTGAAAAACTTGACCTTCATCTAACGGCTCCTCCCTTGATCGACCCATATTTGGCACAACCGCCCCATGTAAAGCTCGGGGGCGCGGCGGCAAGCTGTACGCCAGTTCCACAAGGTATGGTTCATTCGACAAGCGACTAACGGCGATGGTGAATAACGATGGCAGGCGACCGTGTAGATCTTGAAAAAGCACACGGGCTTGGCAGGGCAGCTGGCTCTATCCGGGAGGCTCAGGCCCTCGAATGCCCGTTTCTGCATGACAACGCGGACGAACGACGGGCTTGGATGGATGGGTTCAGCTCTGGCAGAGTCGAGCTTTCGATGGGTTCGTATCAGACGCAGGAAGGCAGTTCGCTGCATGTCGATGAGGGTTTGAGACGGCCGATGCCGTTTGGTAGTCGCGTGGTTTTCCACCATTCCACGCGATCGATAGCGATTGATTTTCAGGGCGAGACAAGAGTGCTTGGCCCATTTGCCGATGAGGATGCTGCCTATGCGGCCGCCTTCGCCTTAGTTGAAACGCGCCGAGCAGCATTGGGCAATTGAACTCGCCTTGACAAGATGGCTGTCGCGCATTCGGTCAGTCGCGACTCCTGCCGCGAATGGGTGGGCCATGGCATGACCTACGTCAGACCGCAGCAGCAGAACGTGGCGGGGCGGACGCATCACAGCCGATGCAAGGTTCAGCGAACTTTAAGACTGTTCGTGAACCGAAACCTATCCTTTGTCTGTCAGCATCAAGCCAGGAATTTTCTAATGGAGTGACAGATGGATCGCCGGAACTCGCTGTTATGCGGTGCGCGTGCACTTGCCCGCGACCGTGGCGGTAACTTTGCGATGATGACTGCTCTGCTGATGCCGCTGCTGCTTGGCGCGGCGGGTGTCGGCATTGATGTCACTCGGTTGGTGCTGGCCAAGACCGAACTTCAGGATGCCGTCGACGTCGCGGCCCTCGCCGCATCGTCCGGGCTTGCCAATGAAGTGATGACAGTCGACCAGGCGAAGGCCGCCGCCCGCAACCATCTGGCTATTGCCATGTACAATGCCAAGCGCTCGGGCATGACGGTGGATGAGGCTAAGGACGCCGATGATGTGGCGAAGAACGCCCAGATCACCATCGACACGGGATCGACCGGCGTCGGGAGCGGCAAGAAGTACACAATCGTTGTTAGCGCATCTTCACGTCAAACACTGACGCCACTGTCGAAGATGCTCGGACTTGGCAATGTTACGCTATCAGCAAGCAGCCAGTCGATGGGGACGACCGCAACCGAGAGCGCTTTGTCAATGTACCTAGTCCTCGATCGCTCTGGCTCGATGGCTGAAAGTGCCAAAAAGCTCAACCTGACGAAGATTCAAGTTCTGAAACAGGCTACTGCCGCCCTACTCAAGCAGCTTACGGACGCAGATCCGGCAAACACCTATGTGCGAACCGGTGCCGTCTCCTACAACGACAAAATGAACACGCCAAGCGCGCTTACCTGGACTGAACAAACAACACTCGATTACGTCAACAAGCTGACCGCGACGGGAGCAACAGATTCGAGTGACGCAATGGAAATGGCCTACTCGTCTTTGACGAACGGCAACGAGGATCAGGTTCACAAGGACAAGAATAAACTTGTGCCGAAGAAATTCATCGTGTTCATGACCGATGGCGACAACACCACCAAGGCGGCTGATGACGAGACGAAAGCTACATGCGAGACTGCTCGGAAGAACAAGGTCACCGTCTACACGGTCGCCTTCCTTGCGCCCTCAAAGGGGAAGAACCTGCTGAAGGCCTGCGCCACCTCCGATGCCCACTTCTTTGCCGCGGAAGACGCAGACGCTCTCGTGGACGCGTTCTCCTCGATCGGCCGCGACGCCTCGCAGTTGGCCGTGCGCTTGACGAAGTAGTCAAAGCAAAGCTGCGCCAAGCATCCTTCGAGAAGATCCTCCCCATCAGATGATGAGGCGGTGGTGTCAACTTTGGACCCAAGTCGGACCTCAAGATGCACCTGACTTTTGCACCAGTTAACCCCATGGAAGTCGCAGAGGGGAAACCGGTGCAAACTGTCCATTTTCGCACCGTCAAACTATCGCTTCTTTTAGGTCAACAGCCCAGCTGTCCGCTTTTTGAAAGCAGGCAGCCGGGCTTGAACCGTGATTGTCAGGTCGAATTACTGGACACGGAGGCGCTTAGCCGATGACAAACTTGTCGCGGTTCTGCTCGATGAACTGGTCGAGTGTGGTCAGCGGAATGCCCCAGCTGCGAACGGCATCGAGATCGACCTTATAGCCCTCGACGTTGTTCCATGACTCGTGCTGGCGCATCATCGCACCATGGGGTTTCGCGAGCGCCTCCTCTTCCGACAAGGTGACAGCCGTAACCGGCTTTCCTGTGGCCTTCGCGATCTTGGCCGCAACCTCGGGCAAGGTGAAAGTTTCTGCGGCAAGGTCGATCTCGTGACCGTGGAAGCGGTCGGGATCAATGAAGGCAGCAGCCGCAAACGCGCCGATATCCTTTGCCGCGATCCAGTCGATGCCGCTGTCCGCTGCAATCGACGTCTCAAACCGACCGAGCTCACGGAGCGAGGGGAACTGGACCTCCACCTGCGGCGGCACGATGTCCTCCATGATCATGGCGGGCTTCAGGATCGTCCAGTGGCGGAAGCCCTGCGCTTTGACCATGTCGATCACAGCCGCCTTGTTGTTCCAGTAAAGCGGCTCCCAGCGGCCTTCATCCCAGCCGACGAAACTCTTTTGCTCCCCTGCGCGAGCAACCGAAGTGTGAACGATGACACGAACGCCCGCGCGATGGGCGGCCTCGACCAATGCCTTCCCGGTGACGATCTCGGTGTCCGGATCTCCGGGATGCGATCCCATCTGCATAGAGAACACGCCGTCCGCGCCTGCCAATGCCGCATCAAGGCTGGCTGCATCGTTGAAGTCGCCCTTCACCACCTCGACGCCCTGCGCCGCCAGCGCCTGTGCTGCTGGTGACTGGGGATCGCGGGTCATGGCGCGGACAGGATAGCGCGCCTGTAGCAGGGCCCGGACGACTGCGCCCCCCTGTTTGCCAGTGGCACCTGTGACGAGGATGGGACCGATGAGAGATATGGACATTGAAGGACTTTCTTTGTTGGTTAGCGCCGAGCGCCGTTGTCCTCCTAAGAATAGGACCGCCCAATACGAAACGCAAGGGTTGCGGTACTATTGCGTTTCGGATCATATGCTCTATATTGGTGCCATGAACCAAAGAACCACCGAACATCAACGCCGTCTGCCGCCCGCAGAACGGGGTCGCACCCAGGATAGCAGCCGTGACGACGTCATCATCCAAGCGGCGCTCGAGCTCCTAGCCGAAAGGGGCTATCACGGCCTGACCATGACCGATGTCGCTGCGCGGGCGCGGGTGTCGAAAGCGACCCTTTACCGGCGCTGGACCGCGAAAGCGGACGTCGTCGCCGACGCGGTCGCGACGCTCAGTCCGATGAAACCGCCTCATTATCCCGGCACATCCATGCGGGACGATTTGATCGCACTGATGGAGCAGGCGGGAAACTGCGACGACCGCCCGGAGATCGTGACCGCCACATTCGAGATGGCGAGATCGCATCCCGATCTCTACCGGACCCTCTCCCATCGCTTCGCCCTGTTTGTTCGCGTGGAACTAGACAAGCTTGCCAGGCGGGCGGCTGACGAAGGACATGCGCCTCTCTCGGGGATCGAGCTTGATCTCATAAGCGATACCATCATTGCGATCCTGGCTCGCAATACTGATGCAGTCGGGAAATCTATCCCGCACGAGCGTCTCACTGCGCTCGTTGATCACGTCTTGATGGTTTTGATAACGGGGAGACGCACTACTTAGAGCATAACGTTTTTAGTTCCATAATGGACGGCTATCTGACCTATGTACGCTATTGGCGCGTTGGCGGACATAGCGTCCCAACCCCGTCAGATGATGATGAGGCGGCGTCGTGACAAAGGCCAGTCGGCTTTCAGCTGTGCGCGCCTTCAGGATGGTTCGTTGAACGTTCTAACTGATGATGAAATCGTCAGAGGTTAGTTTGGCGTGATTATCGAGCGTGGCGACAAGCTGCTTAGCGTGCGAGCCGCTGCCGTCGTCGTCGTAATAGAGCTTGCCGGTGAGCAGGTCGTAGATGATGCGATCTGAAGCGTCACCAGCATCGTCTCCAACGACGAACGCCTCGTGTAGTAGCGCTCCATCTGCGCCCACCTCGCTGAACGCCTTTGCTGACAGCTGAATGGTGTCGAGCTTCACGTTGAAGTCGATGATCAGATCAACGCTATCGGCTTCTGGTTTGCTGCTGAAGATAAAAGTGTCGCGCCCCGCGCCGCCAGTAAGGTGATCGCTCCCGCGGCCGCCGGACAAGAGGTCGTTACCAGCCCCTCCGACCATCGTGTCGTTTCCGTCGCGCCCTTCGAGCATGTTTGCCTTCGATGACCCGTAGAGAAAGTCATTCGCTTTTCCGCCGATTGCGTTCTCGATGTCTGTTCCCCTCGCAAGAGAGAGATTGTTCAGGCCGCCATCGATGCTGGAAAAAGCCTCAGCGTTGAGATTGATCTTCTGGACACGCGCGGACCAACTCGCGTCCACAGTATCAATGCCAGCGGTATCGACCAAGGTGATCCGAGCATCGCCTTCGATGAACACCGGCTTCAATTTGTGTTTCGTATCACCGATGTTGATCGCAGTTTTTCCGTAGATCTTCTGGATAGCGAGAACGTCTGCAATCATGGGAGTGACCGCAGGAGCATTGGACGCTGCAACCCATTCATTCTGGTTGACATTCCAATATGACATGATGCTCAGCTGCTTCGTGTCGTTAGCAAACAAGGTGTTCTGTAAAGTGGCCTCGTAGTTATAATTGCCAGCGTGCCCGAGACCAAGGGCATGGCCAATCTCATGTATGTAGGTGGCAAGCGAGTAACTATTATAGTGCGTCCCATACTGCTTCAACCAGCTGACAGGAACATCAACGGTTGCAGACGTAATTTTTCCCTCCTCTGCTGAGCTCCAATGAGCCTGAGGAATAGAACCGCGGTCGTCGAACTTGATTTTCGCCGTACCTGCAACGACTTTAAACTTAATCCCACTAACGCCAGTCCAAGCGTCCAAGGCCCATTCCGCGAGTTGGCGACCATCCTTGCTCAGTCCGCTCAGGTTCACGGTGAGAGTTCCACCGGCCTTCAAGGGCCAACTCTGAGGCGGGTTCTTGTCGTGATTCTTATGGTAGTCGGTTGCCAGCTGCTTGGCGATCTTGTCATAGGAAGCAAAATCGGGCGCCGTGATCACCTTGGTCGCCAATTCATAGGTGCCAGATCGGTCGTCATAGGCTGAGCCGGCGCGGATGAAGTAGGTGCCGGTCTTTTGCGCCACAAACTTTAGTGTGGAAGTCGAGAAATCGTCATCGCGATCGTTGTTGTCTCTATCTGCTAGGGCTCCATACTGGTCGCGAATTTCTAGCGCGCTCCAACTCACGGAGCCGCGCATTTCAAACTCGTAAGCATAGCCCTTCTTCAGAATCACCTTGATCCAGTCCGCGTCGCCAAACGTGAGGTTCCCCCCGAGGCTGTCGCCGGGCTTGATCGTCAACGTGGTAGCTGTACTCGCCTCAAGGTCTGTATTTTCTCTATGTGCTACCATATCTGCCCCTCGCGCATCCCGATACCTAAACTCCTACTTGACGGAGCTGGATTGAGGGAAGGTTCACATTTCGCGCCAGCGTCGTTTCGGGTCTTCTGTAGCCGCACGGCAACAAAAATGGTCTTCTAGGGGCGACATGCGCAGCGCAGCCCCCTTACCAAGCCAGCGGAGGCCAAAAGTTTTTGGTGCTGAGACTGCCGGACTGACGCCGGCGGGTCAGCACATGGCAGGACGGTTCGGCCGCTGCTCTGATACCTGAAATAAATCTCAAAAGACAAGGTGAATGGCCCCGGCAGATGATGGCGGGGCGGCAGCACAACGCAGCACAGCCTCCGCCGGCAAATCCGGCAGAGGCCTAAATTTCTAGGTGCTGAAAACGCCGGCTAATGCCGGCAGATGAGTGCCTAGCACGGGCGACCGCGCGCTGCTCAGAAAGCAAAAATTAACATTACGCAGTAAGGTGAATCGGCCCACCAGATGCGCATGAAGAGCCTTGAGCCACTACAAGTCGATCTTGAGTCTTGTAATTTTCTGGCAGAGCCCATTTCGAAGCTGTCCCTGCCGGGACTGGAGGCGAGGGTGTTATGCATGGAACGGGTTCTTTGGAGGCGCCCTCGCCTCTGCTACTGCTCGCTTATCCGCTTCAAGGCCAATCTAAGCCAGTCGAACAGCTTCTCGACTGAGCCCGGGTATCTTTCGACACCGCGACAATTGCACCAGCCAGGAATGCCGCCCCCGCTGATCAGCTTGCAATTGTGTTGATGGTTCTCCAGCATGAATTTCTCCACTCAAGTGACAAAATGCGGCGTCCCACCACCTGGTCCATGATCCGGAATCTGGCTCTGCGGTCTGATCGGCAAGCGCTACCGATCGAATTGGCCGAGAGGTGCGCACAAAGCTTGCGCTCCGAATGTGTGGTCGCTGGTGACTGTAACCGCCACGTAGATCATCTGATCCTGGCTCCAGCCCTCATATTCGAAGAAGTCGCCGTTTCTGATCACTTCGACGGTCGGCATGCCGAAGATAAGCGCGGTCAACGCCCGGCACTGCTCAGCATCAAGCTCTCGGCCTGGTGTGTGATTGGAACCGACGATGGCGTAGAACTAGCTTTCGAATGTGTCCATGACGGCTGACCTAGAGATCAATCGCGCCGCCGGCCAGTGGCCAGGACGCAAGAAGGCCATACGAAGCAGACCTTTTCGTCGCGCCGACCCATCCGATTCGGATAGGCAGCAGAAGCCCGCAGACACCGCTGCTGCGGGCTCCATTGCCATGACGTCAGATCGGCGACACGAGAAGGACAGTGTCGTCTAACCTCACATCCCACACGTTAGCCTCACGACCTTACGCTTGGCTTACCGTCACCGACCCCATCAGATTATAGCGGGAGATTATCTCGTGACTTTGTTTGCCGCCTGTTGATCATCTCGTGCCAAGCGCACTGCCTTCAGCCGCGCCGTCTTCGCGTCAAGGTGTTTAAGTCGTTCTTTCGTGTCAGCTTCGGCAACAGCCTTCGCCTGATCGAAGTCGCCCAATGCGCTCTTTCCTCTCGGCCGACGTGCCTTTCCTTGTTGATCAGACATTAGGGGTCCCTCTCGCTTGAACGAGGGACATCTATAAAGCGGGCAGAATATCAAGCTTGAGTACGGTATTCGTTCTAGACCGCTGCGGGTGAAAAAATACCTACCCACGTAGCAACTTCACCAATGTGAGACGGCGCCTAGTCAACTGCGCTCTCAACAGGATCGCCATCATCGTCAACTGCGCGCAGACCCGTGCGGCGACGATCGAAGCAAGCTGCTCATCCCCTTCGAGATCCTTGATCACCCAATCCTTGAGGTGCAGATGAAAGTAGTAACGCGGCATTGGCGCCTCCCCAAGTACCAGCTTTGGTGCTGGATGAGGCGCCCAACCCCTCGTCAGAGAGAAAGGTTCGGTACGGTGCACGACCCTTCTCCAACGCTTCAAGCTCAAAAGTGGATATTGGCGCGGTGACGTACGCAACTGATAAGGCCGCGGACGGTTTGGTGGCTGTTACATCAGGGGACGATATGCCGAGATACTTTTTTCATGTCCGAAATCATGGGATTGTCAGGTCGGACCCAGAAGGGGCTGACTTCGAGACACTCTGTCATGCTCATCAAGATGCCCTTCGTGTGGCTCGGGAGATTCTCGCTGAGAAGATTTTGACCGGCCATATCATCGACGAGTCCCGTTTCGAGATCACGAGTGAGTATGGGGAGGTTGTCGATATCGTGCCTTTCAAGGCGGCCGCTCTACTGGCCTAACCGCGTTGCAGTGTCGATCCCTCGCGGACAGAATGCCCAACAGTCGAGTACTTTCTACGGTCACCGGCTAAAAATAGGAATGTTCGCCTCGCTGGCAGCTACTAGGAAGATTTCCCGGCTGGCCTCTGGCTGTGCTTCGCCACTTAGTGCAGCAGTGCACATCGCGACAGCTGCTTGATGATTGTACCGGCTCCCCGTTTGAGGCCATTCGTTAAGGAGGACTTTCCTAGCCTCCTTGGCACTCGTCACAATGCGATATTTGCCGTGGCCGTACATTTCCAGACTGACCGGGTGGTTCCAGATCGATCGATCCATTGTCAACTCTCCAAAGGCAGGCGCTTGGGGTCGATTTGCTTGAGGACGTTCCCCTGCTCGTCAGTAATCTCGATGCATCCCATGCTAAGCTTTTGGCTAATGCGCAAATAGTCGGCCGCCATGAAATAGACGAGG